>JAJYPN010000001.1:0-75350 GCA_021795395.1 Pseudomonadota bacterium | reverse complement strand
CGGTCTTTCCGAAACGCTGCTGATTCTGCTGCAACAGCATAATCTCAAGGAGGAACAGGTTCTGTATCCGATGTCGGACCAGTTGCTGAACCGGACGGCCGACGAATTGCTGCAGCAGATGTCCGCCGTCCCCGATCATGCAGGATAAAGTCTCGCCGGGTAACGAAATCGGGATCGACGTGCGCGGCCTGCAAGCGCCGGAACCGCTGGTACGCATACTCGAAGCGATCGATACCTTGCCGCCGGGCAGCGTATTGCGCGTGCTGCATCATCGCGAGCCATTCCCTCTGTATGCCTCGTTGCAGGAAGAGGGGTATCAATATCGCGCCGAGTTTGTGGCGGGCGGTCATATCGAAATAACGATCTGGCGATGAAAGCGAACTCGGGCGCTTTGTCCTTGCAGCAAGCGCCGCCGATTTCGGTGCCTTTCCGGTTTTTTCTCAGCGCGCCGCTGTTTCTGCTGGCAGCGGCGCTGTTATTGCTGATTGCCGGACCGCAGGCATACGCGTCGCGCTGGACGCCGGCGATGCTGGCGCTGACGCATCTGTTCACGCTCGGTTTCATGACCATGAACATGCTGGGCGCACTCATGCAAATGCTGCCGGTGGTGGCGGATTCGCCGCTGTCGCGTCCGGTACTGATAAGCTGGCTGGTGCACGTTCCGTTGGCGGGAGGGACGATAATGCTGACGGCTGCCCTGTTTTTGGCGCAAACCGCTTGGCTCGATGCCGCGATAATTCTGCTGGGATTCGCCTTCGCTGTCTTTTTGGGTTCGGCGGGTTACGGGCTGGGAGCGCGAGTGCGCAACGGTACGACCTGCGCTATCCGTTTTGCCGGTATTGCGCTGGCCTTGACAGCTTTAATGGGCATTGCGCTCGCCGGTACTTTGACCGGCTATGTCAAAGTTTCCATACGGCAATTTCTGCCGCTGCATATGGCTTGGGGATTGCCGGGATGGACCGGTTTGCTGGTCATTGGCATAGCGTATCAGGTGGTGCCGATGTTTCAGCTGACCCCGGCGTATCCCCAGCGTCTGAGCCGGTGGTTGGGCAGAGCGATATTCCTGCTGCTGGTCGCAGGGTCGCTGGCATCGTTGCTGTCTCGGGCATCCTGGCTCAAGCTCGTTGCGGAAACCGGCATAGCGGCAGCTTATGCCATCTTTGCCGTAGCGACCTTGCAATTGCAGCATAAGAGGCGGCGGATCATAGCGGACGTTACCCTGCAATTCTGGCGCATCGGCATGGTCAGCCTGCTGGGTGCCGCTATGCTCAGTATGGCGGCGCAAGTTCTGAGCGGCATTTCGTCCGACCCGCGTTATCCGATCGCTCTGGGTGTACTGTTTATAGTCGGATTTGCGGTATCGGTGATTAGCGGTATGTTGTACAAGATAGTCCCGTTTCTGGTCTGGTTTCATTTGAATGCCGCGGTTGCGGACAGAGCGGTACCGAACATGAAACAGATTATTCCCGACCGGGCGGAGCGCCGCCATATGCAGACACATCTGGCGGCGCTCCTGCTATTGCTGTTCAGCGTGGAAATGCCGCTGCTGATTTATCCGGCAGCATTCATGCTCGGGTTCGCGGCGTGCCTGTTGTGGCTGAATCTGTTTGCTGCAATGCGTTTGTACCTGAAATGCACATCGATGAAATAAAAGTTTATGACTTTTCAAGCTGGCGAAATCTGGGGGGTCTTATGGAAAATGCAAAAATACATAACTTGTTGGCAAATGTTCCCTTATTCAGCGCGCTGCTGCCGACAGACATTGCGCGTATTACGCTGGGATCGAAAGCGCAAAAAGTAGCGCGGGGCAATTTGCTGTTCCATAGTGGAGAGTTGCCGAGCGGATTTTATGTCATCGTCTACGGGCAGGTAAAATTGGTTTTTATCTCGCCTCAAGGCATGGAAAAGGTGATACAGCTATTGGGACCGGGAGAAAGCTTCGGAGAAGCTTTCATGTTTTTAAATAAGCCTTATCTGGTATCCTCGCAAGCACTCGCCGATTCCCTGCTGGTGCATATCGGAAAAGAAGTGCTGCTCGACGAGCTTGAACGGAATCCTGGATTCGCTCGGGAAATGCTGGCTGGTTTAAGCATGCGATTGCATACTCTGGTCAGGGATGTGGAGGCTTATTCCCTGCGTTCGAGCGCACAGCGCGTGATCGGCTACCTGCTGCAGAGCGATCGGGAAACTGCAGCGAACAGCGAGAACCTGCGTTTCAATTTTCCGGCAAGCAAGCACATTATTGCATCGCGTTTGAACATCACGCCCGAGACGCTGTCCCGGGTGTTGCACGACCTCAGCGCATCCGGTTTGATCCGGGTTGAAGGCAAGAAAGTGGCAGTATTGGATATCGTGCGTCTGCGTTCCTATAGTTAACGAGTGCTCCCTGGTGATCGAATTGTTTTATTATGTCAATCGATGGGATATGTTGCGCATGGTTTTTTTGTGTGGCGCCGGTTTTCGTCATGCCTCTTTAATTGGTTTTATTTTCTTGATCTGCATCAAGGAATGCAATATTCGAACCTTCTAATATCGCTACCAGGCTGCGATTCGAAGATGGAGATTCGAGTGGCGCAAGATCATTAACAGAGGAGTAAAAAAATGACTTCCAGTGACTGGAAAGAAAAGATAATAACGTCGCTTCAGGATGCAGGCAGACGAAAATTTTTGAATACGGCCGCATTGGCGGGATTGGCCGGTACCGGCTTGTCGGTCGGTTTGTCGTCGTGCAAAAAACCGGAACCGGGCGCAGCGGTTTCGGGCGCGGGCAAGATCGGCGCTACGCATGCGCTAGGCTCGTCGAATGTGACTTACGGCGAATTCGAAGTACCGCCCGGGCAACTCGATCAGTATTATACGTTTTCCAGCGGCGGTCATTCCGGCGAAGCACGCGTCTACGGTTGCCCTTCGGGGCGGCTTTTCAAGCGTATCCCCATTTTCAACCTGGACTGCGAAAGCGGTTGGGGGATTACCAACGAATCCAGAGCAATCCTCGGCGCCAGGGCAGACGGCAGCCTGAAATATACTACCGGCGATACGCATCATGTGCATGGATCGTATACCGACGGCACTTACGACGGAAAGTATTTGTGGACGAACGACAAGATACACAGCCGGCTGGCAAGAATCCGGCTGGATTATATGGTATGCGACAAGATAATCGATATTCCCAACGTGCAGGGGTTCCACGGCATTTTTCCCGACAAGCGCGACCCGCTCGATCCCAAGATTAATCATACGACGCGGGTGTTTTGCGGTCAGGAATTCCATGTCCCGCAACCTAACGACGGCAGGGACGAAAACGATCCGAAAAAGTATTACTGCATTTTTACCTGCGTCGACGCCGAAAGCATGAAAGTTCGCTGGCAATGCAAGGTCGACGGCAATCTCGATCTGGTTGCGACTTCCTATGACGGTACTCTGGCGGGTTCCAATCAGTACAATACCGAAAATGGAGTGACTTACGAGGAAATGATGTCGGCCGAGCGGGATGCCTGCGTGCTGTTCAACATCGCCCGCATCGAAGCGGCGATCCAGTCAGGCAGGCACTATACCATCGGCGATTCGAAAGTGCCGGTCGTAGACGGCACCAAAGACGCGAACAAGGACCCGAAGACCGCGCTTACCTGCTATGTGCCGGTCCCCAAAAATCCTCATGGGGTTAATGCCACGCCGGACGGGAAATATTTCGTTTGTTCCGGCAAGCTCTCGCCCACCACCACCGTAATCGATCTTGGTCTGGTTCATAAATGGTTCGACGGAGCATTGAAAGATCCTCGCGACACAGTCGTGGCCGAACCGGAAGTCGGTCTGGGCCCGTTGCATACCGGCTTCGACGGCAGAGGCAATGCCTATACCACCCTCTTTCTGGACAGTCAGATCGTCAAGTGGAACATCGATAAAGCGATCGCTCAATTCAAAGGCGATAAGCAAGTGGATCCGATACTCGATCGTATCGATGTGCATTACCAGCCGGGTCACGGTTTTACTTCCATGGGCGAAACCAGGGAAGTCGACGGCAAGTTTTTTATTTCCGGCAACAAGTTCACCAAGGACCGTTTTTTGCCGGTAGGACCCAGACACCCGGACCAGGAGCAATTGATCGATATCAGTGGCGACAAGATGCGTCTGATCGCCGATCATTCCGTCGACCCGGAACCGCACGATTCCATCATCGTCAAGCGCGACAAAATCAGGACCCGCCAGATCAACGACCTGAACGAGCATCCGCTCGCGGTAAAGGATGCGAAGGACTGCCGGGTGGAACGCAAGGGCAAGAAGGTCACGGTACATCTGACTTCTCAGGCTCCGGCGTTCGGGTTGCGCGAATTTACGGTCAGGCAGGGCGATGAAGTGACGATTATTCTTACCAATCTGGATAAAGTCGAAGATCTTACCCACGGCCTGGCGATACCGATGTATGACATTAATTTCGTCGTGAATCCGCAGCAGACCAAATCGGTCACTTTCAAGGCCGACAGACCGGGCGTCAACTGGGTTTACTGTACTAATTTCTGTCACGCGCTGCATCTGGAAATGCGCAGCCGCATGCTCGTGGAACAAGCCTAGATCGGGTCGTCTCAGAGCAGTCAAAGGATCTGGCCGGCGTCTGACCGCACGCTCCCTGCAATCCGTCCGATTACGTTTCCGGGATTATGATGAAACATCGATGTATCCGGTTTTTAGTGGGGCTGACATGGCTGTTTGCGTGCGCGGACGTGCGGGCTTCGATCTATTCGGCGGAGCTGCCGCCACAGCTTTCGAGCGCGGCGGACATGTGCCGTTATGCGCCCTGCGCAGACGTGATCAAGGCGGACAGCTTTTCCCCGCGCATGGGGAGCCCCGGTTACGTCGAGGCATACAGGATGCTGAACGGACAAAAAAAACGGGTCGGCTACGTTTTTCTGTCGACCGATATCGTGGATATTCCCGCGTATTCCGGCAAGCCGATCGTGACGCTGATCGGGATGGACACGCAAGGCATAATTACCGGATTGCGAGTTCTGAAACACAGCGAACCGATCTTGCTGGTGGGAATTCCTGAGGCTAAACTAGTCGACTTTGTCCGCCAATATATCGGGAAATTCGCCGGCAGCCGGTTCGAAATCGGTAAAACCAGCGACGCAGGCGACTATATCGGCCTGGACGCCATTAGCGGAGCCACCGTCACCGTTATTACCGAGAACCAGGTGATTTCCCGCAGCGCTTACGAAATCGCCCGGGAAGTCGGCATCATCAAGGCCGTCCCCAGACCGCAGGCGCGATTGACGCCGCTTTCCCAACGCATGAGTTGGGGAGCGCTGCTTAAAGAGGGCAGCATCCGGCGGCTCACGGTACAGCCTGGAGAAATTGGTGTAGGGAATACCGGTCAGCCGTATATCGATCTTTATTTCGGCTACCTTAACGCGCCGAGTATCGGCCGCAGCATTCTGGGCGACAGCGATTATCGGCGCTTGATGGAAGAGCTGAAGCCGGACGAGCACGCCATTTTCATCATCGGCAGCGGAATGGCTTCTTTCAAGGGCACCGCTTTCGTGCGCGGGGGAATATTCGATCGCATCCAGATCCGGCAGGGCATGGATACGTTTACCTTTCGCGATACCGATTACCAGAATTTATACGGCGTACATGCACGAGGCGCACCGCATTTTACAGAGTCGGGCATTTTTATTCTGCGCAGTCCGGTTTTCAGTGCGGCCTATCCCTGGAAGCTGGAATTTCTGGCGCATAAGCTCGACACGGAAACCGGCGCCAAAACCTTCGCCAATTTCGAGCGGGAATACTGGCTGCCGGCGCGATACCTGGCAGGAGGCAGGCCGAAGGTGGAGACGCCGGAGCCGGTCTGGATGCGGATGTGGCTGTCCAGACGGATCGGGATAGCAGGGTTTGCGCTGCTGCTGGCCGTCGCGGCTGCGGTGTACGCTTTTCGCGACCGGCTGGTGCGGCGCGCCAATCATAAAGACAAGCGTTGGGTATCGCTGCCGAAAATGCTGCTCTGGATCGCCAGCGCCGGATTTGCGGGTTTTTTCCTTATGGCGCAGCCCAGCATTACCCAGGTGCTTACCTGGTTCCATGCATTGCTGTATCAATGGAAATGGGAGCTTTTCCTGTCGGATCCGTTTATTTTCATTTTCTGGTGGTTCATCATTGCCAGCGTATTCGTCTGGGGCCGCGGATTGTTTTGCGGCTGGCTGTGCCCGTACGGCGCTTTGGCGGAACTGATGTATAAGCTGGGCAGCGCAATCGGTCTCGGCAGATTTCAGTTCCAGCTTCGCAAACCGTTGCACGACAAGCTGAAATGGGTGAAATACGGCGTGTTCGCAATGCTGCTGGGGACGTCTTTTTATTCGATGGGGCTGGCGGAAAGACTGGCTGAGGTCGAGCCGTTCAAGACGACGTTTTTGCTGGGAGTATGGAATAGATCGTGGCCTTTCGTGCTCTACTGGTCGGCGCTGATGGGGCTGTCGCTGTTTATGGAAAGGCCGTTTTGCAAGTACTTGTGCCCTCTCGGAGCCGGTCTGGCGATTCCGTCGATGTTTCGCATTTTCGGACTCAAGCGCAAAATCGAATGCCGAAGTTGCCATGCCTGTGCAAAAGGTTGCGGTTCTCAGGCCATCGACGACAAGGGCAGGATAGATCAGAAGGAATGCCTGCTCTGCCTGGATTGCATGGTGATGTATTACGATGCCGCGGCCTGCCCGCCCTTGGCTAAAGAGCGGAAAATCAGGCAGAAGCAGGGCATTGCGCTCACGCCGATCGGAGCGGACGGTTACTTCGCGCCGGTAATCGTAACCGAAACGCAGCGAGCGATAGCTACCGTTGCGCATGCCGGAAGTATTGCCGGTGAAAAATAGGCGCTGGGGCAAGGCGCGCAAACGGAGCGGCGTCCCGATGTCCGCCCGGGCGACCGCCGCTAGTGTAAGGCTATCGGTCTTCCTGTTCCGTTGCCGGGCCGGCCGGAATTTGTTGTGGAAAGGAAGCCCGAATTATGGGGGCCAATGAAGCGGGCGGACGCATACGCACAGTTCGGCCCGGCGAATCCGTTGCGGCAGCGGTTTCGGCGGCGTGGCCGGGCGACATCGTCAGCGTCGAACGCGGGCTGTATACGGAGCATGTCGTCATCGACAAGCCGATCACGCTGCGCGGTGTTGACAGTCCGACATTAAGCGGCGGCAATTCCGGCGATGTGATACGCGTGAAAGCGCCGGACGTGGTCGTAGAGGGGTTGATCGTCCGCGATAGCGGGGCGGATTTAACCGCTCAGAACGCGGGGATTTATGTGGAGCCGGGGTCGCATCGGGCCATCATCCGCAATAACGTTCTGGCCTATACGCTGTTCGGCATGTGGCTGCAAGGCGTACAGGACATACAGGTGACGAACAATCTGATTACGGGCAAGCGGGATTTTATTTCGTCCCAGCGCGGCAACGGCATCCAGCTTTACGACACGCTGCGGGCGCGGATTGTCGGCAATGACATCGGTTTCACCCGCGACGGCATTTATGTGGACGTTTCCCATCATGCGCTGTTCAGGAACAACAAGCTGCATCATTTGCGTTACGGCACGCACTACATGAATTCTTACCACAATGTCTGGGAGGGCAACGAAACCTTTTTAAATCGCGGCGGCCTCGCCCTGATGGAAGTGCGCAACCAGGTAGTGTGGAACAACAAGGCATGGGGCAATTCCGATCACGGCATCATGTTGCGCACTTTGCAGGACTCGGTGATCGAGAACAATGTCGTGGCGGGAAACGTTAAGGGATTCTTTATTTACGATGCGGAATATAACAGCATTAAAAACAATCTGGTCATAAACAACCAGATCGGAGTGCATTTGTGGGCCGGATCGACTTATAACAAAGTGGAGGGCAACGATTTCATAAGGAATCGCGAACAGATCAAGTATGTGGGTGCGAAAGACGAATATTGGGACGGCAATTACTGGAGCAATTACGTCGGCTGGGACAGGAACGGCGACAGCATCGGCGACATTCCTTACGAGGCCAACGACGTCGTCGATCGCCTGAGCTGGAAATATCCTTTGTTGAAGTTGCTGCTGGATAGCCCTTCGGTCCAGACGCTGCATCTGGTGGCGGAGCAGTTTCCCGTTTTGCGGGCGCCTAGCGTCGTCGACCGGCATCCGCGGATGCGGCCGCAACATGCCGACTGGAGAAAATGGATTGAAAGAAACCGCGATTATTGAGATGAGGCAGGTAACGCGACGCTTCGGGACTATCCTCGCGGTGGATGGCGTCGATTTGTCGGTGCGACGAGGGGAAATGTTCGGGCTCATCGGTCATAACGGAGCCGGAAAAAGCACGTTGTTCAAAATGATGCTCGGACTGGAGCAACCGACTTCAGGCGAAATTTTCGTCGACGGGCAACGCCCCCGGGGCGAGGCGTTTCGGCAGGTACGCCGGGCGCTGGGCTATCTGCCTGAAAATGTGGCGTTTTACGATAATTTGACCGGATTGGAGACGCTCTGTTTTTTTGCCGATCTGAAGCGGGTCGAGCGGGCGACATGCCCGGATTTGCTGGCTAAGGTC
This sequence comes from Pseudomonadota bacterium, assembly GCA_021795395.1. Classification (GTDB taxonomy): domain Bacteria; phylum Pseudomonadota; class Gammaproteobacteria; order Burkholderiales; family Sulfuriferulaceae; genus Sulfuriferula. Next base: position 66,801 of record JAJYPN010000001.1, on the reverse strand, counting down.
GGGCTCGGCGATGCCGCCCGCAGGCTGGTGCGCGGCTATTCCAAGGGAATGCGTCAGCGCCTCGGATTTGCGCAGGCTTTACTCGGGCAACCCAGGATCCTGTTTCTGGATGAACCGACCAATGGTCTCGATCCCGAGGGGATTCGGGAATTTTACCGGATTTTGGGAGAGCTGCGGACGCAGGGCGTGACGGTGATCCTGACCTCCCACATTCTGGCCGAAATCCAGGAACGGGTAGAGCGGCTGGCGATTATGAAAATGGGCAAAATCTGCGCAACCGGAACGCTGCAATCCCTGCGCGAGCAAATGTCGTTGCCTTTGCGGTTCCGGATCGATCGGTTCGACGGCGATGCGGACGTTCTGGGCCGTTTGTTGCGGCAGACGGCGGAAACGGTCGTACATGAAAGCGACCGCGGCACGCTGGTCGTCGAGTGTCCGCGGATACACAAAATGGCGGTATTGCGCGTACTTTCCGCTACATCGGGAATCGTCGATATCCGGATAGAAGAGGCCTCACTGGAGGATGTCTTTATGGGCTACGGGAAAGAACGCGGAAACGGGGAAACCGGTTCTGGAATGAACGGAGGACGACTGTGAGCATCGATTTTCGGCAAGTGGCGACGATCGCCGCCAAGGAATTCTGGGATCGCATCCGTAATCGGTGGGTGTTTGTTACTGCCGCCGTTTTTGCGGTATTCGCTCTGGCCATCGCTTATTTCGGCGCGGCGCAGCAAGGCGGCGTCGGTTTCGCGGGGATTGAAGTTACGATAGCGAGTCTGGTGAGCCTGGTTATTTATCTCGTTCCGCTGATCGCTCTGATTTTGGGTTTTGATGCCATAGTCGGCGAGCGCGAGCGCGGGTCGCTGGATCTTCTCCTGTCGATGCCGATTACCCGGTTCGAACTGGTGTTCGGCAAATTCGCCGGGCTTTCGGCGGCACTGGCTTTCTCCACGCTGGCGGGATTCGGTCTGGCGGGCATGTTGCTGTGGTATCAGCAGCTTGATCCGTCGGGACTTTACCATTATTTCGGTTTCATGCTGAGCGCCATCTTGATGGGCATGGCATTTCTCAGCATCGCCGTGCTGACTTCCGTGCTGGCTTCGGACCGGGCCCGGGCGAGCGGCGGCGCCATCGGCGTATGGTTCTTTTTTGTGCTGGTCTACGACCTGATCCTGCTCGGCATTTTGGTGGGGACGGGCGGTGCGGTAGGCGGGAAGGCGTTTCCCTTTCTGCTGCTGCTCAATCCGGCGGATGTGTTTCGGATTCTCAATGTGTTCGGTTCCGAACAGGCGAGAACTTTTTACGGATTGGCGACGGTATTTCCTCAAACCTTGTCCGACCCCTGGTTTCTCGGGCTGATCTTGGCATTCTGGATTGCCGTTCCTCTGGCTTTGGCGACGTGGAGATTCAAATGAAAATCAAGATCGATTCGGCAGGCTGGTTAATTCGTGCGGGTAAAATAGGATTGACTGTTGTCGTGTTTTCGATGGCGGCGTGCCACAAGGCCGATCCGCCGATCCGGGCAATCGAGCCGGCGCCGGGCACGACCTGTTCGCTGGACGGGATGCTGCTCAGGGATTTCCCTGGCCCGAAAGCGCAGATACGTTATGGCGATGGAGAAACGGATTTTTTCTGCGATACGGTGGAAATGTTTTCTCTTTATCTGAAGCCGGAACAGCAAAGGAGGATCAAGGCCATTTTTACGCAGGATATGGCTAAGGCGGACTGGCAATCGCCGCAGGGCCAATGGATCGACGCCAGAAAGGCGTATTACGTTATCGGCAGCAATCTGTCCGGAAGCATGGGGCCTACGTTGGCGTCCTTTATCCGGAGGGAAGACGCGCAGACATTCTCGAAAAGGCATGGCGGAAAAGTGCTGCGTTTCGATCAGGTTACCCAGCAAATGGTCAATTTGAGCGGGGGAGTCATACACGACGAAAGGATGTGAAATGAGTCATTTTTTTGAGAATATTTCCCTAGAGGATGCAGAACATATCGACCGCTTAACGAAGCTGGTGTTCGAGTTGCGGGAAAACCGCCTGCTCGTGCTGAAAAGTTACGGTGCGGCAGACGAGGCGCAGATCAAACTGGCAGTTCTCGAAGGTGCGGCAACCGAGCATCCGGCTTATGAGGCGTATTTGAGCGCCAGCATTCTCAATGTGACGAAAGCGGCTATTCGCAGCGATCTGGATAGTTATCTGAGAGGGCTTTAATCATGTTGCATCTCGAACTGAAAGACGAAATTGCAGCACGATACGGAGACGAACTGGCGGCGGCGCCTGGTGTTGCGCAGGACGCCCTGACTGTCGCGTTTCTTAACGGCCTCACGGTGGAACTGCGCTACCTGAATGCCGACGAATATTCTGTGCAATGGCTATGGCGCGAAACGCTGCTGCGCATCGATACTGCGCCGCTACATCCGGATCTGGCGACATTTCCCAATCATTTCCACGATGCCGGGGGCGTTGTGCGGCCCGATATACTTACCGTTCCGGGTAGGGAGCCGTGGGAAAACGTGCGTATCCTGCTCGATGCGATCCTCGAGAACCCGCTTTCGGCTTGAATTTCCTCCTCGGAAATTCTTGATACAGATCAAGGATACGGTCAATCCGGATCTATAAACTGTTATCTCAGGGGCGTTATTATTTTTACCTGCTTGTCAGGGTGCGCTTTTAATAGCTGGGCTGCATCCTGTCGATATTGTTCTCAACGGAGTTGATCATGAATGCAAAATACGTGCTTGCCGCCGGGGTCGTCTTGCTGTCGTTATCCGATATCAGCCATGCGGCAGGGGATCCGAAAGTAAAAAGCGTAATGGCCAGAAGCGATTGCTTCACCTGCCATTCGATAGACCATCAAGTGGTCGGCCCGGCGTACAAGGACGTTGCCAAACGATACCATGGCACCGCAGCGCCTGCCGCCACGGTTATCGTGCTCGCCCAAAAAATCATCAAGGGCGGAAACGGCAACTGGAATAAGGAAACCGGCGGTTCGCCGATGACTCCGCATCCCGCCTTAACGCAAGCGCAGGCGACCGAAATGGTGAAATGGGTGCTTGCCCAATAAAATCGGGCCTCGAATGGGAGATGGGGTAGCGGATCGGACTAAGAATCGTTGCGATTCGGTCGCAGCCGGGTAACCGCGGCCGTTGTTCGGCTGCGGTATGCCGTATTCGGAAATGGAAATTATGTTCGGATTGCCAGTGAGAGCCCCCAGGCTACGGCTGTTAGCGAGCGGCAGGTTGTAGCGTAGCAGGATGATTATGCAGATCCGGCAGGAAAATGGCGAACAGCCCGATCAGCGGCAGGAACGAGCATATCTTGTAAATGGCGACGATGCCCCAGTGGTCTGCCGCCACGCCCAGCACGGCGGCGCCTATGCCGGCCAGACCGAACGCCAGACCGAAGAACAGCCCCGAAATGGCGCCGACTTTTCCGGGCACCAGTTCCTGCGCATAGACGACCATGGCGGGGAAAGCGGACGCCAGCATGAATCCGATAACGACGCTGAGCGCGACCGACGCGTCCAGCCCGACATAAGGCAGCGCGAGCGCAAAGGGGGCGATGCCGAGTATGGAAACCCAAATCACCCGTTTGCGCCCTATGCGGTCACCGATCGGGCCGCCCAACATTGTGCCCAGTGCGACCGCGCCCAGAAAAAAGAATAAGTGATATTGTGCCAGCCGGGTGCTGATCCCGTATTGATGCATCAGATAAAAAATCAGGAAGCTGTTGATGCTCGCCAGATAAAAGAATTTCGAGAACATGAGCGTCACCAGTAGCGCCAGCGTTGAAGTAATCTGGCTGCGGGATAATCCGGACGAAACGGCAACGACGGGTTTTTTAGGCTGCCGATTCTGGTGCTGGTACCAGCGTCCGACGCCGGCGAGAATAATCATGGCCAGCAAAGCCACCAGCGACACCCAGGCGATGCTGTGCCGCCCGTTCGGCAGTATCAGCCACGCTGCCGCCAGCGGTCCGGCGGCGGTACCCAGGTTTCCTCCAACCTGAAAGATGGATTGCGCCAGGCCGTGCCGGCCACCTGAAGCCATGCGCGCAATACGCGACGATTCGGGATGGAATACCGATGAGCCCGCACCGACCAGCGCAGCCGCAACCAGTACGGCAGGAAAGCTGCCGGCAAATGCCAGCATCAGTAAACCGCAAAAGGTGCTGCCCATGCCTAATACCAGCGAATAGGGCTGAGGATGACGGTCGGTATAATTGCCTATCAAGGGTTGCAACAACGATGCAGTGACCTGAAACGCCATGGTTATCAATCCGATTTGCGCAAAATCGAGATGAAATTCGGATTTGAACAAAGGATAGATGGCCAGCATCAGCGATTGCATGACGTCGTTGAGGAAATGCGACAGGCTGATAGCCCCTAATATCCTGAATGCAACCGTGTTGCGAGGAGTTATCGATGGGGGCGGATTTGCGGAGGGATTTTTCACGGAAACATTGTACCCTGTCCGTATCGGCTTGTCATGGGCCGGGATCGCGGCGAACCGTGATCGCTGCCGCGACGTACTTTTGTTGGCGCACTGGCCGACCGCGGCCGTCATGATATATGATGTTCGGCCCAGCGCGGCAAACAGCGAGATCGGTTATGCGAAAATCGGTTTTTGGTATCAGTGCATCATCAGGTATGGCGCGGATTCCGTTCGCAGCGTTTCTCCTGGCAAGTATGGGCATGGCGAATGCGAATCCTCTTCCCTTGCCTTCCACCTTCGATACGACGATAGGCAATGGTTTGTTATGCCTGGATCAGCTCGATATCAATTATTATTATCGTTATTTATCGGCGGCATTGGGTAAGCCCTATAAACATTCGGAGGGTGCGTATTGGTTCAAACTCAATAAGTTCATGCTGTGGAAAATACCCGTATCGGACATTCTGGTCAGCGACGGTAAGGAGAATACGCTTTTTCTGCTTGCTATTGTCAACGCCCCTCCGGAAAAATTGCAAATGGCGATTGCGGCGCAAAGCGGTATCCATTTTTACCGGGAGGGCCGAGGTAACTATCCGCGACGGGCGTCGAACACGGGCAGCAATATTGTTTATTTTCATAACGAAGCGAAAATATATTGCGGAAAATCGAGTTATTTGTTACCGCAGGGCGAGGGAGAGCCATTTCGTTGATCGGCCGTCCAGCAGTAAACGTTAGCAATCAGGTGCCGTGCAGGCAGAAGCATGACGCAAGCCATCACCCGGGCTCATCTAATCAAAAACTTGCGCCACATTTGCCATATCATCCAGCCCGTCCTCAGCCATTTGCGAGGCCGCTTCATGCCGAAAGCGACTGACAATACCGACACGCCGGCGAGCAATAGCGGCTGTCGTCTGAGGCGCGTAAATAACGATACGCCATGATCGACAAGTTCAAGGGGAGGGCGCCATAAATTCAGATATTGTGCCATCGCAATGCGCTGATTGGTAATGCGCTTTATCAGGCGATTATGGCGTTCAATCAGTTCCATCGTTTTCTTGTTCATGGCCGTAGCGTCAGATGACGATGGTCTTTGGATAGTTCTTCCAGACTGGCGGAAAACAATCTGCGTTTGGTTTTTCTTTCCTTCACAACGCGGCTCCACGCGAAACCGCCACCGGCAAAAAAGAGAACGATCAAACCTGACAATACCGCCAGACGGTTGCTTTCCCAAAACGCCACCACCACCAGTACCGCCATCAGAATTATGCCCAATCCCAAACAAAACAAGGCTACCAGCAGCATTACCAGCAACGCTATCAGGCGTTCCCATTCTTCTTCCAGGTCTTGCGACAACAGATCCAGTCGTGTATACGCAATTGCAACCAGACTGGCTGCCAATATGCGTATTGAATCGAACAGACCTCTGTTTTCCGGGGGTAATTCAGCGGACATGAGGCTATCGGCGGTTGATGAGATAGCCGACCAGCAGTCCCAATCCGGCTGTAATTCCCAGAGCCTGCCAGGGATTTTCATGTACATACTCGTCGGTTGCAGAGATCACGGCTTTGCTCCGGGTGCTGAGCGCCGTTTCCAGATCCGCCAGTTTGCCTTTAGCGATGGCAAGTGAATCTTCGGCTTTGGCGCGCACCGCCGCCAAGGCTTCGCCGCCTTGGTCGGAAGTCGCCTGGATCAGCGCTTCTGCGTCGGCCATAGCGGATTTCAGATAGGAAATGAGCTGCTCCCTGGTCGTATCGTAAGTGCTGGTAGCGCTATCCTCAATATTTTTTGCTTTAGAGTTCATAAGCTGTTTCTCCGTGAATTAGAGCCGAAATGAAGCCTGTTCGGTGTCCGATAGGGCTTTATGGTATCCCTGCACATCTTCAGCAGTCAATGACAGGGATCGAATAATTTCGGGTTCGTTTATCGTACCCTTTGGATACGATAAATCTTACAATGTCAGGATTGATAATCTGCCTTACATTGTACCTCGCCCGCTGATTATTCTTACGAGGATAAGAATAATGGCAATTACCAGCAGCAGGTGAATAAAGCCGCCTATGGTATAAGAGGTAATCAATCCTATCAACCACAAGATGATTAATATGACAGCAATGGTATAAAGCATGACAATCTCCTTTTGATATCCGTTTATTGTGGCTTCCCCGGACTTCCTGGGTAAGCGATATTTACTTCTCCCGCCCCCGGTTCCCCGAGGCTATCTTTCGAGTTGCCGGCATCGATCGAATCAATCGATGCCAACCACTTGACAGCATGTGACCCGCTTAAAAACCAGAATGACAGCAATTATCTTTTGTCAAAGAAAGATATGTTCTCCGTCATGCAGCTTCCATTGTTGTTCAAGAAACTTTGCGTCTTCGTCCGTGCGCGGTTTGACAGCCAGCAATATACCGCCTTCCTTGATCCCTGCTTCGTAATGTTTGACGCGCTCTTCCGGAATCCCCCAGCCAACCAGCGCACCGATTAGGCCACCGGTTACTCCGCCGGCACCTGCACCGGCGATTGCGGCAGCGAGCGGTCCTGCAACGATGAGACCGAGGCCCGGGAGGACGAGAGATGTGCCCATGGCGGCGATGGCTGCAGCAATGGCGCCGATGGTGCTGCCTACCGCTCCGCCGACTCCCGCGCCTTCAGCCGCTTTGTTACCGAGTTCCGTTTCTACCTGATGAACGTGCGAAAAATGCCGTTGCCGGGTATCGTCGCTCATGACCAGATTCACATCATTCCTGTCGTAACCGCGCTCTGATACGGCTTGATAGGCACGTTCCGCGCTTGCGCGATCGCGAAACAGACCGGTCAGCATCCGTGGATTTTTGTCCGAAGTAGCAGTATTTGTCATCATCTATCCTTTGCTGGTTATGAAACCCTACGCAGCGAGTACGGGCTTAGCGCGTATTTGCCTTTTTGACCGTTTCCTTAGCATCGCCAAGTTTTTTCTCGGCTTTGCCTGCGACCTGTTTGCCGAGACCTTTGGCTTGCAGCTCCTTGTCGTTCGTCGCCTTGCCGGCGGCATGCTGTGCTTTCCCGGCTATTTCCTTGGCAGTACCCTTGATCTGATCCTTATTCATGATGTTCTCCTGTTGGTTACGCAAAAAAGAATTCGGTATCGTGCAACGTAGACTTATTTAAGCTGCATATCGTTTTTTACCGCTTTTACACCTTCGACATGCTGAGCGATTTGTATGGCTTTATCCATTTTTTCTTTCGAGCCGACAAAACCGCTTAACTGGACGACGCCTTTATACGTGTCGACCTTGATATCGAAGCTGTTTTTAAGATCGGGATCAGCGATGAGATCGGCGCGTACCTTGGTCGATATGACAGCATCGTCCACGTATTGCCCGGTACTTTGTTCGGTAGGAGTGGATCCGCAAGCAGCAAGGGATCCCAACAATATCATCATGATGAAAGTGACGATCAATTTTATGTGTTTCATAATTTATTCTCCTGATTAAATATAAAAATCAACAACTCGTCCTGCGATCAGCAGGCACGGTGAAATCGCAGGTTTCGCGATTCGATTCAACTGACATTTTTTAGTCAAAACGCAGTTGTAATGGGATACATCCAACTTGGTCCATCCGTGCGCGGCAAACATTTTCCTTGAAATACGCAAATTTATTTCCAAAAATCGTTAAATTTGCAGATATCTTGCAATTGCAAGTAATTCAAGTTAAATAAAGGATATGAAGAATTGAGTTGTGTATCTGTGCGTTATCATACATAGATATCAGTTAGACCGCGGATTGAGTTACCGGGTTGGGCGTATTACTCGCGTAATATTTCGGCAATAGCGTTCATGCCGTTGAGGTGCTCCGCTATGACTTTCACTATAACGATGATAGGAATGCCCAGCAGCATCCCCCAGATTCCCCATAACCACCCCCAAAAAAGCAGGGTGATGAATACCGCAGCGGCGTTCATTTTGGCGATTCGGCCTATCATCCAGGTCGTTACAAAGGTGCCGACCAGTGTAGCGATAGCCAGCGTTGCGGCGGAAACCAGCAGCATGCTGGAAAACGATTCGAATTGCATGAACGCTGTGATGCCAGTCGCCAGTGAAATCAGCAAGGGGCCGAAATAGGGTATGATGTGCAGAAAGCCGCTGGCCACGGCCCAGGCTCCGGCATTTTCCAGGCCAATCCAGCGAAAGGCGATCCACATGAGGAATGCGAGCAAGGTATTGGTGACCAATAGCATAAACATATAGCTTTGTATCGATCGATTGATATCGCTCAGTATATGGACGGCCTTTTTTTTGTTTGCAATCGATGGGCCAATTATTCTGATCAGCTTGCGTTTGAAGGTATCGCCGGATAATAACAGAAAGAATACGAGAAAAACGACCATCACGACTTGCCCGATGAAACCGGCCGCCCCTACGGAACCAGCCCATATCCATTTGGTCAAGGCAAACGGTGGTTCAGCGATATCGGCAGCTCTTTTGGCTGCCCCTTTATTGCCTTCGGCCTGATTGGCCGCTTTTTCGATTTCGGATGCTGCGGCCCTCATTTTTTGCAGCGTGGCGCTTTGCCCTTGTTGCGTACGGATGATGACGCGGGATAAATGATGCGTGGCCGCGGGCAAATGTTCGACGATGGACTGAAATTCGCCGCGTAGGGAATATACCGCCTGACTGATGCCAAACAGCAAGGCAAGCATCACGAAAGTAGTTCCTATCAGGCGCGGGATGTAAATTCGTTCGAGCCAGACCACCACGGGATTGAGCGTATAGGAAATGAAAATCCCCACGACGAGCGGGATCAGAAAAGATTGCGCCCACTCCAGTGCAAAAACGAATGCAATCGTAGCCAGAATGGCGAGGCTGGTATTTTTAACATTGACGCCTACATCCGGTGCCTGCGCGGTTTTGTTGTCGATGCCGGTATCGAGCAGGCTGTCTTCGGTTTTTTTGTCATGCGTTATCGATAAGTCCTCAGTCGGTAACGTTTCCTTGAGGATATTTTTCATCGAAATAAATGTTCGGTTCCGAACAGGCCGATCAAACCGATGATAATCAGATACAGGGCAACGATAAAATTGAGCAGCCTGGGTATGAGCAGAATCAGTATACCGGCAATAAGCGCAACAACGGGAGCGAGAGAAACGTGTATGTTCATGATTCAAAAACCTTTCATTGTTATCGTTGATGGATCGATATTTGGATTCGCTAATGGTATCATAGTTGAATTCTGCATCGATGCTTCAGAGATGTTGAAAGCGAGAACAGCCACTCTCGCTTATAACGCATCGCACATGCTATTCGAGTGTAGTTGCCGTTGTCCTGCTCGATATGGGTATCACTCCGGTAGTAATTAATGATGCTACGGTTGATTATCGTAGCTCTGATCCATTTTCTCACGGCATTTGCGATAAACCGTCAGTTGGTTGCATATATCAAAATAAAGAGTATGCACAAGCGTGCAGAGTGCAGCATTGAATATGGCATTGAATATGGTTGAGTATCGATCGCTGCTTGCCCGATCAATGGCAATGCGGCAGACGAACTGATCAGAGCGCGGATGGTGCCATGTATACCGCAAAACGGGAGAAAACCGGTTACGCTTTTGCCTATGGACTGAATTGAACCGGGCCAAGGCCGGATTGAGTCAGCAAGTCTGGCATGGCATTATGATACGTCCGTGGCTATTCCTGTGGCCAATAATGTAGCAAATTCTTCGGGTGCCAACGGCACGCTAAACAGATAGCCCTGTCCTTCTTCGCAATTTTGCCTCTTCAGAAAATCCATCTGTTCCTGATCTTCGATTCCTTCGGCGATCACTCGCTGATTGAGATTGGAACCCATGGCTATCACAGCGCTGACGATAATGCCCTTATCCTCGGGAGCGGAAATATTCTGTATGAATGACTGGTCGATTTTAAGTATGTCGACCGGAAACTGTTGCAGATAGCTCAAGCTGGAATATCCGGTACCGAAATCATCGATGGCTAACTGAACGCCCATCTGTTTGAGTTGATGCAATATCGAAACACTGGCCTCGGTATTGGCCATCAGAATGCTTTCGGTGATTTCCAGCTGCAGGTTATGGGGAGATAAGCCCGTTTCATTTAAAATATCGCGGACTGCTTCGACAAAACCCCTGGATTTGAATTCGAGAGCGGAGATATTTACCGCAATCGACACATGGTCCAGACCGTTTTCAGTCCACGCATTCGCCTGCAAGCACGCTTCTCTCAATACCCAGCGGCCGATAGGTACGATCAGATTGCACTCTTCGGCAATGGAAACGAAGCGTCCGGGAAATATCATGCCCAGATCCGGATGATTCCATCGTAACAGTGCCTCGGCACCTGTTATCAATCCGGTATTGAGATTGACCTTGGGCTGATAGTGCAGCAGCAATTCGTTGCGCTCCAGGGCAAACCGTAAACCGGTTTCGATTACCTGGCGTTCCAGCGCGCGTACATTCATGTCGTTTTTGAAAAACTGGAAATTGTTACGCCCTTTTTCCTTGGCGTAAGAGCGGGCGATATCAGCGGTTTTGATCAGATCGTCCGGACTTTGAGCATGATCCGGATATACGCTTATACCTACGTTGATGGTTACATAGACTTCGTAACCGCTTATCGAATGCGGCATTGCCAGCGTTACAATAATTTTGTGCGCCATGGCTCCGATGTCCTCGACATCGTTGAAGTCAGTCAGCAAGATGATAAACTGGTTGCCGCATTCCCTGCTTACCATGTCGTTTTGCCTCACGCAATTGCATAATCGTTGCGCTACCGATTTCATGACCTTGTTGCCGATGACGCGACCGAGCGTATCGTTGATGTTTTTAAAGTTGTCCAGGTCCAGCACCAATACAGCAAGCTGGCTATTTTTCTGTTTGGCTGTTGCGAATTCCTGCTCTATACGATTATTTAGCAATACCCGGTTGGGAAGATTGGTCAAAAAGTCGTGCTGCACCAGATGCGTCATTTTTTCAGCCATGGCCTGGACCGCCGTGATGTCGTTAAACACGATCACTGCGCCTCGGATCCTGCCTTTGGAATCGCAAATGGGGATGGCTGAATTCTCGATGGCGACGCGATTGCCATTACGCGAAAGCAATATCGTGCCTGGAGATGATCCCTTCGATTCGATACGTTTGAGGACGAATTCCACCGGATTGCGTTCCGGTTGTTGCGTAATGCTATTGGCCAGTGGCATGACGTCGTTGATTGACCGGCCACTCGCTTCATCAAGCGGCCAGCCCGTAATGCGTTCCGCCGCAGCGTTAAGGTAGTTGACATTGCCTGACATATCGGTGCCGATGACGGCGTCGCTGATAGAATTGAGCGTAACGTCAGCCCGCATTTTTTCCAGGAACAACGCCTCTTCTATCATTATGCGTTCGATGAGATACTGATGGGCGTCGGCGATGGCCGAGTCGGCTTTGGCTTTTTCCGTAACATCGGTGCCCTCCACAAAAATCCCGGTAACATTACCGTTTTCATCCCTGATGGGCTGATGGACAAAATCCAGATACCGTAATGCGGGAAGCAATGCTTGCGAGGATTTCAAAAAAACCGGAACATTTGAGGTGACGAAAGGTTTTCCCGACTGAAAGCTCTCATCCAGCTGTTTCAAAAATCCGTTCTCCTGAGCGCCCGGAATCGCTTCGCTCACCGATTTGCCGAGGATGTCGGGGTCGGCCATCAAATGTCGATACGCGTCGTTGATCATTTCAAAGACGTGATCAGGCCCTTTGAGAAAAGCCATAAAGCTTGGTGCCTTATTAAACATCTGATGTAATTGATCGATCCGGTTGCGGGTCGATTTTAAAAAGACGGCGGATTCCCGCTCTGCGCAAACGCGCCCTGTCGTTTCGATCGCGGTGACCAGAACGCCGCACACCGTACTCACTGCATCGCGTATCGGACCGTAACTGATGGTGAACCAATGCGATTCCGGTTTACCGAACGGTTCGATGACATATTCCTGATCTTCGAAATAAATGCATTTTCCGGTAGTGAAAATACGCTCGTACAAGGGAGCATTGAAATGATGCACTTCGGGCCAGCATTCCGCGGTGCGCTGCCCGAGCGCAACCGGATGGCGCAAACCCAGTAAAGGACGGTAGGCATCATTGTAGATCTGAATCAGTTCAGGCCCCCATAAAATGATCGAGGGTAAGGATGAGTCGAGTGCTGCAGTGACAGCAATCCGCAATTCGGACGGCCACGCATCGGCAAAGCCCAAGGGAGTCCGGCTCCAATCATGAGTGCGGATCAATCGCCCCATTTCGCTGGTTTGTGGGGGCCAGTCGCTGACAGTTTTCGTATTCATCGATATTGTATTTTAATATTTATTTGCATATCAAAATTATTCGACCTTAAAACTGACGGCTTAAGCGCTGCAATGCTGATAAAGGTGATCAGGCCTGCATCAAACATCCCGCATTTGCCGGTATCCGTTATGGTCCACGGCTGATCAATCCCAAAATAAGCGTGACCAGGAAGATGACCAGGAAAAAATAAAATATGATTTTTGCAATTCCTGCAAACGCAGCGGCAAGACCGGTAAAGCCAAGTAGCGCTGCGATCAGGGCGAATACAAAAAAGAACAAGGCCCAGCGTAACATCGTTTCTCCCATTCATAAAATTGGCTGAAAGGCAGATCTGCGGTCGCAGCGCTGCCCTTCCTGCTTTGTTACGCATCAACAGTAATTTGTCGAAGCATACTACGAATCGTCATTGAATGGTAAGAGTAATGTAACGCGTACTCGGTACGATACCATACTTAAGCAAGTAATATCTTATAACTATGCGGATTGTTTAGAATAGTTTTGAAAAACGATAGAAATTCCGGGAAATTTCTATAATGGTAAGGAAATCTTCCCGAATGACGTACAATTCCCTTATCAACGGACCCGATTACTATACGATGACCTCCCGGATTTGCAGGTCCGCATGATAGCTGCTGCGCACCATGGGTCCGCTGGCGGCGTGAGCAAACCCCATTTCTTCAGCGTAGGCAGCATACCGGTCGAACTGTTCGGGAGTGACGTAGCGTATCAGGGGGATATGATGTGGAGACGGCTGCAAATATTGGCCTATCGTCAGCATGTCGACATGGTGGCTGCGCAAATCGCGCATGACGGCAAGCACTTCGTCGTCGGTTTCGCCAAGACCGACCATAATGCCGGATTTGGTTGGAATATGCGGGTGGCGGATTTTGAAATCGCGCAATAGTTGCAGCGAATGGGTGTAGTCGGCGCCCGGACGCGCGGCTTTGTAGAGACGCGGTACGGTTTCGAGATTGTGGTTGAGTACATCAGGCGGGTTGCCGGCGAGGATGTCGAGAGCGGTTTCCAGCCGCCCGCGGAAATCGGGGACGAGGATTTCGATGCGGGTGGGGGCAGAGCGCTCCCGCACGGCGCGGATACAATCGGCGAAATGCCGCGCGCCGCCGTCACGCAAATCGTCGCGATCGACACTGGTGATGACGACGTATTTTAACGCCATGGCAGCGATGGTTTCGGCCAGGTGCATCGGCTCGGCGGCGTCCGGCGGCAAGGGCTTGCCGTGTCCGACATCGCAGAACGGACAGCGCCGGGTACACAGGTCGCCCAGTATCATGAACGTGGCGGTGCCGTGTTTAAAGCATTCGCCCAGATTGGGGCAGGAAGCTTCTTCGCATACCGTGTGCAGATGCTGTTTGCGCAGAATGGCCTTGAGCGCGATGACTTCCGGCGAATTGGGCGATTTGGCGCGGATCCACGGCGGCATTTTCAAACGATCCTGCGGGACGATCTTGATGGGAATACGCGCAATTTTGGCTTCGCCTTTATGAAGTTTTATATCGGCCATGGTTTTCCTGAATGCGGGTGTCTGTGGTTAGATTTTGAACCAAATGCGCGACCAGTGCCTGATTGATCTGTTCGATTGTGTCATCGACGCCGAGGTCACTCAGCTGCGTTACCGGCAGATTTTCGTAGCCGCAGGGATTGATGCGATCAAACGGCGTCAGGTCCATCGCTATATTCAGCGCCAGGCCGTGATAGCTGCAACCGCGGCGAATGCGCAGGCCCAGCGCCGCAATCTTGGCATCGCCGACATAGACCCCGGGTCTGCCGTCATTACGGTGTGCAACGATACCGCGTTCGCACACCATGTCGATGATCGCCTGCTCCATTCGTTCAACCAGATCGCGTACCCCAAAACGGCGACGTTTCAGATCGATCAGCACATAGGCGACGAGCTGACCCGGGCCGTGATACGTGATCTGGCCGCCCCGATCGATATTAATGAGAGGAATATCGGAATCATGCAGCAAATGTCGCCTGTGTCCGGATTGTCCGAGCGTATAGACCGGCGGATGTTCGAGCAGCCAGATTTCGTCGGCAGTGTCCGCCATCCGTTGTGCGGTGAAATCCTGCATGGCTTGCCATGTCGGGGCGTAATCGACGCGACCGAGCTGGCGAATAATGATTTCCCGCACTTACAACACCACTTTTACCATCGGATGCGCGCTGAGTTCCCGATATAAGTTGTCGAGCTGCTTGCGCGATGTGGCGCGTATCGTACAGGTGACCGCCAGATAATTGCCGCCGCTGCTCTCCCGGCATTCTATGGTGTCTGCATTGAAATCAGGCGCATGCCGCTGTACCAATCCGACTATCGTCTCGACAAATTGTGGTTGAGACGGCCCCATGATTTTAATGGGAAAATTGGATGGGTATGTGATCAGGCTATCGGCATCCATACTATTCATATTCCGTTTTATTTGAATTTCAACATCAGGCTGTCCCACGCTCTACCCACGGCGCTGGCAATCTGGACTTGTTCGAGCGCTTGCAACGGGATTTGCGCGAGAACCTGATTGTCCAGCGTTACGGTAAGCGTGCCTACGACCTGACCACGAAACAATGGCGCAAGTAGCGGTTGCCGGGTGGTCAGTGTGGTTTTGAGATCGGAGCTTCGCCCCCGCGGTACGCTCAGATAAACGGGATGGGTAAATCCGGTCTTTACGGTATTGGATTTGCCTTTCCAGACCTTGATCTGCGCTACGGTCTGGTCGGCGGCATAAAGTCTTACGCCGTCAAACGACTGAAAACCGTAATTCAGCAGACGCTGGGTTTCGGCCGCGCGCAAGTAGTCGGAACTGGTCCCGAGCACAATAGCGAGCAGTCTGCGGTCGCCGCGGTGGGCCGATGCGATCAGACAATAACCGGCGCTTTGCGTGTGGCCGGTTTTCATGCCGTCGACACTCTTGTCGGACCAGAGCAAACGATTGCGGTTGGCTTGCGTAATATTGTTGTAACGGTATTCCTTGATGGAAAACAGCGATGCATACTCGGGAAAATCGCGGAAAATCGCGCTTGCGACCCGGCTCAGATCGCGAGCGGTCGTGTAATGCTGGGGATCGGGCAATCCCGTTGCGGTGACGAAATGCGTGTGCGTCATCCCCAATTGACGGGCTTCCCGGTTCATCATGTCAACAAATCCTGCTTCGCTTCCTCCTATGTCTTCGGCTAGCGCAACCGTCGCATCGTTGCCGGACTGGATAATCATGCCATGCAGCAATTCGTCGACGGTAACCGGTTTGTTCGGTTCGATGAACATGCGCGAACCTTCGGTTTTCCATGCCCTGGCCGATACCGGCACCACATCGGTGAGCTTGATCCGGCCTTGCTTGAGCGCGGCGAAAGTGAGATACGTCGTCATCAATTTGGTCAACGAAGCCGGTTCCATCCGGCGGTCGGCATTATTTTCAGCCAGCGTCTGCCCACTTTGCAGGTCGAGCAGCAACCACGCCTTGGCGTCGAGCTGCGGCGGCGGCGTAACGGGTAAGTCAACGGCGAGACAGTCGTGAACAAAAAGCGTCAGGATAAGAAATAATATGCGTATCATAAGTAAGATATAGGAACAGGAATTGGCTAATTACGGACTATACGAACCGGCGTCAGGTTCATTCTGCGCTGGATTTCGCGAGCGGCCTCGCTGGCGCTGGTTTCGTCGGCGTAAGGGCCCAACGCGACGCGATAGCGCTCCGACTGATTGAGGATGACCAAAGCGGCGCTGCCCTTATCCAGCCGGGTGGCAGCCTCGGCAAGCAGCTTTTCGGCATTTTCGTGACTGTTGAAACTGCCCAGCTGCAGAAAAATACCGCTAGAGTTCGCATCGAGATCGCGGCCCGAACTGATTTCAGCCGGCGTGATCGAGCTTACTTTCACCATGCCACTACCTCCTTGAACTATACCGAGTTTATGCGCGGCTGTATAGGACAGATCGATGATGCGGCGGCTGTGAAAAGGCCCTCTGTCGTTGATCCGCACGATCACCGATTTGCCTGTGGTCAGCGATGTGACCCGGGCGTAGCTCGGAATCGGCAAGGTCGGGTGCGCCGCCGTCATGGCGTACATGTCGTATTTTTCGCCCGAAGAGGTGCTTTTGCCTTTGAAACGGCGTCCGTACCAGGAAGCAAGGCCGGTTTCTTCGTATGGACCGATTTCGGTCTCGGGGACATAAGTCTTGCCCAGGGCGACGTACGGTTTGTTGGCATTGTGCTTCAGAGGTTCTATTTTGGGAACCGCATCGGGAACGGCATCGAGATTGTCGGGCGGATGGGCATCCGGTCCGTCATCCAGGTAATAACCGCCGCCTTTTTTGGCTATCGTTGCGGATGCAGCGGATGTCGACTTGGCAGGCGACGGCACAATATTCGATTTCGGTACGCTGGCGCAGCCCGCGACGAATAAAAGTAATAATAATCCGGTTATACGATTCATGATTTTATTAATTTGCGGTGAGATTTTACACTCATTACTATGCCGAAACCCAGCATTACGATCACCATCGCGGTACCCCCGTAACTCATCATCGGCAAGGGTATCCCGACAACCGGCAGGAGACCGGAAACCATGCCCATGTTGACGAATGCATAGGTGAAAAAAGCCAAGGTTACACTGCCCGCCATCAATCGTGCAAATAAAGTCGAGGCGTTTACGGTAATCATCAGCCCGCGCGTGATGATCGCAAGATACAGCAATAACAGGAAAACATTCCCCAGCAGGCCGAATTCTTCGCCGAATACGGCAAATACGAAATCGGTGCTGTGCTCGGGCAAAAAATCCAGATGCGCCTGGGTGCCGTGCAGCCAGCCCTTGCCGAAGCTGCCGCCGGAGCCGATGGCGATACTGGACTGGATGATATGATAGCCTGCGCCGAGCGGGTCCTGTTCGGGATTCAGTAAAGTCAATATCCTGCGTTTTTGATAATCGTGCAAAAAATGCCACAGAATCGGTAAACTCGCAGCACCGGCAGCGATCATGCTCAAGAGTACGCGCCAGGGCAATCCGGCAAAGAACAGCACATAAAATCCCGACGCGGCGATCAGCAGGGCGGTACCGAGATCGGGCTGACGCGCGACCAGCGCCACCGGTATTGCCAGCAGCAATGCGGCTATGCCGTAATCCTTGAGGCGCAAGGTCGCTTCATGATAATGGAAATACCAGGCCAGCATCAGCGGCGCGGCGATTTTAAGGATTTCGGAAGGCTGGATGCGGGTGACGCCCAGATGCAGCCAGCGCCGCGAGCCGTTCACGACATCGCCGAACAGCGCCACGCCGACCAGCAGAATGACGCCAGTAGTATAGAGCGGAACGGCGAGTGCCAACAGATAAGGCGGCGGAATGTTGGCGACGATGATCAGCACCGCTAACGCCACCAGCATATTGAGCCCATGCATCAGCAAGTGTGCTTTATCTTCGCCGGACGCACTGTATTGCAGGAACAGGCTCAGGATCATCAGGACAAATAGCAACAGGAGCAGCGGAAAATCGAGGTGGCTCGCGACTTTAAGCAGCCAGCGTTTAATCCGCATGGGAATTTGCTCCCGTAATCGTTGCTGGCGGCGATATTGCAGGCTTGGGCCGTTTGCCCAGCAAATAATAATCCATCACCGCCCGGGCTATCGGTCCTGCCGCCGAACCCCCGTGTCCGCCGTTTTCCACGAATACGGCGACGGCGATCCTGGGAGCATCTGCCGGCGCGAAAGCGATGAATACGGCATGGTCGCGGTTTGCCGCCAATACATGACGGGCATCGTATTTTTCGTTCTGGCGTATGCCGACCACTTGCGCCGTACCGGTTTTCGCCGCGATCAGATAAGGCGCTCCGGCACTGGCTGCTGAAGCGGTACCGCCCGGATGCGTGACATCGATCATCGCGTCGACGATGACTTTCAGTTGGGCGGGCGGAATGGCGATATGCGTCAGCGGTTGCGGCGGGATCAGCCGTCGCTGCCCGGTACGGCCGTCAATGACGGCTTCCACCAGTTGCGGCCGCATCGTCGTGCCGCCGTTGGCGAGCGCGGCGGTCGCGACGGCCAATTGCAAGGGGGTGGCGAGGTTATAGCCTTGACCTATTCCGGCAATTACGGTTTCGCCCGGATACCAGGGTTGTTTCGAATGCTTGGCTTTCCATGCTCGCGACGGCAATAATCCCGGTAATTCGCCGTGCAGATCGATTCCGGTTTTTTGGCCGAAACCGAATTGCGTCAAATATTGATGCATACGATCTATCCCCATATCATTGGCAAGACGATAGAAATAAGTGTCGCACGATACGACTATCGCTTTATGCATATTGACCGTGCCGTGACCGCCCGGTTTCCAGTCCCGATAGCGATGCGAACTGCCGGGCAGGCTGAAATAACCCGGATCGGCAATGGTGTCGTCGGGATTGCGCAGACCGTAGAACAACCCGGCCAGCGCCATGAACGGTTTTAGCGTCGACCCTTCCGGATAGGCGCCGCGCAGGGCGCGATCGATCAGCGGATGATCCGGGGAATTGTTCAAACTGTTCCAGTCGGTAGCGTCGATGCCGTCGACAAACATATTGGGGTCGAAGCCGGGCCGGCTGACAAACGCAAGTATCCCGCCGGTTTTGGGGTCCAGCGCGACCAGCGCGCCCTTGTAATTGCCGAAAGCCTGTTCGGCGATCGCCTGCAAGGTGCTGTCGAGATAAAGAACGAGATTATCGCCCGATACCGGCGGTATGCGTGCAAGATTTTGTACGGCATGACCATTGGCGTCGGTTTCGACTTGTTCCGCGCCGGTTTTGCCGTGCAGCAAGGTTTCATAACTCTGCTCGATGCCTACTTTGCCCAAATGATCGGTGCCCCGATAGTTGTCGTATTGCCCCGCTTTTTGCAAGGCGAGTACGTCGGCGTCGTTCATGCGTCCGATATAACCGATCAGATGCGAGGCGGAAGTGCCTAGCGGATATTGCCGGAATAGCCGCGCCTTGACTTCGACGCCGGGCAGGCGGTACCGATTGGCGGCGATACGCGCAACTTCGACATCGGTCAATCGCGTACGCAGCGGCAAGGTATCGAAATTCCGGCTCTCCGAGAGCATCTTGTTGAACCGCTTGCGGTCGGCAGACGTTATGGTGACGAGTTTGGACAGTTGATCGATCGTAGCGTCCAGGTCATCGATTTTTGCCGGCGTCAATTCCAGCGTATAAGCGGAATAATTATGCGCAAGCACAATGCCATGGCGATCCATGATGATACCGCGATTGGGCGGAATGGGCAGCAGGGTAATCCGGTTGCTTTCGCCGAGCGCGAAATAGCGATGATACTCGATGACTTGTATGTAAAAAAAACGTGCCAGCAGAAGCATGAACAGAAGCACTGCAAATCCGGCCGCTATCATGACGCGATGGCGGAAACCGGTGATTTCGGTGCGGTAGTGTTTGATTTCCGTCGGCCGGTTCATTGATTTCTCATTTGGTTTCGGCTGTGCTTGGCGTGCGTAGACGATGTAACAGGGCCCACAGCGGTACCCAAAAAACCGTACCGGTAGCGATGGCGGCAAAATACTCGATTCGATAATGCGTATCGCCGGTAAAAGTGGCGATCAATATGCTGATCGATTGCTCAATCAGCAATAAGGCAGCGACCGGCAAAGCCTGCTGCCAGGGCGGAAAATTGAACATTCGGCGCTGAACCAGTAACAAAACGAAAGCAGTCACCGCATAAGCCAGCGCGTGCTGTCCCAGACGGCCGCCGTCACCGAGGTCGAGCACTAAACCCAGCAACCACGCGGCGCCTATATTGAGGTAATTAGGCTGATAGATGACCCAGTACAGCGTCACCAGCAACAGAAAATCCGGCCGCAGCCAGATGTATTCGAGCGGCCACGGCGCAATATCGAGCAGAAAGGCGATGAACAGGCTGGCCGCGATCACCGATCGGCGATGCGATAGCGGCATGGCTGGCCCTTTGGGGTGAGCAAACTGCATCAATGTTTTCCGGTGACGGCGGAAGGTGTCCCCGTCACAATCAATACCTGGCGATTTCGTTCGACCGCTGCGAGCGGCTTGCAGAGTATGTTGGCAAAAGCATCGCTGCCTCCCGGATCGATCTGTACGACTTTCGCGACGGCGAGGCCCGCCGGGTAAACTCCGTCCAGACCGGATGTGACCAGCAAATCACCGATGCGGATATCGGCGCTGTGCGGCAGGTATCTGATTTCCAACTGTCCGCTTATTCCGGTGCCGAAGATGACGGTGCGCAAACCGGTGCGTTGTAATAATACCGGGACCGATTGATCCTTGCTCGTCAGCAGCGTGACTTCGCTGCTGAACGGGGAAACCTGGGTGATCTGCCCCAGCAAACCCGCTTCGTCGATGACCGCTGCGCCCGCTTGTATGCCTTGCCGGCTGCCGCGGTTGACGGTGATCAGGCGCTGATAGGGATCGTGCGGTACAAAGAGGATTTCTGCCAATCTGGTGCTCAGGCGGGTACGTTGCTGCATTCCCAGAAGTATGCGCAGGCGCTGATTTTCCAGTTCGAGATTACGGTAGCGCTGCATGGCTGCGCTGTACTGGATGAAACTTTGCCGCAATGCGCTGTTTTCGCGCTGCAATTGCGCCTGCTTCACGAAAAAGGAGGTCACCCTGTTGTAAGTCAGCCAAGGCGTCTGGATAAAGGTTTGCATCGGATAAAGCAATACGTTCATCGCGCTGCGGAAGCGGTTCAATGCATGAAATTCGGTGTCGGCGGCGATTATGGCGATACTGAGCAGCAGGTAGATCAGCAGCTTGCTCCCCGCGCTCAAGCCGTGAGGGAATAAAGCCAGATGAGAATCGGATGCCGACATAGCGATGCTTCCGGCCGGCTCAGGAATCCTGGGTAAATACGCTGTATAACCGATCCATTTCTTCCAGTGCGCGTCCCGAACCGCGCACCACGCAAGTAAGCGGATCTTCGGCGACGATCACGGGCAGACCGGTTTCTTCCATCATCAAGCGATCCAGGTCGCGCAACAGCGCGCCACCGCCGGTCAGCACCATGCCCTTTTCGGCGATATCGGCACCGAGTTCGGGTGGCGTTTGTTCGAGCGCAGACTTGACGGCGCTGACAATGTTGTTGAGCGGATCGGTCAGTGCTTCGAGTATTTCATTGCTGGAAATGGTGAAGCTGCGGGGGATGCCCTCGGCGAGATTGCGGCCCTTGACTTCCATTTCCTGGACGGCGGAGCCGGGAAAAGCCGAACCGATGCCCTTTTTGATCGCTTCCGCAGTCGCTTCGCCGATCAGCATGCCGTAATTGCGGCGTATGTAATTGATGATCGCTTCGTCGAATTTATCGCCGCCGACCCGTACCGAGTTGGCGTACACGATACCGCCCAACGAAATGACGCCGACTTCCGTCGTGCCGCCGCCGACGTCCACAACCATCGATCCGGTTGCTTCGGCTACCGGTAAATCGGCGCCGATTGCGGCCGCCATCGGTTCCTCGATGAGATACACCTGACGCGCGCCGGCGCCGATCGCGGATTCGCGGATGGCTCGGCGTTCCACTTGCGTCGAACCGCAGGGCACGCAGATGATGATGCGCGGACTGGGATGGAACATCCGCGTATCGTGGATTTTTTTGATGAAGTACTTGAGCATTTGCTCGGTAATGGTGAAATCGGCGATCACGCCGTCTTTCATGGGCCGTATCGCCGTAATATTGCCTGGGGTGCGACCGAGCATCTGCTTGGCTTCCAGACCGACAGCCTGGATGGTTTTCTTGGCGCTGTTCGCATCCTGGCGTATGGCGACAACGGAGGGTTCATCCAGCACGATGCCTTTACCCCGAACGTAGATCAGGGTGTTCGCCGTTCCCAAATCAATGGCCAAATCCGTAGAAAAGTAACCGCGTAATGATCCAAACATGATAGTTATATTCGTTTAAGTAAAGAATTGATCAAAAGGGACATCTGACTTTACCAGAATTCCGCAATAAGACCGCTCATGGTTTAGTAGCCTGACCTAAACGTAATATGATACCCTAACGAACTTGTTTCTTGTGAAGATTTGCGTAACCATGTCACTAACCCTGAACGATGTGAAACGGGTTGCCCGTCTCGCCCGCATCGCCGTCGGCGATGCGGAGGCGGCGACCTGGCAGCAACAGATTAACGGTATCTTCGATCTGATCGCGCAAATGCAGGCGGTCGATACCGCCGGCGTGTCTCCCATGGCGCATGCGCAAGATCTGCAACAGCGCCTGCGCAACGATATCGTAACTGAGACCGATCAGCATGAAAAGTTCCAGGCTATTGCTCCACAAGTGGCGGCGGGCTTGTATCTGGTTCCGCAAGTAATCGAGTGACGGAACAGGACGATCATGATCAATGCCGGTTTGACCGAACTCGCCGCCCTGTTGGCGCAGAAAAAAATTTCCAGCGCGGAATTGACGCGTACCTACCTGGATCGTATCGCCGCCTTGAATCCGGCGCTGAACGCATTCATCACCGTCGATGCCGAGCTCAGCCTGGCCGAAGCGGAAGCTGCCGATGCGCGCATTGCGACCGGCGATGCCGGGGCGCTGACGGGGATCCCGATTGCACACAAGGATATTTTTTGCGCCGACGGCTGGCGCACGACCTGCGGGTCGAAAATGCTGGAAAATTTCATCGCGCCTTACGACGCGCATGTCGTAAGGCAGTTCAAAAATGCTGGCATGGTCAGTCTGGGCAAGACCAATATGGACGAATTCGCAATGGGATCGTCGAACGAAACTTCTTATTTCGGTGCGGTGAAAAATCCCTGGGATCGCGCGGCAGTGCCAGGTGGCTCTTCTGGCGGTTCGGCGGCGGCGGTGGCGGCGCGTCTGGCGCCTGCAGCAACGGGTACCGATACCGGCGGATCGATCCGCCAACCTGCCGCGCTGACCGGGATTACCGGTCTCAAGCCGACGTACGGCGTGGTGTCGCGTTACGGCATGATCGCTTTCGCCTCCAGCCTTGATCAGGCGGGGCCGATGGCGAAATCGGCGCAGGACTGCGCCCTGCTGATGAATGTGATGGCCGGCTTCGACGAGCGCGATTCCACTAGTCTTGAACGTCCCGTTGAAGACTATACGCGTGATTTGCAGCAACCGCTGGCCGGGCTGAAAATCGGCTTGCCGCGCGAATATTTTGCCGAAGGGCTGAGCGACGACGTGGCGCGCGCGGTAGAGGCAGCACTGCATGAATATCGTAAATTGGGCGCGCAGACGGTGGAGATCGCGTTGCCCAACACGCAATTGTCGATACCGGTGTATTACGTACTGGCGCCCGCCGAGGCATCGGCCAATCTGGCGCGCTTCGACGGCGTGCGTTACGGCTACCGGGCACCGGAATATCGCGACTTGAACGACATGTACGAGCAGACGCGCTCGCACGGTTTCGGCGCGGAAGTCAAGCGCCGCATCATGGTCGGCACATACGTGCTGTCGCATGGCTATTACGACGCGTATTATCTGCAGGCGCAGAAAATACGCCGCTTGATCGCACAGGATTTTACCGAGGCGTTCACCTGTTGCGACGTCATCATGGGGCCGACTACACCGGGAACGGCGTTCGGTTTCGGCGAGAAGGCCGCCGATCCGATAGCGATGTATCTGTCCGACATTTATACCATCGCGGTGAACCTCGCTGGTCTGCCGGGCATGTCGGTGCCCTGCGGCATGGATGCCAAAGGCCGGCCCGTAGGTTTGCAGCTGATCGGCAATTATTTCAGCGAGGCCCGGTTGCTGGGCATCGCGCACCGCTATCAGCAGGCGACCGACTGGCATGCGCGCATGCCGAGCGATTTGGTTGCAAAATAGCAAATACAGCTTTCAGGAGATGATCGTGGGTATATCTGAAATACGGCAAGGCGACTGTCTCGATGTCTTGCCTATGCAAGATAATGCAAGCATTGATCTTATTTTCACTTCACCTCCTTACGCGGATCGCCGACAACATACCTATGGCGGAATCAAACCGGAAAATTATGTAGACTGGTTCCTGCCGCGCTCGGAACAGTTCCTGCGCGTGCTCAAACCCTCGGGTTCCTTCATACTCAATATAAAGGAAAAGGCTGAGAACGGAGAACGCCATACCTATGTACTGGAACTCATTCTGGCGTTGCGTAAACAGGGTTGGCTATGGACCGAGGAATATTTATGGCATAAAAAAAATTGCTATCCGGGAAAGTGGCCTAACCGCTTCCGTGATTCCTGGGAGCGCCTGCTGCATTTCACCAAGGCACGCAAATTTAAAATGAATCAGGAAGCGGTTATGGTACCAATGGGAGATTGGGCCGATGCGCGCCTGAAATCCCTGGGTAAAAACGATGTGGTGCGCTTTGATTCACAAGTGGGAAGCGGGTTTGGTAAAAACATTGCCAATTGGTCGCAACGTAGCTTGGCTTACCCCACCAATGTGCTGCATCTGGCCACCGAATGTGGCAACAAAAACCATAGTGCAGCCTTTCCAAAAGCTTTGCCCGAATGGTTTATCAAATTATTTACGGATGAAGGCGACTATGTACTGGACCCGTTTGCAGGATCTGGCACCACTTTAGAGGTGGCAAAAAACCTTGGCAGAAACTCTATCGGAATCGAAATCCTTCCGGAATATTGTGACATGACCCGCGAACGGTTGCAGGAGAATTCCCAATTCATGCTTATGGAACGCAAGACGGAATACAAAGTTACCAATGAAAGCTAAGGTTGCCTTATTTATTCAGGAGGCGCTTCCAGATTTTCATCGCAAACGCCTGGAAAGTTTAAGCTCTCTAAAGCTGAACAATGTACTGAAAAGAAAAAACCCGTACCTTTATCGAGCAAAAAATATCAATACTGCATCCGAGTTGGTATCAGGTGTTGTTGACGCCCATTTATCTTCGCAAGAAGAAACTGTATTTGGGGCATTTCTTGAAAATGTGGCTATTTATGCTTGCTCAATTGCCTATCAGGGTATCAAATCCGGAATCGAAGGCATTGACCTCGAATTTACACTGGAGGACGTCCGTTACATTATTTCGGTCAAATCAGGACCGAATTGGGGGAACAGCAGCCAAATAAGAAAAATGCGGGATAATTTCCGTAAGGCATCCATAGTGCTCAGGCAAAATGGCACAGTAAGGAATGTGCAGGCGATAAATGGATGTTGTTATGGAAAAGGTCATATAGACAAGGGTGATTATAAGAAAATATGTGGGGAAAGCTTTTGGACACTAATAAGCGGTGAATCCAATCTGTTTGTCGATATCATCGAACCTTTGGGGAATCAAGCCAAAGAACGGAATGAAACTTTCCTCGTAGAATACTCGAAAGTAATCAATCGATTCACCAAGGAATTTCTTGATAGCTTTTGCGCAAGCGATGGTTTGATCGATTGGGAAAAATTGGTTCGATTCAACTCTGCCGCTTAAACAAAGTAGCCTAAGGAAATCTAAAAGCTCAAGGAATGATCATGCAATGGGAAATTGTTGTCGGGCTGGAGGTACATACCCAGCTTTCCACGCAAACGAAAATATTCTCCGGTTCCAGTACGCAATTCGGCGCCGCGCCCAATACGCAGGCTTGCGCCGTCGATATCGCCTTGCCCGGCGTCCTGCCGGTGCTCAACCGCGGAGCGGTGGATCGGGCGATCCGCCTGGGTCTGGCCATAGGCGGTAATATCAGCCGCCGTTCGGTGTTTGCACGAAAAAATTATTTCTACCCGGATTTACCCAAAGGCTATCAGATCAGTCAGATGGATCATCCTGTGGTCGAAGGCGGCAGCCTGACCATACCGCTTGCCGACGGCGAGAAAACCGTACGCATCACCCGCGCGCACCTGGAGGAAGACGCCGGCAAATCGATGCACGGCGATTTTCACGGCATGACCGGGATCGATCTGAACCGCGCCGGCACGCCCTTGCTCGAAATCGTTTCCGAACCGGATATGCGCGGCTCGGCCGAAGCGGTGGCGTATGCCAAAACGCTGCATGGCCTGGTCGTCTGGCTGGGGATTTGCGACGGTAATATGCAGGAAGGCAGTTTTCGCTGCGACGCCAACGTCTCGGTGCGACCGCTGGGCAGCACCGAACTGGGCACACGCTGCGAGATCAAGAATCTCAATTCGTTCCGGTTCCTCGAACGCGCGATCGATTTTGAGGCGCGGCGGCAGATCGAGATGATCGAAGACGGCGGCACGGTGCGTCAGGAAACGCGGCTGTACGATCCCGACCGCGATGAGACGCGTACCATGCGCAGCAAGGAAGACGCCTACGATTACCGTTATTTTCCTGATCCCGATTTATTGCCGCTGGTGATTTCGGAGGAATGGATAGCGCGAACACGCGCCGCTCTGCCGGAATTGCCCGCCGCGATGCGCGAACGGTTTGTCGCGCATTATGCGATTCCCGCATACGATGCGGGCATACTCACTTCCGCCCGGGCAATGGCCGAGTATTTTGAAGCGGCGGTCGCCGCTTCCTCAGGTCTGGCCAAACTATGTGCCAACTGGATGATAGGGGAATTATCGGCTGCGCTCAATCGCCATGAAATGGAGATGGCGCAGTGTCCGGTTAGCGCAATGCAGATGGGGCGACTGGTCGCCCGCATCGGCGACGGCACCTTGTCGGGCAAGCTCGCCAGGGAAGTGTTCGAAGCGCTGTGGCGCGGCGAGGGCGAAGTTGATGAAATCATAGCGCAACGCGGTTTGAAACAGATATCCGACAGCGCCGCGATAGGGGAAATCGTCGATCGGATTCTGGCGGAAAATCCGTCACAGGTGGCGCAATACCGCGCCGGCAAGGATAAAATGCTGGGTTATCTGGTCGGACAGGCGATGAGAGCGATGAAAGGCAAGGCAAATCCGCAGCAACTCAACGAGATTTTGCTGCAGAAACTGCAAGACAACGGATTTTGATGCCTGTATGCGTCGAACCCGGGCTTGATCGCGCAAGCTTACTTGGCGGGTTGAGCGCCGGGGTATGCGCCGGTCTGGGGAGATGCGGGAACCGGCATATTGGTCGTCAATTCGATAAAATGCGCCTTGTCCGCGGCAAATCGGGCGCGTATCGTATTCATTTCCTTGCGTTTTCTGGCTATCATGTCTTGCAGTTCGACTATATGCCTGGCATTGTCCTTATATTCCGTGACCATCGGTCCGCTGACGGGAATCCTGCCGCCCGCCCGTTTGACGAGTGTGGCCTGTTTGTCGAGTAACGGGGCGAGCCGGGATTGGGTACCGTTAATGATTAATTTTGCCTGTTCGAGATTACGGTCTCGCGCCAGATCGATTTCCGCCGGATTGGTGTAGGTGTTGAGCAATGCCGTATCGCGGCGTTTCTGTTCGGTTAGCGATTGTTGCTCGATAGCCTGACGCGCTTGAGCTGCTGCTTCGCTAGCGCGCTGCTCCGGCGTGGGGGCGGCGGATTTCTGTTTTACTACCAGGCCGTGCTTATCGAGTTCGATATTGGCGTAACCGGCTGCTTGCGGAGGTATGGTATTGGAATAATGGACTTCGCCCTGCGCATCTTTCCATTTATAAATATCGGCTTGCGCATGGCCGCAGGCAGATAAAACCAGCAGGGTACCCAACAGATGCCGAGTGTATCGTTTCATAAGGACAGAATCCCATAGGTAGCGCGATACTGCGCGATCGCTAACGTATATTGTTCCATTTTTGCATCGGTTTGCAAATAGGCCAGCAAATCGTCCAGCGTGGCAATGGCAAAAACCGGAATATTATATAAAGCCATAGTTTCCTGAACAGCGGACAAGTTCTCGCGGCCGCGTTCCATCCGGTCGATAGCGATGATGACGCCTGCCGGGCTCGCGCCGTGGCTGCGGATCAATTCTATCGATTCCCGCACCGAGGTTCCGGCAGATATCACATCGTCGATGATAAGGATACGCCCGCGCAGCGGCGCGCCGACGATATTGCCGCCTTCGCCGTGATCCTTGGCTTCTTTGCGGTTGAAACTGTAGGGTACATTTCGCTCCATTCCGGCCAGCGCGATGGCAGTTGACGCGACCAGAGGGATGCCCTTGTAGGCGGGGCCGAACAGAACATCGTATTCAATTTCGGCAGCGGCGATGGCTTTAGCGTAAAATTCCCCTAGCTTCTTCAAGGCCGTGCCATCGGCAAACAGCCCGGCATTAAAAAAATAGGGACTGATACGGCCGGCCTTGGTCTGGAATTCGCCGAAGCGCAATACGTTCTGTTCTATGGCGAAGCGCAGGAATTGATGTCTGAAATCGAACATGGCATGAAAGTGGAAATAATCAAATGCGTATTATAACTGCCAATCTGAACGGTATCCGCTCGGCGGCGAATAAAGGTTTTTTTAACTGGATGGCATCGCAGGGCGCCGATTTTGTTTGCGTGCAGGAAATCAAGGCGCAGATGAGCGATATGCGCGAAGATATGTTGCGTCCTGCCGGTTATCACGGGTATTTTCATTATGCCGAAAAAAAGGGCTATAGCGGTGTCGGCATATACAGCAGGCAAGCGGCGGATGAAGTGATCGTCGGCCTGGGGATTGCCGACATCGATGCCGAGGGGCGCTACCTCGAAGCCCGATTCGGCAATTTGAGCCTGATATCGCTGTATTTGCCTTCCGGTTCCAGCGGCGAAGACAGGCAACAGGTCAAATTTTCGTTTTTGGAGCGATTTTATCCGCATCTGGCGATGCTCAGAGCGTGCGGCCGCGAGGTGGTGATTTGCGGCGACTGGAATATCGCGCACAAGGAAATCGATTTGAAAAACTGGAAATCCAACCAGAAAAATTCCGGCTTTCTTCCTGCCGAACGCGCGTGGCTGTCGCAAGTCGTCGACGAACTGTCCTGGATCGATGTCTATCGTTTCCTCTACCCGGTCGCTACCGCCGAAGCGTATACCTGGTGGAGCAATCGCGGGCAGGCCTGGGCCAAAAATGTAGGATGGCGTATCGATTATCAATTGGCGACGCCCGGCGTCGCGAATACCGCCACCGCGGCGGCAGTGTATAAGGACGAGCGGTTTTCCGATCATGCACCGCTGATCGTGGATTACGATTATGCTTGAAACGAAGGATAATTCGGCAGCGGGATTGCCTCGAAAACATCGCGTCCATTCATGGCTGGCGGCATTTCGCGTGTATCGCGATCCGCGGGTGGTCGGCATGCTGTTTCTCGGATTTTCGTCCGGTTTGCCGCTGTTGCTGGTACTGGGAACCCTGTCGTTCTGGCTGCGCGAGGCCGGTGTTGCCCGTGCGACTATCGGCCATATGTCGTGGATCGGATTGGCGTACGGCGTCAAATGGCTGTGGGCGCCGCTGGTCGACCGCCTGCCTCTGCCGCTGCTGACCCGGTTTTTGGGACGCCGCCGGGCGTGGCTGTTATTTGCACAGATCGGTATTATCGCCGCCCTCGTCGGCATGGCGAATACCGACCCTGCTGCCGATTTTCGATCCATGATCGTATTTGCCCTGGCTTTGGCGTTGGCTTCGGCGACGCAGGATACCGCGCTGGACGCTTACCGCATCGAAGCCATCGAGCAGGATAAACAGGGCGCCATGGCGGCGACGTATCAGGCGGGCTATCGTTTTGCGATGATTGCCGCCGGAGCGGGCGTACTCTGGATCGCGTCTTCGGTGGACAATACGCCGCATGATTACGATTTCAGATCGTGGCATGTCGCGTATCTGGCGATGGCAGGCTGTATGCTGGTCGGCATCGCGACTACCTTGCTGACCCGCGAACCCGCCTGGTCGCCGAATCCGGTTGCGGCGCAGGAAGCGACGGAAGTTCATGCATGGTTGTCCGGCAAAGGCTTGCGCGGGCGAAAGCTGGCGGCGTCCGCATGGCTGTACAATGCAATTCTGAGTCCTTTTATGGATTTCGCTCGCCGTTTCGGCTGGCAGGCGGCGCTGATTTTGGCGCTGATCGCGACTTACCGGATTTCGGATATCGTCATGGGCGTGATGAGCAATTCGTTTTACGTGGACATGGGATATACCAAAGTCGAAGTCGCTACCGTGTCCAAAATCTATGGAGTGGCGATGACCATAGCCGGGGCAGCATTAGGCGGCCTATTGACGGCGAGGATGGGCGTGATGCGTAGTTTGATGCTTGGAGCGGTGCTGTCCGCAGCCACGAATCTGCTGTTCGTACGTCTTGCCGGACTGGGGCACGATCTGCCGGCGCTGATCGGTACCGTTTCGGCGGATAACCTGGCTTCCGGGCTGGCGTCGAGCGCTTTCGTCGCCTATCTTTCCGGCCTGACCAACAGTGCCTATTCCGCCACGCAATATGCGCTGTTCAGTTCGGTCATGTTGTTGCTGCCCAAATTTCTCGCCGGTTTTTCCGGCGATTTTGTCGATGCCTACGGTTACGCCGATTTTTTTACCGCTACCGCTTCGCTCGGTGTGCCAGTGATCGGTCTGGTCTGGCTGGCTGGACGCCTGCGCCAGCCAAATGGGGTAAACCATGCCTGAATTAAGCATCTTGTCGGCGTTTCTGGTCGGTCTGCTGGGCGGCGTGCATTGCGTGGGCATGTGCGGCGGTATCGTGACCGCGCTGTCGTTCGCCACGCCCAATACCAAACCGGATCTGGCGATGTTGCTGGGTTACAATGGCGGTCGCGTGCTGAGCTACGCACTGGCCGGCGCGATCGCCGGCGCGGTGGGCGCGAGCACCTTGCTGCTGAACCATTTTTTGCCGGTGTCGCGCGGCCTGTATCTGTTTGCCAATATCATGCTGATATTGCTTGGACTGTATCTGGCCGGATTGTCGCGAGCGGTATTGGTGCTGGAACGTCTAGGCAGCGGCGTGTGGGCGGGATTGCAGCCGTTGATGAAGCGGCGGATGCCGGTGCGCAATGCGCCGCAAGCCGTATTGGTCGGGATGATATGGGGCTGGCTGCCGTGCGGGCTGGTATATTCGGTATTGATCTCGGCGCTGGCGACCGGCAGCGCGGCCCACGGCGCCTTGCTGATGCTGGCGTTCGGTGCGGGAACGCTGCCCAATCTGCTGGCGATGGGCTTGCTGGCCAAACGGCTACAGCATTTGACGCGCAGTGTGCTGGTGCGTCGCATCGCCGGATTGCTGGTGGCAGGTTTCGGCGTTCTGGGTCTGATCAGATGGCTAATGGCCGTTTATACACATTAAAATAAAGTTAAATAGACAGCGTATGCAAGAACCGGTATTGCAACCTCCTCTGCGGCAATTATTGAAACGCGCAGCGCAAGCGATCGACGATGTCGTGCACAAGGGACAGAATCTGAATCGCGTGCTGGCGTTACAGCCGTCTGCGGGACAGGCCGCCGTGCAGGATATGTGTTATGGCGTACTGCGCGAATATGGCACGCTCGCCGCCCTGCGCGACGATCTCCTCAGCAAGCCGTTGAACGATGGCTTGATCGCCTCGTTATTGGCGGTCGCCCTGCGTCAATTGCGCACACATCCGCAAGCAGCGCATACGATAGTCAATGAATCGGTCGAGAGCGCCGCCGCCATACGCCCATGGGCGCGAGGTTTGACCAATGCGGTATTGCGCAGTTATCTGCGGCAGGATCGCCCCGATCCGTCACCCGCCGATCCGGTTGTGGTATGGAATTATCCGCAATGGTGGATAGACGCGGCGGTACGTGCCTATCCGGAGCAATGGCAAGACATCCTGACGGCAGGGAACCGCCATCCGCCCATGACCTTGCGCGTCAATGCGCGACAGGGCGAAGTCGCCGCATATCTGGCGCTGTTGCAGGAGGCAGGAATCGCGGCGCAGCAAATCGGTCCGCGAGCCGTGCGATTGGCGCAGCCGGTATCGGTGACCAGACTGCCAGGATTTGTTCAGGGTCGGGTGTCAGTCCAGGATGCAGGGGCTCAGTTGGCGGCAGAGTTGCTCGATGTCCGTCACGGACAACGGGTGCTTGATGCGTGCGCGGCGCCCGGCGGAAAAACCGGCCATATCCTGGAACGGGCCGAGGTGGATTTGACTGCTCTGGACAGCGATGCGCTACGTTTGCAACGCGTATGCGACAATCTGTTGCGTCTCGGTTTGAATGCGGAATTGAAGTTGGGCGATGCCGGAAACGCGAACAGTTGGTGGGACGGTATTCCATTCGATCGGATTCTGGCCGACGTGCCGTGTTCGGCTTCGGGCGTCGTTCGCCGCCATCCCGATATCAAGTGGTTGCGCCGAGCCGACGATATTGACCGATTTGCGACACAACAAACGCTAATTTTGAGTGAACTCTGGCGATGTTTGGCTGTGGGTGGTAAATTGCTTTATGTAACGTGCTCGATCTTTCCAAAAGAAAATCAGGATCGTATCCATGCATTTTTAGCCAAGCATGCTAATGCGCGGCAAATACCGTTGCATGGAGAAGGGATGACAGCCGGGCAATTGTTGCCGAACGAAAATCACGATGGTTTTTTTTATGCCTTACTTGAAAAAAAATAAATTTTGGTGGGGAGTATTGCTGTGGCTAGGCTTATGTATGCCCGTATTTGCGGCAACTGCCGGCATACAAATCAAATCGGCCGAGTTGAAACAAATCGACGAAGTGTATTATCTGAATGCCAGGCTGGATGTAACCTTGAGCCCGATACTGGAAGAAGCCCTCAAAAACGGCGTTTCCTTATATTTTATTACCGATTTCGATTTTTCCCATCCGCGCTGGTACTGGTGGAATGAAGACTTTGCCCATATCAGCCGGGTGACGCGGCTATCGTATAATGCGTTATTGCAGCAGTATCTGGTTTCCGGCGTAAACATTCATGCGCGCGGTTTCGATACGCTTGCAGAAGCATTGTCAAAACTGGGCGAAATCGACGACTGGCCGGTGATTGCGCGCGATCGCCTGACCAGGCACGAATTGTATCAGGCTACCTTGAGTATGCGACTGGATACGTCCGAATTACCCAAGCCTTTGCAAATCAATGCAATTGCCACCGGCAGATGGGAGCTGGATTCAACGCCGCTGGTGTGGATGATGACCCTGTGAAATATCTGGTACTGCTGAGTTTCATCGTCGGTACGGGGCTCGTTTATCTGCTCTCCAGCGCCAGCGCCAATACCGACCTGTTCGCACATGATTTTCCCTGGCTGCTGGGGGCGACAGGCACGCTGGTTGCGGCGATGGTTCTGCTGGTCGGCTATCAGGTCGTCCAGTTGCGGCACAAGATGCAGGCCGGCGTATTCGGCGCCAAGCTTACTTTCCGTCTGATTCTTGTATTCGGCCTGATGGCCTTGCTGCCGGGCACGGTGGTGTACGCGGTATCGGTGCAGTTTTTGTCCAAAAGCATCGAATCCTGGTTTGACGTGCGCGTAGACCGCGCGCTGGAGAGCGGCCTGAATCTCGGCCAGGTGGCGCTGGACAGTTTGCAGCACGAACTGGTACGTAAAGCCGAATCGATGGCGCAGACCCTGGCCGAAAAACCTGCCGCCAGCCATCCCGCCGTGCTCAATCTGCTGCGCGAGCAAAATAATATCCAGGAAGCCACTTTATTTAACGAACACGGCAGACTGATATCCTTTTCCAGCAGCGAGCGCTCGGGCTGGTCGCTGATGGTGCCCGATAATAGCGTACTGTTGCAGATCCGCCAGCAACGGCCCTATTCGCGTATAGAAAATATCGAGGGACGGGGGTTGTATATGCGCGTGATCGTGCCGGTCAACTTATTGTCGTTTACCGAAGATATACGTGTTCTTCAACTTTTGCAGCCGGTGCCGGTCAAGCTTGCCGACGATGCCGAGGCGGTACGCGTAGCGTTTCAGGATTATCAGGAACTGTCGTTGTCACGCCTGGGATTAAAGCGTCTGTACGGTATGACGCTGACGCTGGCGATGGTGTTGACGTTATTGACTACGGTGGCGCTGGCTTTTTTGATCAGTGAGCAGATGGCGGCGCCGTTGCGCGCTCTGGCGAAAGGGACGCGAGCGGTAGCGAAAGGCGATTTCAGCCAGATGCATCCGGTCAATAGCCGCGACGAACTGGGAATGCTGACCAAATCCTTCAATCGCATGACGCGGCAGCTTGCCGAAGCGCGTACTGCGACGGAAGATAGCCGCGCCCAAATCGAAAAGTCGTATGCCTATCTGGAAACCGTGCTCGCCAATCTGACTTCAGGCGTGATCGCTTTCGACGAGCAATTGCGAGTGCGCAGCATCAATCCGGCAGCGGAGCAGATACTCGGCATCAATGCCCATGCGCTGCGCGGTTTGCAACCCTATCAATGGACCATGCATGCGGCTTATATCGCCGATTTCGCATACGTTGTCGCGACGCAGTTTCAGAATTTGCCCAATGCGGTCTGGCAGCAGCAGATTACGTATCGCGACTTTCAGAACAAGCGCATATTGCTGGTGCGAGGCACCAACCTGCTGCGCGGAATCGACGGCGGCTATGTGTTGGTTTTTGACGATATTACCCATCTCGTGCGGGCACAGCGCGATGCCGCATGGGGAGAGGTAGCGCGCCGGCTGGCGCATGAAATCAAGAATCCGTTGACCCCGATACAATTGTCCGCGGAACGCATCGAACATAAGTTCGCCGACAAATTAAGCGCCGCGGATGCCGATACGCTGAGGCGCTCGATCCAGACGATCGTCACTCAGGTATCGGTAATGAAGGAAATGGTCAATGCGTTTGCTGAATACGCCAAAACCCCCAAAGCGCATTTGCTGCCAGTCAATCTGAATGCGTTGATAGGAGAAGTACTTGATTTATACGGCCATGACGATACCATAAAGTCAATTTTGTCCGGATCTTTGCCGTTGGTGATGGGCGACGCGAAATTGTTGCGGCAAGTCATACACAATCTGCTGCAAAATGCCCAGGATGCATTGATAGGCATTGCTCATCCTTATATCGAGATACGCACACAAATAACGGAACAGGGCGTTGAAATGCTGATCAGCGATAACGGTTCGGGCTTGCCGAACGATGTCATGGAAAGCCTGTTCGAACCCTATGCGACAACCAAGCCGAAAGGGACGGGGCTAGGCCTGGCGATAGTAAAGAAAATTATTGAAGAACATCAAGGTACAATTACTTTGGAAAATCGTCCCTCGGGTGGTGTGGTAGTATGTGTACGATTACCGGCAGCAGGACAGATAACACACACGGAGCATGTGGCATGATGAGCAGAGAAATTCTGGTGGTGGATGACGAAATCGGCATTCGTGAACTCTTATCGGAAATCCT
The DNA here is from genome assembly GCA_021795395.1 of Pseudomonadota bacterium. Lineage (GTDB taxonomy): Bacteria > Pseudomonadota > Gammaproteobacteria > Burkholderiales > Sulfuriferulaceae > Sulfuriferula. The sequence continues at coordinate 30,911 of JAJYPN010000001.1, read as the reverse complement.
GATGGACGAAGGCTACGATGTCACGCTGGCGGAAAACGCGGCGGCGGCCCGTGAATATCGTTTGCGTACACGTCCGGATCTGGTGCTGCTGGATATCTGGATGCCGGACACGGACGGCATCAGTCTGCTGAAGGAGTGGTTGAACGGCGGTCTGTTGACGATGCCGGTCGTCATGATGTCTGGACACGGCACGATCGATACAGCGGTGGAAGCGATACGCATAGGGGCGATCGGTTTTCTGGAAAAACCCATCGCTCTGAAAAAACTGCTCGATAGCGTGGCGCAAGGTTTATTGCATACACATATTCAACCTGTAGCAGCTACCGCAACCACGGAAAAGAATCCGGTATCGCAATCGGTGGAGACGGAAGTGCGCGAGATTGATCATACAGAAATATCAAGCCCGGCAACGGCATTGCATGGAACTGAAAATCTCGGTTTTACTCTCGATTTGCCCCTGCGCGAAGCGCGGGACATTTTCGAGCGTCATTATTTCGAGCGCCTGATCGTTCAAACTGACGGTAATATGACGCGTGTCGCCGAATATGCGGGCGTGGAACGCACGCATCTATATCGCAAGCTCAAACAACTGGGAGTGGAACTGAATAAAAAACACAGCTAGCCGGTAAAAAAAGTCAGGTCGTCCCGATACCGGCCGGATCAGAGGACGCTGCCAGATTGATCAATTCGCAACCGTTTGCGCTGCAGTGCAGATAGCCTCCCCCCTGATACCAATCCGGCAAAACCCAGCGTTCGCAGATGCGTTGGTCGAGCGTAACGTTGTGCCGCGCTGGACGGTGCGTATGGCCGTGGATCAATCTCGGATAGCCGTATTGCCGCAAGGTCTCGACGACGGTAGCTTCGTTGACATCCATAATGGCGGCGGCTTTTTCCTGTTTCGCCGATTCGCTGCGGTTTCGCGCCTGCTCGGCAAGCGCGGTGCGCGCAGGCAAGGGTTGCGATAGAAATTGCTTTTGCCAATCGGGGTTTCGGACCTGGTTGCGGAAATTCAAATACTCGACATCGTCCGTACACAAGGTATCGCCATGCATGAGCAGACTGGAGGTGCCGTATAAATCGACCAATGTCGGGTCGTTCAGCAGTCTGGCTCGGCAACTGCGGGCAAATTGACCGGCGATGAGAAAGTCACGATTGCCGTGCATGAAATACACGTTGGTACCGGTGCCGGCCAGATCGTTTAGCGCTGCCGCAATCTGGCGGTGCAAGGGAACGTTCAGGGTATCGTCGCCCAGCCAATATTCGAACAAATCGCCCAAAATGTACAGGCTGTCGGCGTAGGAAGCGGTCCGCGTCAGAAAGTCGATAAACAGCCGGCTGGTTTCGGGCCGGCTGTCGCAAAGATGCAGGTCGGCAACAAAAAGGCTGTGCGGCGATACGGGCACTAAACCACCTCGGCGCGCTCGATCATTACGTCTTCGACGGGTACGTCCTGATGACCGGCTTTGTTACCGGTTTTAACCCGGCGAATCTGGTCGATAACATCTTGCCCTTCCACTACCTTGCCGAATACGCAATAGCCGTAACCCTGGGAATTGGGGGCGGTAAAGTTCAGAAACGCGTTGTTCTTCACATTGATGAAAAACTGGGATGAAGCGGAGTGTGGGTCGGGGGTACGCGCCATCGCCACGGTATAGGCATCGTTTGTGAGTCCGTTGGCTGCCTCGTTTTCGATCTGGGCATTGGTGGCTTTTTGTTTCATGCCGGGTTCGAAACCGCCGCCCTGTATCATGAAACCGTCAATCACGCGATGAAAGATGGTGTTGTCGTAAAAACCGCCGTTTACGTAATCGAGAAAATTGGCTACTGTTTTAGGTGCCTTTTCCGCATTCAGTTCGAGAGTGATGGTGCCGAAATTGGTATGAAGTTTGACCATGATATGGATTCCTGTTTTTAATAAGGTTAATGATTGGCAACTGCCGTTCCGGCAATCTCACTCAGCCGGTTTTTCGTTAAGTTTGTCTTCCATGACGGGCACGGGACGCGGAACGAATATTTGCTTGATCAGAGCCAGCTTGGCGGACGCGGTAGTGTTTTTATTGTCCAGCTTTATGACCTTGCTATAAGCGATGCCTGCCATTTTAGCGTAAATATCGCCCAAATTCTCTTCGGCTACCGCATAATTCGGATTGATGCGAACCGCGGTCTCCAGTGCGCGTTGCGCCATGCGGTAATGTCCTTGCGCGGCATAAAGCACGGCAAGGTTATTATACGGCTCGGGCAATTCGGGAAAATCTTCGTTCAGACTGGTAAAAATATCCATGGCCTCGGCAGTCTTTTTCTGACCCGTCAAAATCAGGCCCTTGAGAAAACGGGCTTGCGCATCGTTAGGTTTTTTAGCAAGATAGGCATCGATGCGGTCGAGCGCTGCAGCATACTGGGTATGTTGATATAAACGATCGATTTCCTGTAATTCCGTACTGGATGCGGCGAGCGTGGACAGGGAAAAAAGGAGAACAACGGCGAAAAATAGAGGTACAAGGGCAGTCCGGATCATTATGATATACTCGCCGATCGCTAATCGAGAGTATGATTTTAACAACAATTGCACCGTAATCAAACCATTGCTTGTTTTGTATCCTTATGTTGAAAATTTATAATTCCATGGGTCGGGAAAAACAGGTTTTCGTTCCCATGCAATCCGGCCGCGTGCGTATGTATGTTTGCGGTATTACTGCCTACGATTATTGCCATATCGGCCACGGACGCGTACTTGTAGTCTTCGACATGATCGCTCGCTGGCTGGCTTCGTCGGGGTATGTCGTGGAATATGTACGCAATATCACGGATATCGACGATAAAATCATCAAGCGCGCCGCAGAAAACGGCGAGGCCATCGGCAGGTTGACGGAACGCTATACTGCGGCGATGCATGAAGATGCCGCCGCTTTGGGAGTGCTGCCGCCTACCCATGAGCCACGCGCAACCGATTTCATTTCGCAGATGATTGCGTTGATTTCGGTATTGATCGAGCGTGGGTTGGCATACCCTGCCGATAACGGCGACGTATATTACGCAGTGAGGGAATTTCCGGGCTACGGTAAATTATCCGGTAAATCGCTGGAAGAACTGCGCGCCGGAGAGCGTGTCGAGATCGACTTGCATAAACGCGATCCGCTCGATTTCGTTTTATGGAAAGCCGCCAAGCCGGGAGAACCCGCGTGGATGTCGCCGTGGGGCGAAGGCCGGCCGGGCTGGCATATCGAATGTTCGGCGATGAGCGAACATTATTTTTCCCATCATTTCGACCTGCACGGCGGCGGTCAGGATTTGCAATTTCCTCATCACGAAAATGAAATCGCCCAATCCGAAGGCGCACATCGATGTGCGCTGGCCAATTATTGGATACATAACGGCTTTGTACGCATCGACAATGAAAAAATGTCCAAATCGCTGGGAAATTTTTTTACGATACGTGACGTGTTGGGCAAATACGACGCAGAATCGCTGCGGTTTTTTATTTTGCGCGCCCATTATCGCAGCCCCCTGAATTATTCCGATCACCAGCTCGACGATGCCCGCCAGGCGCTTAACCGGCTTTATACCGCCCTGCGCAATGTTCCGGCGGTAAATGTCGAAGTGGATTGGGAAGAGCCGTATGCGGCACGTTTCAAAGCGGCCATGGACGACGATTTCAATACCCCTGAGGCCGTCGCGGTATTGTTTGAATTGGCGAATGAAGCGAATAAACAGAAATCCCCGCACTTCGCAGGATTGCTCAAACATCTCGGAGCGCATCTGGGCTTGCTGCAGAAAGATCCGGCCGGGCATCTGCAAGCCTTGACCGAAACAGCCTATAGTACCGAACAGATTGAACAACTCATCGCCGATCGCGCCGCTGCCCGCAAGGTTAAAGATTTCGCGCGAGGCGACCGTATACGTCAACAGTTGCTCGATGCCGGCATCGTGCTGGAAGATGGGGGGCAGGGCACGACCTGGCGCCGCAACTGATAGCTGTCCGGTCGGGAAAGCCGGTTATGCAGCGTAACAGCTGATGATAACTATAAGCGGAGAACTATATGAATGCAGTGGGAGCGGAGGCGAACGGCAGGTTATTATTATCCGAAATCATCGGCGCATTGAGTTATGCCCTCGATTTGACCGAAGGTTTGCCACCGGGGCATTGCTTGCGCAGTTGCTGGATAGGCATGCATATCGGCAGCCATTACGGTCTGGAGAGCGCAGCCTTGTCGCATCTTTATTATACGCTGCTGCTGAAAGACGCCGGTTGCAGCAGCAATGCTGCCCGTTTGTTCCAGATATACGACGTCGATGACCGTACGCTCAAACATGATTTCAAATCGATCGATACGGATAGTTTGTTCGAACTCGGAAAATTCGTGTTATCGCATACCGGTATAGGCAAATCCTTGCATCAGCGCGTCAGTAAATTATTGACGCTGGCCGAACATGGCGAGGATTTTGCTCGCGAACTGGTATCGACCCGCTGTGAACGCGGCGCGGATATTGCTCGTCAGCTTGGTTTCGAGGAGGAAGTGGCGCTAGGAGTGCGCTATCTGGACGAACACTGGAACGGCAAGGGCAAGCCGTTCGGTCTGGCTGGCGTAGCGATCCCGGTATCGGCGCGTATCGCTCTGCTGTCGCAAGTCGTCGAAGTATTTCATGCCTCGGGTGGCCGGGATTATGCGCTGGCCGAAATACAAAAACGTTCCGGCACCTGGTTCGATCCCGCATTGGTGATGGCTTTTGATAAGGCCCAGAATGAAAACGGCTTCTGGGAAGGGGTCGGCAGCGCAGATTTGCAGTCCAGGGTTTGCGGTCTCGAACCGCAGTCCAGAGTGATCGAAATCGATGAGAACCGGCTCGATACCATCGCGGAAGCCTTTGCTCAGGTAGTCGACGCCAAAAGTCCGTATACCTACGGCCATAGCAATCGCGTAGCTGCGTATGCCCTGGCGATCGCCAGGCAGATGGGAATTGCCGAAGACAGGCAGAGGGGTTTGTATCGAGCTGCACTGTTGCACGATATCGGCAAGCTCGGCGTCAGCAATGCTGTTCTTGACAAGCCTGGAAAACTGGATGAGCAAGAATGGGAGCAGGTCAAGGCGCATGCTTTTTATTCGGAACAGATATTATCCCGATTGACTGTTTTTGCCGAGTTGGCCAAGGTTGCCGCTGCACATCATGAACGGCTGGACGGCAAAGGCTATCCGCATGGTCTGACGGCAGCGCAGATTGCACAGGAAACCCGGATTATTACCGTGGCCGACATATTTGATGCGATTACCGCCGAGCGTCCGTACCGGGGACCGATTCCGGTGCCGGAGGCAATAAGCATCATGGAGCGCGAATGCGGAACAGCGATAGATGAAGTATGTCTCGATGCCCTGAAATCGGCTTTGCCGGAACTGATAGCTCACGGTTATGTATTTCTGCCATAATTTGTATGTCCTTTGCTACGCCAAATTTGCTTACTGGAAAAGATTGCCATGACAATTGCTTTGGATCTAAGTAGCCAGGTAAAATTTATGGTAGGTATTTTCGCCATCCTTAACCCGGTAGGTGCAATTCCGATTTTCCTCAGTATGGCTGCAGATCGTAATACGCAGGAAATGCACGTCATTGCCCGTAAAGCGGCTATCGCGGTGACCAGTATTCTTATTCTATCGGTCTGGATAGGCGGCGGTCTGCTGTCATTTTTCGGTATAGGAATACCGGCTTTCAGAATCGCCGGCGGCATGCTGGTGCTGATGATCGCCATTGCCATGTTTCATGCCAAAACCAGTCCGGCCAGCCATACCGACGCGGAAAAACGCGAGGCGGAATCGAAAACCGATATCGCGGTCGTGCCCTTGGCTATTCCTTTGCTGGCGGGACCGGGCGCTATCAGTCTGGTCATCGTCGATGCACATCAGGCAACGAATTTAATCGATAAAATTTTGCTGAGCGGCGTAATCGCGGCCATCGGAATCATCGTCTGGCTGGTTTTACGTATGGCAGGTCCTATCGGCGATCGGCTCGGTACGACCGGTTTGAATATCGGCACTCGTATCATGGGCTTACTATTGGCGGCAATGGCGGTGCAATTTATTGCGGATGGCCTCATCGTATTGCTGCCGGGCTTGACCCATTAATGGGTTGATCGACCACTATTTCGGTTGCTTTGTCTTATTATCGTGTTATGGCAATCGCCTGTCTCATTTCATTCCTTTCCTGTTTCAATGCCTTCCTAAATCATGACAGAAATCATCGTTTCTCCGCAAAACCCGCAGTATAAACATTTAAAAAAATTGACCGATTCCGCCAGCGTACGACGCGAACAGCAACGAACCTTGCTCGACGGAGAACATTTGCTGCACGCGTACTTGCAGAATGGCGGCGAGCCGCGGCTGCTTATTCTCGAGGAATCGGTGTCGGAACCGTTGATATGGGAGGCATGGCGGCATGTCCCGGCTATCCGGTTAACGCCGCGTCTATTCAGTGCGTTGTCGCCCGTTAAAACGCCTACCGGATTGATGGCGCTGATCGATATTCCCAGCGTAATTCCGTTATCGGCACCATCGTTTATCGTTCTGCTGGAGCGGATACAGGACCCCGGCAATCTGGGCGCGATGCTGCGCAGCGCCGCCGCTGCCGGGGTCGATACGGTGTATTTGTCGGAGGGCTGCGCCGATGCCTGGTCGCCCAAGGTCTTGCGCGGCGGAATGGGCGCGCATTTTGCCACGCAAATTGTCGAGCAGGCCGATCTGCTCGGCGTCGTCCGTGATTTTTCGGGTAAATTATGCTGCGCCGTGCTCGATGCGCCGCACAGTCTGTTCGACACCGATTTGAACGGCGCGGTGGCTTTTGCCGTAGGCAACGAAGGCGCAGGTTTGTCGCCGGAATTGCGCGCGGCAGCCCATGTCGAGTTCAGCATACCCATGCTCGGCAACGTCGAATCGTTGAATGCAGGCGCTGCGCTGGCGGTATGCGTATTCGAGCGGGTGCGGCAAAGAGCTGGCAACGGCCGTTAAAATAATGATCTGTCAAATTATCAATAGCTTAGCAGCTGCATCGTCTTATGACGATATTTGACAATAATAAATTTTTTGTTTACGATTTTGCATGATTCAAACCTTTGCCGATGCCGAAACACAAACAACCGCATGCAACTGTATCAATCTCATCATTGCACGTTTAAGTATTATCGCCCACGCTTGCGTCAGGCGAGGCGCTTATGTCTGCGCAAATCCCCCGTCGTTTCAGTTATCTATTTTCAGTCTTTCAATTAACCCGCCAGGACGAGAAGATCCCTTACATCCGTTAGGAATTGTGTATGCACTGGATCTATCTAGCTATCGCTATCGTGTCGGAAGTTATTGCTACCTCCGCCCTCAAAGCCACAGACGGTTTTACCCGCTTGATACCCTCATTAATCGTGGCCGCAGGTTATGCATCGGCATTTTATTTTCTCACCCTCACTTTGCGCGTCATACCGTTGGGTATTGCTTATGCAATCTGGTCTGGCGTCGGGATAGTGCTGGTGGCGCTGGTGGGGTGGGCTGTGTATCGACAGTCGCTCGATCTCCCTTCAATTGTAGGCATTGCGTTTATCATCACCGGCGTGGCGATACTTAATCTATTTTCAAAAGGGTCTCCTCATTAAACGACATGCCTGGCTCAGTATTCGAACGGCACGCGGCACCAGCGGCGCGCTGCTCAATTTGAAAGTTACGCACTGATTGACCAACGGGTCTGACTTTGGTTTATACTTATTCAGTCGAAAAAGAGTTGATCGGTATGGTAAGGCCGATTCCTTCCTTATTCAGGAAGCTCTGTACCCCTCCGGGACCCGCGACAAGCGAGCCGCGTATTTACGTGGCCCGGCTTGTTGGGGCGGGAGAGCGGTTTTTTTCTGTTGTTGCTACGTTCCCGGCGGGCCGAACGTTTAACGTTCAATGGAGAATGAAATGCAACTCAATCATCTTGATATCCCTGTACCTCAAACTGCTGTAACAAAAGCATTTTTCGTGGAACATCTCGGTTTTAAGTCTATTTTCGAACGCGAGGACGGCCTGATTGTCTTGCTCGATGAAGCGGGGTTTGCTCTCACATTGAGCCCGCTACCGATCGGAGAAACTCTCAGGTACCCAACCGGGTTCCACATAGGTTTTAATCTGCAGGAAAAAAGTCAATTGTTACGCCTATATGAGTCTTTTTCTTCGTCGTTTGTCGAGGTCGTCAGGCCTATCGGCGAAGTGGGTGGCTCACTCGGTTTTCAATGCAACGCGCCTGGTCCCATTCTTGTCGAATTTAACTGGCGCCCTGGCGCCTGACTTCCAGCTCGCGGGCACACCCGGCAAGCAGGCTGTGCTCGCTCTTGTAAGTTATTGTAGCTCTGAAATTTTTTTGGCATTGGACAAATATCTAGCATGCAGATTGTAATCGCAGTAAAATTCAGTTCGATTCTATGGAGGAGGGCTTGCTATGGAAATTCAACTTGAAACACTGGAAGCCGAGGCTCTGAAGCTAACTTCAAGTGAACGCGCAGCATTTGCACAATTATTACTGGCGAGTCTCGATGAAGACGCTGAGATTGATGAAGCTTGGGCGGCTGAAGCCGAGCGTCGAATTGCCGATGTCGAAAATGGAAAGGTTCAGGTTATTGCGTTGGACGAGGCTCTGGCGCATGTCCGCACTACATTAAAATGAAGCTCGTCATTGTTCCGCTTGCACTCACTGAGTTACAGGATGCTGCGGTTTTTTATGCAGAGAAATCGAATGTCGGGCTTGGACTCGCATTTGTTGGAGAGTTTGAGAGAACGGTAAATCTCATTTTGGAAAATCCCATGTAAGTAAATGGCAATCCACTTCTGCGAAAAGGGTGTCCCATAGCTAAGCTTCATCAATCTTTATTTGCGAGACTGCGTTTCGAATCATGGTAAGATCGTTCACTTGGCAATCTGTGCCTTAACTAATCGTAATCTGCAGGGGAAGTATTCAGATTAATCCTCCCGTTCCGGCGCGATGCTCACCGCGTAATCGTACAGTTCCGCCAGTATCGTTTCGCCACGTTCGTCGGCGGTTTCAGCCAGCGTATCGATCGCCGCGAACAACTGTTCCAGAGTGCGCGCGTTGCCCATGCCGTCGAATAATCTGGCGGCGCGCAATTGTTGCCAGCGCTGCGTATCCGGTACGGACAACAAATCAGGAAAGTTGCGGGCGCGATAACGAAACAGCAATTCTTCCAGCCGCGGGTCGTCGAAAGCGGGATCGGTTTGCATCAGAGCGGTTGGGGACAAATCGTGTAATTTGGTCAGGGTGCGCCGGTCGTTATTGCCGATAAATCCGCCGTACAGATCTTCGTCGACATCGACCGCCTCAATTTCTCCGCGCTGATAAACCTCTTGCCAGAGGGCGGTCAGATCGGGTGCATCGCGCAAAAATTCAGCATATTGCAGCGCCTGTTCCATATCGATTTCCCATTGCCGCGCCCGATCGGCATCCAGCGTTTTGAGCTGGCCGATGACAACCGGCGATTTGTTCAGATGAACGCTTTTGATCGGCAGGCGCGTTACGCCTTCCGGCAGTGAGTCGCTTTTGCTGAACAGACGATGGCGGATAGCGTCGGCGTCGAGCGTAAATAATTCGGCGGGATCGTAAGCCAGGTCCCAGACGATGATTTCGTTTTTGTTGGTGGGATGGATAGCCAGCGGCCATGCCAGCATGATGCAGCCGCGTTCGACCGGAACCATGCCGGTAATATGCAAAAAAGGTCGTTTGGCATGGAGACTGAGCTGTTCGGCAACGGCGTCTTTTTTATGCAGTTTGAAGCAGTAGTCGAACAGGCGCGGTTGGCGTTGCCGCATCAGCCGCGCCAGGGCGATGGTCGCTCGGACATCGGAGAGCGCGTCGTGCGCGGCTTCGTGGGCGAGTCCGTTGGCGGCGGTGAGATGCTCCAGACGGAAGCTGACCCGGCCTTCGGCGTTGAGGGGCCACTGGATGCCTTCCGGCCGCAGGGCGTAAGTCGCCCGCACCAGATCGAGCAGATCCCAGCGGCCGCAATTATTTTGCCATTCGCGGGCATAGGGATCGAGCAGATTGCGCCACAGTAAAAACCGCGTCACTTCATCGTCGAAGCGTATCGTGTTGTAACCTGCGCCTACGGTATTCGGCTGCGCAAACGCCTGTTCGATACGGTGGGCAAATTCGTATTCCGGCATGCCGAGCGCGAGACAGGATTGGGGCGTAATCCCGGTGATCAGACACGATTGCGGGTCGGGCAGATAATCGGGTGCAGGACGGCAATACCACATCATCGGTTCGCCGATTTCGTTGAGTTCGGCATCGGTGCGGATGGCGGCGAACTGTGCGGGCCGGTCGCGGCGCGGATTGACGCCGAAGGTTTCGTAGTCGTGCCAGAGAAAAGTATGCATAAATGAACACAGGCCGTATTATTGAGCGTAAGCGGTTACAATGAGCGATTGTAATCCAGGCGCTTATTATGACAGAATCCGTACGGCTGGCTAAACGACTCGCCGAAATGCTTGCCTGCTCGCGGCGCGAAGCCGAGCTCTATATAGAGGGCGGCTGGGTAAGGGTCGACGGTGCAGTGGTCGAAACGCCGGGCAGCCGTGTCGCGCCCGGGCAGCAGATCGCCCTGGCGGCGGAAGCGGATCTGGAACTCGCCGGTCCCGTGACCGTGCTTTGGCATCAGCCCGCCGATACCGGTATGGCAGAGGAAGACGGTAATATTGACGCGCTGGCGCGTCGGGCTATCGTTGCGCAATCGCAGTCTGACGATGACATTTCGGGCATGGTTTTATTGCAGCGCCACTTGCGCGGTTCGCGGATGCTCCTGCCGCTCGCCGATGGCGGTAGCGGTCTCGCGGTATTCAGCCAGGATGAGCGCATCGTGCGCAAGCTGCTTGAGGACGCGAATAAAATCGAGCAGGAGTTTGTGGTCGAAGTCGGCGGCGAGCCGGTACGCAACGGTCTGGCGCTGCTCAATCACGGCTTGAGCTGGAATGGCAGGGCTCTGATGCCGGGCAAGGTGAGCTGGCAAAACGAAACGCGGTTGCGGTTTGCGCTCAAAGGCGTACAGCCCGGCCAAATTCGCGGGATGTGCGCGCAAGTCGGCCTGAGCGTAACGGCCATGCGGCGGATACGGATCGGACGCGTCTCGATGGGGCGGCTGTTATCGGGCACGTGGCGATATTTATTGCCGGATGAACGGTTCTGATGGGTAGCTGGTATTCGTTCTATTTCCTATGGTTAGCAGCAACAACGGGCAGTCCGATGCCGTTTGCAGGATGATTTCCAGATTATGTTAAGTTATCGCCACGCTTTTCATGCCGGCAATCACGCCGATGTGCTCAAACATTTTATCGAATTGCAATTGCTGCGCTATCTCAACCAGAAAGATAAACCTTATTCGATGATCGATACCCATGCCGGCGCGGGCCTGTATGCGCTGGATCAGGCTTATGCCGCCAAAAATGCCGAATACGTCGACGGTATCGCGCGTTTGTGGCAGCGCGACGATGTGCCCGGCCCACTGGCTGATTACGTCGCTGTGGTGCGCGAACTGAATCCGGAGGGGACGCTCCGGGTGTATCCCGGGTCGCCCTGGGTCGCAATGCAATGCTTGCGAGCGCAGGATCAATTGCGCTTATTTGAATTGCATCCTACCGATAGCGCTTTGCTGCGGCAAAATTTTCCGGTGACTAACCGGCGGGTCAAAATCGAAGCTGCGGATGGTTTTGCCGGGCTGAAAGCCTTGTTGCCGCCGCCGTCGCGTCGCGCGTTGGTGCTGATCGATCCGCCGTACGAAGACAAGCAGGATTACCAGCGCGTACCCACCGTTTTGCGCGACGCGCTGCAGCGCTTTGAAACCGGGATGTATGCGGTTTGGTACCCTTTGCTGCAACGGCATGAATCGCTGCTGTTGCCAGAGAGTCTGAAACGCCTGCCTGTACAAAACTGGCTGGACGTGAACTTGACCGTGCATCATCCTGCCGCCGACGGCTTCGGCATGCACGGCAGCGGCATGTTCATTATTAATCCACCGTGGATTTTGCCGACTTTATTGCGCACCGTCATGCCGTATCTGGCTGGCGTACTCGGACAGGATGCGAGCGCGCGCTTTAATCTGGAAGTAAGAGGCTGATCTCGGCGAATTTTATCTCGGTATTTGTCTTACCTTCCTGTAGCGATCGGCATATCGGTTAAATAGTTATTTCTGTAAAAATAAATAAAAATTTATTTATAAATCAAATAGTAATTTATATTAACGCGGTTGTGTAAATAATACTTCATCTGGCTGTCATGTCCGGTACCTATTATTCGTATCGGGTGGATTGTAATCATTGGTCTGTAATTGATCAGTGAATTTGCCCGGCGTCACCATTAAGCGGAGCAACCATTCCATTAATCTTTGAAGAATCGCAAGGAGGTCCAGATGAAAAGATATAGCAAGCCGAAATTATCGGTGCTGGCGTTAAGCATCACATTGTTCTGCCAGGCGGGCGTTGCGCTGGCCACGGACGACGGCCAGGATGCCGATAGCCATCGACAGGGGAAAACGCGCACTCCTATCGAACATGTAATCGTGATCATAGGCGAAAACCATACCTTCGATAATGTATTCGGAGCCTATCAACCGCGTCGCGGCGAGACGATAAAAAATCTGCTGAGCGAAGGCATCATCAATGCAGACGGCACTCCCGGCCCCAATTTTGCTAAAGCTGCGCAACAACAGGCGTCCGATTTGCATCGCTACCATCTCAATCCGCATCAGGTCGGTCCGTACGCCACCTTGCCCCAGCCCCAGACTACCTATGCTTTTGGCCAGCCTCCTTACATGCCTGACGAGCGGTTTCCGGCCAATCTGCCTAACGGTCCATTCCAGATCACCAAATATGTACCCTACAATTCGCCCGATGCCTACACAGGCGACCCGACGCATCGCTTTTTCCAGATGTGGCAGCAGACCAACAAGGAAAAAATGGGTTTGTTCGTCTGGGTCGATCGCACGGTGGGCATAGGGCCCCAAAACACCCCGCCGGCGCCGGCTCCCGGTACGCCGACTGCCGCGAATTCCTATCAGGGGAGTGAAGCCATGGGTTTTTTTAACATGAGTGCTGGCGACGAACCGGTGTTCAAAGCCCTGGCAGATCAATACGCCATCAGCGACAATTATCATCAGCCCATCATGGGCGGCACCGGAGCCAACTTTCTTTCGATGGTGACTGCCGATGCTGCGTTTCACGATCAGAACGGCGTGCCCGATGTGCCGCCAGCAAATCAGATCGAGAACCCCAATGCGCAATCCGGCACCAACAACTTTTATACCCAGGACGGGTATGCGGGCGGTTCATACGTAGACTGTTCGGACAGCAGCCAGCCGGGCGTGGCGCCGATCATGAATTATATCCGGTCACAACCCGGCAAGACATTCAATAACGGCAATTGCGCGCCTCATACCTATTATCTGGTAAACAACTATAATCTGGGTTACAGCGCATCCGGCACGCCGCAGCCGCTGGGCCCCAATAATTATACTTTGCCGCCGCAAACCAACCCAACCATTGCCGATGCGTTATCGGCCAAAAACGTCAGTTGGAAATGGTACATCGGCGGCAGAAATAACGGCATCGTCACTACGCCCTACGAATATTGCGGCATTTGCGATCCACTGACCGGCTTCACCAGCATCATGACGACTTCGTTAAAAAACAATCTGCAGGACGTCACCCAGTTTTATCAGGACGTAGCCAGCAATGCGACCTTGCCGGCGGTATCGTTCATCCGTCCGCCTGAAACTTCCGCGGGCCACCCTGCGGATTCCACCATGCCGGCTTTCGAATCCTTCGTTAACGATATCGTCAATCGTGTCAAGAGCGTCAAGCAGGTATGGGCCAAGACGGTAATCCTCATCACCACCGACGAAGGCGGCGGTTATTACGATACGGGTTATATCCAGCCTATCGATTTCTTCGGCGACGGTACCCGGATTTCATTGATAGCGGTGTCGCCATACGCCAAAAAAGGCCACGTCGACCATGTGTACAGCGATCACAATTCCATCCTCAAATTCATCGAGGCGAATTGGAGGCTGCAACCGTTGTCGCAACGCAGTCGCGACAACCTGCCCGATCCGGTTGCCAGTGCCGCCAATCCCTATGTGCCGCTTAATCGCCCCGCTATCGGCGATTTGATGGGAATGTTCGATTTTTCCGCAGGGCATGACCATAACAGGAACGATAACAGTAACGATAACTAAGCGAAAATAACGCTCGGCAAGCGATAGGCATTTGCCGGCAATTTACGCCAATATCATTTCTCGGTCGGCTCAATGCTGGCCGTTTTTTTTGCCGCATTCGTTAGCGCAGGGTGCGCCCGGCGATCGGCTGCTTTTTATGGTCAGGACGGTTCGAACAAGCTGATTAATTCATCGGGGCTGAACGAACTGATGCCGACAGCGGCATCGCCGAGTATTCCCTGGGTCAGGGAGCGTTTTCTTTCCTGCATGTGGATAATTTTTTCTTCGACCGTTCCGATGGTCGTAAGCTTGTAGGCAAATACGGGATTGGCTTGACCGATGCGATGCGCGCGACCGGTTGCCTGGTCTTCCACCGCTGGGTTCCACCACGGATCGTAATGAATGACCGTATCGGCGGTCGTCAAATTCAGTCCTACGCCTCCCGCTTTGAGACTGATCAGAAACAGCGGCACTTCGCCGTCCTGAAACTTTTGCACGGGGTCCGCGCGGTTCTGCGTTTCGCCGGTAAGCCGGACGAACGGTATTTTCAGATCGGCGAGCTCGGGTTCGATCAGATCGAGCATCGATGTAAACTGGGAAAACAGCAGAATGCGGCGACCTTCCTCTATCATGTCGGGCAAAAAGGAAGTCAGCATGTCGAGTTTGGCCGACTGATGGACCTTACGTGCGGCGGCCAGTTTGAGCAGGCGTGGGTCGCAGCAGACCTGGCGTAGCTTCAGCAGCGCATCGAGAATGACGATCTGGCTTTTCTTGAAGCCCTTGGCATCGATTTCGCGGCGTATCTTGTCCTGCATGACAGTGCGTACCGATTCGTACAGGTCGCGCTGGCTGCTGACCAGTTCGCAGCTGCGGATGATATCGGTCTTGGCCGGCAGTTCGGTTACGACCTGCGCTTTGGTGCGCCTGAGCATGAAAGGTTTGATGCGTTGAGCAAGGGCTGTGCCGCGCTGCTTGTCGTCGTGTTTTTCTATCGGCGTGCGGAATTGACGTTTGAACGACTCGGCGCTGCCGAGAAAACCCGGCAAGAGGAAATGAAACAGCGACCATAATTCGCCCAGATGGTTTTCCATGGGCGTGCCGGTGAGCGCTACGCGGTACCTCGCCTGTATCTGATGGACGATTTGGGTAGACAGCGCTTTCGGGTTTTTGATCGCGTGCGCTTCGTCGAGTATGAGTAGATGGAATTGCTGTGCGGTCAGAAATTCCCTGTCGCGCGCCAATAGCGGATAGGTGGTCAGGATCAGATCATAATTCTGGATCTGGTCGAAATATTGTTTGCGATCGACTCCATGCAACAATAAAACGCGCAGGCTGGGCGTGAAGCGCGCGGCTTCCGAGCGCCAGTTGAACATCAAACTGGTGGGCGCGATGACCAGGCTGGGCAAATCCGCACGCCCCGATTGTTTTTCGACCAGCAGATGAGCAAGCGCCTGCAGGGTTTTTCCGAGGCCCATATCGTCGGCGAGTATGCCGGCCAATCCGTATTCGCGTAAAAATTGCAGCCAATTGAGACCTTCCTGCTGGTAGCCGCGTAATTCCGCTTTCAGACCCAGCGGTAGCGGAACCTGAGCTATGCCTTCGAATCCGCGCAGCTTGTGGCCTAACGCAAGCAATCGCTCGCCCCCCAGCCAGCGCGGCCGCGCATTGGCTTCGAGTTCGGCCAGTCTGGTGGCATGCAGGGTACTGAGTTCGAGTTTGCCGTCTGCCGTCAATTTGGCGCTGCTGTCGAATAATTCGATTAATACCGACAGGATTCCCTGTATGCGCTGCAGAGGTAATGCGAGCATCCGCTTGTCCGGCAACATGCATACCAGCTTGCGTTGGCTATCCAGATCGGGTCGGGTCAGTTCGCGTATCTGATCAGGCGTATATTGCTGAAACGTTTGCGTTAGTATCGGCAATAAACTGATCCGTTCGCCGTCGACTTCTATGCCCAGATCCAGGCTGAACCAGTCGGTATCGGACTTTTCTTCGATGTTCACGCTGATGTCGTCGTTGACATGGGCGACGCGGTATGGGAAGTCGGCCTGCGTATCGATCGTCCAGCCCAATTCCTGTAACCCCGGCAGGTCCTCGATCATGAAATTGAGCCAGTCAGCGGCTTGCGCGAAGCTGTATGCCGCCATCTGCGCTGGAGTGCTGGTAATTGCCGGGAAAATCTGCTGTATCAACGCCAGATCGGTATGGCTGAGCAATTGTCTGGTGAGTTCCTGTTCCTTGGTTCGGTCGCGATTGGCATTGCAGCGCGTATTGTCCCGCCGCTGGCTGACAGTATTGCCCGCAACATGACTGAGCACGCGTATGCCATGATATTCGAATGCGAGTTGCGCGGCCGGAAGATAGTGAACGCTGGTATCCTCTCGTCTTTTCCAGTGCGCGCCGAGATTGACCGGCAACTCCAGCAAAATCAGCACGGGGTTCGGCGGTGCGTCATCCAGTTGCCGATTAAGCAAAGGCGTCGGTTCGGGCAAGGCGATATCGGGCAATTGCTGTTTCAGGGAATTCGCTATCTGCGGCAGCAGATTATTGGGGATCGGGGGCGATTGCAATAATACGCTGGCCAGCGCATCGCTCAAACCGGTCTGTAATTCGCCGCATTGAAATGTGCGGGTATCGAGGCGCCACGGCGGTATTACCGCCAGCACCTGTTCGTGTTCGAGCAGACTTACACCTAACTGCTGGTTGCCGTCGTCGTCTGCTATCCATGCCAATGTACATGTCCGCGGCTCAGCCAAGGCCAGGGCAGGATTGCTGCTGTCGTTCCAGTAAGCGCGTCCGCTCGCGATGACTTCCCGCAGCAAGGCGCCACTACCGGGACCGCTGATTTTAGGATCGTTGGGCGACTGCGGGTTACATTGAAATATGCGGGCGCAGAGCGCCCTGTCCTGCGCGCTGGCGACATTGCCGCCGCGGCCCATCGCGACTTCAAAAAATTGGGTATAGCGCATCGCTTTGCCGAACGTATCGTCTTTTTTGAGACGCGCACGCATCAGTCGCACGCTTAGGCCTGTGCCGTAGTAAGCGGGTGTCAGTATGTAAAGTAAACGATAGGCTTCGTTTGGCGGATAATCCGGCGCGTCGATTTCCGCCAGCGTTTCGCTGATCTGTTCGAGCCAGCTCAACGCCGGATAATCGGCGGTATGCGCGTTGACCCCGATGTGACGGGGCGGTATCTCGAATTGGTCATCGGGAACGATAGAGATCAGGCTGGGCGGTGTATGCAAGGTATGGATCAGCACTGCGATCACATGTTTGCAATTGCGTCCGATAGGACAGTCGCAAGTGCCGTCGATGATGAGTTTGCCGTTACGCATCTGCAGATAGATGCGCTGGTGGTAGGGTAATGTCTTACTGCCCTGTACTTCGGCCACTATGGCATGATCGCTGTCGTCGAGACTGACGTGATTGATGCGATGCTGCTCGAAAATTGTCAGGCCGCGCTCATAAAAAATGGCAGGAAAGGTTTTCTTGATGTCGGCCAGCGTATACTGAATGTGCATGATAAATTGAGGGTTACGTTAGTAAAGGCCAGAGATACTGGCCGGTGTAGCTATGGGAATCGCCTGCAATCTGTTCAGGCGTACCTGCTGCAACAATGTAACCGCCGCTGTCTCCGCCTTCGGGACCGATATCGATAATCCAGTCTGCGGTTTTGATGACATCCAGATTATGTTCGATGATGACTACGGTATTGCCTTGATCGACCAGCCGATGCATGACCTTGAGCAGCATGTCGATATCGTGAAAATGCAGGCCGGTGGTGGGTTCGTCGAGTATATACAAGGTTCGCCCGGTATCGCGTTTGGACAGCTCCAGCGATAGTTTTACCCGTTGAGCCTCGCCTCCCGACAGCGTCGTCGCCGCCTGACCCAGTTGAATGTAGCCCAGACCGACGTCAAGCAAGGTTTGCAGTTTGCGCGCAATAATCGGTACGGCCGCGAAAAATTGGTGTGCGTTTTCAACCGTCAGCGCCAGCACGTCGGCGATATTTTTGCCTTTGTACTGGATTTCCAGCGTTTCCCGATTGTAGCGTTTGCCCTGACAGACATCGCAGGGTACGAAAATATCGGGCAGAAAATGCATCTCGACCTTGACTACGCCGTCGCCTTGGCAGGCTTCGCAGCGGCCGCCCTTGACGTTGAAGGAAAAACGGCCGGGGCTGTAGCCGCGTTCGCGGGCGGCGGGCACCCCGGCAAACAGTTCGCGCACCGGGGTAAACAGGCCGGTATAGGTGGCTGGATTGGAGCGCGGCGTGCGTCCTATCGGGCTTTGGTCCATATTGATGACCTTGTCGAACAATGCCAGGCCGTCTATCGTCGAAAATGGCGCGGGTTCGGCCGCCGAACCATACAGATGCCGCGCCATCGCGGCATACAGCGTATCGTTGACGAGGGTGGATTTGCCCGAGCCGGATACGCCGGTCACGCAGACCAGCAGCCCTGCTGGCAGCGTCAGCGTCAGGTTTTTGAGATTGTTGCCGGTGGCGCCGGCGAGCACCAGTTGCCGTTTTGGGTCGGGAGCTCGGCGCTGCGCAGGAATCGCGATGTTGCGCCGACCGGACAGGTATTCGCCGGTCAAGGAAGTCGGATGCGCCATGATTTCGGCGGCGGTGCCGCTGGCTACCACATGACCGCCGTGGACGCCGGCTCCGGGTCCCATATCGACGACGTGATCGGCACTGCGTATGGCGTCTTCGTCGTGCTCGACCACGATGACCGAATTCCCCAGGTCGCGCAGCCGTCGTAAAGTCGCCAGCAAACGGTCGTTGTCGCGCTGATGCAGTCCGATCGACGGTTCGTCCAGTACGTACATCACGCCGGTCAAACCCGAGCCGATCTGCGAAGCCAGCCGGATGCGCTGCGCTTCGCCGCCCGACAGCGTTTCCGCCGACCGGTCCAGCGACAGGTAGGCGAGGCCGACATTATTGAGGAATTGCAATCGCGCGACGATTTCCTTGACGACGCGATCGGCGATGGTCTGTTTGTTGCCGGCGAGCGTGAGCGATTCGAAAAACGCGAGGGATTGCTGGAGCGGCAGGGCAGACAGCGCATAAATGCTTTTTCCGGCAACGAAGACGTTACGCGCTTCGAGGCGCAGTCGCGTTCCTTCGCAATTCGGGCATGGCCGGTTATTGAGATATTTCGCCAGCTCTTCGCGCACGGCGCTTGAATCGGTGTCCTTGTAACGTCGCGCGAGGATATTCAATACGCCCTCGAAGGCATGCAGTCGGCTCCGGCGTTCGTCAGGGTACTGAAAAGCGATTTGCTGTTTGCCGCTGCCGTTGAGCAATAAATCGCGGATTGTCTCCGGCAATTCGGCGAACGGCGTTTCCAGATCGAAGCCGTAATGCCGAGCGAGGCTTTGCAGCAAATGAAAATAGAACGGGTTGCGCTTGTCCCAGCCCTTGATCGCGCCATTTGCCAGTGATAGATGCGGATAGGCAACGACGCGCCTGGGGTCGAAGTAGGGAATGGCACCGAGACCGTCGCATTGCGGGCACGCCCCCGCCGGGTTGTTGAAAGAAAACAGCCGCGGTTCGAGTTCCGCCAGCGAATAATCGCAGACCGGGCAGGCGAAGCGCGCCGAAAAAAGAGTTTCGGTGCCGTTATCCATATCAACGGTCAAGGCTCTGCCATCGCTGTGGCGCAAAGCGATCTCGAACGATTCGGCCAGCCGCTGCTGCATGTCCGTGCGTATCCTGAGCCGGTCGACGACGACTTCTATGGTGTGCTTTTTGTTTTTTTCCAGCTTCGGCAAAGCGTCCATTTCGTATACTTCGCCGTTAACACGTACGCGTACGAAGCCCTGCGCGCGAAGTTCATCGAGCAATTCGTTATGCTCTCCCTTGCGATCGACAATGACCGGCGCCAATATCATCAACCGGCTGTCGGGCGTCAGCGCAAGCACATGATCGACCATTTGCGAAACGGTTTGCGCGGTCAGATCGAGATGATGTTCGGGGCATTGCGGCGTACCGACGCGGGCGAACAGCAGACGCAGATAATCGTGAATTTCGGTAACGGTGCCGACAGTGGAACGCGGATTGTGGCTGGCGGTTTTTTGCTCTATGGATATTGCCGGCGATAGCCCTTCAATCAGATCGACGTCGGGCTTTTCCATTAATTGCAGAAACTGCCGGGCATAAGCCGACAGCGATTCGACGTAACGGCGTTGTCCTTCCGCGTACAGGGTATCGAATGCCAGCGACGACTTTCCCGATCCGGACAGGCCGGTTATTACCACCAGACGGTTGCGCGGCAGATCGAGATCGATGTCTTTCAGATTGTGCGTACGAGCGCCGCGGATGCGGATAATGTCCATATTGGAAATACTTTAAATCGGCTAACCTGTTAATATACCGTTTTTTGCCGAGGTTCCCAAGCAAATGAATGAGGCGGATATACTTTCTGAAAAGATGACGGCGAGCGAAACCCGCGCCAGCGTCGGGCTGGCGAGCATCTTCGGCTTGCGCATGCTAGGCATGTTCCTGATTTTACCGGTGTTTGCGCTGTATGCCGAACACCTTCCCGGCGGTCAGGATCACACGCTGGTCGGGCTGGCATTAGGCGCTTACGGTTTGACGCAGGCCTTGCTGCAATTGCCTTACGGCATGGCTTCCGATAAATTCGGCCGCAAGCGGGTCATTTATTTCGGTTTGATATTATTTGCCCTGGGCAGTTTCGTCGCCGCCGGCGCGACATCCATCGAAACCATCATCGTCGGTCGCATAATCCAGGGCGCGGGGGCGATTTCCGCCGCAGTGACGGCATTGCTGGCGGATTCTACCCGCGAGGAACACCGCACTCACGCCATGGCGATGATAGGCGGCACCATCGGCCTCACATTTGCGGCCTCGCTGGTGCTGGGGCCTGCCATGTATCAGTATGTCGGCATGAGCGGTATTTTCACGCTCACCGGCGTCCTGTCGATTACCGCCATGGCGGTCGTGAAATGGTATATTCCCGACCCGAAAGCCAGCCATTTTCACAGCGATGCCGAAGCGAATACCGCCCGGCTGGGCGATGTGCTGCGCAATGCTCAATTATTGCGGCTGAATTTCGGCATCTTTTCCTTGCATGCAGCGCAAATGGCGATGTTTGTGGTGATTCCCTTCGCGTTGCGCACGACGGGGCACCTCAATATCGACCAGCAATGGGAAGTTTATCTCCCCGTCGTGCTGGTTGCTTTTGTGCTCATGGTACCGGCGATCATTTACGGCGAAAAACGCGCCAGGCTGAAACAGGTTTTCGTGATGGCGGTCGGTCTGATGCTGATCGCGCAATTGAGCATGGCAGTGAGCATGCACTCTTTTCCGGATATTGTCGCAGCATTGACTGCGTATTTCATTGCTTTTAATATTCTCGAAGCGACTCTGCCGTCGCTGATATCCAAAATTGCTCCGCCCGGCGCCAAAGGAACGGCAATGGGCGTTTATAACACGTCGCAGTCGCTGGGGCTGTTTTTCGGCGGTGCTCTGGGCGGATGGCTGTCGCAGCACTACGGATTTTCTGCCGTCTACGAGTTCTGCGCGATACTGATCGGCACCTGGTTGCTTATCGCCATCGGCATGCGTGCGCCGCCCGCGGTCAAGACGAAAATGTATCACCTGGGTGCGCTGACCAAGGAGCAAGCTGCAGAATTGGCCCGGCGTCTGCTGGCAATAACCGGTGTTTATGAAGCCGGCGTGATTGCCGACGAGCGGGTGGCGATACTCAAGGTTGCCCAGCAGGGCTGGGATGAAGAGGCGGCATTAAAATTGATAGGGGATAGTAAACATGGCATCAGTCAATAAAGTGATCTTGATCGGCAACATCGGCAAGGACCCGGAAATACGCTACATGCCCAGTGGCGACGCCATGGTCAACCTGACTCTCGCGACTACCGACAACTGGAAAGATAAAAACGGCGAAAAACAGGAACGCACCGAATGGCATCGTGTCGCCATTTTCGGAAAACTGGCGGAAATCGCCGGTGAATATCTGAAAAAAGGCTCGCAGGTGTATTTCGAAGGCAGCCTGAAAACGCGCAAATGGACCAATAAGGAAGGACACGACCAGTACACCACCGAAATCATCGCCGATAAAATGCAGATGCTGGGCGGACGCGGCGGTTCTACCAGTATGGACAGCAGCGGCGGTAACGAGGCTAAAGCCGCCCGAACCAGTGCGCCGTCGCAAAATGCGGCGAAAAACCCACCTGCCGCCAATAATTTCGACGATATGGATGACGATATACCATTCTAGCGGGTACCCACTCAATTTTGTAAACAAAGAGACCGAAGTTCATGCGTGACGGGATAGCAGGCAGCTATTTCGGTTTCTGTAGAAAAGCAAAAGCAATTATACCCAAGGTTTCATATTGACATATAAACGTCTTGCGCATACATTCCACATATAGCACATATGAGGGCTAAATCCTGTCGCAATTACATTTCTACGTGCCAGACGAAATAGAAGCGCAAATACGCATTAAAGCCAAACCAGCGTATGTTTAAGTTATTTATTAGCGAGCCCTTAATTGATATGCCTGCTGGATACCAACGTCTGTATTCAATTGTGGCAACGTAAAAACCTCATTGTGCGCAGGCGTTTTACGCAACATAGCCCCGGAGATATTGCGCTATGTGGCGTGGTAAAGGCGAAGCTTTTGTTTGGCGCGCTACGCAGCGAGCAAAAAGAAAGTAACCTGCACCTGTTACAAAAGTTGTTTGCGCCATTACACAGCTTTGAGTTTGACGATAACGCCGCCGAACATTATGCGCAGATTCGCGCAGATCTTACAGTGCAAGGATGTTTGATCGGCGCGAATGATTTAATGATAGCCGCCATCGCTCGCGCCAATGAAGCAACCTTAATTACCCACAATACCGTTGGATTTGGCCGGGTGCAAGGCTTGCCGATAGAAGACTGGGAAGTGTGATTATTTCGCGTCTGCGAAAAGCTTTATCTTGAATTCAAGTATGACCGGACGCGGGTTAGCGTTACTGTTTAGCTACTCGCAAAATGGTTTTGGAAAATGCCATTCAGGCCGTTTTCGGATTCAGAAGAGCAGAAAAATGATGCGCATTGATCTGCAATCCATGGTTCAGATACAAGCGATGTGCATCGTGCCGTTGCATCCCCGAATCAAGATGGAATTGGTCGCAGGATAAGTCGCGCGCTGTCTGCATCAGACTATCCATCAATTTGCCGCCGTAGCCCTGTGTGCGGGCGTTACTCAAGGTGATCAGGTCGTCGACATACAGCGTCCGCCCCCAGGATAAGGTTTCGATCAACCGGTATCCGGCGGCGGCGACAACGTGCGCTGAGACAGCGATATACAGCAGTGTATAACCATGGTTGTGCATTTGACGCTGGACCCGGCTTACGAATTCGTGTTCCTGAAGGTGCGGGCGAAGTTCGTGTAGGACAGGATAGCAGGCGGCTATGTCGGTTTCGGTAGACGCTACGCAAACATTCATTAATTTTTCCTGCTTCCTGCACGTTGGTCTTCCGAATTATTATAGCTGATCTATACTGATGCATGCATGTTTAACGATTTATTTTCAGGGATAAATCATGGATAATCGTCCGCCGTTTCCCCCGTTCGATTCCGAAACCGCCGCCCAGAAAGCGCGCATGGCGGAAGACGCCTGGAACACCCGCGATCCCGAACGTGTGGCTGCTGTTTATACCGAAGATACGTATTGGCGAAATCGCAGCGAATTCATTGAAGGCAGAGATGCCGTGCGTGCGTTTCTGACGCGAAAATGGAACAAGGAGCTGGATTATCGCCTGATCAAGGAAGTATGGAGTTTTCGCGAGGCACGGATCGCCGTGCGTTTCGCCTACGAATGGCACGACGATTCGGGACACTGGTATCGCAGTTACGGCAACGAAAACTGGCAGTTCAACCCGGCTGGTCTGATGACGCATCGCTATGCGAGCATCAACGACATGCCTATTCGAGAATCCGATCGCCGGTTCCATTGGCCGCTCGGTCGGCGACCCGATGATCATCCCGGTTTAAGCGGCTGCGGTTTCTGAAAAATGGCAGATTTTGGAAGCGATGCAGCCTTGTTAAGGGTGGCGGCGATTGTCGCTCCCGCTGCGTTAAAATGCAGGTAACCGATGAAATCATGGCATGGACCCAAGGGTTCAGTTCGGGCAATAACCTAAAAAAACGCAATATCGGGGAAGGTAGGTATGGCAATTCGGGATGAAGTGCTGGTTGCGGCAAAAGAGGTTTTTTTGCGTGCATACTTGCACGAATTTGATCGGTTCCTTCCGAAAATGATGGAGACGGCGTTTAAAAAAAGCGAAAGCGGTATCTCTTTATCGCAACAAAGCCATTACCGTATTTTGCGGCGATTGCTGCACGATCGTTCGAACGAGCTCAGGCAAAAACTGCATATCAGTATGGACAAATTGTTGCAGCGCAGCCTGCAAACGGCTTACAGTACGTTTCGCCCCAGCTTTGATCTAACGGATAAAGGGGGGTTGTCGCTGATCGAACCTTCGGCATTTGAAGGCGAACTGCGGCTGGCAGCCTTTACCGAGCGTTTCCGTAACGAGGCGGAAGAACAGTTACGCGACCTGAATGCGCGCATTGCGCTCTTGTTTGGTCAGGATGAAGTCAAGGAACGCGAAGTGCCGTTCCGGCCTTATCTGGTTTCGAAATCGCTGGCTGAAGCTGCCGAAGGCATGGCGCTGCCGGCGGAGGTGAGCGATATCATGATGCCATTGCTGGCCGAGAGTTATGCCAGCGCTATCGATGCGATTTATGGCGCTGTGAATCGCAGTCTTATGGAGCATGGCGTAGCGGCGGACATGCCGCTACGTATCAAAAAATCCCTGAATAAAATGAGCGTCGGTGAGCATATTAACCGCGGTTTCAATCGTGCGGGGATTTCGGATGTTGCGGCGGCGGATTCGGAATCGATGTCAATCGCTACGGCCATGATGCGGCAGTTTCTGGAGCGTGGATCGCAACAGCCAGAATCGGTCGCTTTATCGCGGCCGCTGGCGCAGGCATTGAAAGAACGATTGCAAGCGCCGGCTGGAGCAAGCATTGGAAAAGCGAGCGATTTCGGCGAGTTAATGAACGTGGTTTTTGAGCAGAACCGTCAGCTTGCTGAACTGACCGAAGATGCGAATGAACGGATGATCATCGATATCGTCGCCATGCTGTTCGAATACATCGCGCGCGATAGTCTGTTGTCGCAGACGATACGAGCGCAGTTGGGCAAGCTGCAATTTCTGGTATTGAAGATCGTTTTGAACGACGACAGCTTCTGGTTCCGAAAAGAGCATCCCGTGCGCGCCTTGATCAATCGCATGGCATCCGTTTCTGCGCCCAACAATTCCGGCGATTTCGCCAGCCACAGTATGGAGGCAAAAATTGCCGAGATAACGGAAACCTTGCTGAATGCTGCGCTGGAAGATGTCGATTCGCTGCTGGCCTTGTTCGTCCGTTCGCAGGACGAACTGGAAACATTTATCGAACAGGATATTCGAAATAGAGACGATAAATTGAAAAAGGCTGCGCAAGCGCTGGACAATCTCCGCGGGCGCGCCATGAATTTGACCCGCCTCACTGTGCAACTGACGGAAATCCTGTCGGGTATGGCCCTCAATGATTTTTTGCGCGAATTTATAACGGAAACGTGGGCAGAAGCGATAGAGCTGGCCGATAGTTTCGAACCCGCTCGCGCCGAACGGTTCCGTATTCTGGTTCCCAACCTGATCTGGAGTGTCGCACCGAAGGTAGACGAATACGACAGGCAGACCTTGTCGGCCCTGTTGCCGGCGATGATCGGCACTCTGCGTGAAGGCATGATGTCGATTGCCTGGCCGCAATCCCGGCAAAAGGAATTGCTGGGGCGCCTTTTCGATGCGCATACCGGAGCGTTGCGTTCGAATCAGTTGTCGTCTGCACCGTCTTTGGCATCGCTGCATCGGGCATTCAAACCCCTGATTCATCAAGAGTCGCCTACACAGTACATGAACGCACAGGCTATCGATCAGGCGGAAAAAATAGTGATATCGACTACGCTAAGACGGTTCGATGGCGAACTTCTGTCGTCCGCCGATTACCCCGAATGGGAAGAAACGGCCGTCGGGTCGGGTATGCAGCATGGCGGACCATCACGCTTCGAAGCCTATCCGGAACCGCGACGGCACAGAGGCAGCTTCTTTGAGATCGATTTCGATCGGACCGCGGATCGGGCTCGTTTATGCTGGACCAGCAGCGATACCTCGATCCTGCTATTTAAATCTGATCGACAATCGGCTCCGCTAATGCTCACGTTAAGTGAATGGCAGCGCATGATCGGCAGCGGGCAAATGCGTCATGCGGAAAGTCAGTTATTGTTCGACCGTGCCATACGGTCAGTACTGCATACCGCGGAAGGCTTCGATCGGCCAGATTGATTCGCGTATGCCGAATACGGCCGTCATAATTCAAAACCGATTACGCGCACGATGCCTTCTATCGTGTCGCGCAGCCAGGAAGGCTGGCGCGCGGCAAAAACCGCTGAACGCTGAGCAAGGTCCGTATGCCAGGTCTCGAACCACTGTATTTCGTCCTTGCCGTAAAAGACGGCCATCGTTTCGTAATTCAGAAACAGGCTGCGGCCATCCAGATTGACGGAACCGCACAAGGCGAGCGTATCATCGATCGCGATCATTTTGGCATGAACCATTTCGGGGTAGAGCAATATTTTCGCGCCGGCTTCGACCATCGCCAACAATGCGCGGCCTCTCGCCAGATCGGCCAGCAGATGGTTGGATTTTTCCGGCACGATGAGCGTGATTGCTACCCCGCGGCGGCAGGCCATGCACCAGGCTTCCAGCAGAGTGTCGTTAGGTACGAAATAAGGCGTCACGGCGATAATACGAGTCTGCGCGTGACAGGCGGCTGCCAGCAGCAAATTATAAATGGTATCGTCGGCATGGTCGGGTCCGCTGGGCACCCATTGCGCGGGTATCGATCCTGATGCCGATTGACCGTGGAAAGCGGTTTCATCGGCGGATTCCTGCCGGCCGCTGGCAAAAAGCCAATCGCGTTCGAATTGGGCGTGGGCCTGAATCGCCAGCGGGCCTTCAATCGTAAAACTCAAATCGACCCAAGCGGGCTGGCGGGGACGATCGATAAAATATTCGTCGGCCAGATTGCGCCCGCCGCTCCATAATTTTTGCCGGTCTGCCAGAGCAAGTTTCCGATGAATGCGCAGATTGGTTCGGCCGCGTATCGGATTATGGAGTATGGGCATGAAACGCCGTACTTGCACGCCGGCGTTTTTCAGTAGTCGTATATCCTTGCGCGAGGTGCCCAGACAACCGACTGCATCCAGCAGCAAGCGGATCTGAATGCCCTGACGGGCGCGCACTATCAATTTGTCCACGATTTTACCGCCGATTTCGTCGTCTCCTAACAGGAACGTGCAGATATCGAGTTCGTGTTGCGCCGAATCGATCAGCGCAAGCAATTCCCGCCAGGAATCGTCGCCGTTTTTATGTAAGCGCACCTCGGCGTTACAGGTCAGCGGTTCGATATTCATCGCTTCGAGCAGGCGCGTCGACCACGCGGGGACAGAGGAAGTCGAAAGATCGGGGTGCAATGCGATCGGCCGGTGCGGCGGACGGAGAAACTTGCGCGTACCGAAGAACAAAAAAAGCGGGATTCCGGCATAGGGAAACGCAGTAATCGTCAACACCCACGCCAATGCTACCGAAGGCCGTCGTTGTTGTTTGCCGATGCGGGTCGCCAGTACGTAGATCAACAAACCCGCTGCTACCGTAATGCCATGGATCAAAGGTGGCAGGGAAGCCCGTATGGGAATCATCATAGGTAATCCTGAGTGGAAATGCAGCTATTATAGGTAAACAGCTTCCCGTTATCGGTAATTTGTTGCCGGAAAGCGCTGGATCGACAGTTTCACCGCGGAGTTGAAAGGATTATATAGACACTCGCATTGTTACTGTCAACAGTACCTATGCTAGAATCTGAACGAGGTTGACAGGGTTTCGGCACATTAAACGATAGGAAAAGGTTTTGCTGGGGAGGAACGATGAGCATTGCCTATTGGTGCATTATGATAGCGGCCATTTTGCCTTATCTGTGGGTAATTCTGGCCAAAGCCGGAACCAACTACGATAACGCTGCCCCGCGCCCGCAACTGGAACGGGCGGAAGGTTACAGAAAACGCGCTTTCTGGGCGCAATTGAATGCTTTCGAAGCGTTTCCGCCATTTGCTGCTGCGGTCATTATCGCTCAGCTGCAACACGTTGCGCAGGGAACGGTGGATGTCATGGCCTCATGTTTTATTGCGGCGCGAATCCTGCACGCGATATTTTATCTGCTGAACCTGTCGTATTTGCGTTCTCTGGTATGGGCAACCGGTTTTGTACTGGTTATCGGCTTATTCGTGCTTGCAGCGCATACCTAAGGCTTGCGGGATGGCGAACATTGGCAAGCCGGCAACATGAAACCGTCCGATACCCACTCGCTACATCCTTTGCAACAGCAAATTCGACAGCTTGACGTGCATCATCGCATCGCGCTGGCAGGGTTGGGTGGCGCGATCATTTTTGGGCTGTTATTTCCTTTGACGTCAGTGGATACGCTGGCTATTTCCACCTGGAATACGATGGCCGGCATTTATCTGCTGCTTGCGTGGATCACCATGGCTGGCGCGGACGCTGAAGCTACGCGTAATCATGCCGATAAAGGTCAGAGCAACCGGGCGATATTGCTGTTAGTGCTGGGCGCTGCATCCATCAGCGTGGCGGCGCTGGCGTTTATGTACAAAAGCGGGCATGCCCTGTCGCCATGGCAGAAAATGATGCATTTGGCGCTTTCCTTGCAGGCGCTGGTCTTTTCCTGGCTATTGGTGCATACGCGCTTCGCATTTCATTACGCTCATCGTTATTACGTCGGCGGCAGTGGAAACTATACTGCACAGAAAGGAGGCCTGAAATTTCCCGGCGACCGCGAACCGGATTATCTTGATTTCGCTTATTTTTCTTTTGTTATCGGCATGACTTCCCAGGTTTCGGATGTGGCAGTGACTTCCCGCATCATGCGCCGCCTGGCCATGGCGCATGGTCTGCTGTCGTTCGGATTCAACGTGGCCGTGCTGGCTTTGAGCGTAAATATTCTAGCCAGCCAGATTTGATCGGGATCATGTCTGGAACAATTTCTGATTACGGATGAATCATGTCAATGTGTATCGCCGCGCGGTTTACCTATCAAATCCACCGAAGGGGCCGACGTATCGTGACGAACGCGTAAGGTAAGCATCTGATAGGTTTGAGAAATTAACGCCAGCGGATACGAGACGTGCAGCAGGTCGGCTATCATGCGCCATTCTGCCGACAGGCCTTTCCAGTATCCCAGTTTTTCGGTTTTTCTCCATTGGGTGACCTGAGGCCAATGGGTGACTGCGATCGACAGACGCTGCGCAATAATCTGATTGTTCAGAAATACCTCGATGCCGAAACGCGGCAACCTGCGTATTTCCTTTAGCGCCTCGCTCAACAGTTCCTTTTTGAGAACGCGTTCACCGGATACGAAATCGAGACCGATAACGCGGAAAATAAACAGGCTGTTCTGCCTCAGGCTAACGCTGACATCCGCTTCGCCAGATAGCACCGGAGCCGCCAAGGCCGAAATATGCTGGGCGGCCAGACCTTTCAGATCGGCATCCAGCAGCATCAGCAGATCGTTTTGCGCCGCTGCGACACCGGTTGCCATGGCGAAACTTTTTCCACGATTAACCGGGTAGGAGATAAGTTTTACGCTCTGAAATTGCTGGACTATGTCCGCAGTATTGTCGGTAGAACCATCGTCGACCACGATGACTTCATGCAACAGCGGATGCGTAGTGGCAATTTTCAGAACGCCTCCGATTCTGGGCGCTTCGTTAAATGCGCAGATGATGCAGGAAATACGAATGGGATGGGCCGGCAAGGAGCGATTGTTCATTTGGTTTTTTCCAATGGACTGATTCAGCTGGGTCAACTGTTGGCGATCACCGGGCGGTCACGCACGCCAACGCTCAGACGAGAAACTTTGCCGATAGAACGGAAAATGATGATTTGCAACGGTGGAAACGCCCGCAGATCAACTCTCGTATTTGCTGTCTAGATTACACGGCAAAAATGAATAAGTCTTCTATTTTGGTGCGAAATTTATTCAAAAAGTCATATTTTGGTGCGAACGCCGCGCAAATTGCACGGCTTTTGGGGAGGGTAAGCGATCGCAGTGAGAGTCAGTGCGTTAGCTCGCATAAAAATCAATATTTTTTAGTGTGCGCCGAGAATAGCTATACGCGACGAAAGGATGGCCCGGTCGCCAGATTTGACGCAAAAAAGGAGGGAAAACTACGAATTGCAGAGGAATTATGTGGGTTTATTTTCGTTTTATTTCTCTTTTTATATCGCATTATATCGCATTATATCGCATTATATCGCATTATATCGCGAACTGGACCAAAACTTGGACCAAAATCAGAATATGGCTGGAAAGTGGTGCGCTCGACTGGATTCGAACCAGTGACCCTTGGCTTCGGAAGCCGGACTGTGCACCGTATAAAATCATAAGCTTAACGTAACTGCCGGTTTTTAAACCAAAAGTCATTGGGCAGTATCGCGCAATAATCCGCATCAATCAACCCTTTTTTTACTAT
>JAJYPN010000010.1 GCA_021795395.1 Pseudomonadota bacterium | reverse complement strand
TCCGGTGTTGACCCAGTCGCCCAGGGCGAGACTCATCACCTCACGCCGGTCGATGCCGCGACCTGTACGGCTGTCGATGTCCTCGATGGCCGCCTGTCCGTATTTCAGGCGGGCGTTCCTGAGCAGGGTAGGTAAAGGGGACGCTACCCTTTTCTATCGTTAAGGGTAGCGTCCCCTTTTCCCTTCCCCTTTTCCCTGCCAGGCTCGTTAACGATAGCCGCTTAAAATGATTTCCAAAATGGTTCGTCGGCCGTTTGATCGCTGCAAAAGCCTGTGACCGGTGACGCTGGTATGGGCGGTTAGTACGATTAGTGGACGGCACGAACGTGACTCTGCATGATACGCAAGCCAACCGGAGTATCTTTCCCAGCAAAGCGACCAGAATGGCTCGCGCATATCTAGCGCTTCGATTGCATACTTTCAATGCGTTTTGACATCGGTGCCGTCATACCACCATTTACCAAAACCTCAACCCTTATCGGTTGGTATCCATCAGTTACTCTGTTAAATGGTCAGCGCCATTTGGGTGCATTTAGCACCATAAAAAAGCATACCAAATTAATATTAATTACCAAGGAATTTACGTTTTTCATTAAAAATCAAAGGAAATAATTTAAAAAAATTTGGCATATATTATGCTTGGATGTCAGTCGAGTAATATTTTTACTCGATTTAGTAATACTAACTTCGTTAGAAAGGGATCGTTCATGGCATCCAGTATTTTAAAAAATGTGCTCAGTCATCTGTTATACAAGGTGGTCTTGCCTATCGTAGCACTCGGTTTTTCGCTGTCCGCCCACGCAGCGGAACCACTCACCATCGGTTACAGCGACTGGCCGGGTTGGGTGGCCTGGCAGGTAGCCATTGATAAAGGCTGGTTCAAGGCAGCCAATCTTAACGTGAAATTTGAGTGGTTCGATTACTCGGCGTCGATGGACGCGTTCACCGCCGGCAAGATAGATGCCGTTTTTATGACTAATGGCGATACGCTGGTTACGGGCGCCGGTGGCGGCCGAAGCAAGATGATCCTCATAACCGACTATTCCAATGGCAACGATATGATTATTGCCAAGCCGGGCATCAAGACCCTGACTGACCTGAAAGGCAAGAAAGTATCGGTGGAAGTGGGGTTGGTTGAACATCTGTTATTGCGCAATGGCATGAAAAAAGCAGGCATGAAAGCCGGCGATATTGACATTGTTAACGCCAAAACCAACGAAATGCCTCAGATGCTCGCCTCTCCCGATATTTCGGCCGTCGGCGCATGGGAGCCCATCGCGGGCCAGGCCAGAAAAGCTGTGCCGGGATCAAAAGCGATCTATACCTCTGCCGACGAACCGGGTTTGATTTACGACGTATTGGCGGTTAATCCGGCCAGCGCCAAGGAACATCGTGCGGAATGGCTGAAGGTGGTCAAGATGTGGAACAAGGTCGTCGCCTATATCGAAGACCCCAAAACCCAGCCTGACGCCGTCAAAATCATGGCTGCGCGCTCTGGCGTGAGCCCGGCCGAGTATCTTCCCCTGCTTAAAGGCACCAAACTGCTTACGCTCGAAGAAGGCAAAAAAATATATGTCAAGGCGAATGGCTATCGCTCGCTATACGGCTCAACCGAGATCGCCAATACCTTCAATTGGTACAACAAAGCGTACGGCCTAAGCCAAAACGTATCGAGCTATATAGACCCCTCCTTTACCAATGATCAGTAAAGATTTTGCCTTGCGGAAAACAGGCTTAGACAACTTACAAGACCAATTTTAATCTTAGGAGTATTTTATGAAACCCCAACGTCTTAAACTGACCCGGCTTACGCTAACCAGAACGATACTGCCTCTCATAGCGCTTGGCTTTTCACTGTCAGCCCACGCGGATTTGGAAACAGGCCAAGCTGAAGAAGGACCTGAACCGCAGACCAGCCTGACTTACAACATAGGCGTACTTTCCGACTACCGCGTGCGCGGCATCGACCAGACCGCAGGCGATCCGGCTATTCAGGGCGGAATCGACTTCACCACCAAGGCCGGCATTTATCTGGGCACTGCCGCCTCCAACGTGAAATGGGTCAAGGAGTTCAATGGCGCGACTCAGGGTGACTACGAACTCGACTTGTATGGCGGGTATAGAGCACAGATAACCGATACGGATTTTTCCTACGATGTGGGAGTGATTACTTATCAGTACCCGGGGAACAATTCCGGGGTGGCAGGCCATTATCCTGCGGGTACCTTTGCGAACGCCAATACGATCGAAGCGTACGGGGATCTGACCTACGGCATCTATACTTTCAAATACAACCGCAGTGTCGGTAATTTCCTGGGCAACGTAAACAGCTCCGGGAGTCAGTATTTTGACCTCAGCGCGGCTGTTAATCTGACAAACGGCTATACACTGATCCCGCATATCGGACATCAGCTAATCCCTAATCAGGTTGGAGACCTGGGCAATTATTCCGACGTTTCATTGACCCTGAGCAAAGACTTCGGAAATGGCTTAACCGCCACTGTCGCCGCTATCGGTACCAATGCCAATAAAACCTTTTATACGGATACCAACGGCAGATACCTGGGTAACAGCACTGTGACCGTCGGATTGCGATACAGCTTCTGATTAAAATTGTCTGATCATGAAGACTGCCAGCAATGAAACAATCGGCGTAAATAGTTAAGGGAACGAGAATGAATATATCCTCCTGGTTTGTGGCACGAAAAGATCTCTCGCAAGGCAATAAAACCCTGCTTGGCATCGGTTCGTTCCTGTTCCCTTTGCTGATATGGTGCGTAGTCAGTTATGTGCCTTTTGTCTGGCATCCCATGGTGCGCATCAGCAACCCGGGCGATGTCGATTATTTCCAGTCGGGCATGCTGGTGGACAAAACGGTCTACAAGGATGAACAGGCCAATATGCACACTGCCGGCAAGACACCGCCGCAAGGAAAACCGGCCAATCCCATCTATCTGCCCGCGCCCCTGGACGTGGCAAAAGCATTTTATACCGGCTTTACTACGGCGCCGGATCAGCAGGATGGGCAATGGTTGTATCAGAGTCTTTGGCACAGCATACAGATCATTTTTTGGGGCTTTTTTCTGTCTTCGATCATTGGCGTACCCCTGGGTATCTTTTGCGGCACCTACACGCCGGTTTCAAGGCTGATAGAGCCATTTGTCGAATTTTTCCGCTACCTGCCGGCGCCGGCATTCGGGGCGCTTGCGGTAGCGATTTTAGGCATTTACGATGGACCAAAAATAGCCATTATTGTGATCGGTACACTCTTTCAACAAATTTTGATCATCGCCAATACCACCCGCAAGTTAGATTATGCCCTGATCGAAGCAGCCATGACGCTGGGGACCAGCCGGATTAAACTCCTGTTGCACGTGATTCTTCCGGGAGTGCTGCCGGAAATTTACCGCGATCAGCGCATCCTGCTCGGCTGGGCGTGGACTTATCTCATCGTGGCAGAATTAATCGGTGCCTCGTCGGGCATTACCTGGTTCATCACCCAGCAAGCGCGTTATCAGCATTTTAATAATGTCTACGCAGCGATCTTCATGATCGGCTTGCTCGGCATTGGCGGCGATATGCTGCTGGCTGCGCTAGGCAAGCGATTGTTCCGCTGGAACCTTTCGGCCAATAAGGAATAACCATGAACACGACCAACCATTTGCCCAGTTACCTTGAGCAATCGGATGCTGTCCGAAACCGCTTTGATCGCCTGAAGGCACGCGAGGTACTCCTTGAAATAAAAGATCTCGGTAAAAACTATAAAACTGCCAAAGGAATTGTTACTGCGCTAAAAGATGTTAATTTTACTGTGCACAGGCGTGAATTCGTTTGCGTGATAGGCCCATCCGGCTGTGGGAAATCGACTCTTGCACGCATACTCGCCGGACTGGAGTCTCATACCTCCGGCGAGGTATTGCTCGATGGCAAACCGGTGACGGGTCCGGGTCGTGACCGCGGTATGGTATTTCAAGGTTACACCCTGTTCCCTTGGCTTACGGTAAAAAAGAACGTCATGTTCGGTCTTGAAATGAACAATCTCAGCGCTACAGAAGCCGGTCGCGAAGCCGAACTTTGGCTGGAACTGATTGGCTTGGAGAAGTTTGCTCATGCCTATCCGCACGAATTGTCGGGCGGCATGAAACAGCGGGTAGCGATCGCCAGAGCGCTGGTAAATCAACCGCGCATTCTGCTGATGGATGAACCCTTCGGTGCATTGGACGCGCAATCGCGCGTCAAGATGCAAGCGCATCTGCTGGAGATCTGGCGCAGCATCGACATCACTGTTTTGTTCATCACGCATGACTTGGACGAAGCTATTTTCCTGGCAGACCGTATTCTGGTGCTGAAGGCCCACCCGGGCGAAGTCCAGGAACTGATCGAAGTCCCGGTGCAACGACCGCGTAGCCCTGAGCAATTCGCCAGTCCGGAATTTTTGGCCACCAAGGCTCGACTGGAATCCCTCATTCATACACCGGAACCGGAACCCGATGCGGAAGTGAAACCGCACATGATTCGTTTCGTCAACATTGCGGACAACGTGGAGTGATCATGCCTATACAATGGTCGCATACAACCTGGGACGAACTCCCCTCCGCGCTCAGTATCTCAAACAACAGCGCCATCCTGCCGATCGGTGCTACAGAGCAGCATGGGCCGCATCTGGGCTGCGGCGTGGATTATATCCTGGCCGATATTCTTTGCCGCGCAGTGGCAGACAAAGTGCAGGTGCCGATGTTGCCTACCGTGCCTTACGGCTGTTCGCTTGGTCACAGTCGGCGTTGGCCGGGCACGATTACCGTGTCGCCGATCACGTTAATCAACTTGATCAAGGAAATCGGCGACTCGGCTTACCGCAGCGGAGTGCGTCGCCTGTTTATCGTCAACACCCACGTCACCAACGCCGCTCCCCTGCGCTGTACGCTTGAAATGCTGCGTAGCGAACACGATGACATGATGGTGGGCATATTCAATTCCGGCACGCTCAGTCCGCGGGTACGCGAATTTCATTATGCAGATGGAGATGACTGGCACGCCAACGATGCTGAAACTTCGCTGATGCTTGCCAAGGCGTCCGACATGGTGCGTGCCGACAAACTTGGCATTGCCGATGACCCGGATCGTACCGCCGGGCTGACGTTCTCCCATCCGGTGAACCGCACCAGCACCAACGGCGTCACGGGAAAGCCCAGTAACTCTAATGCCGATAAGGGGGAAGCTTGGTTTACCTGGATGGTGGACGATTTGAGCGCGCTGATCCGGCGGGGTATGCACGAAGAACCGCCGCTTGCACAATCGTATTTCAAACCTGTGGACGCTTAATAATCTATTCTTGAAGGAATAATTGAAATGAAATCAGCAGCGGAAATCGACGAAATTCAGGACGACCTGAAAAACAAGGGGGTAACCTATTGTATAGGCGCCTATGTCGATATCCACGGCATCCCCAAAGGCAAGGTCGTGCCCGTAGACCATTTGCCGCAGATGGCAGCTGGCTCGGAACGCTATACCGGTTATGCGCTGGACGGGCTGGGCCAGGCACCGAGCGATGACGAGTTGATCTCTGTCCCCGATCTCGACCATATCATTCCCTTGCCGTGGGAGCCGAAAGTCGCCTGGATGCCTGCCGACAACGGCTTTCAGGGCAAGCCTTATCCGCTCAACACCCGGGTGGCGCTCAAGAATGTGCTGGCAAAGGCAAACGAGATGGGGTTGGGCTTCAATCTCGGCATCGAGTGCGAAATCTACCTGCTCAAGCAGGAAGCCGATGGCCGGCTGACAGTGCCCAATCCCGACGACAAACTG
This sequence comes from Pseudomonadota bacterium, assembly GCA_021795395.1. Lineage (GTDB taxonomy): Bacteria > Pseudomonadota > Gammaproteobacteria > Burkholderiales > Sulfuriferulaceae > Sulfuriferula. Next base: position 73,657 of record JAJYPN010000010.1, on the reverse strand, counting down.
AGCAAGCCGTGCTACGACGTGCGCGGGTTCTTGGATAACTTCGGCTGGTTGGACAAGATGGCCACCGCCATCAACGACCTTGGGTGGGATCTCTATTCCTTCGACCACGAGGACGGCAATAGCCAGTTCGAGTTCGACTTCAATTACAGCGATGCGCTGACCATGTGCGATCGCTTTATCTTCTTCCGCTACATGGCCAAACACTACGCCATGGAAGATGGTCTGGTCGCCACCATGATGCCCAAGCCGTTCGCCGACAAAACCGGCACCGGTGCGCACTTCAACATGTCGCTGTACGACATTAAAACCGGCAGGAATTTATTCGCCTGCGACCCCGGCGATGACCCGCGCGGCATCGGACTGACCCAGCTGGGCTATCAGTTCATCGCCGGCATACTCAAGCATGGCCCTGCGTTATGTGCGGCTTTTGCACCCACGGTCAACAGCTACAAACGACTGGTGCGGCAGGGCAGGATGAGCTACTTCAGCTGGGCGCCGGTATTCAATTCCTACGGCTCCAACAACCGCACCAACTCGGTACGGGTGCCATCCGGCGGCGGGCGCTGCGAATCGCGTAACGCCGACGGCGCGGTCAATCCCTATCTCGCCGCCACGCTGGCCCTGGCCGCCGGACTGGAAGGCATCTGCGAAGGACTGGACCCCGGCGCGCCGAATGAGGATAACCTGTATGCGCTACCGGAGGCTGAGCGCATCAAGCGCGGCATCGACTTTCTCCCGCAAACGCTGCAGGAGGCAGTTCAGGCGTTTGCGGCCGATCCGCTGATTGAAAAGACGCTGGGTAAAGAGCTCCGGGATGAATTCATCGCTTACAAGACGCAGGAGTGGGAAACTTACCATCTGACGGTCAGCCAGTGGGAAATCGAACGCTACAGTTACATGTTTTAAGGAGGGCTGCGCATGAATCAGCAACTGAAAACACGACCGGTAAACCGCATCAGCATTTCGCTGCCCGACGACCTGCAGACCGACCTGGATGCGATGGTGGCGGCCCGCGGTTTTGGCAGCCGCTCACAGGCGATCAACGACATGCTGTGCCAGCATATCGCCGATCATCAGCGTCAGTTGGGTGACGAAGTGATGGTAGGCACCATCACCATACTTTACGACAATACTACCCGGGGCCTGCAAAAAACTTTGGCCGAGCTGCAATACCGCTATCTGGACGAAGTGATCAGCTCGCTGCATGTGCATTTGATGAGTCACAAAACCATGGAAGTAATTCTGGTGCAGGGACCGGCGCAAAAAGTACAGGCGATTGCCGATCAGATCGTGACCCTGCGCGGCGTTATTACCGGAAAACTGCAAATGCTGGCAGCCGTGATTCCGCCGGTGCACCCCATGACCGAACCCAAACGACAAGGAAAGCTGTAATGGACAATATCCTGTGGGAAGAAACAATACCCGGCGGCAATCACTGGTCAGGAATAATGCGCCGCGGCAGCGCACTGCGCCTGACTGATCTGGAAGGCGGCGCCAATGTGTCGGCCTTGTTTTACAACCGGGAAGAAAAACTCGAGCGCTACAGCATGCCGGACACGCTCAAAGCTCAGCACACGGCGTTTCTCACCGCCGGCAACGTCTGTTATTCCGACATGGGCCGGGTGCTATGTTCGATCATCGCGGATACGGCAGGTTGGCACGACACGATTTGCGGCGTGTCGGATGCGATGCAGATTGAGAAGAAATATGGCGAAACCCGTTTTCAAACTCACCGTAACGGCATGTTTCGTAGCGGCAAAGAAGGCCTGCTGGTGGAACTGGGCAAATGGGGGCTGGGCAAACGCGACCTGGTCGCCAACGTCAATTTTTTCAGCAAGGTGGCAGCCGACGATACCGGCACGCTGCATTTTCAGTCTGCACACAGCCAGGCTGGCGACACAGTCGATCTGCGTTTCGATATGGACGTGCTGGTAGTGCTTTCAACCGCACCGCATGCGCTTGATCCGAACAAGGATTACAAGCCCGCGGCGGTCAGGCTGACGGCCTGGCATGCCGGTCCGGCCAGTGCCGATGATCCGTGCCGCAATGCCTGCCCGCAAAATCAGCGCGGCTTTATCAACACCGAACGTTACTATGCGAGCTGATCATGCTGACTACAAGTGAATTGACCCCCGCAACCGCCGTGCTGGACGAAGTCTGTGCTGCCGGGGAGCCATGGATGGGCCTGGTGAAAAAAGGCCGGATTTTCCGTATTCTCGACCTCGAAGGCAATCAGGCAGTAGACACTTTGTTCTACAATGCGCATGACCCGGAAGAGCGCTACAGCGCGGTGGATACCATCCAACGCCAGCGCAGTCTTTACCTGACTACAGGGTCAGTGCTGCATAGTACCGAAGGCAAACCTATGCTGACCATCGTTGCCGACACCTGCGGCCGCCACGACACATTGGGAGGGGCCTGTGCCGCAGAAAGCAATACGGTGCGCTATGCCCTGGACAAGCGCGCCATGCACAGCTGCCGGGACAACTTCATGCATGCACTGGCGCACTGCGATTGCGCGCAGCATCGCAACATGACCAAACGCGACATTACCGCCAACATCAATTTCTTCATGAACGTGCCGGTAACGTTTGACGGAGCTTTGAACTTCGCCGATGGCATTTCATCTCCAGGCAAATACGTAGAAATGCGGGCTGAAATGGATGTGATCGTTCTGGTTTCCAATTGTCCCCAACTCAATAATCCCTGCAATGCCTATAATCCGACGCCGGTGCGTATGCTGGTGTGGGAAACGCAAGTTTAGATCAAGTCAATAGTGTGTCGGGACGACCCGGCGACAAACACAAAGAGGCGGGACGACCTGTCCGGATTTGCGGAGAAAACACATGTTCAATAAGGTTTTGATTGCCAACCGCGGAGAGATCGCTTGCCGCATCCTGCGTACTCTCAAACATATGGGCGTAGCTTCGGTCGCGATCTATTCGGAGGCAGACGTCCATGCCCGGCATGTAAGCGAAGCCGATGAAGCTGTCTGCGTCGGAGCAGCGCCGGCGGCGGAAAGCTACCTGAATATCAAGCGCATACTCCAGGCTGCCAAAGACACGGGGGCGCAAGCCATACATCCCGGTTACGGTTTTCTGTCGGAGAACCCCGCTTTTGCCGAGGCCTGCGAAGCTGCAAATATTGCCTTCATCGGCCCCACGCCACAGCAAATGCGCGATTTCGGGCTTAAACACACGGCACGCGAACTCGCTAAAACCAATGGCGTGCCTTTGCTTCCCGGTACCGGATTGCTGACCGATGCGGTACAAGCTCAGGCTGAAGCCTCCCGCATCGGGTACCCCGTCATGTTAAAAAGCACGGCAGGAGGCGGCGGAATCGGCATGCAACTGATCTGGAGTGCGGATCAGCTGAATCAGGCGTTCGAATCGGTGCAGCGACTGTCGCGCGCAAATTTCAAGGAAAGCGGCGTTTACCTTGAAAAATACGTACAGGCCGCGCGCCACATTGAAGTACAGATCTTTGGTGACGGCAAAGGTACGGTGATAGCACTCGGCGAGCGTGATTGTTCCGTCCAGCGCCGCAACCAGAAAGTGATAGAAGAAACTCCGGCGCCGCATATTCCGCAACCGGTGCGTGAACGCCTCTGGGCCATTGCCGCCAAGCTCGGCAGCGCCATCGACTACCGCTCTGCGGGCACGGTAGAGTTTGTGTACAACACGGAAAACGGCGAATTCTATTTTCTTGAAGTCAATACCCGGTTACAGGTGGAGCACGGTGTAACCGAACTGGTGAGCGATATCGATCTGGTCGAATGGATGATACGCCTGTCTGCCGGCGAGACCTTGCCCTTAGCGGCTTACCGCCATAAACCAAATGGCCATGCGATACAGGTGCGCATCTACGCCGAAGATCCCAACATGAATTTCCAGCCGTGCAGCGGCATACTGACAGAGGTGATTTTCTCAGGGCTGGCTCGCAACGACACCTGGGTGGAAACAGGCAGCGAGGTCTCGCCATATTACGATCCGCTGCTAGCCAAAGTACTGGTGCTGGCCGATAACCGTGAGGCAGCGCTCGCAAAAATGCGCTCAGCGCTGTCCGAAACGCGTCTGGCCGGCATCGAAACCAATCTGGCATATCTACGGCAAATATTGACCGATGCCGTGTTCTCCGCTGGCCTACAGGTCACACGCTATCTTAATGCGTTTCACTATCGCCCATTGACGGTGGATGTCATCGAGCCGGGCGTACAGAGCACCGTGCAGGACTATCCCGGACGTCTCGGCTACTGGGCGGTGGGTGTGCCGCCTTCCGGACCGATGGATCATCAGGCGTTCCGCTACGCCAACCGCCTGGTCGGTAATAAGGAAGGAACGGCCGCGCTGGAACTGACGCTGATCGGCCCTACCCTCAAATTCAACTGTGACGCTGTGATCGCATTGGCAGGCGCGCCGATGCAGGCCGAACTGGATGGCTGCTCGCTGGCGTTATGGCAATCCCATCGTGTCAAAGCCGGCAGCGTGCTCAAACTTGGCAGTATGCCAGGTGCAGGTTGTCGCTGCTATCTGGCCGTGCTGGGCGGGTTCGACGTGCCGGATTACCTGGGCAGCAAGGCGACATTTACCCTCGGCCAGTTCGGCGGGCACGGCGGCCGTACGCTGCGGGTGGGCGATGTGCTGCACCTCAATGGCGAAGAACCGGTAAAAGTGGATTTGCAAACGCTGCCATCCGTACTGGTGCCGGACTACCGCCATGCCTGGGAAATCGGCGTACTTTATGGCCCGCACGGTGCGCCGGATTTTTTTACCGCAACAGATATTACCCAGTTTTTTTCGACGGACTGGGAGGTGCACTACAACTCCAACCGGACAGGCGTACGCCTGATCGGCCCAAAGCCTGAATGGGCACGGCAGGATGGCGGCGAAGCGGGTCTGCATCCTTCCAATATCCACGATAACGCCTATGCCATCGGCACGATCGACTTCACCGGCGACATGCCGGTCATCCTCGGGCCGGACGGCCCCAGTCTGGGTGGTTTCGTCTGCCCTGCCACAATAGTTCAGGCAGAATTATGGAAAATGGGACAGCTCAAGCCGGGCGATACGGTGCGCTTCATACGTTTGTCTCAGGACGAAGCTCGTCATCGGGAGGAGATTCAGGATCGGCAGATTGCAACGCTGCAACCGAGCCTTGTAACCAGCCGCCTGCCGAAGGCTGCTTCCGATAGCCCGTTGCTGATCCAGATACCGGAGCGCGGCACGCAGATCGCAGTGACCTACCGCCAGGCCGGCGATAGAAACGTGCTGGTGGAATACGGCCCACTCATGCTTGATCTCAACCTGCGTTTTCGTGTTCATGCACTGATGCTATGGCTGGAGAACCTAGCCATCCCCGGCATTCTGGATCTCACGCCCGGCATTCGCTCACTGCAGGTGCATTACGATAGTCGCCGGCTGCCAGTCGATAGGCTGCTGGATATTCTGGTACAGGCGGAGCGTGAGTTACCGTCCATTATCGAGATGGAAGTGCCGACGCGCATCGTGCATCTGCCATTGTCCTGGGACGACGCCGCAACGCAACTGGCGATCGAAAAATACATGCAGTCGGTACGCAGGGATGCACCGTGGTGTCCCGACAATATCGAGTTTATCCGTCGTATCAACGGACTGGAAAGTATCGAGCAGGTGAAGGATATTCTGTTTAACGCCAGCTACCTGACGCTGGGCCTCGGAGATGTGTATCTCGGTGCGCCGGTGGCCACTCCGATCGATCCGCGCCATCGTCTGGTGACGACCAAATACAATCCTGCGCGCACCTGGACGCCGGAGAACGCCGTCGGCATAGGCGGCGCCTATATGTGCGTCTACGGCATGGAAGGACCCGGCGGCTACCAGTTCGTCGGCCGTACCATACAGATGTGGAATCGCTGGCGCCAGACCGCCGATTTCAGCGACGGCAAGCCGTGGTTGTTGCGTTTCTTTGACCAGATCCGGTTTTATCCGGTCCGGGCCGAAGAATTGCTGCAAATACGTGAAGATTTCCCGCGCGGCAAGTTCAAGCTCAAGATCGAAGAAAAGACGTTCAAACTCAAGGAATACAATACGTTCCTGGCAGCGAATGCCGATTCCATTGGCGCATTCAAAAATGTGCAGCAGGCGGCGTTCGAGGCCGAGCGCGAGCGCTGGATTGCGACCGGCCAGGCCAATTATGCCGGCGATCACAACGTGGCCGAAGCTGCCTCTGACAGCGAGCTCGATCTGCCGCCCAACAGCCGCGCTGTAGCAACGCACGTCGCCGGCAATCTGTGGCAGATCAAGGCCAAGGTGGGCGATCAGGTCGGGAAAGGCGACATCGTAGGTATCGTCGAATCCATGAAAATGGAGATCAACGTAACTGCGCCTGTAGCCGGAAAAATCGCCCATGTCTTTTGCCATGTAGGCAGCCAGCTCGCTGCCGGGCAGAATTTGTTCCTCATTCAAACGGATGCCTGACATGCACCAGCCATTGAACTTGAACATTAAACCGTTACGGGAACGTTATTTATCGGGTGAATTAACCCCGGCAGCACTGGTAGCACAGCTGGACGCATCAATGAGGCACGAAGACAGGCACCATATCTGGATTCGACGGCTAGACAAAGAAGAAATGCTGGCCTACGCCCATAAACTGGCAGGCATTGACCCGGCGACGTTACCGCTGTATGGCATACCTTTTGCCATCAAGGACAATATAGATCTTGCCGGCGTCCCCACTACCGCCGGCTGTCCGGAGTATGCCTACAGGCCGGAAAAAAGCGCCACGGTGGTGCAGCAACTGCTCGACGCCGGGGCGATCCCGGTGGGGAAAACCAATCTGGACCAGTTTGCCACCGGGTTGACCGGATCGCGCTCGCCTTATGGCGCCGGTCGTAACAGCATTGATCCGGCATACATTTCCGGCGGATCCAGTTCCGGCTCCGCATTGTCGGTGGCGCTTGGGTTCGCAAGCTTTAGCCTCGGCACGGATACGGCCGGTTCGGGCCGTGTCCCGGCGGCGTTTAACAACCTGATCGGTCACAAACCCACGTGCGGTCTGCTCAGCACATCCGGCGTCGTTCCGGCTTGCCGTACGCTGGATTGCGTATCGATTTTTGCCCGCAACGTCGAAGATGCGGCTGCGGTACTGGTTGTGGCGCAAGGATACGATGCATCCGATTCCTATTCACGCCATTCGGTTGGAGAAAAACCTCTGGCCAGCCGTTTCAGATTCGGCGTGCCGCAAGATGATCAGCTCGAATTCTTCGGTAATACGGAAACGCCGCAACTGTTCCGTGACGCGATGCAGCGCTTGCAGTCTCTGGGCGGCCAGCCGATCGTCATCGATTTCGCTCCGTTCCTTGAAACCGCCCGTCTGCTGTACGAAGGGCCATGGGTGGCGGAGCGATATGCGGCGATCCAATCATTTTTTGAAGCCAGACCGGACGTACTGTTTCCGGTCACACGCCAGATTATAGGCGGCGCAAGCAAATTTTCCGCAGCGGATACCTTTACGGCCCTGTATCGCCTCAAGTCGCTGCAACGCAAAACTCTACCGGTCTGGGACGAAATAGACGTCCTGTTGACGCCCACGGCCGGCACCATTTATACCCTTGCGGAAGTCGAGGCGGACCCGCTGCGTACCAACAGCAATCTCGGCTATTACACCAACTTCATGAATCTGCTCGATCTTGCTGCCGTTGCCGTTCCCGCCGGATTCCAACGCAACGGCCTGCCGTTCGGCGTGACGATTGCCGCACCGGCATTCAGCGATGCAGCCTTGCTGCAACTGGCTGGTCGGTTGCATGGGATTGCTTGTATTTGAATTGTTTTAACGGGGAAACGCTACCGAATCACCCACGCTTGATTTATCAGGAGAAGATAATGAACGACAGAGTACAGGTTGCCGTCTGCGGCGCTCATATGAGCGAATTACCGCTTAATCATCAATTATTGAGGCTGGATGCAAAACTGGTGCGCAAAACCGCAACATCTGCCGATTACCGGCTTTACTATCTGTCCGATTTTCATCCGGCACGACCGGGTTTAGTAAGAGTAACGCAGGAGGGTGCCGCCATCGATCTTGAGGTTTGGGAGGTTTCATTGTCCAATTATGGGGCTCTGGTTGTCGCGATCCCGGCGCCGCTTGGTATAGGCCGCGTGGAATTAGCTGACGGTAGCTGGGTACAAGGCTTCCTCTGTGAAAATTACGCAATCGAGCAGGCCCAAGATATCACGTTGCATGGCGGATGGAGGGAGTTTTTAGCCTCCGCTAAGACCGCAATAACAAAGGCCAGCGGCCAATCAACTGATACGCGGGCACGTTGCCGGCTTTGACCGACCTGGCCAGCACAAAATCCCGTACCGGCCAATGCAACGCTTCGGCAAGCGCAGGCAATGGCGTGCACTGGGCGTTTCTCAGCAAGCTTACATGCGGACGATACGGTCGCGCATCGAGCTTAAAGCCCGCTGCCTTCAGCCGCTCCTGCAATACGGCCGCTAGATCGACCAAGCCCTGCGGCATCTCAGCTGGCGCAGCCCAGACGATGCGATTGTGCCGCCAGAAACCGGTCTGCATCAAGTTCACATCGAATGGCGCGGTTTCGATCAGGGATGCCAGTGCATGCACATCGGTCACCCGCGACTGCTCCACTTCACCTGGAAACGCCAGCGTCATATGCAGAGTTTCCGCACGCATGCGCCGTCCACCGCAATGTTCCTGCAGCTGCCCGCCCAGCCGGTAAAGCTCGGCGCTCAAGCCTTCGTCCGGCCACAGCGCAAAGAACAGACGCGCCATGCCGGAGTCGTTCTCAGGCCCCGGGATCATCCGATATTTCGCTCTTGAATTTCAGCATAACGCCTTGCTCGACACCTAGTTAAATCCCGTACGGGTAAGAGACAACTACCTACTTTGACGCCCTGCTGCCAGAAAGACAGAGGCGCCCCCTAATCGCCCGGCTCGCATTCCAATTCCCGCGTCATGTTTTTTAATTGCTTTATTGTCCAAACTGAGGCAATGTTATCCACGCAACCATTGAATTTATCAGAATAACTCAACGGGATGTTGCGCCGTAGCCTGATAACGAACGGGTTGCAAAAATCAAGAACGTGAAATAACTTTCTTGTAAGTACGCCCGCTCTACACATACAGGAGTGAACCTGATGTATTGCTCCGACGACAGCGGATTCCAGTCGTTTTATGAGTATTTTTAACTTACCATGAGGACTCGATTATGAACAAGCGCGAATTTATTAATACAGCAGCTTCTACCCTACTTGCGATGGGCGTACTGACCATTGCTCCCGCATCCCACGCAGATGGTAACGGCATGATGAAGCCCGGCATGGAAAAATGCTTTGGCGTCGCCAAAGCCGGCCAGAATGATTGCAAAGGTATCAGCGGTCTGCATTCGTGCAAGGGTCAAAGTACGGTTTCCGATAATCCAGGTGACGTCAAAATCGTGCCACAGGGCACTTGCGCCAAAATGGGCGGCCTGAACATGAAACAAGCCAAAGCCAAACTGGCCGCCATGAAAAATAAATCCTGATTCCGTCATGGCAGCACGGCGCAGAATTGGCTGCGCCAGTAATTTGCGCCGTTTGACTGCATGGCCGGATTCATTTCAAACTTCGAGGATACCGCATGCCGACAACAGCTCTTTCCTGCGGTATAGGACTGCGCCAGCCGCATTATCGGGAAATCATGACTATTCAACCGGCGTTGGGCTTCGTGGAAGTTCATTCGGAAAATTTTTTCAACCCTCATGATGCCGCGGCGCAAGTGCTGGTGCAGGTTCGCGCCGTATATCCCGTCAGTCTGCATGGGGTAGGCCTGGCGCTGGGATCGGCCTGCGGTCTGGACGATGAACATCTGTATCGGTTGGCCGGGCTGGTTGAACGGATCGATCCGGTTCGGGTATCGGATCATGCGTGTTTTGCCCGCGCTCCCTGGGCGCAAGGAGGCATCGTCCACGCCAACGATTTGTTGCCCATCGCCTTCACCGAGTCGGCCATGCAGATTGCTTGCGCCAATATACAGCGAGTTCAGGATCGGCTGAAACGACCCATCCTGATAGAAAATCTCAGCAGTTATCTGGATTTTGCGGATCGCGATTATTCCGAACCGCAGTTTTTTGCCGAGCTCGGCCGGCGCAGCGGGTGCGGCCTGCTGCTCGACATCAACAATCTGATGGTAAATGCCCTCAATGCTTCCGATCCCGATCCCTTGCTGTCGGTATGCAACTGGATCGACGAGCTCGACCGGCTCGCTCCGCCAGGATTGATCGGTGAAATCCATCTCGCCGGGTTCAGCGTGCAACAGGAATTGATTATCGACGATCATTCCAGCCCGGTATCCGAACCGGTCTGGCATGCCTATGCCTACGCGCTGGAGCAATTCGGCGCATTGCCCACGCTGATCGAATGGGATGATCGATTGCCCGCATTATCGGTACTGCTCGATGAACGAGGCAAGGCGATGACGCTGGCGGAGCGGATATCGTTACGCATGTCCGCATCGGTTAAGCATTCTGCACGACTGTATGGATCGGGGCCATGAACGACTCTTTGCCTACCTCTTCCACTATTGCAACCGGTACGGAAAGCGGGGCTGCCGAATCACTGCGGCAGCGCGAATTGATTGCAGCCATATTTTCCCCCAATCCCGTAGAGGTACCCAGCTACGGCATGGCGCAAACCGGCTGCCGCTGGCGCGCCGGCCTGGCAGCGTATCGCGGCAACGGGATCGGTCATGCGCGCAGTGCGCTCAGAGAGCAGTTTCCCACGCTGCTGGCGATGCTCGGCGATGACGCGTTCGATACGCTATGTGCTTACTACTGGCGTTCCTGTCCGCCGAGAAAAGGCGATTTGGCGTGGGCCGGAGTAGAATTGCCGGATTTCATCGACACCGTGCCCGAATTGCAGGACTGGCCTTGGCTCAGCGATTGCGCTCGTCTCGACTGGGCAGTCTGGCAAGCTGCAGGCGCTGCGCGGTCGCGCCTGAACGAGGAGGATTTGCGCCGGCTCGCGACCGGCGACCCGCAATCTCTGTACCTGCAACTTGCCGAGGGGGTGCGCCGGATAGCTTCATACTGGCCCATCGTCACCCTTTACCAAGCGCATAGCGACCCGAATCCGGACTGGAATGCCGTAACCCGCTCACTCGAATATCGCCAGGCAGAGACTGCTCTGGCATGGCGGCCACCTGAAAATTCCGCATCCGCCCCGACTGTCATGGCGCTGGATGAAGTAACGGATCGCTGGGTCACGGCCTTGATCAATGCCACGAATATTGAAACAGCGCTTGAGCTGGCAGGGAACGCTTTCGATTTCGCCGCCTGGCTTGAACTCGCGGTACGGCAAGGCTGGCTGAATGCGGTAATTGCAAAGGAATGAATTGCACACAATTCCACCCCGGGAGGACAGCAACTGGATAAGCGTTACAAGGAAACCATATTGTCACTGCTTTTTTTAAAATAATTATCGGTAACGTGAGAAGAATTTGCCAATAATATTCCCATATCTTCACTGGATAAGGGGGCGCTGAAATAATACCCCTGGGCGAAATCGCAGCCGCGCTCTCGCAGCAATTCGAGTTGATCCTTGTTCTCGACGCCTTCCGCTATCGTTTTTATTCCCAGGCTATGGGCCATTGAAATAATAGCACTGACTATGGCTGCATCGTCAGCATCGGTAGTGATGTCGCGTATAAATATCTTGTCGATTTTGATGATGTCGATCGGGAACCGCTTAAGATAGGTAAGCGAAGAGTAACCTGTGCCGAAATCGTCGATCGCAAAACGTAACCCCATCGCCCTCAATGCCTCCAATGCCTCGATGTCCGTATCGGCGTTCTTCATCAGTATACTTTCGGTGATTTCCAGTTCCAGCAGATCGGCCGGCATGTCCACACACTGCAGTACGCGATGCAGGCTATGGATCAGATTTTTGCTGTCGAATTGCCTGCTGGAAATATTAACTGCCATACGTAAAGCCGTGTGGCCATTTTTTTGCCATATACTGTGTTGTTGACAGGCTACGTTCAACATCCATTCTCCGACTTCCATTATCAAGCCGGTTTCCTCAAGCAATGGAATGAAATCTGCGGGTGAAACCAGATCCGTATCATTGCGCTGCCATCGAATTAACGCTTCCATCCCGATGATGTTGCCGTTCTCCAGATCAACCTGCGGCTGATAATGCAGGATGAATTCTTCGCGGTCGAGCGCGTGACGCAGCGCGGTTTCCAGATGCAGTCGAGTCATTGCATGGGCATTCATGTCTGCCCGGTAAAATTCGCTGGTGTTGCCGCTACGCTGTTTGGCGCGATACATCGCGATATCCGCATTTTTCATCAATGTCTGAGTATCGGTTCCGTTATCCGGATAAAGGCTGATGCCGATGCTACCGCTGATAAACAACTCGTGACCATCTATCATGAAAGGAGGGGTCAACGCATCCAGCAATTTGTCGACGATAAGCACGACATCCTGTTGCGTCGCCACATCGTTCAAAAATCCGACAAATTCGTCGCCGCCAAAACGCGCTACCGTATCGCCTTCACGCACGCACGCCAGCAAACGGCTAGCCATGGCCCTCAGCAGCTTATCGCCTGCTTCATGACCCAGCGTGTCGTTGACCAGTTTGAAACGATCCATGTCAAGAAACAAGATCGCCACCGTACGCTTGCGCTTTTCCGCCCTTTTGAGGGCATGTTTGAGACGGTCCACGAATAGAATGCGATTGGGCAAGCCGGTCAGGACATCGTGATGCGCCAGATGATGCAGGCGCTCCTGCGAATGGATGCTCTCGGTAATATCCTTGCCGGACGAAATATAATGGGTGATCTTGCCGTTTTCGTCGCTCAAGGGCGTAATGGTTACCGCTTCATGATACAGGCGTCCGTCTTTTCTGCGATTGATGAATACGTTGCGATACACTTCACCCTTAAGCAGGGTATTCCATACCTGCTGATAAAATTGGACATCGTGCTTGCCGGATTTGATGACTCTGGGCGTATTTCCTATCACTTCAGTTCTGCTGAAACCGGTAATATTCTCAAACGCAGCATTAATATATTCGATCACTCCGTTGGCATCGGTTATAAATATGGAATCGGCCACTTTTTCCATTGCACTTGACAGCTTGCGGATTGCGATTTCAGCCTGCTTGCGTTCGGCGATTTCGGCTGTCAGATCGGCAGTGCGTTGCGCCACCAATAGTTCCAGATGCTCTTCATGCTGCTTAATCACTTGTATATTGTTATACAGATCGACGAATACCGAGACTTTTGCACGCAGAATTTCAGGAATGATGGGAGTAAAGATGAAATCGACCGCCCCCAGCGAATACCCTTCGACCATATCGGTTTCGCCGCGGGCATAAGCGGTAACGAAGATGATGGGGGTTGATTCCGACTGCTGCCGGCTGCGTATCATGCGCGCAGTTTCAAAGCCGTCCATAACCGGCATTTGCACGTCCAGCAGGATGACGGCGAAATCATGATTCAAGAGATGGCGCAGCGCATCGCGTCCCGATTCGGCGATCACGATATTTTGATTCAGTTCTTCCAGCACGGAAACCAGCGCCAGGCGCTTTGCCGGGTTATCGTCTATGACAAGAATATTGGCTTTTTTATCGTTTAATTGCATTATCCCGCACTCCCCTTTGAATATTGCCACCTAACCAGAAAAGGAACGATATGTTCCACATCAAGTGCAATATCAATCGCATCGTTTGCCAAAGCCGCTTCAGGCATGCTGCGGCATACCGCAGTGACCGGCGTCTGCGCCACCGTCACGCCTCCGGCGCGTTTTATGGCAACACAACCTTCTGCGCCATCGCGCCCTGCTCCGGTCAATATGATTCCCAGCATTTCCTTGCCGTATACTTCCGCCGCAGATTCGAACAAAACATCTATGGAAGGGCGTGCGTACGAAACCTCGGCCTCGGTGGACAAGGCGAAATGGTCACCTTCCACCAATAAATGATAATCGGCGGGAGCAAAATACAAACGTCCGGCCCGTATCGGCGTTTTGTCCCGAGCTTCTTCAACCGGCATACGACTATGCTGTTCAAGGAAATTCGGCAGTGTATCATTCGTCTCCGGCGCGCGATGAAAGACCAGCGCAATCGCAGCCGGCAAACCGGGTGGCAACAATGGCAGCAAGGTCTTCAATGCCTGAGTTCCGCCCAGAGACGTTCCGATGCCGATAAATTTCATAAGTCCTCAGCGTATTTTACTATACCATTTCTCCAGACTGTCGATAGCTCCGTAATTGGCTTCGCAAGGACTGAACCGGATCGATTCCATTTGTCCCAACCCCAGCATGCCAAAAGTAATCAGGCTATTGTAAAGTAATTTATGCACTCGTTCCTGCAAGGATTGATCAAAATAAATCAATACATTACGGCATAAAATTACGTGAAATTCGTTAAATGAACCATCCGTAACCAGATTATGCTGCGACCAGACTATATTTTTCTTCAGGTTGCCATGAAAAATAGCACGTCCGTACTGCGCAGTATAATAATCCGTCAAAGCTTTTTTGCCGCCAGCGCTCCGATAATTCTTCTCGTACGCCATCATTTTTTCCAGAGGATAAATTCCATCCCTGGCCCGCGCCAGAATCACTTCATTCATATCGGTAGCATAAAGCCGCACCCGATCGTATAAACCTTCTTCTTGCAGCAATATCGCCAGCGAATACACCTCTTCTCCGCTCGAACATCCGGCATGCCAGATGCGGATAAAGGGATAGGTACGTAGGCGCGGTACGATTTTTTCGCGAAAAACACGATAAAACCCGACATCTCGAAACAGAGCCGTTACATTAATCGATAAAATCAATAAAAACCGCTCCATGCAGGCGGAATTATAAAGCAGCCTTTCCTGTAGGGCCGATATCGAATTGAGTTTTTCCTCGCGCACGCAATGCCATATCCGGCGCTTAATCGAAGCCGGAGCATAATGCCTGAAATCGAATCCGTAATGCAGGTAAACGCCTTCCAGCAGCAGCTTGATTTCGATATTTTCTATATCGTCGTTTCTCTGTTCGAGTCGCAGAACCTGCTGATTGGAGCGTTGGATATTGGTACCTATCAACGGGTCCTGGCTATTGGAAGAATCGACCATGGTGTACCGTACGTATTTGCCGTAGGTATCAGCGATATAGCCAAACGCGAAGCAACGACAGCAGTTGCTCGGTGTTGACTGGTTTGGTAATATAATCGGAAGCGCCTGCTTCTATGCATTTTTTGCGATCTCCCTTCATGGCTTTCGCCGTAAGGGAAATGATGGGCAGATTCCGGAATCGAGGAATTTTACGTATTTCCCGCATCGTCTCATAGCCGTCCATTTCAGGCATCATGACATCCATCAAGACCATTTCGACATTCGGCGTCTTTTTCAGCAACCTGATGGCATCCTTGCCGTTTTCAGCGGAATGAACCTCCATCCGGTGCCGTTCGAGCACCGCAGTAAGCGAAAAAATATTACGCACATCGTCATCCACGATCAGGATCTTTTTCCCCGCGAGCATGGGATCGGTCTTACGCACTTGTTCGAGAATCTTGCGCTTGAATTCCGGTAGATCGGCCTCGACCTGGTGCAGGAACAGAATCACCTCGTCAAGCAGCCGTTCGGGCGAGCGTACATCCTTGACGATGACAGACTTGATCACTTTCTTGAGGCGCGTTTCTTCTGCCTGCGTCAGATCTCTTGCCGTATAAACGATGATCGGCAAGGTACGCAGGCTGAGATCTTTCTTGATCTCTTCGATCACTTCGAAACCGTTGGTGTCGGGTAATTCGAGATCGAGCACCATACAATCGAATCGTGTCTGTTTCAGTGCTGCCAAGGCTTCTGCCCCGGTGCCCGCCGTTGTGATATGGACATCCGCGTTACCGATCAACTCCACTATCCGTTTCCGTTCATCGGGATGATCTTCCACGACCAGCAGATTTTTCATTTTGCGCGCCAGAAAATCTTCCATCCGTGCAAACGATTTATGCAAGTCAGTACTGTCTACCGGCTTCGGTATCCAGGCTAGCGCCCCGAGTTTGCGGCTACGCTCGTCCTCGCCTTCTGCCGAAATGATATGGACGGGAATATGCCGCGTTGCCGCATCATGTTTCAGATGGTCGAGTATGGCCCAACCGCTCATATCCGGCAATTGAATATCCAGCGTAATCGCGTCGGGCCTATACTGTTTGGCGAGCATCAAGGCGGTATGTCCTTGCATCGCGATCAGCGCCTTGAAGCCGCGTTCATGAGCAAAATCACGCAACATGCCGGCAAATGCAGGATCGTCTTCGATGATAAGTATCAATCTGTCGCCCGGCTGTATGGTTGCCCTGTCGTCTTCCATCGTTTCAGTCACCAGCACCAGCGGCATAAATTCCTGGTTGTTGTCGGCATGAACGATCTTGCTGCCTTCCATCTCCAAAATCGAAGGACGAACGCGTGAAGCCCTGGAAATATGCGCTTCCGCGGGCCCGTCATTGTCGACCAGGCTACTACTTACCGACGGGCTCGAAAAGACGTTCATCACCGTTTCGCCCTGATAACGCTGCGGCAGATACAGGATAAATACGCTGCCTTTGCCCGGCGTACTTTGCAATACGATTTCTCCGCCCAGCAGACGCGCCAGCTCCCGACTGATCGCCAATCCCAGTCCGGTGCCTCCGTATTTGCGGCTGGTCGTACCGTCGGCCTGCTGGAAGGCCTCGAAAATCACCCGCTGTTTTTCGATTTCTATGCCGATGCCGGAATCGCTGACGGCAAACGCCAGTACGGATTCGGCATTATTCAGCGAAGTATTGTCGCGATTCCAGCCGTACGTGACGGAACCAATTTTCAGGATGACGTGCCCCTCCGCAGTAAATTTGAAGGCATTGGACAGCAGATTTTTGAGTATCTGTTTGACTCGCCGCTCATCGGTGTAGATAACCGGCATCAACGCATTGTCGAGTTCGATCAGAAACTCCAGATTTTTATCCTCGGCGATATGGCGGAACGTCTGTTCGACAAAAGCGGCCAGTTCGGTCAGGGATACTTCTCCGATATCGGCAGTGACCGTACCCGATTCGATCTTGGAAAGATCGAGTATGTCGTTGATGAGATTCAGCAGATCATTACCTGAAGCGAAAATGGTCCGAGCATATTCCACCTGTTTTTCAGTCAGGTTCTGCTCGGGGTTGTCGCGCAGTTGTTGCGACAACAGCAACAGGCTGTTGAGCGGCGTCCGTAGTTCATGCGACATATTGGCAAGGAATTCGGACTTGTATTTCGATGTCTGCGAAAGTTGCGCGGCTTTTTCTTCCAGCGATTGCTTGGCGATTTCGACTTCCTGATTCTTGCGTTCCACCGCAGCGTTCTGGTCGGCGAGCAAACGGGCTTTTTCTTCAAGCTCCTCGTTGGTCTGCTGCAGCTCTTCCTGCTGGTTTTGCAATTCCATCGCCATTTTTTGCGATTGCTGCAACAAGGCTTCCGTGCGCGAATTGGCCTCGATGGAATTGAGAACGATCCCGATACTCTCGGTAAGCTGTTCCAGAAACGTCAGATGCGTCGGACTGAAACGCTGGAACGACGCCAGCTCGATCACCGCTTTGGTTTCCTCTTCGAACATGACCGGCAACACCACGATATTAAGCGGCGTGGCGTGTCCCAGGCCGGAATTGATCTGCACGTAATCACCAGGGACATTGGTGATCAGAATCCGCTCTTTTTCCAGCGCGCATTCGCCGATCAGACCTTCGCCCAGACGGAATTGTTTCGACAGGTTTTTACGCTCCTTGTACGCATAACTGGCCTGCAAAACCAGCCGCGCATCGTCTTTTTCGCCCTGCATCCCGTAAAATACACCGTGATTCGCATTGACCAGCGGTGCCAGTTCCGACAGGATGAGTTTGTAGACGGTCAGGATTTCGCGCTGGCCCTGCAGCATCCGCGTAAATCGGGCCAGATTGGTTTTGAGCCAGTCCTGTTCGGTATTCTTGTCGGTCGTATCCTTCAGATTGCGAATCATTTCGTTGATCGTGTCTTTCAGGATGGCGACTTCGCCTTCGGCCGCCACCCCGATCGCGCGAGTCAGGTCACCTTTGGTCACCGCTGTCGCCACATCGGCAATGGCGCGCACCTGCGTGGTGAGATTGGCGGCGAGCTGGTTGACGTTGTCGGTCAGGTCACGCCAGGTTCCCGACGCGCCCGGCACACGCGCCTGACCGCCGAGCTTGCCTTCAACTCCGACTTCGCGGGCAACCCCGGTTACCTGATCGGTAAAGATCGCCAGCGTATCGATCAGATTATTGATGGTATCGGTCAAGGCCGCGATCTCGCCCTTGGCTTCGACCGTCAATTTTTTCTTCAGATCGCCATTCGCGATCGCCGTCACGACGCGAGCGATGCCGCGCACCTGACCGGTCAGGTTGGACGCCATCAGATTGACGTTGTCGGTCAACCCCTTCCAGGTGCCCGATACGCCCTTCACCTCGGCCTGACCGCCGAGCTTGCCTTCGGTACCGACTTCGCGCGCTACCCGCGTCACTTCGCCGGCAAATGCGTTGAGCTGGTCGACCATCGTGTTGATCGTGTTCTTCAGTTCCAGTATCTCTCCCTTGGCGTCAGCCGTGATCTTTTTCGACAGATCGCCGTTGGCCACCGCCGTCGTCACATCGGCGATATTACGCACTTGACCGGTCAAATTGCTGGCCATCGAATTGACGTTGTCGGTGAGGTCTTTCCAGGTTCCGCCTACGCCCTTGACCTGCGCCTGGCCGCCGAGTTTGCCTTCGGTGCCGACCTCGCGCGCCACCCGCGTCACTTCGCCGGCGAAGGCGTTGAGCTGGTCGACCATCGTGTTGATGGTGTTCTTCAATTCCAGTATCTCGCCCTTGACATCGACGGTGATTTTCTTCGACAGATCGCCGTTGGCGACCGCCGTCGTCACTTCGGCGATATTGCGCACCTGGCCAGTCAGGTTGCTGGCCATCGAATTGACGTTGTCAGTCAGATCCTTCCACGTCCCGGCAGCGCCCTGCACCTGCGCCTGGCCGCCGAGCTTGCCCTCGGTACCGACCTCGCGCGCCACCCTGGTCACTTCGCCGGCGAACGCGTTGAGCTGGTCGACCATGGTATTGATGGTATTTTTCAGTTCCAGTATCTCGCCCTTGACATCGACGGTGATTTTACGGGTGAGATCGCCTGTAGCCACGGCCTTGGTGACATAAGCGATATTACGCACCTGTCCGGTCAGGTTGCTGGCCATCGAATTGACGTTGTCGGTCAGATCCTTCCAGGTGCCGGCAGCGCCCTGTACCTGCGCCTGACCGCCGAGCTTGCCTTCGGTACCGACCTCGCGCGCCACCCGCGTGACCTCCGAGGCGAACGAGCCCAGTTGGTCAACCATCGTGTTGATGGTGTTTTTCAGTTCCAGAATCTCACCCTTGGCGTCCGCCGTGATCTTTTTCGACAGATCGCCGTTGGCCACCGCCGTCGTCACGTCGGCAATATTGCGTACCTGTCCGGTCAAATTACCGGCCATCGAATTGACGTTGTCGGTCAAATCCTTCCAGGTGCCGGCCGCACCTTCCACTTCCGCCTGGCCGCCAAGCTTGCCTTCGGTGCCGACCTCGCGCGCCACCCTGGTCACTTCGCCGGCGAACGCATTAAGCTGGTCGACCATCGTGTTGATGGTGTTTTTCAGTTCCAGGATTTCGCCCTTGACGTCGACGGTGATTTTACGAGTGAGATCGCCGCTGGCCACCGCCTTGGTGACATAAGCGATATTGCGTACCTGTCCGGTCAGATTGCCAGCCATCGAATTGACGTTGTCGGTGAGGTCTTTCCAGGTGCCGCCCACGCCCTTGACCTGCGCCTGGCCGCCGAGCTTGCCTTCGGTGCCGACCTCGCGCGCCACCCGCGTGACTTCCGACGCGAACGAACCCAGCTGGTCGACCATCGTGTTGATGGTGTTTTTCAGCTCCAGAATCTCGCCCTTGGCGTCCGCCGTGATCTTTTTCGACAGGTCGCCGTTGGCCACCGCCGTCGTCACGTCGGCGATATTGCGCACCTGGCCAGTCAAATTACCGGCCATCGAATTGACGTTGTCGGTGAGGTCTTTCCAGGTTCCGCCCACCCCCTTGACCTGCGCCTGCCCGCCGAGCTTGCCTTCGGTGCCGACCTCGCGCGCCACCCGCGTAACCTCCGACGCGAACGAACCCAGCTGGTCGACCATCGTGTTGACAATTTTCGAAGTACGCATGAATTCGCCGCGCAACGGCCTGCCATCCGTTTCGAGTATCATTTTCTGCGTCAGATCGCCCTTGGCGACCGCCCCGATCACCCGGGCCATTTCCGTTGTCGGCCTGGCCAGATCGGAAATCAGGCCATTAACCGATTCTATTTCGCGCGCCCAGGCACCTTCCACATACCCTACCGATACCCGTTCGGTCAATTTTCCTTCGCGTCCGACCAATTCGCTGGCCCGACTGATACCGCGAGAGACCTTGTCGTTGATCTCGATGATCTCATTGAGCGTATCGGCGATTTTGCCTTCAATGCCGGTCAAATCGACAGGCATGCGCGCCGAGAATTCTCCCTTCTTGATTGCAAGCAATACCTTGAGCAATACTTTCAGGTCGAGTGAGTTGGAATTTGAGCTTTCTTGTTCCGTAGCATCCATATTTATCCTCTAGCATGGAAAATATAATCGAAGAAGCCGCCGCTGTTTTTTGCCAGCCAACGCTTCTTTTTTTATAAAACCGGTTGGTATTATCAATGTAAAATCATGCAGCGATTGTAATGCATTTCGATCGTATCGTAGTTTTCTGTTCGTATATATTTACTGGCTATCCGATATGCTCGCGATTGAATTCATACAACGCTTCGGCAAGCCGGATCACGGTCGAATTCCATCCGTCATTATCGGTCTGGCGAAACAGACGCATGACATGAGGATACCAGGGCGAATCGGCGCGTCCTTGCAGCCAGCGCCAATCGCTGCCGATATGCGGCAGCAATAGCCAGCAGGGCTTGCCCAGCGCTCCGGCAAGATGCGCCGCCGCGGTATCGACGCATATGACCAGATCGAGTTGGGATATAATCGCTGCGGTATCGGAAAAATCCTCGATTTTCGAACCCAGATCGATCAACGGCTGAGCAGCGGGCGGATTCGCCGCCTCCTCTTCGCCCTGACCTTTTTGCAGGCTCACGAAGCTTACGCCGGTAACCGACCACAGCGGCGCCAGCAGAGACAGCCCCGGCAACGAACGGCGCAGGTCGTTTTTATGCGTTATCGATCCTTTCCATATCAGCCCGACTTTCAAACCGTTTCCAGGCAGGCATTCCGACCAGCGTTCGATTTTGGCCGGCTCGGCTGCCAGATAAGGCAACCTGGCCGGTATGCTGTCCAGCTGCGTTTTAAAATGCAATGGCAGACTCATCTGAAATACCCAGTAATCATGCGGTTCCAATTGCGGCACAGCGGATTCGGCAATTACCTCGTCGACCCCTTGCACCGAACCGAAAAGCGCTTGCAAGGGCGCTTTACAAATCAAGGTAATCCGAGCCGCACCCAATGCCTGCAGCAACGGAATATAACGTACGCACTGTATCTCGTCACCCATACCCTGTTCCGGCCAGACGGCGATGGATTTACCGAGTAATTTCTCACCGGACCACTGCGGACACGATAATCCGGGCCGGATGGTAGTCGGTTCGGATTTTCCCCGATCGTAACGCGCTTCATAGTGCATCCAGCCTTCATCGAAATGACCGAGCCTCAATAATGTGAGCGCGAGATTGAATCGGGCGTCGGCATATTCGGGCTTGATCGCTAACGCCTGCCGGTAATGGGCGATCGATTCATACGGACGGGTTTCCGATAATGCCACACCGAGATTGCAACAAGCTTCGGCGTAATCCGGCAGGATCGTCAGTGCTCGGCGATAGCAGTCCATCGCTGCACCTGCGTCGCCTTGCGCCTGCAAGCTCAATCCCATGTTGCAATACACCGCTGCATAATCCGGCTTGAGCGCCAGCGCCTGCCGGTAGCAGGCGATCGCTTCGGCCAGACGGCCCTGCTTGTGCAGGATAGCGCCAAGATTAGGGAATACTTCCAGATAATCCGGTTTGAGCGCCAGCGCCTGCCGATAGCAGGCAGCCGCCCCATCGTACTGCGCTTCGGCCTGTAGCAGTACTCCAAGATTGTAATGATAGCTCGCCTCGGCAGGTTTGACGCGGATAGCCGCGGCCATCAGCGCGACTGCGCTGCCGTTGTTTCCCTGTTGATAGGCGATCAATCCCGACAAATGCAGGGCGTCGCCATGGTCGGGCATGACGGCGAGTATTTGCCGATATTGGTCCCATGCCTGCGTCCAGCGTCCCTGCCGATGATGTTCCATCGCCAGCTCAAGTTGCTGCGAGATCGATATTTCCTGCGTTTGCGCACGAGCTGTCGAACCGGATGCCTTATTTTCGCAGCATCGTTTAAATTTTTTTTGGCTGCCGCAAAGACAGGGATCGTTACGGCCGGGGTTTTTGTTCATCGGGCGTCTCATGCAGGATGATTGCTGTATTTTGTCATAAAGCCAACGGTATGCAAGCAATAATGACCGGGAAACTTGAAACGACTATTAACCCCGTGTAGTCTTGTTAAATAGGCGGCCACATTGAAATTAGTGTGCGATACATAACATATGTACTCCGCTAGTATCGCAATCAATCCGCTTACGCATCCTTGGGAAATGCAAATTTTGTTTAGCCTTTTATCGATTACAGGAGCCAGCCATGCAACGGAGTTATAAAAAAAGCCTACAGATATTTCCTCGTAAAGCCCTAAAACTGCTTGCCCTACTCGTTTTGTCTGCAAGTAGCGGAGGGGTGCATGCGGCGTCCGCGCAAACCAGCGATCCGGTAACGGCCGAATTCCCCTACCAGTTTTTTCCGCACAACTTGCCTGCTCCATCCGTAGCCGCGGCTTTCCCTCATGCATGGACGACCTACGCCGCCAATCCCGGCCGTAATGCCGTATTCGCCTTGCCTCGCAATGCAAATATGGCGCTACAGCGCGGCGTCAACTGGAAATTCGCCGGTGCAGGAGCCATTCCTCTGGACGGCCCTCCGCTGGATAACAACTTCTCCACCACAGCCTACAATATCGGTATGCCGGTCGGAGTATCTGCCGTCAACGGCATCGTTTATGTCGGCAGCGACAATGGCTACACCTACGCGCTCAATGCCTTGAACGGTAAATTGATCTGGGCGCATTACGGCTGGAATATGACCATGAGCAACCCGCTGGTCGTTGATGGCCGCGTGTACGTATCCACGGGTAACGCCTATTTCAATTATGCCAATACCATGATGTATGTGAAAGGCGAACGTCCGACTCGCGGGCCCGGTTTGAACTCGATGTATGCGCTCGATGCGAAAACCGGCAAGAAACTCTGGGTCTATCATTTTCCCGGCGAAGCGATGCCAACCGCAGTTTATGACGAGGGATATCTCTATATCGGCACCGGCGACGGTCATTTTTACAAACTCGATGCCGCTACCGGCACACTGGCTTCCAGCACCGATCTGGTATCGTTTGTAAGCATGTCATCTCCCGTCATGTCGGGCGACAATATATTCGTCGGCGGCACGAACCCCAATTATTTTTATGCGATAAGCAAAAAAACCGGCCAGATCGTCTGGAAAATAACTCTGCCCAAGCTTGTCGCCACGGGTATCGGCGATTGCACCCCCGCTTATGCAGACGGATTGGTCGTACAGGAAGCAACCGTTGAGTCCGGCGACAAAAAAAATCCGGTAGCCAATGTACTGCTGGCCATGAACGCAGAAACGGGCAAGATTGTCTGGCAAAAGCAGTTTGAAAATGGCCCCATCCCCCCGGCGATGAAAACCGCAACTCCCATGATTTCAGGCGATAAAGTTCTTGAGGGCAGCCCCGTGACCGGCAATTATTATGCCTTCGATCTGAAGACCGGCCGCGAACTCTGGAAAGTACGCCTGGGATCACAGATTCGTTCAGGAGCCGCGGTCGCTGACGGCGTAGCTTACGTACCCTATAAATCCGGAGATATCGCGGCCATCAGAGTGAGCGACGGCAAAATGCTGGGGAAAAAACATCTGGGCGGCGCTTTCGGTCCTTCATCACCGGTTATCGTCGGGGGCACCTTGTACGTATCGAATATCTACGGTTGGGTGATCGCTATCCCGCTATCCGATATTGCGCGCTGAACGGTTGCGGCTAACAAACCGCTCAACCTGAAAGGGACATCCGATTTCAAGAGAGCTTGTCGTACTGCCACTTGCGAACCGGATGTCAACGATGGGATTTGATCTGTATCTATCACTATGAGTCGTGTTTCATGATTGAAACTTCTTTACTTAGCCTGGGAAATCTGCTCTCGCAAATACGCGAATGCCGCGCCTGCGAGCAACATTTGCCCCTCGGCCCTCGACCGGTATTGCGAGCGAGCGAAACGGCCCGAATACTGATCGTCGGTCAGGCGCCGGGCATGAAAGTTCATACGACCGGAATTCCGTGGAACGATGCCAGCGGAATCCGTTTGCGTCAATGGATGGGCATAGAACCGGAAATTTTTTATAACGATCAGCACATCGCCATCATTCCCATGGGTTATTGTTATCCCGGACGAGGACCTGCCGGCGATCTGCCGCCCAGACGGGAATGCGCCTCGCTATGGCTGGATCCCTTATTGGCGAAGTTGCCGAATATAGAATTGACCTTGCTCATCGGCCAATATGCCCAACGTCATTATCTCGGCAAACGGCGTAAATCGACGCTGACCGGTACAGTTAAAGCCTGGCGGGATTATGCCCCGAAATATATTCCGCTACCGCACCCATCCCCTCGCAATATTGCCTGGTTTCAGCGCAACCCCTGGTTTGAACAGGAACTCATACCACTATTGCGTGCTCGTATCGAGATGCTTAACATATAAACAGTACCCTGTTGGCTTTTATCCCGGCCTGGATGGATACTGCAACAAACTTCCATTTCATAGCTGATTCTCCCTTGACTCAAAGGGCGGAATCTCCCCCACTAGAATGGAACACTGAGACAGCAAAATTCCATTTCATTTAGGCGAACCGATGACCGATCACCCATCTACGCAAAACCGACTTAAAAACATAGGCTGGCTGCGCGCAGCAGTGCTCGGGGCCAACGATGGCATAGTTTCGACGTCCAGTCTGGTATTGGGTGTTTCAGCCTCGCATGCCCAGCATCACAGCATTATGGTAGCTGGCGTTTCGGGACTGGTAGCGGGCGCCATGTCGATGGCAACCGGCGAATATGTTTCCGTACATTCCCAATCGGATTCGGAACAGACCGCGCTGGAAGAAAAACGCAAGGCAATCGAATCCAATTATGACGATCAGCAGCGCGAACTTGCCAACATTTACGCTAAAAGAGGGCTGGAACCCGAACTTGCGGCGCAGGTTGCCGAACAGTTGATGAAACGGGATGCTCTGGGAGCGCATGCGCGCGACGGCTTGGGAATCACAGCGACCATGCAGTCACACCCGTTACAGGCCGCCTTTGCTTCGGCATGCAGTTTTTCAGTCGGCGCAGCATTGCCGCTATCGATCGTAGCCCTGTCGCCCGTCAATGTTCTGATACCGATCGTCGGCATCGCGTCGTTGGCATTTTTGGCCTTATTGGGAGGTTTGGGCGCTTATACAGGCGGCTCGAACGTCAGGACAGGGATCTGGCGCGTCACATTCTGGAGCGCTCTGGCCATGCTGATTACCACCGGCATAGGGCGAATCTTTGAAGTACATGTCTAGGCGTATGGGTTTATTCTGGGCAGCTGCGGAGGCTTACGTTTTGCTGCATGCCAACCAGGTACATGGCAAATTCATCAGCGGGCATAGGCTTTGCAAAATAATACCCCTGCGCTTCATCGCACCGCTGCAATCCCAGCATGGCCAGTTGACGCTGGGTTTCCACCCCTTCCGCTATGGTTTTGAGATTGAGGCTCTTGGCCATCTGTATGATGGTGCGCACTATGATCGCGTCGTTGGGGTCGTTGGACATGTCACGAACAAACGATTGATCGATTTTCAGCTTGTCCACGGCAAACCGCTTGAGATAGGAAAGACTGGAATAACCGGTGCCGAAATCGTCGATCGATAATTTTATGCCCAAGGCTTTCAGACGCTGCACCATCACCAACACCTTTTCCGTGTCGGAAATCAATATCGATTCCGTCAATTCCAGTTCCAGCAAGGCGGGATCCAGTCCGGACTGAGAAAGCGCGCGTATCACGGTTTTTTCCAGATCGCCGTGCTTGAACTGCACCGCCGACAGATTGACCGCCATTACCAGCGCGGGCAATCCGGCTGCGCGCCATGCCATACCCTGCCGACAGGCTTCTTCGAGTACCCATTCGCCCAATCGGATGATCATTCCGCTTTCTTCCGCCAACGGAATGAAACGGGCGGGCGAAATCATCCCCAGCTCGGGGTGATTCCAGCGCACCAGAGCTTCTGCCCCGATTACGGTATCGCTGGACAGATCGATCTGCGGTTGATAATGCAGAACGAATTCCTGCCGTTCCATCCCCTTACGTAAATTATTACGTATTTGCAGATGCTCAATGGCATCAATGTTCATCTGCTCGACATAAAACCGATAGGTATTGCGTCCCGCAATTTTGGACTGATACATCGCGGTATCGGCCTTTTTGAGCAGGGTATCGTAGTCGTTCCCATCTTCCGGATAAACTGCAATACCGATAGACAAGGAAATCGATAACTCGTTTTCTTCTATGGAAAAGGTTTCCAGCATCAGCGCCAGGATTTTTTCCGCAATCCCTCTTATGGCGTCAAGATTCGGCATTTCGCCCAACACGATCAGAAATTCGTCGCCGCCCTGCCGGCTCAGGGTATCGGAATCACGCAAGGCTTCCCTGAGCCTCGCCGCTACGGTTTTAAGCAGGAGATCTCCGATTCCGTGACCCAATGAATCGTTGATCAGCTTGAAATTATCGAGATCCAAAAATATTAAAGCCGCTTTGGAACCCAGTCTCTCGGAAAAAGCTTGCGCCATTTCAAAGCGTTCCCTGGCAAGCAAACGATTGGGCAAGCCCGTCAACGCATCGTGATAAGCCAAAAATTCAACCTGCTCCTGTGCCGCCTTGCGCTCCGTTATATCCTGCGCTGCGCTGATAAGGTAGCTGCGCCCATCCGGCATCACGCCGGCGGGCGCTGCATTGATCTCCCATATCCGGGTTGAACCGTCCTTGCAGCGGATGATGAATTCGCCCTGATAGACTTTTTGCTTCAAGGCATAAAGCTGCTGGATTTTTTTCTGAACTTCTCTTGCACGCAGACCGTAAGCTTTTTCCGTCCAGATTTGAGTGGTAGGAATGTCGGCGCGCGTGTATCCGGTAATTTCGCTCCAAACCTTGTTGACTTCGAGGACTTCGCCATCTTCTGCGTGGATCATGATAGGTATCGGCGCTTCGAAAACGACGCGATGAAATCGTTCATCGCTCTCTTCGAGCGCTTGTTTGGCGTGCAGCGATTCAGTCAGATCGGTGGTCAGGAACATCAAATGCTGATGACCGCTGCTGTATAACGGGCACAATATGATACCCAGTTTCACCGCCTTGCCGAAACTGGACACGATCTCGATATTATCCGATACGGGTTCGCTCGTTTGCAGGGCTTGCATCGCCAGATCGTAAATACCCGAGGCTTTCCACGTATCGATACGATGAAAATTCATTCCGAGAATTTGCGATCGGCTTCCGCCGATATGCTGGCATAAAGCGGGATTGGCCGCGATACAATTACCTTGTTCATTGTAAATGGCGATACCTACGGGCGAAGTTTCTATGATTTTCTGATTCAGTTCCTTTTCCAGGTCCAGCTTTTCATTGGCAGCCTGCAAACGTTCCAGCGTCGCATGCAATTCCGCTTCGATTTTCTTGCGATGGGAAATATCCCTGACCGTCGCCTGTAAAACACGTTTTTCGGCAAGATAAAATACGGACAGGAGAATTTCCGCATAAAACTCTTCGCCGTCATGATGCCGGCAAATCCATTCGAAACGATGAGAGCCTTGTTTGAATGCGGCGAGGATATGGGAATTGGCTGCCGAAACCGAATCCTGCCCATCCGGTTGCCGGTCAGAAGAAAAACTCGCTACATTGCTTGTTAGAAACTGGGCTTTATCCTTGATTCCGAACAGGCGCAATGCCCGTTGATTGCAATCAAAAAAACCTTCTCTGCTCAACAGGATAATGGCATCGTTGGAGCCTTCGTAAATGGCGCGGAATTTTCCTTCCTGTTGTCTTTTTTCGATAATCCAGCTTTCCTTGCGTTTTACTATCCAGTAAAACGCACTGATTCCGCTAACGGTAAAAATCAAACTCAGCAGATAAAAAGCCTGATTATGTTTCCACCATTCTAGTTCGAAATGCGACACCGATGCGGCCACAAAAAACGTTATGGGATAATTGGAAAGTTTGAAATAGGCGAATTCGTAATCGGCATGGCTGGCGGAATTATAACCCGTGATGATACCTCGATCGCGATAACCCTGGCGGCGCAATAAATCCGCCAGGGCATCGGTTCTGGGTGCCCCATATACCTGTTGCATATGTGCGGCATCGGGATCGGGATACAGGCTTAACAAATAACCGGTGTCGAGCAGCAAGCCCATTTGAAAATGCCTGGGCAAATAAATGCTTTTCCACAAGCTCAGCAACTTCGACAACGGAATGGACGCATTCAGGATATAACATAATCTGCCTGAACCATCGCGTACGCCGTAGCGGATCGTCGCTACCCATTCCTTGACGACATGACCGAAAATGGGGCGGCCGATATAAAATGGCTGACCGGCCATCAAAGCTTCCCGCGCCTTGACGAACGTCGGATCGCCGCTGATATCAGCAAGAGGCTGCCCGGGTGTTTTAAAGGCAGCTGCAACCAATTGCCCATTCAGGTCGGCAACCGTCATATTGGCAAGATCGCGATTCGCGTCGAGAAACCGATACAGCGATTCCTGCGTACGAATCACCAGAAACTCGCCGTTTTTATCAACGATTTGCTGGCTTAATCCAGACAGATCATTCTGGATATGAGCAAAATAAAAATTGATCGATTTGACGCTGAGTTCTGCCAGCAGCGACATTTGCCGGGCAGCTTCCTCCTTTTCGGTTTGCCAGGAAACCCATGAAAATAATGCCACGAACATCGCCATTCCAAGAACGAATAATCTTGTTCCTCGGCGGATATTCGCAATCGTCAGTAGGTGACCAAACTTATTTATCATTAGTATAATTTTGGAACGCAAACTTGATGATCAAATCATTTTATTTCAGAATCGTAAATTTCCACCCGCAACCGATATCCTTGCCATGATGGATCAGTACGTAAACCTACTGTCGAATTGTATTGCCTTGGGTATATAACGTACGTTTTTTAAAATTCTGTATGTGGAATTAAATTATGGCTATAGCAAGTTTTAATAGAATTCATGCCGTCGATACATGGCATCGTATTAAATAAAGTATGATGGGCAAAGCCACCGCCGGTCAAGTCATTTTAGAGCGGGGCTTTCGGAACAGCGGGCTTTTTCTCAACGAATTTTATTCGCCGCCTGGCGTATTGAGGAAGAATATTCCTTTCATTCCTACGGTACTCCTCCCGCAACAGCATTGAATCGATAGATTGTTACAGCCCTGTTTTCATCCGATCGCCAGCAAGATGATGCGTACCAGCACCAAACCCGCCGCGATCAGCAGATAGCCCCGCAATACGCCCATCCAGAAACGGGTCGACAAACTCATATTGGCGGGAGCCAATTGTTCCAGCGGCGGCATGCGCCAACTATCGCGGACGGAAGGATCGACCGGCGTTTCGCTTATGCCATCGCGTTTCATTCTTCGAACCAGCAGCATGATAACAGTTACGATCAGTCCGAAAATACTGCCCCCGGCGATAATCGACTCGATCTGTAACGAGGTGATCTGCGGAAACAGCACCGATGCGGTCAGGATCACCGACAGTATGACCAGGATCGCCACTACCGTTCCGGTAAATATATTGACTGCCTG
The DNA here is from genome assembly GCA_021795395.1 of Pseudomonadota bacterium. Classification (GTDB taxonomy): domain Bacteria; phylum Pseudomonadota; class Gammaproteobacteria; order Burkholderiales; family Sulfuriferulaceae; genus Sulfuriferula. The sequence continues at coordinate 43,580 of JAJYPN010000010.1, read as the reverse complement.
ACTGTTTACCCAAGGCCCCAGCACCGCCTTATCGTTGCATAGCAGCAACAGAAACACCGTTGCGCTCGGCAGCAGCACTCCCGCCAGCGTCTGCACGGCGGACGTCAGCAGACCCAGAGGAACGTTCGGCGCAAGCACAAGCGCGGCGGCAATCACGATCAGCACAAAATAGATCGCATAAAATCCTTTGGCTTCCGACGGCTTGCGGTGCAGCGAATGTTTGAGCGACAGCACATCGCCGATGGCATAAGCGGTGGAAAGCGATACTGCCGCGGCACCGATGATACAGGAATCGATCAGCGCAACCACAAACAGGATCGCGGGCAGCTTACCGAAATATTTTTGCATGCCTGACGCCACTGCGGCAACATCGGTAAAATGGCCGAATTCCGTATGTCCCTTGAATGCATACGCTGCGGTAGAAATTATGGCAATGGCGCCCAGCATCACGACCGCTATCCCCGCTATCAGATCGATACGTTCGTACTTCATGAAGCGCGGCGTAATCCGTTTGTCGATCACGTAACTTTGCTGAAAAAAGAGTTGCCAGGGAGCGACCGTCGTACCGACGATACCGATAATCAACAGCATCACATCACTGAGCTTGCCGTTTTCCGGCAAAGACGGTACCAGAGTATGGTGCAGCACTTCGGCGAAAGGCGGATGCACGATCAGATACATGGGCAACATAACCAGCGAACCCGCTACCAGAAAGAGTGCAAATCGCTCGAACCGGCGAAAATCTCCCGTGCTTACCGCAAACATCACCACGGCCGCCGACAGCAATACACCGGGTACGCTGGGCAAACCGAGATAACGCAGACCGAGATCGATACCGATGAATTCCGTCACGATGGTCAGGGCATTGAGCAGCAGCAAATCGATTACGCTGAACGCGCCCCAGAATTTTCCGAAACGCTCCAGTATCAGGCGGGCATGACCTATTCCGGTTACCACTCCCAGCCGCAATACCATTTCCTGATTCACATAAAGCACCGGAATCAACATGATCAGAGTCCATAACAACGTGTAACCGTAATTTTGGCCGGCCTGCGAATACGTGCTGAATGCGCCGGCATCGTTGTCACCGACCATCACAATCAATCCCGGGCCGATTATGGCGAGCAGAGTCCGCAGCCGGGCGCCCAACGAATTACGGCCGGACGTATCGCCGCGACGTATCGTACCGAGCGCCCCGCGGATATCGCCGACATGGGCTTCATCCAGTACCGCACTGGGCGTCGGGGCTGGTATGCGTTCAGGTATTCTTGACATCAAATCATCCTTATCGAAATTATCATCCGCGCTCAGGCGCAAAAGGTCTCAAAATTGAGCGCTGGATATTCCCTATGCTAAAAATTCAAATGGGTACGTACGGCAAATATGTTTACCGGTCCTCTATCGGCGTTATAGGCCGGGTTGACAACGTATTGATAATCGAAGCTCAGCGCCAGATGACGCTGTAGCTGCCATGAATAATACGTCTCGGTAATAGTTTCATAGCCGTAATGCGGCAAGCGCCCATCGCCTATCAATATTCCCAAACCGCCTGCGGCAAAATAGGATTGCGCCGAACGGGAAATCCCGTTCACTACGTAAGCCAGACCCACCGTATCCTGTTCGCGACCCCACGATTTGCCTTGCAACGAGAATCCGGCGGACACGGATTGATTGATATCGGTAAAGTCATACGCTTCCAATGCGCCATCGTTCACGCTGGCACGGCCGAAGATGCCAAGGCTATCGCTTACCGCCTGTTCCATATTCAATTCCGCCCCCGGCCGCCAGTTCATTTGGCGCACCAGAGCGGTACTCGGGGTCGTGCCGGTCTGCCGGCCCAGCGCTACCGCTTGCCCGTAGCTGCCCATGGGCGCATGGTTTGCAAACACCAGCACCTTGATTTTTCCCGGCAAACTGCGCCACTGATGGCGCGCCTCGAATTCCGTCACCAATTCGAATTCACTCAAATTCTCGCTGAGTTTTTCGCTATTCGGTACCGTCGACAAGTCAAATATTCCGCTGCGCCAAGTCCACCAGGCATGAGTCCACTCCGCGCTCGCGCCATAGCTGTAGCCCCAGGAATCGGCCGCATAATCGAAGGCTCCGGCATCGATAACCGACCAGTTGAAAAAATCGATACGCGGATCGTGCGCGTAGGTGTTGGTGTCGAACACATCGGTCACCGCAAATTTGCCTAGCGTCAACACCAGATTATCCGCGCTTCGCCTACCTGCCATCTGATTGGGCTGTGCCTCGATCGCTTGCATTTCTCCTCCCAAATCGATGATGTGCCGCATAAATAGGCGCGGCGTGCGGTAATACGGATCATTCGCCCCTATCTTGTACGATTCGCCGCTGGGGAAACCCGCCATCCCCTGCGTATCGTTCAAGCCAAAGCCCTGATCGTATTCGGGATTGATCCAGAATTCGGTAGCAGACGACAGCCGATAGCCCAGATACAGGGTGGCATCGTTGGTCTGCTCGCCATTATTGGTCGCAGTCAGACTGTTCGGGCCTGAATAGGGAGAATGGAATGCGGGATGCCACTGGTACACGTTGGTGTACTGGCCGTAAATCGCCCAAGGGGGGGAGCTTGCTGCATCGGCGGATGCGCCACCCGGCGTTACTGCAGAAGTCGCGCTCCAGTCGGCTGGGCTGGCGATTTCAGCGATTTTTTCAGCCGGATCCACGGGCTGCGCCAACGCAGTTTGAATCATGGTCAGCCCCAACAACACCGCTACGCTTTGTAAAAATCCAGGTGCGCATATGGACGCGAAACAGTTTTCTTCCTTATATTTATTTCCGAATATATAATTGATATTATTCATTTTTATTTCCTTGCCTGGTACGGAACCCTGCCTTCACAGGATATGTATACGCTTTTCGAAGCAGCTCCGGCGCTGCAAGCGCACGAAGCCAGGAAAAAGCGACCATTCCGGAAGCAGCCGAATACCGCAAGGCATTGCCCAGCGTTACCGAACCGGAACGGTCAGGTTCAATTTACTGTCACATTCCATGATTTACTCCTTCATTTGATCGTTGGCATACCGACAATTAACGGCGAGTGGCATGCCTGGACATAACCAGGAATCCGTACATCCCTCTGCCGTAAACAGGGGTACCTACCGGATCCGTAGTGTGACCGGATTCGTTTTGAGTAAGACGTGGGCGCACTGCTTGCCGGCAATTTTCCATAAGGGTGCCAATGACTGCCATGCCAAAAGAGAAATTTATTTTCATGATATCAACCTCGCATAAATGCAAGCCCGTTCTGTCGACGACAAAAAGGCATTGCGTGTTAATGCCGAATCCGCCGCCGTGATCAGGAACAGTGCAATGTCCGGATAAAACGCAGGCAGTCATGTCATCACGTTCAGAGATGAAATAACAGGATTCAACAATTTTATGGGGGTGCTTTCCGGCGCATTCGAATGCCGGTTTTGACGCACCGTCCCGCTCGATCAGCGAGACGGCGGTATGGATAGAGGCCGCGATCTCGCTGACTTAATGCACGTAGACTACTCTACAAGAGCAACTGTCCAAGATGGACCTCCAAATAATAATGACAGGCGTATACTACGCCCGTATCCTGTTTCTGTCAATTCAAATTCCTGCAGACGATCAAAATTCATGGAGATGAATAAAAGCGCCGTTTGGTGCGATGATTGATTGACGCTCGGATATCGCCCCTCTACACTGGCTCTTCCCGTTCGGAAATAACGATGCGGCCTGCCGATCAACTCATGCCTGCCGTCCGGAATCAAAATACACCCGATACGACCCATTCCGAATTTCATACCTTGAGGATAACAAAATGCCTGAACTGTTTTCTCCTTGCACGCTGAACGGCCTGACATTGAAAAACCGCATCGTCATCGCCCCGATGTGCCAGTATTCCGCCGATAACGGCAATGCCACCGAGTGGCATACGATACATCTAGGTCACCTGGCATTATCCGGGGCCGCCTTGCTTATCACCGAGGCCACCGCCGTCGAAGCTGCCGGCCGGATATCGCCCGACGATCTCGGTTTATGGTCCGATGCCAATGAACTGGCATTGAAAAAAGTGCTGGACATCGTACGCACCTATTCTTCGATGCCTATCGCTATCCAGCTTGCTCACGCCGGCCGCAAGGCATCCTGCGCCAAGCCCTGGAAAGGCGGCCGTCAGATACCGGTTGCGGCGGGCGGCTGGCAAACCGTGGCGCCCTCGGCGCTGCCCTATCTTGCCGACGACGTTGCGCCCCTAAGACTGGATGCCGATGATTTGCTCAGGATAGAACAGGCTTTCGTGCGAGCCGCACAGCGCGCTCATCGCATCGGCATACAGGCGATCGAGATCCACGCCGCACACGGCTACCTGCTGCATCAATTTCTATCGCCGCTATCCAACGATCGAACCGACTCATACGGCGGTTCGCTGGAAAATCGCATGCGTTTCCCGCTCGCCGTGTTTGATGCGGTGCGTGCCGCCCTGCCCGACGTAATTCCGGTAGGCGTGCGTATTTCGGCGACGGATTGGGTGACCGGCGGTTGGGATAGCGATCAGAGCATCGTTTTCACAGAGGCTCTGCACGAACGCGGCTGTGCGTATATCCACGTTTCCAGCGGCGGCCTGTCACCCGAACAGAAGATACCGGTGGCGCCCGGATATCAAGTGCCTTTTGCCGAAAAAATTCGTGCCCGGACCGCGATGCCGGTCATCGCCGTCGGATTGATCACCGAGCCGGAACAGGCGGAAGCGATCATCGCCGGTAATCAGGCCGATCTGGTATCGCTGGCGCGTGGAATGTTATACGATCCGCGCTGGCCCTGGCATGCAGCAGCGAAACTTGGGGCGCAGGTCGATGCCCCGCCGCAATATTGGCGTTCGCAGCCGCATGATTTGAAAGATCTGTTCGGAACGGCCGCAACTGGCAACAGCAAGTAAGCTCGCGCCACCGGTTTGGCGTCACAGAACCGGCTCGGCGGCAAACTCAGTCTCCGGCTACCGTCATCCCGTCTATCAGGATGGACCCGGTCTGTTTGGAACCGCGCGTTTCGGTATCGGTTCCAATGGCGACGATGTTTTTATACATCTGCCGTAAATTGCCCGCGATGGTGATTTCTTCTACCGGGTATTGCAATTCGCCGTTTTCTACCCAGAAACCAGCGGCGCCCCGCGAATAGTCGCCTGTCACCATATTGATGCCATGCCCCAAAAGTTCGGTTACCAATAACCCGGTACCCATCTTTTGCAGCAAACCGGCAAAATCTTCGCCGCTGTCGCCGACCAGCAGATTATGGTTGCCTCCGGCATTGCCGGTGGTTTGCATGCCGAGCTTGCGTGCGCTGTAGGTCGAGAGAAAATAGCCTTGCAATAGGCCGTCGCGGACCACTTCGCGGTCGATCGTCGCAACGCCTTCGTTATCGAAAGGGCTGCTGGCCAACCCGCGCAGCAAATGCGGGCGTTCGCTGATGGTCAGCCATTCCGGAAAAATGATTTGACCCAGCGCATCGAGCAAAAACGAGGATTTCCGGTAAAGGCTGCCGCCGCTGGCCGCCGATACGAAATGCGACAGCAAGCCTGTCGCCACCTGCGCTTCGAACAATACCGGCACCTGGCAGGTCTTGATCTTGCGTGCGTCGAGACGGCGGGCGGTACGCTCGCCGGCTATCCGTCCCACTTCGCCGGCCGGCAACAGATCCGTTGCCCGACGCGCCGTGCTGTACCAGTAATCGCGCTGCATGCCTTGTTCCGATTCGGCGATCACAGCGCAACTCAGGCTTTGTCGAGAAGTGGGGTAGCCCGCCAGAAAACCGAGACTGTTGCCGTAGACGAACAGCGAATTTTGCGTGTTGACGCTCGCCCCTTCCGAATTATTGATACGGCTGTCGACCGCCAGTGCGGCGGCTTCGCACGTCCCCGCCATCGCGATCGCTTCTTCGATGGTTTGCGTCCATGGATAAAACAGATCGAGCTCCGGCAAATCCGTTGCCAGCCGGTCGGCATCGGGCAAACCAGCATAACTGTCTTCTGCGGTGAAACGTGCAATGGCCAGTGCCTTGTCGACGGTATCGATCAATGCCTGACGACTGAAATCGGAAGTGGAGGCATTGCCGCGTCGCTGACCGAGATACACCGATACGGAAATCCCCTTGTCGCGATTATATTCTATGGTCTCGACTTCGCCCTTGCGCACCGTGACCGACTGCCCCATTCCTTCGGAGGCTTCGGCGGAACAAGCGGTAGCGCCTTGCATTTTGGCATACTCCAGCATCTGTTCTACCAATGACTGCAATGCGCTTTGGCTATGACTAAATTGATCAGACACGAAAACTCCAGACTAAGAAAGACTAAAAACGTTATCATAGCAATATTTACCACACCTCGCGCATCATGGCACAAATTGACAATGAAAGTGAAATTCCGTCCGTAAGCAAAAGCGAAATCAAGCGCCAGATGATTGCATTGCAAAAACTGGGCGAAGAATTGATCGGCTTATCCAAGGACCAGCTGGACAAACTCCATCTCCCGGAAAATCTGCGCGAGGCCGTAGATCAGGCCAAACGGATCACTGCCCACGGCGGACTGCGGCGGCAAATGCAATACATAGGCCGGCTGATGCGCATTATTGACGCCCAGCCTGTCGCGGCGCAACTGGAGCAATGGCGTAGCCGCCACAGCGATGAAAACGCCGCCTTTCATCGCATGGAGCATTGGCGCGACCGTCTGATCGAGAATGATGCCAGCATTACCGAATTCATCAGCAATTATCCCGATACCGATCCCCAGCAATTACGTAGCCTGATCCGCAATTGCCGGCGGGAAACCGCACTTCAGCAAGCTCCCAAAAGCCATCGCGCGCTTTTCAAACTGATACGTACCGTCATCGAAGCGCATAACGGCATCGCCGACATGACACAGAACGAGTACGAAGACCCTGCAAACCATCTGGCCGGACCCGAATGAGCCACGATCGACGTTTCCCGTCTGTCGGCACTTTAAAAACGGCAGATTTTGAATACCGGCATCATCTCATGCTACTATTCCGCACAAATGCGGGCACGTAGGCGCTCGAAAGAAATCACGCCGCTTGCAGACGTTATTATCTCAGGCAAGGAAAACAAAAGATGACGCCGACGTTATATCCCGTAATTCTGTCAGGCGGGTCGGGCACCCGGCTGTGGCCTTTATCGCGGGCGGCCTTACCCAAACAGCTGTTAGCCTTGCTGACGGAACATTCACTGTTTCAGGAAACGGTAAAACGCATCGTCGATATCGCCGGAATCGCTCCGCCACTGGTCATATGCAATCAGGAACACCGTTTCATGATCGCCGAACAGTTGCGTGCGATGAAGGTAGAACCGACAGCCATATTGCTCGAACCGGTCGGTCGCAATACCGCACCGGCGATCGCTCTGGCCGCATTGACGATCCGGCGGCTGGATCCCGATGCCTTGATGCTGATTTTGCCTGCCGATCATCTGATCCGTGATCCGCAGGCGTTCCATGCGGCAGTAGCCAAGGCGGTGGCCGTCGCGAGTCAGGGTTACCTTACCACTTTCGGCATTCCCGCAACAGCTCCGGACACCGGTTTCGGCTACATTCATCAAGGCGATACGCTGGCGGGATTTACGGATGTTTATGCCGTGCGCCAATTTGTCGAAAAACCCGATTCCGCTACCGCCGCAAGCTACGTCGCCAGCGGCGAATATTACTGGAACAGCGGCATGTTCCTGTTCGCGGCATCCGCTCTTTTCGACGAGATGCGCGTTCTGCGCCCGGACATCCTTTCCGCCTGTGAACTGGCGCTGCAACGGGCACAAAACGATCTGGATTTCGTCCGTCTCGATACCGCTGCGTTTACCGCCTGCCCTTCCGAATCGATCGATTATGCAATCATGGAACACACCGTAAAAGCCGCAGTCGTCCCTGCCGATATGGGCTGGAACGATATCGGAGCATGGGATTCCCTGTGGGAAGTCAGCAAAAAGGACGCCGGGCATAACGCGACTCGCGGCGACGTGATGATAGAAGATTCCCATCATAATCTGATACGCGCCGAATCGCGTCTGGTCGTCGCACTGGGCATCGACAATCTGATCGTGATAGAAACCGCCGACGCCGTTCTGGTCGCCCGCAAGGACAAGGCGCAGGAAGTGAAACGTATTGTCGATAATCTCAAGGCGCAGAAGCGTAACGAACACCTCTATCATGACCGTATTTACCGGCCGTGGGGCTGGTATGAAGGGATAGACGCTGGCGACCGCTTTCAGGTCAAGCGCATCATGGTGAACCCGGGAGCGAAACTATCCCTGCAAATGCATCATCATCGGGCAGAACACTGGGTAGTCGTATCGGGGACGGCGATGGTGGTGCGCGGCGACGAAAAAGTCATGCTGTGCGAAAACCAGTCGACCTATATTCCGCTGGGCAGCAAGCATCGTCTGGAAAACCCCGGCAAGGTTCCTTTGCACCTGATCGAAGTCCAGTCCGGCACCTATCTCGGCGAAGATGATATCGTACGTTATGAAGATATTTATCAACGCGATTAAGCCGTGCCGCCTGCAAGCAGCGCCCACCACGACAACGCATAACGCAAATCGCATCCGAACCCTGCTTCGATCGCTATAATTAAGGTAAAATCAGTTCTTTACGTACTCAGGCGTCGATTTTCAATTCATGCGTATCACTCACGGCTTACATCCCCGGCTCGCGCATGCCAGCGCCGTAACCATAGGCAATTTCGACGGATTGCATTTGGGACATCAAATCATGCTCAAACAACTGGTGAACACCGCGCGCGACCGCAACTTGTCGTCCTGCGTCGTCACCTTCGAACCGCATCCGCGCGAATTTCTTAATCCGCAGAATGCGCCTGCTCGCCTTTCCAGCTTGCGTGACAAACTCGATAGCATGAAAAGCCTGGGCATCGAGCACGTGCATATCTGCAATTTCAACCCAACGCTCGCGCAGATGCCTGCCACCCGTTTCATCGAACAGATCCTGCTGGACGGCTTGCACATGGAATATCTGCTGATCGGCGACGATTTTCGTTTCGGCGCACAGCGAGCCGGCGATTTTGCCGTGCTGCAACATTATGGCGTAGCACGGAATTATTCGCTGGAGGCCATGCCCAGCATCAGCGCCGACGGATCACGCATTTCGAGCACGGCGGTTCGCGATGCGCTGGCGAACGGACGTTTCGATACGGCACAGCGTTTACTCGGTCGTCCCTATCAAATGAGCGGCCGGGTAATACACGGAGAAAAACTGGGTCGACGATTGGGTTTTCCTACCGCCAATATTCGCATCCGTCATGCGAATTTGCCCTTATCGGGAGTATTTATTGTTCAGGTGCGAGGATTGGCCGCCGACCCGCTGCCCGCTGTCGCCAGCCTGGGAATACGCCCGACCGTCAATCCGGCGGCGCGCCCGTTGCTCGAAATTCATTTGCTGAATTTTAGCGATGACCTGTACGGACGTATTTTACGCGTCGATTTTCTTGCCAAACTGCGGGAAGAAAAAAAATATCCGGACCTGGACTCCTTAACACAGCAAATCCAGCGCGATGTCGCTTGCGCAGAGGATTATTTCAATCACTCACCTTTTGTTTGAACCCATGCCCGATTATAAAAATACGCTAAATTTACCCGATACGCCGTTTCCCATGCGCGGTGATCTCGCCAGACGCGAACCCGCTCAACTGGCGCAATGGCACAAGCAGAATCGCTACCGGCAAATCCGCAATGCGACGGCCGGCCGGCCGAAATTCATACTGCACGACGGGCCTCCTTATGCCAACGGCGATATCCATTTAGGTCACGCGGTAAATAAAATCCTCAAGGATATGATCGTCAAAAGCAAAACACTGGCCGGTTTCGACGCGCCGTACGTGCCGGGCTGGGACTGTCACGGGCTGCCGATCGAGCTGCAAGTGGAAAAACTGCATGGCAAGACCATACCCGCCGCGCAATTCCGCGAACTCTGCCGCGACTACGCCGCCAGTCAGATCGAACGGCAAAAAACGGATTTCATTCGTCTGGGCGGGCTGGGCGACTGGGACAATCCGTACCGAACCATGGATTTCGACTTCGAAGCAGGCATTATGCGTGCCCTGGGGGAAATCCTGGCACAAGGTTATTTATATCAGGGTGCCAAACCCGTGCATTGGTGCATGGATTGCGGTTCGGCGCTGGCGGAAGCGGAAGTCGAATACGAAGACAAAACTTCCGCCGCCATCGACGTCGCATTTGCCGTCGCCGAACCTGCGACGCTGATGGCGAAACTGGGATTGCCGCATTGCACCGAGCCGGTGTATGCCGTTATCTGGACGACCACGCCGTGGACCTTGCCGGCCAACCAGGCGGTCTCGGTTCATCCGGAATTCATCTATGATCTGGTGCTGACACCCAAAGGGGTACTGATTCTGGCGCGCGATCTGGCCGAGTCCGCCATCCGGCGTTACGGTTACGAATCCGTTGAGGTCATCGGTCAATGCACGGGACTTAGCCTGGAACATATCGAGCTGCGTCATCCTTTCCTCGATCGCAGCATTCCGCTTATCTGCGGCGAACATGTCACCGCCGCCGCCGGCACCGGGCTCGTTCATACTGCGCCGGCGCATGGGGTAGACGATTATCAGATCGGCTTGAAATACCGCTTGCCGGTGGACAATCCGGTCGGCGACGACGGAAAATTTTTCCCGTCGATTCCTTTTGTCGGCGGTCAGAGCGTCTGGACCGCCAACAAAACGATCATACAATTGCTCACCGGCAACGAAACACTGCTGGCCGAGAACAAATTGCTGCATAGTTACCCGCATTGCTGGCGCCACAAGACACCGATCATTTTTCGCGCCACCCATCAATGGTTTATCGGCATGGATCACACCGATGCACAGGCTGTCAGCTTGCGCGATCATGCGCTGCGGGCAGTCGAACAAACCGGATTTTTCCCTGCCTGGGGCCGTGCGCGGCTGACTGGCATGATACAGAACCGTCCCGATTGGTGCGTATCGCGTCAGCGCAACTGGGGCGTTCCCATGCCCTTATTCGTCCATAAGGAAAGCGGTGCCCTGCATCCGCGCACCGCTGACTTCATCGAAATCGTCGCACAGCGCGTAGAGCAAGCCGGTATTGAAGCCTGGTTTGCTCTGGAAGCCGGCGAACTGCTGGGCGGGGATATCGGCGACTACAAAAAAGTCACCGATACGCTGGATGTCTGGTTCGATTCCGGCGTCACACATGCCTGCGTATTGAAAACCCGTCCTGAACTGGCCTATCCGGCGGATTTGTATCTGGAAGGCTCGGACCAGCATCGGGGCTGGTTCCAGTCGAGCCTGCTGACCGGTAGCGCCATCGATGCCCGCGCGCCCTATCGCAACCTGCTGACGCACGGTTTCGTGGTAGACGGTAACGGTCATAAAATGAGCAAATCGCGCGGCAATGTCACGGCACCGCAAAAAATCGTCGATACATACGGCGCCGATATCTTGCGGCTGTGGACGGCCTCCACCGATTATTCCGGCGAACTGACCATTTCCGACGAGATACTCAAGCGCGTGGTCGAAGCGTATCGGCGCATCCGCAACACGCTGCGTTTTCTGCTGGCCAATCTCGCCGATTTCGATATGGCGCAAATGGCGTTACCGGCGGAACAATGGCTGACGATAGACCGATACGCCATGGTGATGCTGAGGGAGTTTCAGGAACAGTCGCTCGCGCATTATGAGCGCTACGAATTTCATCATATCGTGCAGAAACTGCATCATTTCTGCTCGGAAGACCTGGGCGGTTTTTATCTCGATATACTGAAAGACCGTCTGTATACCACCGCGCCGGATTCGCTGGCGCGGCGTTCTGCGCAAAATGCGCTCTATCACATCACCCACAGCCTGACGCGCATCATGGCGCCGTTTTTGAGCTTTACCGCGGAAGAAGTCTGGCTGCAATTGAGCGGAAATGAAAACGACAGCGTATTTTTACAGCTATGGCATCCCATCCCGGCCCCCGCCGATTCGGCGGCGCTCGCCGAACGCTGGCCGCTGATACGCGAAACCCTGACGGATGTGCGCAAGCATCTGGAAGTGCTGCGCGGCAACGGCGAAATCGGCTCGTCCCTGCAGGCCGAAGTCGCCATTTATGCCGACGCTGCGCATTACGCGGCGCTGACTACCCTGGAAGACGATTTGCGTTACGCCATGATCACGTCGGCTGCGAAGCTGCATGCCGACGATGCCGAACCTCGTATCGACGCTCGTGGCAGCGCGCATCCCAAGTGCGACCGCTGCTGGCATTATCGCGCAGACGTCGGTCACCATGCCGAACATCCGGCGCTTTGTGCGCGCTGCTACAGCAATTTATACGGAGCCGGGGAGCGCAGAACGCATGTTTAATCTCAAACGGGGACTGGCCGTCGCAGCTTTGGTGATCATGCTCGATCAGATCAGCAAATATTTTATCACGCACACATTCAGCTACGGCGATACGCATACTGTTACCGGCTTCTTCGACCTGGTTTGCGCGCACAATACCGGTGCGGCATTCAGCCTGTTCAACAACCAGCCGGGCTGGCAGCGCGAATTTTTTATTGCCGTATCAGGCATTGCCAGTCTGGTCATCGTCTCGCTTTTGCTTTGGGGTTACGGCAGTCCGTTGACCCGCTACGCGCTCAGCCTGATCCTGGGCGGCGCGCTGGGCAATCTGCTCGACCGTCTCAATCACGGTTACGTCGTCGATTTCCTGTCGTTTCATATCGGCGCCTACGCGTGGCCGGCTTTCAACATCGCCGATTCGGCTATTACGATAGGCGCGATATTATTGTTGTGGGACAACATGAAACAAAAAAAACATGACACACGTTCAAGCCAACGATAAGCTGACCCTGCATTTCGCCTTGCGTGAATACGGCAGCGGCAATAATATCGATTCCAGCTTCAACGATAGTCCGCTGTCGCTGACTCTGGGCGACGGGACGCTCGAACCCGCGCTGGAATACTGGCTGCTCGGACTGGTACCGCATTCCCGCGAGGTCTTCATTCTCGAGCCCGCTCAAGCCTTCGGCGCTCACGATCCGCTGGCGGTAGTCGAACTGCCGCGACATCGATTGAACGTGCAAGCTCCGGAATTGGGACAGTTGGTCGAATTTACCCTGGAAGGGGGCGTGCAATTGACTGGTATCATTATCCGCATCGAAGCCGACACCGTCACCGTAGATTTCAATCACATCCTTGCCGGAAAAAAGATAGAATTCGAAGTTGAAATCCTGAATATCAACAACGAACCTCCGATCGCACCGAGAATTTTATGAGCACACAAATCCTACTTGCCAACCCCCGCGGCTTTTGTGCCGGAGTAGATCGCGCCATAGGTATAGTGGAACGCGCATTGGAACGGTATGGCGCACCAATCTATGTACGGCATGAAGTCGTCCACAACAAATTCGTCGTGGAAAACCTCAAGGCCAAAGGCGCTATTTTTATCGAAAACCTGTCTGATGTGCCGGCCGGCAATACGCTGATATACAGCGCGCACGGAGTTTCGCTGGCGGTACGCGAGGAAGCCGAAGCACGCGGTTTGACGGTATTCGACGCGACCTGTCCGCTGGTGACCAAAGTCCATCTGGAAGTCGCTCGCATGCGTGACAAGGGCATGGAAATCATCATGATAGGACATAAGGGCCATCCCGAAGTCGAAGGCACCATGGGCCAAAGCGCGAACGGGATGTATCTGGTTGAAACGGTGGAAGACGTCGGGAATCTGGAAGTAAAAAACCAGTCAAAGCTCGCTTTCGTGACACAGACCACCTTATCGGTAGACGATGCCGCTCGCGTCATCGATGCGTTGAAGCAACGTTTTCCCGATATCGTCGGGCCGAAAAAGGACGATATCTGCTACGCCACACAGAACCGTCAGGACGCGGTCAAATCGCTGGCTCAGCAATGCGATCTGGTGATCGTGGTGGGTTCGCCCAACAGCTCGAACTCCAATCGCTTGCGCGAAGTAGCGGAAAATCTGGGTATTGCTTCCTATATGGTCGATAATGCCATGCAATTGCAACCCGAATGGTTGCAGGGAAAATCGCGTATCGGCGTTACCGCCGGCGCTTCTGCGCCTGAAGTTCTGGTGCAGGCCGTCATCGCCCAACTGGAATTGCTGGGTGCGACCGAAGTCAGCGAGTTAACCGGAATTACGGAAAACATAACATTTCCCATTCCTAAAACCTTACTCGATTAAGCGCAATTACTGAATTAAAATAATAACAATGAATAAGAACGGATGTCGACTGCAGCGATAAGCTTAGTCGAATTTCACCGGTATTTATTTCACGACCTGCAATTTGGCCCGGCCAGGTTTGGAAGGAGGCGGGTCCTTGTCGGGCTGGACCCCGGTATCGGGCGTTGCAGGCTTGGCGGCGGCCGCGTCCTGCGGAGTTGCCACAACTTCAAAACCCAAGCCTTCACCATTTTCCCGCGCGAATATCCCCGCTACCGCGCCTACGGGGACTTCGATCTGTCTGGATACCCCATTGAAACGCGCAGCAAACCGGATCCATCCGTTATCCATCACCATGCCGTGAGTGGCGCTGGGTGATAGATTGAGGACGATTTTGCCATCCTTGACATATTCCATGGGTACCCGCGTAAGCGGGTCAACGACTACGGAAAGATAAGGGGTATATCCATTATCGATACACCACTCGAATATTGCCCGGATCAAATAAGGTTTGGTGGACGTATCAGCCATATCAAAATACGATTATTTCCGCATTGCTTTTTCGTTCGGCGTCAAGGCATCGATAAATGCTGTCCGGCTGAATAAACGCTCGGCATATTTGAGAAGGTTGACGGCTTGTTTGGGCAACTGGATGTCGTAATGTTCCAATCGCCAAAGCAATGGGGCTATCGTCACATCCAGCATGGAAAAGTCGTCGTTCAGCATATATTTCTGCTTGGCAAAAATCGGGGCGATTTGTGTCAGGTGATCGCGAACGACGATACGCGCCTTATCCGCTACATTTTTACTGCCTTGTTCGATGGCATTGACATGGCTGAACAGGTCCTGCTCGAAGGTAAACAGAAACAACCGCGCCCGCGCGCGCATGACAGGATCCGCCGGCATCAATTGCGGATGCGGGAAACGCTCGTCGATATATTCATTGATAATATTGGCTTCGTATAAAACCAGATCGCGCTCGATCAATACCGGAACACGGTTGTAAGGATTCATCAGTGCCAAATCTTCGGGCTTATTTTGCAGATCGACATCGATCACTTCAAAATCCATGCCCTTTTCGAACAAAACGATACGGCAGCGTTGGCTGTATGGGCAAGTATTGCCGGAATACAACGTCATCATAATGATTACCCTAAAATAATAGGCCGGCGGGTATTTCCGTCGGCCGTGAAACATATCCTCATGGCCTTTCAACAATAAAGTAGCTTATTGTCAGGCAGAGAAACTCGACCTACGCATTGTACACCGAGCTTACTGCCCGCTTCATCTATCTTGAAGAATGGCGGGACAGAATGATTACAGAATCAATGTATGTCTTTCCAGAATTCCTTCTTGAGATAATAAGCCAGAATAAAGAAGACGCCGAGGAAGAGCAATACCATCACGCCCAACTCCATGCGCTTGATCTTGCCTGGTTCCCCCATCCATGCCAGATAATTGACCAGATCGCCCACTGTCGCGTTGTATTCGGCAGCGCTCATTTTACCGGGAACGGCCAATACCAGCTCAGGCTGATCGGCATTACCGCCGTTTGCCGCGTCTTTCAGGACTTGCTGTCCTTGCAGGGTATACAGCACATCCGGCATGGCGACGTTAGGGAATACCGTATTATTCCAGCCGGTCGGACGCTTGTCGTCACGATAGAAGCTGCGCAAATAGGTATAAATCCAGTCGGGAGTACGCGACCTGGCTTCTACCGTCAGGTCGGGCGGTGCCATACCAAACCATTTCTTGGCATCATCCGGCCGCATGGCAATTGTCATCCGGCTACCTATGGCATCGCTGGCGAACATCAGATTATGCTTGATCTGATCCTTGGTCAAGCCGATATCCTGCAAACGAGAATAACGCATGTAGTTGGCACTATGGCAAGTCAGACAGTAATTGGTAAACGTCCGGGCGCCACGTTGCAACGAAGCATAATCCTGCAAATTTACCGGGGCCTTGTCCAAATGCACATTTTCAGACGCTAGAACCGTCAACGGTGCAAATAACAATGCAATTAGAAATTTCTTCATTATTCTGGAATCCTTTCAGGCACAGGTTTGGTCTTATCGATTGCGGTATACCAGGGCATCAATATAAAAAATGCAAAATATATTACGCTCAGCACCCGGGCGATCAAGGTGAACGTAGGCGTAGGTTCTTTGGTACCTACATAACCCAGTCCAATAAAGCTGATCACAAACAGCGTCAGAATAAGCTTGTACAAAGTACCGCGGTAACGGATCGATTTGACTTTGGAACGGTCCAGCCAGGGCAGAAAGAACATGATCACGACACTTGCGCCCATACTCATCACGCCGAGCAGCTTGTTCGGAATCGCGCGCAGGATCGCATAAAACGGCGTGAAATACCACAACGGCGTAATATGTTCAGGCGTTTTGAACGGATTGGCAGGGATAAAGTTATCCGGCTCGAGAAACCAGCCGCCCATTTCCGGCGCAAAGAATATGATCGCCGAAAATACCATCAGGAACACGACTACGCCGACTATATCCTTGACGGTATAATACGGATGAAAGGGGATACCGTCCAAAGGAAAGTGGGTAACCGGATCCTTGTGCTTCTTGATCTCGATGCCTTCGGGATTGTTCGAGCCGACTTCATGCAAGGCGATGATATGCGCCACCACCAGACCCAGCAACACCAAAGGCAAGGCGATGACATGAAAGGCAAAGAAGCGGTTCAGCGTTGCATCCGACACCACGAAGTCGCCGCGTATCCATAACGACAAGGCGTCGCCGATATAGGGAATGGCGCCGAACAGCGAGATGATGACCTGAGCGCCCCAGAACGACATTTGACCCCACGGCAACAGATACCCCATGAATGCCTCGGCCATCAAGGCCAGATAGATCATCATGCCGAATATCCAGACCAATTCGCGGGGTTTGCGATAGGAACCGTAAATCAGTCCGCGGAACATGTGCAGATAGACCACAACGAAAAACATGGAAGCGCCTACCGAATGCATGTAGCGTATCAGCCAGCCCCATTCCACATCGCGCATGATATATTCGACCGATGCGAAAGCGAGCTTGGCATCCGGTTTATAGTTCATGGTCAGAAATATACCGGTAACAATCTGATTGACCAGAACCAGCAACGCCAGCGAGCCGAAGTAGTACCAGAAGTTGAAATTCTTAGGCGCGTAATATTCCGATAGATGCGCCTTCCAGTTGGATGTTAATGGAAAGCGATCGTCTATCCAGCCGACCATTTTTTGCATTGCGCTCATTCGTTAAGCTCCTTTCTTGTCGTCGCCGACTAAAATACGTGTTGCACTCAAATACTTATAAGGCGGTACGACCATATTTAGCGGAGCTGGCATATTTTTGAAAACGCGCGCAGACAAATCGTAACGGGACCCATGACACGGACACAGCCAGCCGCCCGGCCAATCCGCGCCCATGTCGGCCGCGCCCATTTCCGGCTTGTAATTCGGGGAGCATCCCAGATGAGTGCAAATACCTACTACCACCAGGTATTCCGGTTTGATCGAACGATCGACGTTCTTGCAATATTCTGGCTGTTGCGGCTGATCGCTGTTCGGGTCAGCAAGCCGGCTCGATATGGCAGGCAATTTTCCCAGCATCGCAGGGGTGCGATTTACGACCCAGACCGGTTTGCCCTGCCAGGCCACGGCGAGCAACATACCGGGTTCGACCTTGGTGATATCCACTTCCACCGGAGCTCCTGCCGCCTTCGCTCGCTCGCTCGGCAACATGCTCATCACAAAAGGCGTTAACACAGCTACCCCCGCTGCGCCACCGACTACTGAGGTGGCGGCGACAAGGAAGCGGCGTTTGCTGCGATCCACTTGCTGATTAATCATAATTCATCCTATTCAAGGTTTACGCAAACTTAAAAACCTTTCTATTTTACCCAAGTTTTGCATAAAACAGAAAGGCAAATTTTGATATTATTTACTGACTGGCTGCTGACAACTTCGTCAAATAACGCTTCTCCTATATAATTATTGGTTATCGAGAATATTTCCGGCCTTGAATGATGCGTAAACTCTGGTTGTTATTTGCTCAAAGCACTACCGTTGCCTTGGGAGTTTTGCTGGTTATAACGCTTTTCCATCCGGAATGGCGTCCCGGCTATTCGCTTGCGCCGCAACAAGCAGTCTGCGCGGCGCCCCGAGCCACCGGATCCTATCGCGACGCGGCGAACAAGGCGATTCCCTCCGTAGTGAATGTCTTTTCCAGCAAAAGCTCGCATCCGGATCGTTTGCATCACGATTCGCTATTTCAGAAATTTTTCGGCCGTCATGCCGAAACCCGCTCTCAGAGGATGAATAGTTTAGGTTCCGGCGTCATAGTCAGCTCAGACGGGTATATTTTAACCAATCACCATGTAGTCGATGCTGCCGACGAAATACAGGTCACGTTGCACGACGGCAGAACCTTGCTCGCCAAGGTAGTCGGCACTGATCCGGAAACCGATCTGGCCGTCCTTAAAATCAACGCCAAAAATTTGCCCGCCATTACGTTCGGCCGTTCCGATCAAGCGAGTATCGGCGACGTCGTGCTGGCAATCGGCGATCCTTTCGGAGTCGGCCAGACGGTGACGATGGGTATTATCAGCGCTCTGGAACGGTCGCATCTGGGCATCAATATTTTCGAGGATTTCATCCAGACAGACGCCGCGATCAATCCTGGCAATTCCGGCGGCGCGCTGATCGATACCAGCGGCAATCTCATCGGCATCAACAGCGCTATCTATTCTCGTACGGGCGGTTCGCAAGGCATAGGTTTTGCCATCCCGTCCAATCTGGCGGCTCGGGTCATGCGCCAGATCATTGCGCATGGCGAGGTCATCCGCGGCTGGATGGGAGTGGAGGTACAGGACTTGACCCCGGAAATGGCCGACTCGTTCAAATTGAATAATGCGAAGGGAGTGCTGATTGCCGGGGTGTTGCGGGGCGGTCCCGCCGATCGTGCCGGGATCCGGCCTGGCGACATTGTGCTGACTGTAGATAAACAGGCGATCGCCGATTCGGCTACGCTGCTTAATCTGATTGCCGCATTGCCGCCGGGAAAAACGATTACTATCGGTTTATTGCATCATGCCAACATGACCAATGCCAAAGTCAAAATAGAACGGCGGCCGAAATTCAAGGCCATACATTAACTGCTTGCGAATATGCATGTTAGCTGACATCGCGAACGCCATAATAAAATCGGTAGACGATTAGTCAGGACGGCCGGAACGAGAAATGCTAACGGCACTCGCGTTCAATTCGCGGTCATTCAGAATAGCGACCGTAATCGTTTGAGTACCGTAGCAGTCGTTTCCAGTTCTGTTTCGCTCAACCTACCGAATCGTTGCCCCAGATACTCGATATGGGCGGGAAATATCTCATCGAAGAGCTTTTCCCCGGCCGGTGTCAGCACGGCTATAAAGCTGCGCCGGTTACCGGCGGGCACAATCCTTTGCAACAAGCCTTTGTGTTCAAGCCGATCTATGACACCTGTCAGCGTGCCTTTGGTAATCAAAGTTTTTTCCGCCAGTTTGTGCAGCGGCATGCCCTCCGTATTGCCCAGCGTACTGATCACATCGAATTGCGGGGGGGTCAAACCGGCATTACGTATATGCTCGGCGGAATAATGAGAAAAAGCCTGAAACGCTCGCACCAGTTCACGCATGACCGGAATGAATGCCTCTTTGGCCGTTTCTTGTGTTCTCGTTGGGGAATGGGATACGCTATTTTTCATGTCAGCGATAATTTTATTTCAATTAGTATAATACTAACACAAATAAATTACCGTAAACGATTAAATACCTCTATTCAGGCATCAGTTTTGGTTGAGCACATATAAATCGAAAGCAATCCGTAATTACAGGTAATTTCGCCATTCCTGATCTTCCGAATCAAATAGGCGGTTGGCTTCCAGCGGCCCCCAGATGCCGGCGCGATAGGTATGGATAAAATCGTGTTCCTGCGACCAACTCTTCAATATCGGATCTACCACCCGCCACGCCCATTCAACCTCGTCGAACCGAATAAACAGGGTACGGTCGCCATGTATGACATCAAGCAGCAAGGTCTCATAGGCATCGAGTTGCGCTTCGCCTTCCTTGCGATAACTGGCATTGAGCGAAATGACGCGCGTATTCATTTCGAGCCCGGGCTGCTTGACATGGACTTCCATCCGCATGCTTTCTTCCGGCTGGATGGAAAGCACGATCCAGTTCGGACTAATGGCATCCTGCGGGGTTGAACGAAACAATTGCTGAGGCGGATTGCGAAAACGGATCGCGACCATCGATTTGGCTTCCGCCAGACGCTTGCCGGTACGCAGATAAAACGGCACACCGCGCCAGCGCCAATTGTCGATATAAAATTTTGCCGCAGCATAGGTTTCCGTCATCGACTTGGGCTCTACGCCCGCTTCAGCCTGATACCCGCGTACAGTTTCGCCATTGATGGCGCCTTGTGCATATTGCGCCCGAAAAGCGTGTGCATGCACCGAGCGTTTGCTGATAGGCCGGATCGAACGCAGCACTTTCACCTTTTCATCGCGCAAGGCATCGGCTTCCAGCACGGGGGGCGGCTCCATCGCGACGACGGTAAGCAGTTGCATAAGATGGTTTTGCAGCATATCGCGCAATGCGCCGGTTTTGTCGTAGTAATCCGCCCGGTTTTCTATGCCCATGGTTTCAGCTACGGTAATCTGTACGTGGTCGATAAAATTGCGATTCCATAACGGTTCGATCAGGGTATTGGCGAGACGGAAAACCAGCAGGTTCTGTACCGTATCTTTTCCCAGATAATGATCGATACGGAAAATTTGCTGCTCGTCGAAACAGTCGTGCAACAGCCGGTTGAGCGCCTGAGCCGATTCGATGTCTTCGCCGAACGGTTTTTCCACCACCACACGATGCAACCCTCTCGGTTGCGACAAGCCTGCGCTGTCGAGATTCTTGATGACGCTCGGGAAATCGGTCGGTTTGATGGATAAATAAAATACGACCGGAGCGCTTTCACTGTTGGTTTTCGTAGACAGTTCGGCTTTCAGGCTCTGATACATGGCGATATCGTTCAACTCGCCGCGTCGGTAAGCAAATCTCGCGATGAATCGGGCGCATGCCTCATCGTCGCATTTTTCCTTGAAATGTTCCTGCACCAGGGCAGTCACATGATTACGCCAGATTTCGTCATTCCAGTCGCGTCGGCCCAAAGCAATAAAGCTCATGCCTGGCGGCAGGCGCTGTGCAACTTCAAGCCGGTAGAGAGCAGGCAGCAACTTTTTGGTGGCAAGGTTTCCTGTCGCACCGAAAATCACAAAATTACACGAATAAATCAGATCATCGGTCATGCCCCCTCCTTGACACCGTGACCGCCGAAACCTTTGCGCATCATCGCCAATAATTTATCGGTATAGTCATGTTTGCCCTGGCTGGCGAACCGCATCATCAAAGCCAGCGTCATCACCGGGGCAGGATTGCCTTGCTCGACCGACTCGAGCACGGTCCAGCGCCCCTCTCCGGAGTCAGCGACAAAGGGCGCTATGGCGTCCAATGCCTGATCCTCCCTCAGGAATTCCGCCGTCAGATCGAGCAGCCAGGAGCGTACCACGCTGCCATGCCGCCACATTTCGCTGACCGCTGCTATATCTATGGCGAACTCCTGCTTGCCTTTGAGCAAGGACAATCCTTCCGCCAATGCCTGCATCATTCCGTATTCGATGCCGTTATGCACCATCTTGACGAAATGTCCGCTGCCTGCCGGACCGCAATGCAGCCAGCCGGATTCCGCGCCGGGTGCGAGTATTTTTATAAACGGAATAACGTGAGAAACCGTATCGACATCGCCGCCTACCATCAGCGCATAGCCGTTGGCGAGCCCCCATATGCCGCCGGAAACGCCGGCATCCATGAAGTGCAGGCCGCAGACGCTCAATTCCCTGGCATGTCGCTGGCTATCCTTGTAATAGGCGTTGGCGCCATCGACGACGATATCGCCGGGCGACAGCAATCCGGTCAATTGTTCCAGCGCAACCTCGCTGGCTTCGCCTGCCGGCAACATCAGCCAGACGATACGCGGCGCCTTCAATTGCGCAACCAGTTCAGCCGTATCGGCATAGGCGCGTATACCCGTTTCCTGCTGCGCAAGTTCGGTGGCGACGTTGGAACTCCGGTTCCATACCAGCACCTCGGCACCGCCGCGCGCCAGCCGCCGCGCCATGTTTGCGCCCATTTTTCCCAAGCCAAGGAAACCTATCTGCATGTTTTACCCTTCCAATCGATGTAATTAATCGTACGGTATCGTCAATGTCAGCAATTAACATACAAGATCAAACCGATATGGTTCCATATATCGGCAGCCAGGCTGGAAAAATACGTGCGATCGGACAATTGGGCAATGACAATGCCGCAATCTTTCAATTCGGCGCACCCAGATTTCCATACTGTGGATCATGAAGCCGGCGGCATCGTCGATTTGAACGACGAACGATCTTTCAGTTTTGCCGATAAACGCGCAAGATTCGGATGCATTTCTCGCCAGTTTATGTGTGAAAAACGTAAATCCAGATAGCCCAGCATACAACCGACGGCAATGTCGGCCAACGAATAATTATCCGCCATACACCAGGCATTTTCGCCCAGATCTCTGGAGATGGCGGTAAGTCCGCGAGTGATTTTCTGCTCCTGCCGGGTGATCCAGGCCGGGCTTTGCTGGGACTCCGGCCGTTTTTTTTCCAGGTGCAAGGTGGCCGCAGCGTCCGTTATGCCGTCTGCCAATGCTTCCCAACGTTTAACGGCGATTCTGCTGCGGGCATCCTTAGGCAGCAGATTATGTACCGGACTGGCGAGATCGAGATACTCCACGATAACCCGCGAATCGTATAGAGGCGTACCATCATCCAGCACCAGAACCGGTATTTTTCCCAACGGGTTGTAATCCGGCACATGGGTATCCGCGTCCCACGGCACATCGATCTGCAATTCGCATTCAATATGCTTTTCGGCGATTACCACACGCACCTTTCGTGCATAAGGACTGGTCAGGGAGGCTATCAATTTCATTTTGTCTACTCGGTAAGTTTATGGCGGTGGGTTTGTGTCATGATAAATTGCTCTATCGCCTCGATGTCGGCATCCATTACCGTATATCGTTGCGGCTGGTTTTCCAGATTTTGCATGCCTTCAGGCCGCTCCGGCGTCCGGTCCAGCGCTTCCTGAATCGCATCGTCGAATTTTGCCGGTTGCGCGGTTTCCAATACTATCATCGGCACGCCGGGTTCGAAATACTCTAGCGCAACTTTCAATCCGTCGGCAGTATGGGGATCGATCATTACGCCGTATTTTTCCCAGGTATCGCGTATGGTTTCCATACGGCAGGCATGATTGCTCGAACCTGACAGCATGCCGTAATCGGAAATGCTGTCGAACAATGCTTCGCTTTTCAGATCGATCCCTTCGCCCCGATCGACCTTCGCCCACCATGCGCGCATTCTTGCGCTGTCCCTTCCGCTCAGATCGAACACGAAACGTTCGAAATTCGACGCCTTGGAAATATCCATGGACGGACTGCTGGTATGATAGGTTTGAGCTGCGTCGCGCGGTCGATAGACGCCGGTTTTGAAAAATTCGTCCAAGACATCGTTTTCGTTGGTGGCGACGATCAGCTGCTTGATCGGCAATCCCATCATACGCGCGATATGGCCGGCGCACACATTGCCGAAATTACCCGACGGCACGGCAAAGCTGACCGATTGCTCGTCATGATGGGTGGCGGCGAAATACGCCTTGAAATAATAAACGATTTGCGCGGCGATACGCGCCCAGTTTATGGAATTTACCGCGCCGATATGGTAGTTTCGCTTGAATTCCTGATCGTTCGATACCGCCTTGACCAAATCCTGGCAATCGTCGAAAACACCGTTAACGGCGATATTATGAATATTGGCGTCCTGCAGGGAATACATCTGCGCTGTCTGGAAGCGACTCATTTTGTTCAACGGCGACAACATGAACACCTGGATACCGCTTTTTCCGCGCATTGCATATTCCGCGGCCGAACCCGTATCGCCGGACGTTGCGCCGAGGATATTCAGCGTCTGTTTGCTATCTGCGAGTACGTATTCGAACAGATTGCCCAGCAATTGCATGGCCATATCCTTGAATGCCAGCGTCGGACCGTTCGACAAGCACAATAAATGCAAACCGGGTTCCAGCGTCAGCAAGGGCGTAATATCGACAGTCGACACATCGTTACGGCCGTTGCAATACACCGCCGGAGTATAGGTATTATCGATAATTGCCCGCAAATCTTCGCCCGGCATGTCATCGGCCAGACGCGAGAGCACGGCCAACGCCAATTGCGGATAATCCATCTCGCGCATGGCCGCCAGTTCGGATTTTTTGAATTGGGGATAGGTTTCCGGCACATATAATCCGCCGTCCGGCGCGAGACCACCGAGCAGAATTTGGGTGAATGTCTGTGCGGGCGCCAAGCCTCGCGTACTGATATAGCGCATAACCATCCAAGGTCTTCCTTACTCTGAATTCAGCTCATCTGTCCAGATGTTCGAGACGTATCCGCGCAATTTTGCCGGAAATCGCCGGCAAAGCCTCTATTTCAAGCATCGCGGCATCGATATCCTTTTCTATGCATCGATGAGTCAGGATAACGATATCCACCAGCGTTCGGGTTATCTCCGGTTCTTTTTGTATCATAGCATCGATGGAAATGTCCGAGTCGGCTAAAATTCGCGTCACATCGGCCAATACGCCCGCTTCGTCGATCGCGCGCAAACGTAAATAATACGCCGTCCGCACCTCTCCCATCGGCAGTATCGGTTCCGCCGACAAGGTGTCAGGCTGAAAAGCCAGATGCGGAACCCGGTTATTCGGATCGGCGGTATGCATCCGCGTTACATCGACCAGATCGGCCACCACCGATGAAGCGGTAGGCTCGGCACCCGCTCCTGCGCCATAATACAGGGTTATACCGACCGCATCGCCCTTTACCAGGATCGCATTCATCGCACCATCAACATTGGCCAGCAAGCGCCGCTCCGGTATCAGCGCCGGATGCACGCGCAGCTCTATGCCTTTGGGCGTACGCTTGGTTATTCCCAGCAATTTGATGCGATAGCCCAATTGCTCGGCGTATTTGACGTCGTCGCCGGTAAGTTTGGTAATGCCCTCGATATGGGCGCAATCGAATTGCACCGGTATGCCGAATGCAATCGCAGACATGATCGTCAACTTGTGCGCCGCATCGATGCCTTCTATGTCGAAAGCCGGATCGGCTTCTGCGTAACCCAATTCCTGCGCGGCTAGCAATGCGTCGGCAAATTCGGTCCCCTTGTCGCGCATTTCGGACAAAATGAAATTGGTCGTGCCGTTGATAATGCCGGCTATCCATTCTATCCGGTTCGCCGTCAATCCTTCACGTATCGCCTTGATGATGGGAATGCCGCCGCCGACTGCCGCTTCGAACGCCACCATCACGCCATACTGCTGGGCAGCGGCAAAGATTTCCGTCGCGTGACAGGCGATCAGCGCCTTATTGGCGGTCACTACGTGCTTGCCGCGGGCTATCGCCATCAGTATCAGTTCTTTGGCGAGCGTTACGCCCCCTATCATTTCCACTACGATATCGATGTCCGGATTATCGATAATGGCGAACGGGTTATCCGTCAACTGCATGTCTGCAGCGGCATATTTCCGCGCCTTTTCCAGATCGCGGACCGCCGCCATGGTAACGATGATCTCGCGGCCGGCACGCCGGGTTATCTCCACGGCATTGCGTCGCAATACCGTCAGCGTACCGCCGCCGACTATCCCCAGTCCCAACAATCCCACTTTAATCGGTTTCATTATGGCTTCCATTAACTCTCAGCAATTTCCGGTATCGCCATGCAATTTACGATACCGTTCCAAAAACCGTGCCAAACGACGGATCGCTTCGCGCAATTCGTCTTCATGCGGCAATATCACCACACGGAAATGATCGGGCTTTGGCCAATTAAAACCGCTTCCCTGAACGATGAGCACCCGCTCCTCTTCCAGCAGGTCCAGAATGAATTTCTGGTCATCGGCTATCGGATAGAGCCTGGGATCGAGACGGGGGAACATGTACAAGGCCGCCTGCGGCTTGACGCATGTCACTCCGGGAATCGCGGTCAATAACTCCCACGCCAGATCGCGCTGTCGGGCCAGGCGGCCGCCTGGCCCGACGAGATCGACGATGCTCTGATATCCGCCCAATGCGGTCTGAATTGCGTATTGGCCGGGAACATTGGCGCACAGACGCATGGAAGCCAGCATATTCAGGCCTTCGATATAATCGAGCGCATGGCGCTTGTCGCCCGATATGACCATCCAGCCAGCGCGATAACCGCATACCCGATAATTTTTCGACAGACCGTTCAGCGTAACGCATAACACATCGTCAGCCAGCGCTGCAATCGACGTGTGCGTCAATCCGTCGTACAACACCTTGTCGTAGATTTCATCGGCGTAGACGATTAATTGATATTGCCGCGCGATCTCCAGTATGCCCTGCAAAATTTCCGTGGTGTAGAGCGTACCGGTAGGATTATTCGGATTGATGATCACGATAGCGCGGGTTTCGGGTGTGATTTTGGCGCGGATATCGTCAAGACTGGGCATCCAGCTATTACTTTCGTCGCACAGATAATGCCGCGCCACGCCGCCCGCCAGCGTCACCGCTGCCGTCCACAGCGGATAATCCGGCATCGGCACCAGCACTTCATCGCCGTTGTCGAGCAGCGCCTGCATCGCCAGTACGATCAATTCCGATACGCCGTTGCCAATAATGATATCGTCGATCTGTACGCCGCCGATATGTTTGCTTTGCGTATAGTGCATGATCGCCTTGCGCGCGGCGAACAGCCCTCTGGAATCGGTATATCCCGATGCGTCGGCCAGATTGGCGATCACATCCTGCACGATTTCCTCCGGCGCGGCAAAACCAAATGGCGCGGGATTACCGATGTTCAGTTTGATGATGCGCTGCCCTTCGTCCTCCATTTGTTTGGCGCGCGCCAACACCGGGCCGCGTATGTCGTAACAGACCATATCCAGTTTGGTCGATTTTTTTATGGGTCGCAACATTTGCGCCTCTTTTATTTTCACGTACTATCCTTTGGCGTTAAACGGTTTGGGCTGCACGGAAGCTCAAAAAGGTATAATCTTACTTGACTGTATACCCATGCTGCAATTGGAGACTGCCTTGAAATTCCACCTGACCCAGGCTGAAGGACTGAATCTGTTCACAGGGTATGGCGACGACTATGTACTTATCAATCGAGAACGTTATACCCAGTCCAGTTTGCTGGTGACGCCGGACCAGATAAACGCCGACTGGAAGATCAATTCTTTCAATGAATTACAGTCAAAACATTTTAGCGTTATGCTGGAGTATACTCCCGAAATCACCGTTTTAGGCACTGGCCGTCAGCTGCGCTTTCCTCATCCGCGTCTATCCGCCGCATTAACCAATGCCGGCATAGGACTGGAGGTCATGGACACCAAAGCCGCTTGCCGGACCTTTAACATTCTGGTGGGGGAAGGACGACAGGTGGTGTTGGGTCTGCTGTTAACCGACAATTAGCCGTTTTCCATTACAACAAAGCCGTTTTATCCAGACCGCTACGGCGTAAATATTTGCGCATCGATTGCAAGGCTTCGGTCTGGATCTGGCGTACTCGTTCGCGGCTGACTTCCAGTTCGTCGGCCAACTGTTCCAGAGTCTGGATTTCCTGATCATTCAGCCCGAAGCGTCGCTCTATGACCCAACGATGTTTGGGTTCGAGCTTGTCGAGCCAGCGATTGATCACGACTTGCGTCTCGACTTTTTCCAGAGCCTTATCCGGCATTTCTCCATGTTCGTCCGGCAAGGCGTCGCCCATGGTAAAATCAGCATCGGTTTCCAGCGGAGTATCCAGCGAAACCATTCTATCGTTCAAACGCAACAAATGGCGCACTTCATCGACCGGTAACCCTACAAAACCGGCAATTTCGGCTTCGCCGGGATCTAGCGCTCCCTGCAGCAGCAAATGCCGTCTGGCGCGCAGGATAACATTGATGGCTTTAACGATATGCACCGGCAGACGTATGGTGCGCGATTGCTCCATGATGGCGCGCTCGATGTACTGGCGTATCCACCAGGTTGCGTAAGTCGAAAAACGGAACCCCCGCTCCGGCTCGAATTTTTCCAGCGCATGCATCAGTCCGAGATTGCCTTCTTCGATCAGATCGAGAAATGACAGGCCACGATGAATGTAGCGTTTCGCGATATTGACGACCAGTCGCAAATTGGATACGATCATTTTTTGCCGGGCTTCGAAATCGCCCATAATTACGCGACCGCTCAGCTCGCGCTCTTCTGCTGCGCTCAGCAGCATATTGTGCCCGATCTCCCCCAGATACATTTGCGTCACGTCAACCTGCGATTCTTCCGGTTGCGCGGCATAGAGCGGATCTTCATCGATCGGGAGGACTTCGTCCGCGTCAGGCAAGTGGCCTTCTGCGTCGCCGTCTTCCCTGTGTCTCATTTTTTTACCTCGGGAAGAAATATCAACGGATCGACGGGCTTGCCCATTTGCCTGATTTCGAAATGCAATTCGACGCGGCTGGCGTCACTGTCTCCCATTTCAGCAATTTTCTGTCCCCGGGTTACCGTTTGCCCTTCCTTCACCAGCAATTGATCGTTATGCGCATAGGCCGTCAAATAAACGGCATTATGTTTGATGATAACGAGCTTGCCGTATCCGTGCAAACCTGCTCCGCTGTAAACGATTTTGCCGGCGGCGGCAGCGTATATCGGTTCGCCGCGCTTGCCACCAATATCTATCCCCTTGTCGGCGTTGCCATTGCCGAAGCGGGCGAGCAATGGACCATTCGCCGGCCACATCCAGTCAATGCCGCTGTCGTTGGCCGTCTTCGGGTTGTTGCCGGCTGAAACGTTCGCTGCCACGCCGGAAGAATTGCCAGCAGACTGGCTGGGCACAGGCTGTTGTTGACCGTTATCGAGCTTGGCTATTTGCGCCAACGCCGCTTTCGAATAGGGCAATTTGACAGCCTGCGGCTGCATGATCACGTTGCCGGCGGCCAGCGCCTCTGTCGTCACGATCGCCGGCGGCGCGGCGAGCGGTTCTGCCACCGCTGTACCGGAAGTATCGACGTTGGCATCATGGGAGGATGTGTTTGCAATAACCGCCGGCGCAGTCACAAAAAGTGATTGACCGACCCGGATATGATTGAGGTCGCCCAGATGATTCCATGCAGCGAGTTCACGATAATCGAGCCCATATTGCAAAGCAATGCTATATAAGGTATCCCCCTTTTGCACGATGTGAATTCCACGATGCTCCGCGTTTGCGCCTGTCGCGGGATTGCCCGGCGCCCCAGCCGCAGCGCCGCCACGGGTCATATCCTTTATCGGCGCCACATGCGTCGTGCTGCAGCTTGCCGTAGCCAAGCCCATGCATACTACCCACCAAACACGTTTCATCAGGCCACCCCAGGCAATAATGGCACAAAACGCACCATTTCCAATATCTGTTCATGATACGCATCGCCTTGCCGTTCTATCAATAGCATGCGCTGGCTCTCGCCCAGACCGCACGGCAATACCATGCGTCCGCCGTCGGTCAATTGCGTCAGCAATGACGGCGGTGGCCGCTCGGCGGCAGCGGCCAGAATAATGCCATCGAAAGGCGCCATTTCGGGCAAACCGGCATTACCGTCACCGTGTTTCAGTTTGATATTGGGGATACGCAATTCGCGTATCGTCCGGCGCGCCTGCCCGAGCAAGGAAGCGATACGCTCGACAGAATAAACTTCGCGCGACAGTTTCGCCAGCACAGCAGCCTGATAACCGCAACCCGCACCGATTTCCAGCACTTTCAGCAGGGGTTTTCCGGCGCGCAGGACTTCCACCATGCGAGCGACGCTGTACGGATGCGAAATCGTCTGGCCGAAGCCGATAGGCAAAGCCGTATCCTCATACGCTCTCAATGCCAGCACTTCCCCCACAAACAGATGTCGGGGCACTTGCGACATGGCCGACAACACATCGATATCCCGTATACCCTGCTCGCGCAATCGCTCTATCATCCGCGCCCGCGTACGGTCGGAAGTCATGCCTATGCCGCTATGCCGTACGCTCATCAAGCCAGCCAATCCTGTAACACAGCTAATTGACCGTAATGCGTCAAGTCGATCTGCAATGGGGTAATCGATACGCGCCGCTGGGAAAGTGCATGAAAATCAGTCCCCTCGCCGGCGTCCTGCGCAGCGCCTGCCGCGCCCACCCAATAGACCGTCTGACCACGAGGATTCACCGTTTCGATGACGGGTTCGGCCTTATGGCGGCGTCCCAGGCGTGTTATTACATTGCCCTGCAAAGCCTCGTAAGGCAGGTCGGGCACGTTGACATTCAACAGTACCGGCGCATTCATGGGCTTGTCCAGCAGCCGCTTCACCAAATCCAGCACCACGCGCGCAGCCGCAGGATAATTCGCGCCGGCAAAACTGGTCAGCGACACGGCGATGGACGGCACCCCCAGCAGAAACCCTTCCGTAGCGGCAGCGACCGTTCCCGAATACACCGTATCATCGCCCATATTGGCTCCGTTATTGATGCCGGATATGACCATGTCGGGCA
Organism: Pseudomonadota bacterium; assembly: GCA_021795395.1. GTDB lineage: Bacteria > Pseudomonadota > Gammaproteobacteria > Burkholderiales > Sulfuriferulaceae > Sulfuriferula. The sequence goes on along the minus strand of JAJYPN010000010.1, from coordinate 12,700 downwards.
ATTCGGCGAGCAAACCGGTCACGGCAAGATGTACGCAATCGGTAGGCGTGCCGTTGACGTAATAAAACCCTGACTGGGCCTGCCGCACCATCAGCGGGCGATCCAGCGTGAGCGAATTGCTCGCGCCGCTGCGATCACGCTCGGGTGCGACTACGGTAATGTCGGCGATGCTGGATAAGGTAGCGGCTAATATCGCGAGTCCCGGAGCAAAGTAACCGTCATCATTACTTAATAAAATACGCATATCAGAATGACCGTTTCCAACTCCAAAGATTATTGAATCGTATTTTAACCGGAATCGGGAATTGGTAAAAGAATACCGCGTACCCCTTCGTTCCTTATTTATCTATCAGCGCCATTATAAACAAGTCATGATGTTGATATTTGTGAGTCATGATACCTATTCTTCATACCAGAACCTGGCTTAAAACGGAACTCGTCGATATTCGGCCGCCCTTGACATTCATAAAAACAATCATCACAAAATTTTTATTTTGAATCAATCAAATACGTTTTTTACAATATAGATCGCCAAGCAGCAGATTTTTGTCGCATTAATGACACAGATTATGAAATTTTTATTACAAATCAAGTTTGAACCCTGCTTTATTTATACTGTGCGAAAGTTTGCCGTAGCGGCAGCTTTTGCATCTTTAATCAGGGTGTTTTTTTAATATCTTAAGGGGATAATTTGTGATCAAGCAAACATTTACTCGCTCCAGAATAAGCGTGCTGATAGCCGCTTGTTTGACGGCCGGCGCAACGCCGGCTGCTTTTGCGGATAACGGCGACCAGATGCAGCAAATGCAACAGCAGATTCAAACGCTGGAGCAGCGTCTGGAGCAGATGCAGGCACAACAGCAGAAAGACCAGCAGGCGCAGCAGGCACAACAGCAGAAATTCGACCAGGCCGCCACCGCCCCAGCTAAAGTGGTCCCTCAAGGTTACATGGGCAATTCGCCGGCCAATATGCAGGGCAACCAGACGGCGTTTCGTCTCAACGGCGTCAACGTACAGTTAGGCGGCTTCGCCGCATCGGAAACCGTGTACCGCAGCCGCAGCCTGCAGTCCGATATCGGTTCGCCCTTTAGCAAAATTCCTTTTGCGCCACCATCCAGCACCATAGTCGGAAACGGTAACAACACTAACATTGGTGGAAATCCAGGAAATTTTTATCCAAATTATGCTAATGGTGGCAATGGACTTAGCAACAATTACAATCAATCGGAATTCCGCGGTACGGAACGGCAGTCGCGCTTCTCGATACTGATGGACGGCAATATAGATCCCGATACCATCGTCAGCGGCTACTACGAACTGGATTTCCTGGGCGCCGCGCCGACCGCCAACGCCAACGAAAGCAACTCGTACCAGCCTCGCACCCGTAACGTCTACGCCAATATCGACTGGATGGCCAGCGGCTGGCATGTGCTGGCCGGACAGAACTGGTCGCTGGCGACTCTGAACACGCACGGCATTACCCCGCGCATGGAAGCCGTACCGCTGACCATAGACGCACAATACGTACCGGGTTTCACCTGGCAGCGTCAATGGCAGTTCCGCGTCGTCAAGGATTGGGACAAGAAATGGTGGGCGGCCGTGTCGTTCGAAAATTCGCAAACTGTTGGAGTAGCCGGTGGACCTGGAAGCACTGTCTATACATTAACGCCACCGGGCGGTTCCCTGTTCGCGCCAGCGCCGATGTCCGTCAACCATTATCCCGATATCATCGCCAAACTGGCTGCAGAAACCGACCTGGGCCATTACGAGATTTACGATCTCGCGCGTAACTTCCAGAGCGTATACGGCGCCAGCGCAACGTCTACCGGATCACAGCAAAGCACCTGGAGTAACGCGGTTGGCGTTGGCGTGATTATTCCGTTGATCCCCAAACAGTTGGATTTTCAGCTCAGTGGGTTATTCGGTAGCGGTGTCGGACGCTACGGTACCGTCGGCCTGCCGGACGCAGATATCAATCCGAACGGTAGCCTGAATCCGCTCAATGGTAGTCAGATGCTGGGCGGCATCATCTGGCATGCTGACCCTACGCTGGATGTCTATGGCTACATCGGTCAGGACCAAGTCGATTCCAATATCTATAATTCCGGCGGCCATGTATACGGCTACGGCAACAGTCTGGGCAGTCTCTATTCCCCCGACCTGAACAAGGTCAGCCAGGAAACCATCGGTTTCTGGTGGAATATTTACCATGGTAACTACGGCGCACTCAAGCTGGGCGGCCAGATCTCGCACACCTTGGTCACCGGGTTCCAAGTGGCGGGCGTAACTCCCACCACGAACGACAACATGGTATTCACCAGTATCCGTTACTTCCCGTTCTGATTCCAGCCAAAAGCTGACATCCGGACTTGACCGCATCCCGATACATGGGATGCGGTTTTATTTTTATGCGTAGTTGGCTTGTATATCTTTCGTTTATCAGGCGATAATTGCGCACAAAAATAATAAATCAATTTACTGTATCTACCGTAAGTGACTCCTGGATACCATGACTAGCGATCGTCCACATTTAATGTGTATTCAGGCTGTTTGCCTCCGTCGGCGGGGATTGCCGGATTTCAAACCGAGGTTTTAATCGCGGATTTCGATGTGTCTTAAACAATCAATCGGCAAGGATAATTGTCAGAAATCCGAATGGTTAGGTATGTTAATTTATGGGTTGTCCGTTTTTTTGGATTGTGTCTCGTTAATTTTTTGGCATGTTACTGTTTAAATCATGATTTTTGATCGAGGAAGCGCTTTATGATATGGCTAGTCCGGGTCGCCCTGAGCAGACCTTATACCTTTGTGGTAATGGCAATATTGATACTTATTCTGGGGCCGCTCACCTATATCAATATGAGGACGGATATCTTTCCTGATATTAATATGCCTGTGGTCAGCGTGGTCTGGACCTATAACGGCTTTACCGCGGACGACGTGGCAAACCGCATCACAACCTTCTACGAAAGGCAGATGACGACAACGGTGAACGATATCGAGCACATCGAATCGCAATCATTGGCCGGCGTCGCTGTGGTCAAGGTATTCTTCTTCCCCGGCGTCGACATCAATGGCGCCGTGAGTCAGATCACCGCCATCTCACAAACCGTGCTCAAAGGGATGCCCCCTGGGATTACGCCGCCGCTGGTATTGACTTACAATGCGTCCAGCGTACCGATTCTGCAATTGGCGCTCTCGAGTCAAACCCTGCTCGACAACCAGTTGTTCGACATCTCCAACAACTTCATCCGTCCCCAACTGGCGCAGGTGGAAGGCGCGGCAGTGCCTTCTCCCTACGGCGGCAAGGTACGGCAGGTTCAGGTCGATCTCGACCCCAACAAACTTCGTGAAAAGGGCCTGTCTCCCGCCGACGTCAGCCATGCCCTGGCTGTCCAGAACCTGTTGCTGCCCGGAGGTACGGAGAAAGTGGGCACCTTCGAATACCAGGTGACACTGAATGCCAGCCCGAAAGTGATGGACGAGTTGAACGATATGCCCATCAAGGTAGTCAACAACGCCACCATCTATCTGCGCGACGTCGCGCACGTCTACGACGGTTTCTCGCCGCAAACCAATATGGTGCGCATCAACGGCCGGCATTCGGTGCTGACCACCATCCAGAAAAACGGCAAGGCTTCCACGCTCGACATCATCGCCAGCGTCAAGGCCTTGCTGCCGCGCATCGAAGCGGGCGCCCCCAAGGGCCTCAATGTGGCGCTGGTTGGCGATCAGTCGGGTTTCGTCAAGGAGTCGGTCGACGAAGTCATTCGTGAAGGTATTACTGCCGCTTCTCTGACCGGCCTGATGATATTGCTGTTTCTGGGAAGCTGGCGTTCAACCTTGATCATTATCACCTCTATCCCGCTGGCCATCCTGACGTCCATCATGGCCCTGTCCGCCATCGGACAGACCATCAACATCATGACGCTGGGCGGTTTGGCGCTGGCGGTCGGCATTCTGGTCGACGACGGCACGGTAACGATCGAAAACATCAACTGGCACCTGGAACACGGCAAGCAGGTTGAAACCGCCATTCTCGACGGCGCGAACCAGATCGTTATCCCCGCGTTCGTTTCCCTGCTGTCGATCTGTATCGTCTTCATACCGATGTTTTTACTTCAAGGCGTATCGAAATACCTGTTCGTTCCGCTGGCAGAAGCGGTGGTTTTTGCGATGATCGCTTCATTCACCCTCTCCCGGACGCTGGTGCCAACGATGGCAAAATTCCTGCTCAAGCCGCATACCCATGCCGCGCATGAAGGCGAAGCGCCGGTACTGGACGAAAACGGACATCCGCTCCTGCACCAGACCCCGACGAAAAACCCGCTGGTACTGTTTCAACGCAAGTTCGAGCAGGTTTTCAGCACCATCCGCGAAGCTTACAAACGCGTATTGCTGCTGGCATTAACTAATCGCCCCATATTTATCATAGGGTTTTTGAGTTTTGTGATTGTTTCGTTTGCCTTGGTGCCATGGCTGGGAAGAAACTTTTTCCCTGCCGTGGACGCAGGTATAATCAAATTGCACGTGCGCGCGCCTATGGGAACCCGGATAGAAGACTCGGCACGAATTGTCGACTTGATTGAAGCCGAAATTCGTCGCAACGTTCCTGCAAACGAAATAAAAAATGTCATAGACAATATCGGCGTGCCGGTCAGCGGTATCAACCTGACATACAGCAACTCTTCCCCGGTCGGCCCAGCCGATGCCGATATATTGATCACGCTCAAAAAAGGCCATAAGCCCACCGAAGGCTATGTCCAGGAACTGCGCCGCAAATTGAATCACGATTTTCCCGGCGTGACTTTTTCTTTCCTTCCTGCCGACATAGTGACGCAAATTCTTAACTTCGGTCTTCCTGCACCACTGGATGTGCAGATCGTAGGCTTTAAGTTGCAGGAAAACCGCATTTATGCCAACGAGCTAATGACTCGTCTCAAGGGCGTTTCCGGCTTGGCAGACCTGCATATGCAGCAAGCGTTCAACGAGCCCGAATTGCATGCTACGGTAGACCGCGCTCGCGCCCTTTCGCTCGGTTTGACTCAGTACGATATTGCTGTCAGCATGATCAACACTTTGTCAGGCAGCTTCCAGACCGCGCCGAATTTCTGGGTTAATCCGTCCAACAGCGTTTCCTATCCGTTAGTGGTGCAAACGCCGCAATATCGCATCGACACACTGAGCGAACTGCAAAATGTGCCGCTTCCGTCCGGTAATTCCACCGTTCCGCAAATTCTCGGAAGCCTGGCCACGATTACCCGTCGCGAAACCGATGCGGTAGTTTCGCACTATGACGTGCAACCGGCGATAGACCTTTTCGCATCTACGCAAAATCGCGATCTGGGCGCCGTCGCAGCAGATATCGATACGATTTTGAAGGATACGGCGAAAGATGTGCCTAAAGGTTCGTTTGTGGTTCTACGCGGACAAGTACAGGCAATGAATACCACGTACACAGGACTGGTATTCGGTTTGATTGGCGCGATCGTATTCATCTACTTGCTGATTGTGGTCAACTTTCAGTCCTGGCTGGATCCTTTCGTCATCATCACGGCCTTGCCGGCCGCGCTGGCGGGTATCGTCTGGATGCTGTTCGTAACGCAAACCACCCTTTCCGTCCCGGCCCTGATCGGCGCGATCATGTGCATGGGGGTGGCGACCGCCAACAGTATTCTGGTGGTCAGTTTTGCGCGCGAACGGCTGACCGAAGGCGATAGCGGCATGATGGCGGCCATCGAAGCAGGCTATATCCGCTTCCGGCCGGTGCTGATGACCGCTCTTGCCATGATCATCGGTATGGCGCCCATGGCGCTGAGCGAGGGATTGAACGCGCCGCTGGGTCGCGCGGTCATCGGCGGACTATCGTTCGCCACCGTTGCCACGCTGCTGTTCGTACCGGTCGTTTTCAGCCTGGTACACAAGCAAAACAAGGAAACCCATACCCATAACTTGTCTCATTCTGGAGAGTAATAATGTCAACTGATCAACCTCACGTAACGGCATCCTGGCGTATTCGCTTAGTGGGTGTAGTGCTGCTGCTATTGGCAATCGCATTGGCTGCGACCGGCATCATCAGCCGCATGCATCATGAAAGGGATCTGAAGCATGTGGCGGAGTTGAACAGCATCGCATCGGTCAATATCGTCAGGCCCAAACTCGGACCGAGCGAACAGACGCTGATATTGCCCGGCAATGTAACGCCGTTTTACGAAGCCACGATATACGCCCGGGTCAATGGCTACCTTAAAATGTGGTACACCGATATCGGCGCGCACGTCAAGGCCGGCCAGCTTATGGCAATCATAGAAACGCCTGAATTAGACCAGCAGATTCGCAGTGCCGAAGCCGATCTGGCGACTGCGAAAGCCCGCCTCGATCTGGCCAACATCACCGCCAAACGCTGGCAGAATCTCCTGGTTACCGATTCCGTCTCGCGTCAGGAAGTCGATGAAAAAGTTCAGGACGCCAAAGCCCAGCAAGCCGTGGTCAATGCGGAAGAAGCCACGCTCAGCAGCTTGCGCGCGCAACAGGCATTTAACCACATCGTCGCGCCCTTCGACGGTGTCGTTACCGACCGCAGAACCGATATCGGGAGTCTGATCACCACCGGCAGCAGCGATGCCAACAAGGTGCTGTTCAAAGTGGCCGATACCCACAAACTGCGCGTGTACGCGGACGTACCGCAGAACTTTTCCAGTCTCATCAAGCCTGGTCTGGTTGCCCAGTTGCATTTCCCCGAACGGCCCCATCATACTTATCCGGCCTCTTATCTGAGCACGGCGGAAGCGATCCGGGAAAACTCCCGAACCATGACCGTTGAATTATTGATGGATAACCCCAAGGGCGATCTGCTGCCAGGCGCATACGCCGATGTCTATTTTACCCTGGGCGCGCAACCTCATCGTCTGGTCATCCCCGCCAGTACCCTATTATTCCGTACCCACGGCCTGAAAGTAGCGACCGTCGGTCCGGATAACCGGGTTGTGCTCAAGTCCATCAGACTGGGCAAGGACATGGGCAACACCGTAGAAGTCAAGTCCGGACTGACCATGGACGATCGCATCATCGATTCCCCTTCGGATTCCATTGCACAAGGGGACAAGGTTAGTATTCATAACGCAGGGAACCAGTCATGAAGTATCCACGTTTGACTTTGGCGTTATTGAGTCTGCCCTTATTTGCCGGATGCTCGCTGGCTCCGACTTATAAGGTGCCGACGGTAGCAATGCCCGCCTCCTACAAGGAAGCCGGTATCTGGCAGCCAGCGCAACCTTCCGACAATCTCAATCGCGGCGATTGGTGGAAAAACTACGGCGACCAAACCATCGACAAGCTGATCGGTCAACTCGATGCAGCCAATCCAACCCTTGCCGCGGCGGTAGCGCATTACGACCAGGCTGCGGCGTACGAGCAGCAAGCGCGCGCCAGCTTGTATCCGACCGTGTCGGTAGGCGGCGCCGCGACCGAAAACTACCAGTTTTACAATCATCCGCATATCGAGGCGGGGCGCGGTCCCGGCGTTACCTCGCCGCAACATTTTACCGAACAATACGGCGACATCGGAGCCAGCTACGAGCTCGACCTGTGGGGTCGCATACGCAACGAAGTCGCTGCCGGTACCGCCCAAGCGCAAGCGGCCGCCGCCGATGTGGAATCGGTAAAACTCAGTTTGCACGCCAACCTGATCAACAACTACATCGCATTACGTAATTTCGATGCACAATCGCAATTGCTGACCGATGTGGTCGCTGCTTATACCAAAGCACTCACCCTAACGCAAAACCGCTTCGAGGGCGGCGCGGATTCCGCTCTGGATGTATCCAGAGCGCAAGCGCAGCTCGATAGCGCCAAAGCGGAACTGACCGATATCGCTGCCAGCCGCGCCTTGTACGAGCACGCCATCGCAAGTCTGGTCGGGATACCGGCTTCGAGTTTCACCATAGCGCCGGCTGTCATCAATATCGCCTTGCCTAACGTACCGGTAGGCATACCGAGCAAACTGTTGCAACGCCGACCCGATATAGCCGCTGCCGAACGCAGAGTCTATGCCGCCAACGCACAGATCGGTGTCGCCAAAACCGCCTTTTATCCCACCATCATGCTGCAAGGCGGAGATACTTTGGATACCATCGCCGCCGGATCGTTCCTGATTGCACCGACCAACGTCTGGATGATAGGCCCAACCGCCTTTCTGACGATATTCGATGCGGGACGCCGCGAAGCGATCGTTCATCAGGCGGAAGCCGTCTACAATATTGCCGGCGCCAATTATCGCTCCACCGTTTTGCAAGCTTTCCAGGAGGTGGAAGACAACTTGTCTTTGCTGAATAAATTGGCGCAGGAGTCATTGCAGGTCAAAGCAGCGGTAGTCGATTCAAACAAGACGCTCAATATCGCCATGAACCGGTATCGTGAAGGGATGACCAGCTATCTGGACGTAGTGACCGCGCAAACCTCCCTGTTACACGTCGAATTACAGGCACTCAATCTGCGTACGCGCCGCTTGCAGGCCAATGTCAATCTGGTTCGTGCGCTGGGGGGCAGCTACAAAAACAACATGAAATCGGACGGTTAGCAAAATTCGGCAAGCTATCGGGTAGTCGCATAACTGGTACTGTTTTTGACAGGATTATTGCGCTACTCGATTATTCATCGAGGATTCATTCTTGCATGGCAATAATCAAGCCCTGTCGGCCATTCCTTCTTATAAAATCACGAACCGACCTCTCCGTTGCTTGCAAATCCCCATACCAGACCATATAATGCACATGATCAGCACATGATCAGGAGATTAACATGGCGACTGCAACGGAACGTATTCCGGTTTTAGTAAGTTCCAGCGAGAAGAGCAGAATTGCAAGGATGGCCAAAGATTCGGGATTGTCCATGGGAGAATTCCTACGTCGCGCCGCTGTTGCATTTCGGCCTGACGAAGAAGATCAAATACTGGAAAACATGATTGTTCAAATGCTTAAAACTACTGAACAGGCAAGTAAAGCAATAGACGATGCTATCCAGTATGTCGAGGCTTCCAATAAACGTATCGCGATGATGGAACAGAAGCGGACGGTCTGATGGGTATCACAGAAAAAATGTGGGATGCCATTACCACCGTCATACGCATGAACGACAAAGTCGAACGGCTTTCCGGCACTGTAAAATCTCAACAGGATAAAATTGAAAATCTTGCCGAACGAATAATCCGCCTGGAGACTGCTCTGGAAATCGCCATGTTAGCCAAAACCAAAAAACCCTCTCGTCAGCTTGAGCATAAAGAATAAGAGGCCATGCTGAAGCCCTGATCTGCCGCGATCAGATACAGTTAATCCCGGTTTTGAGCAGCAGCGCGAATTGTTCGGCACAGATAGGCCGACTGAAAAGATATCCCTGACCTTCTTCACAGTGCTGACCTTGCAAAAATGACAACTGATTTTTCTGTTCCACACCCTCCGCTACCACTTGCTGCTTAAGACTATTGCCCATGGCAATGACGGCGCTCACTATGACACCGTTATCCTGATCCGTAACGATATCCTGAACAAAAGACTGGTCTATTTTGAGTACGTCAATAGGGAATTGATGCAAATAACTTAGACTGGAATAACCGGTACCAAAATCGTCCACAGCCAATTGCACGCCCATATTCTTCAACTGCTGCAAAACCATGATACTGGATTCGGCATCGCGCATAAGCACGCTTTCGGTAATTTCCAATTGCAAGGATTCAGGCGGCAAATCACTGTCCTTTAATATCGTGCCGACTTCTTCCACAAAATCCATGCGCCGAAATTCCAATGCTGAAATATTTACCGCTATGGACCCCGGATGCAAGCCTGCCAGGAACCATTTCCGGTTCTGTACGCATGCTTCACGCAACACCCAACGCCCTATCTGGATAATCAGACCGCATTCCTCCGCCACCGGCACAAAGCGATTGGGTAGCAATAATCCCCTATCGGGATGCTGCCATCGAATCAGGGCTTCGGCTCCTGTAATCTTACCGGATTTCAGGTTAACCTTGGGTTGATAATACAGGATCAACTCATTGCGTTCCAAAGCAAGCCGAAGGCTGGATTCGATGGCCTGGCGTTCCACCGCACGTACATTCATGTCGCTTTTAAAATATTGGTAGCTATTACGCCCTTTTTCTTTCGCATAATACATTGCCGTATCGGCATTTTTAATCAGGGTTTCGGCATTTTTCGCATCATCGGGATACGTGCTGATGCCGATACTCGTCGTCACATGCAGCATATGCTGGTCGATTGCATGCGGCACGCTCAAATTGGATAATATTTTTTCTGCAATCCGGGTAGCGTCTATCGGTTGATTTTCTTCCGTCAGAAGAATGACAAATTCATCGCCACCCTGTCGGCTTATCGTATCGGAAATGCGCATGCAGGCACATAAACGCTGTGCGACCGATTGCAGCAGTTTGTCGCCGATCGCATGACCGAGAGAGTCATTGATATGCTTGAAATTATCCAGATCGAGAAACAGTACAACCAATTGTGTATCGCGCCGTTCGGCATGGATGATAGCCTGAGTTATTCTGTCGTTCAAAAGCAGGCGGTTGGGCAAGTTGGTTAAAAAATCGTGTTGCGTCAAATGCGCCATTTTCATGGTCATAGTCCGGGCTGCCGAAATATCGTGAAGCACCATGACCGCACCGGTGAGCTGTTTGTTTTCATCACGCAGCGGCGCTGCCGAATCTTCTATCGTCACCTCGCTTCCATCGCGGCGTATAAGTACGGTATCAGTACTCGCTACCGAATGCGTATTGCTTTGCAGGACGATTTCTATGGAGTTGAGATCCCGCTTGCGGGTAACGCGATTGATGATCTGGACGACATCGCTGACGGGCCGTCCCAGCGCCTCATTGCGCGACCATCCGGTCATGTTTTCTGCCGCCCTGTTCAAATAGTCGATCCGACCGGTGATATCGGTGCCGATAACGGCATCGCGGATCGAATTGAGAGAGATTTCCGCACGCGCCTTTTCAAGATAAAACAATCTCCGCTCCGAATTTTTTTGATCGGTAATATCGCGTAACAGGGCACAAAATTCATAATTGCCCGGATCGTTATATTTCATCGTCCTGATTCTCAATCCAATCGGAAATTCTGCTCCGTCTCGCCGCAATCCGATTTGATACAGGCTACCAGCTCCGTACGCAATCGCCAGAAACTCCATGCAATGTCGCAAATCTTCGAGATGCAATGCCACCATACATCGCCAGCCTGCTGTTTGTTCAGTCATAATCGAGTTCTTGTTATCCAGATTGAATCGCATCATGGCATATCAGTCCTATAGCGAAATACATCCCAGCGCAAAAATCAGCAATAAACCACAATGTTGGATTTATCCATTAACGCAACGAGCGATACCGGAATCGTTGTAATTTTTTACTGGATCAAAAAAAACAGCATATTAACCTATAATTATTTTTATTATTAATAATAGAGCAAATTTGTTACAAATTCATTAACAATCCAAAAGATAATATAAATCTGGGCTTTCAAAGTCTGGTTTACATTGACAGGGGCACGCCTAACCAGCGGCGGAAATAATATTTCATTCCAATATTGATGGCGTCAGGTCGCAAACTCTAATGTACATATTTGTTTTTCTCCGACAAACGCGAGGAAATTTTCTCGGATTGGGTGCTGAATTTCTCATCAAGAGTAATCGGGAAATCTGCTTTGCATTTAACCCCTGCAGGTACGCCTAATGATGGATTGGCGACTTCGAGGAAAACACCGAAAGTTCCACTGGCAGCATTAACGACCCGGTCGATGATGTTGACGTTGCCGATAAAATGACCGCCGATGGGCGGCTCTGGATGCACGTCAACTTTCATACCTGGTGTGACCTTGCCGAATGCGGACATGGGTAAGATGACGTAGATACGTAAAGGATTAAGTTGCGCAAGTTTTAATATGGATTTTTTTTGATCACTGGGTTCAACGACTTCGCCCGGATAAAGGGATTGGTCGACTACAACACCATCGAATGGGCTGCGTATGGTGCGTAAATTAAGCAGGCTGCGTTGCTGTCGCCATTCGAGTCCGGCAACGGCCTTGTTTTCCTGCGCCAGTTTGAGCTCGTCTTCGGCCAGTTTCATTTCGGCTTCAGCTTCGTCGCGTTCTTGCCCTGACATGAAGTTCTGTGCTTGCATCTCGCGACGCCGTTCGAATTTGCGTTTGGCAAACTTGATTTTGTTTTCGGCTGTTATGGTTGGCGCAGTCATTTCGGATTTGTAAAGCGCCAGCGCTACGGAGGCCGTTTCGGCTGATGATTCCAGGTTGGCGATTATCTGTCCTTTGCGAACTTTGTCCCCGCGTCGTACATTGACCTTTTCGAGCAGGCCAACGACCGGACTCCTGATATCTACGGTTTGTGTAGGTTCTGTCATGCAATCGAACAAGGCGGCCGATTGTGCGTTACCCCATAGACATGCTGCAAGCAAGCCTGAAAAACGCCGAGGATAGCTCAGCATGAGGTAAAGCGGGTAGCATGAAACCCATCCCTTGGAAGACGAAAATAGAGGGAACCTCAATTAATCCGCACGGGGTATTTCTGCCTGCGCTGCACGACACCACCACCGATCGTGTGGATATCCTGGGAGGCCTGGACGATCCTCGTCTGGATACAAGTCTCGTGGCGGAATTGCAAAAGTCCCTGGCCGAAGCAGCCA
>JAJYPN010000035.1 GCA_021795395.1 Pseudomonadota bacterium | reverse complement strand
TCTTCGACCGGGATGACGCGCATCGTATCCCGTTTAAAACTTCGTGCGATGACAGCTGCGATCGTGACTACCAGCCCGGCGACGGCAAGCCACCAGATATACCACACCAGACCGAAGCCCAGCGCGGCGGTGGCTATTCCTATCGTCGGACCCAAGCTACTGTTTTTGGGCATGATGATCGGTTGAAAATTGGTCTGGCGCGGATAGGGGTGCCCGTTTTTTTTCATGTTATAAAATGGATCTCGACCCTCTATCCGAGGCAGGACTGCAAAATTGTACTCGGGTGGTGGAGCGGAAGTGGACCATTCCAGATTGCGCCCGTCCCACGGATCGCCTGCGCTAACCCGTGCTCGATCCCGATGGCGTACGCTGACGTAGAGTTGTATGACCAGGCTGAGGAGCCCGGCGGTGATCAGCAATGAGCCGGCAGCCGCGATCAGCAGCCACGGCTCGAAGGAGCTCTGAAACGTCTCCAGGCTGCGGCGCGGCATGCCTTTGAGCCCCAGCACATACAGCGGCATGAAAGCAAGATAGAATCCTGCCGTCCAGCAGACGAAGGCGATCCGCCCCCATGTCTCGTCGAGTCGATAACCGAAGGCTTTCGGGAACCAGTATTGATAACCGGCAATCATGCCGAACAGCAAGCCGGGAATCAGCACATTGTGGAAATGCGCGACCAGGAACGTGGTGTTATGAACCATGAAATCGACGGGTGGCGTGGACAGTAAAATTCCCGTCATTCCCCCAATCGTGAAGGTCACCAGAAAAGCGATCGCCCACAGCAAGGGGGTGGTAAAACGAACGCGACCGCGATACATCGTGAGCATCCAGTCGTAGATTTTTACTCCGGTTGGAATGCCGATCAGCATGGTAGCGATGCCGAAGGCGGCATTAATGTTCGCGCTTTGTCCCATCGTGAAAAAATGATGCACCCAGACGGTAAAGGACAAGACGGCGATCACCATGGTGGCAAGAATCAATGACGTATAACCGTAAAGCATTTTGGCGGAAAAGGTGGCAAATACTTCGGAATAAACGCCGAATGCCGGCAGGATGAGGATATAGACTTCCGGATGGCCGAATTCCCAGAATAAATTGATATAATTCATCATGTTGCCGCCGGCGCCGTTGGTGAAAAAATGCATGCCCAGATAACGGTCCAATGCCAGCAGCGCGGTCGCTACGGTGAGAGGCGGCATGGCGAATATCATCATGATGGCGACGCATAGTGCGGTCCAGGTAAACAGGGGCATAAACATGAGACGCATGCCCGGAGCCCGTTTTTTATAGATGGTCACAATGAAATTGATCCCGGTCAAGGTAGAGCCGATGGACGCCAGGCTTACCGACCAGATCCAGTAATTGACACCGACGCCGGGATTGAATGCTATCCCGGTGAACGGCGGATAGCCGCTCCATCCACCCGTGGAAAAGGGCGCCAATACCAGCGAAACCATAATGAGAAAGGCGCCGGCCGCGGTCAAGAAAAGGCTGATGGAGTTGAGTACCGGAAAGGCGACATCGCGAGCGCCGATTTGCAAGGGCATTGCATAATTGATCAGACCGGTTAAAAACGGCATGGCCATGAAGAAAATCATGATGGTTCCATGCGTCGTAAACAGCTGGCCGAAATGCTCGGCAGCCAGAAAGCCGCTGTGGTTTACCGAGACCGCCTGTTGCAGCCGCATGACCACCGCTTCGATCACCGCGCGCGCCAACATGATCAGACTCAGGACGACATACATGATGCCTATGCGTTTATGATCGACGCTGGTAAACCATTCCGACCAAAGATAACGCCATTTGCCGAGCGCGGTGATCAAAATGATAGCCCCTACTGCGCCTAATACCGCGATCGATGCCGCGCCCATCGCTACCAGGCTATCGGTAGGGAGGGCGTTCAGGCTCAACTTTCCGAGCCAGGGGTTCCAGGAGGAATTAGAGATCATGATTGGTCTCGGTAGGTATCGTGCCAGCCTTGATATGGGGCGGATTGCGATATCGGGCTAGAATCGAGTTGAACAAGGTATCGTAAACCGATGAAAAGTAAATTGGATTTTTAGGTATGTCACGCTTGGCGATTCTTGCGTAGGCGGCAGGATCGAGAGGATTGCGTTGCGCTCGTACCTGATCGATCCATGCCGAAAATTCGGTGGGAGGCAGCGCCTGTACCGTGAATTTCTGTTGGGAAAATCCCCTGCCGTTGTATTGCGTGTTTTCTCCGAGATAATTTCCAGGCCGGTTCGCCTGAAAGTTCAGTTGTGTTTTCATACCCGGCATGGCATATATTTGACCGACCAGACGCGGAATCAGTAAGGAAAGCATGACGGTATCGCTGGTTAACGTGAGATGTACCGGGCGATCAGCGGGAATAACGAGTGTGTTGACAGCGGCTATATTTTGTTTCGGATAAATGAATAACCATTTCCAGTCGAGGCCGACAACCTGGATTTCCAGAGGTTTTTCCGCCGAGGCCAACGGGCGATAAGGATCGAGAGTTATCGTTTTCGCCCAGACCATGGATCCTATGACCGCTACGATCAGTACAGGGACGCCCCAGACCAATAATTCTAGCAGCAAGGAAAATTCCCATTCAGGGCGATAATCGCTACGGCTATTTTTGCTGCGGTACCGCCAGACGAGCAATGGCGTCAAAATCAATACCGGCGCCACTACAATCAACATCAGCAGCACGACTTCAATCAGCAAACGTCTTTCGGCCGCCGCTATCGTTCCAGCCGGCTGAAGAAAACCATGACTCTGGATTGCGCAGCCGCCCATCGTTAAAAGTAATCCTAACGCGAATATCTTGAGCGCCGCTTTAATCGGGATCAGGATATGGTCATTTATGGACGCATGTTTACGTATCATCTTACGCTAATCTTTCGTAGCGATTAAAACGGTCAGCGATAACTTAAAGGCCAAATAAATCCGGCGCTGGCGAGTAAATTCTGGTTAATTCAAACATGAAGAAGCATGCCAGTATGTACGCCGACACACATGGAAGGTCCCTTTTCATTTTCAGCTGGGTGCGCCGACAAATTTCTCTTCATCAACCCGCTTATCGAGGACGAATCTTTCTGACAACGCTATCACCGGGCATAGTGATATGTACGGAAGCGTCATGAATTTTGGATTCCGGATAAATAATTAAATCGTATGAAGATGGAAAAGGCGCGATGGTCTATAATGTAATGAAGAATCTATCAACAAGAAGTCTCGGCAGATCGTATACGGTACTACGATATTGCTGTACTGCAAGCCGTGTTCATTATGAAAAAGCTATAACGCTGGTATCATCGAAGATATCGACGGTTTGGCGACAAAAGCAATTTAGTCAATCGATGGTTTAATCAGGAACAGGAATGGCGGAGAGGGTGGGATTTGAACCCACGATACGGGATTACCGTATACCTGATTTCGAGTCAGGCGCATTCGGCCGCTCTGCCACCTCTCCGGAAGTCCGGCATTATAGCGTTGTACTGACCGGAATAGAAGAGCTTGCCGGTATCAATCGCGTATCTTTTTGATAACCTGTTATCAAGTAGTTGCACATGCCGGGATGTTCGGAGCGGGATTAATCCGAATTCGGCAGGGCTGATAAACATGAAAAAAATAATTATTTTATTATTGCTGGGGTTGGCTGCATGCGATACGTCGCATAAACCGGCAGTGCCGCTTGCGCCGCCGCAACAATCCGGGGAATTGGTCGTGTTGACGCATAATGGCCCGACTACCTATTTCGAAGGTCCGCAAGGCCAACCCAGCGGATTCGAATACGATCTGGTCATGCAATTTGCAGAAAAATATGGATACCGCGTCCGCTTCGTCGAAATGGATACGGTGAAGGACTTATATAATCAACTGGTTTTGAATCAGGCACATTTTATCGCTGCCGGACTGAGTAATAGGCCGAGATTGGATAAGGATCTGCAATATGGGCCGCCTTATTTAACCGTCACACAGGAGGTCATATATAATACCGATGGAGTCAAGCCCGACAATTTCGATGCATTGGCGCATCTGCGTATCGAAGTCGTAGCAGGAAGTAGCCATGTTCAGGCGCTGCGCGAAGCGCAGAAAAAAGTACCGGGCTTGCACTGGACGGAAGTCCGGGCGCAGTGGGACGAGGAATTGCTGGAACGTTTGGCGCGCGGTGACGTCGATGCCGTCGTGGTCGATTCCAACGAATTCGATGTGGCTCGCAAATATTATCCCGCGCTGGATGTGGCTTTCGAGATTCCTCCGTCCGAACAGCTTGCCTGGGTGTTTCCGACTACGGCCGATCAGACCTTGTACAAGCAGGCGCAGCAGTTTTTTGTGCAGATCAAGCGCGACGGCAGTTTGAAACGTATCATTGACCGGTATTACGGCCAGTCCGATCGGCTGGAAGACGCGGACGTTTCGGAATTTCTGGATAAAATGCGTACCGACCTGCCGAAATTCCGGCAGTATTTTTACAGGGCGCAGGAAGAAACCGGACTCGACTGGCGCCTGCTTGCGGCGATCAGTTATCAGGAATCGCATTGGGAGCCTTACGCCACTTCGCCGACCGGCGTGCGCGGATTGATGATGCTGACTACCGATACCGCCGACAAGATGGGTGTCGAGGACAGGCTGGATCCGAAACAGAGCGTGTTGGGAGGGGCGAAATATCTGGCTATGCTGATCGAACAGATGCCCCTGCGGATTACCGAACCGGATCGTACCTGGATGGCGCTTGCAGCTTATAATCAGGGGCAGGGGCATCTGGAAGATGCGCGGGTGCTGGCGCAACGCCGCAAGCTGAATCCTTCGGCCTGGTGCGACGTCAAGCAGACGATGCCGCTATTGTCGGCGTCCGACCAGTTTTCCCAGACCAAACACGGATTTTGCCGCGGTGGCGAGGCGGTGGTTTTTGTGGAAAACGTCAGAACTTATTACGATATTCTGGTGAAATACGAAAACCCTTATAATCCCCTATTGATGTATCAAAAATAGCAGGCGATACTTGCTCAACCTAACCTACTTGTTTGGACTATAGGCTACCATGCGGCATTTCAATTCTGACGGCGGACAACCCGGAGTGGCGGACTGGCGTACTCTGCTCAAATTGCTGCCCTACCTGTGGGAATATAAATGGCGGGTAGTCATTGCCATCAGCAGCCTGATCGCCGCGAAATTGGCCGTGGTTTCCATCCCGATTATTTTGAAACAGATCGTCGATCATCTGAACCATCCGCGGACGGAGCTCGTTTTGCCGCTGGGCCTGCTGCTGGCCTATGGTGCTTTGCGGTTGGCCAGCACAGTGTTCTCGGACCTGCGCGACATCGTGTTCGCCAAAGTCACGCAACGTGCGATACGGCGGGTCGGTCTGGAAGTTTTCAGGCATCTGCACAGTCTGTCGCTGCGATTTCATCTGGAGCGGCAAACCGGCGGCGTATCGCGCGATATTGAGCGCGGCGCTCGCGCGATTTCTTCGCTGATCAGCCTGACGCTGTTTTCGGTGCTGCCGACATTGGTGGAAATTACGTTGGTGGCGGCGATACTGTTCGCCAAATTCGACTGGGCGTTCGGTGCGATTACCGTAACGGTGCTGGTAGTTTATATTGTATTGACCGTCAGCATCACCGAGTGGCGCACGCATTTGCGCCGCACCATGAACGAAATGGATTCGCAGGCGAATACCAAGGCGATAGACAGCCTGCTCAATTACGAGACGGTCAAATATTTCGGTAACGAGGAATACGAGGCCGAACGCTACGACAGCAGCCTGAAAAACTGGGAAGCCGCCGCGATCAGGAATCAGGTGTCGTTGGGGATGCTCAATGCCGCGCAAGCGGCGATCATCGCCATCGCCGTGACAGTGATGCTGACTCGGGCCTCGGCCGGTATAGTCGCGGGCAAGCTGTCGGTAGGCGATCTGGTGATGATCAACGCGTTTCTGATGCAGATGTTTATTCCCTTGAATTTTCTCGGCGTCATGTATCGCGAAATCAAACAATCGCTGACCGATATCGAGCGCCTGTTCAAATTGCTGCATGTCGGCCGCGAAGTAGCCGATGCGCCCGATGCCCGCACTCTGCAGTTAAAAGGTGGAACACTGCAATTCGACAAGGTGCATTTCGGCTACGAGGGCAACCGCGAAATTCTGCACGGCGTCAGTTTTACCGTTCCGGCCGGGCATAATGTGGCGGTGGTGGGGACGAGCGGTGCGGGGAAATCGACGCTGGCGCGCTTATGCTATCGCTTTTACGAAGTCGATGTCGGATCGATCAGTCTCGACGGCCAGGATATCCGTACCGTGACGCAGCAAAGTTTGCGCGCGGCGATAGGAATAGTCCCGCAGGACACGGTATTGTTCAACGACACGATCTATTACAATATCGCTTACGGCAGGCCAACCGCCAGTCGTGAGGAAATCGTCGAAGCGGCGCGTGCGGCGCACATCCTGCATTTTATCGAATCCTTGCCCAACGGCTGGGAGAGCAAGGTAGGCGAGCGCGGCCTGAAACTTTCCGGCGGCGAAAAACAGCGTGTCGCCATCGCGCGCACCGTACTGAAAAATCCTGCCGTCTTGATCTTGGACGAGGCGACTTCCGCCCTTGACAGCCAGACCGAAAAAATCATTCAGGCGGAGTTGAAGGAAATCGCGCGGGGGCATACCACGCTCACGATCGCCCACCGTTTATCGACCATCGTCGACGCCGATCAGATACTGGTCATGGAACGCGGCGAAATCGTGGAACGCGGCACTCATCGCGAATTGCTCGCCAGAAACGGAACGTATGCGAAATTATGGGCCTTGCAGCAGGAAGAACGCGACACCTTATCGGACAAGGCGCCGAATATCCCACAACTGATAGGAATGAATGGATGAACTCCGAGATTGATATTTTGAACCGGCAATTCGGTATTGCCTCGGTGTTGAAGTTTACCGAGGTGAATGGTTTGCCCATTGTTGAAATTGCGACACCGGCGGCGACCGCACGTATTGCTGTGCAAGGCGGCCAGGTGCTCGAATGGCAGCCTGCCGGGCAGCAACCGGTGATCTGGGTGAGCCGAGCCGCTGTGTATCAGGCAGGAAAGGGCGTACGCGGCGGCGTGCCGGTATGCTGGCCTTGGTTCGGCGCGGGCGAGCCGGGCAAACCGGCACACGGCTTCGTGCGTACGCGGATGTGGCAGGTCAGGGCGACAGGTCAGGATACGCATGGAATATTCGTTCGTCTCGGCATCAAGGACGACCAGGACACGCACGCGATCTGGGATCATGCTTTCGAACTGGATTTGATCGTGTACGTTGGACCGACATTACGCATGGAATTGATCACGCATAATACCGGCAACGAGACCATGCGCATTACCGAAGCGCTGCATACGTATTTTCGCGTCGGCGATATCGGACAGGTTGAAGTGCTGGGGCTGGATCAAACCCATTATCACGACAAGGTCAGCGGACAAAATCGGCAGTTGCAGGTCGGTCCGGTCACGTTTACCGGGGAAACCGACCGGATTTATCTGGATACGCAGGCTGATTGCCTCATCAGGGATGGTCGTTTCGGCAGAAGCATCCGCGTTGCCAAACAGGGCAGCGATACGACGGTGGTGTGGAATCCCTGGACGGAAAAGGAAAAAACCTTCGCCGATATGTCAGTCGGCGAATACCGCGACATGGTCTGTGTCGAAACCTGCAATGCGGCGACCGCTGTCATCGTCCTGCAACCGGGCGAAAAACATGGTCTGCTGGCAGAATTGAGCGTGGATTGATGTATATCTGAAATTCGGCCGAGGAAACCGCTACCGCTATCGTATGGCGGCGGTTTCCTGTTGCTGTCGGCGACGGAAGTCCGGTAGCGGTCGTTCTTACCCGGCTTGATCGACATGGAGATGTGAAGACTCGGCTTGGGTGCTTTCCAATATTGTTTTTGCCTGTCGGACTTCTTCGGCAGAGCCATGCGCTACCAGCAGGAATTTGCTTTCTCTGATCGAGGTTTCGTATTTGAGAATGCTGTCCCTGGGAATGCCTATGCTGTACAGGGCTCCTCCCAAAGCACTCAATCCGCCGATAAGGGCGGTTCCTTCCAGTACGGTGACGATCCATAATACCAGCGGACCGCCTACCACTACCGGTCCGATGCCGGGAATAAGAAAAAACGCCGAACTCAGGACCAGCGCCCACAAACCTCCCCAGAAGGTACCCAGCTTACCCCAGTATTTCATCCGGTCGCCCACCGTATAATAGCCGACCACATGTTCATCCGTATGATAATCCTTGCCGACTATGGATAATTTTTTCATGTCGAAGCCGGATTTTTGCAGCGTTTTGATCGCATTTTCGGCTTCGGTATGGGTATGGAATACGGCTACGGCGGAATTTTTTTCTGACATGGCAGGATCTCCGGTGGGCGAATGAAAGCAACTTCGTCGGGCAAATGTTAGCGACACGCAGATCATACATCGAATACGCTAAAACCGCATATCTCCGGACAACCGATCGCATTAAGCCTAACGCATCGTGACGAATTCCTCCGCGCTGGTAGGGTGTATGGCCACCGTGTCATCGAAATCCTGCTTGGTGGCCCCCATCTTGACGGCTACCGCAAATCCTTGCAGCATTTCGTCGGCGCCGTGGCCGATGACATGCAGTCCGGCAATTTTCTCGTGTTCGCCGATCGTTATCAGTTTCATGGCGGTTTTGACCGGGCGTTGTGCGAAAGCGTCCGTCATCGGCGTGAATCGCGTCTGATAAACTTTGACTGCGTCGCCGTAAATGTTTCTTGCCTCGGTTTCGGTCAAACCGATCGTGCCTATCGGCGGATGGCTGAAAACGACCGTGGGAATATTGCTGTAATCCAGATGCCGTTCGGGCTGTCCGCCGAACACTCGGTCGGCTAGACGCCGCCCTGCGGCAATTGCGACCGGCGTCAACGCGGGTCGCGGCGTAATATCGCCGATGGCGTAGATATGCGGGACATTGGTATTTTGCCATTCATCGACGGCGATATAGCCGCGTTTATCTATATCGATCCCTGCGGCAGTCAAATTCAGCGCCATCGTATTCGGTTCGCGGCCGATGGCCCAGATCACGCAGTCGAAAGCGTGCAAGGGTTCGCCCTGCTCGAAAATCAGCGTCAGCAGATCGTCGTCACGTCGAACTTCGGCAACGTTGCGTTGAGTCAGAATATCGATACCCGATTCGAGCATTTCATCCATCAGCGTTTCGCGTAACATCACATCGAAGCTATCGAGAAAATGTTCGCGGCGCAACAGCAGGGTAACTTCGCTACCCAATTGTTTGAGTACGCCGGCGAGTTCGACGGCAATATATCCTGCGCCGATCACTGCGACGCGACGCGGTTGCGTTTCCAGTTCGAAAAATCCGTCGGAAGTAATCCCCAGTTCTCCGCCTGGTATGGGCGGCACTACCGGCCGACCGCCCGCGGCGATGATAATGTGGTCGGCAGTAAAGCGTTCGCCATCGACTTCCACCGTGTGGCGATCTATAAAATGCGCGTAACCGCGGATCAGATCCACTTGATTTTCAGCCAGCCCGATACCGTAGCGTTCGTTGAGGCGATGGATATACGCATCGCGCGCCTGTTTCAGTACCGGCCAATGAAATTCGTGCTTGCCGAGACGGATGCCGTATTCGGATGACTTTTCCAGCGTGTGATTGACTGAAGCCGTATTCCACATTATTTTTTTTGGCACGCACCCGACATTCACGCAAGTGCCTCCCAGGCGTCCGCCTTCGATAACGCCGCATTTGATTCCATAGCGCGCAGCGCGATTGGCCGCTGCTATGCCGCCGCTGCCGCCGCCTATGGCAAGTAACTGGTAATGTTTGTTCATGTGCCCCCCAAAAATACATTACCGGATAAGCGGTCTACTTATCCGGTCAGGATAGTCGAGTCGATCCTGGCATCAATCGCCTTATTGATTCAAGCCGAAATAACGCTCGAGATCCTCCCGGCCGCCGATGTGCTTGCCGCCGATAAATACTTGCGGCACCGTAGAACGCCCTGTGGTCGCCCTCAGAGTGCGAGAAGAAACGCCGGTTCCTTGTCCGGTTCTGATTTCTTCGTATTGGATGCCTCTTTCGTTCAGGAGTTCCTTGGCGCGCATACAGTGCGGACAGCCTTCACGGGTAAACAAGGTAACGAATTCCGGCTCCCTGGCATTCGGATTGATGTAATGCAGCATCGTATCGGCATCGGAGACGACAAATGGATCGCCGGGCTGGTCTGGTTCGATAAACTGTTTTTCGATCACGCCGTCTCTGACCAGCATGGAATAACGCCAGGAGCGCTTACCGAAACCGATGTCGGATTTATCGACCAGCATCCCCATTTTCTCGGTGAATTCCCCATTGCCGTCCGGAATGAAACGGATATTATCAGCGTTCTGATCCTTGCTCCATGCTTCCATCACGAAGGCATCGTTGACCGATATGCAGACGATATCGTCGATACCGTTTTCCTTGAATACGGGGGCAAGCTCATTATAGCGCGGTACGTGACTGGAGGAACAGGTAGGCGTATAAGCGCCGGGCAAGGAAAACACGATGACCGTTTTATTTTTAAAAATGTCATCGCTGGATACGGATTTCCATTGGCTGCCGGCACGAGTGTTGAATGTAACGTAAGGTACGTGTAGTCCTTCAAGGTTTTCTAATTTCATGCTTGGCTCCTGTATGTGGATGGTTACGGATAAAAGCGTTGACTGAATGCGATGCCGCATCCATGAAGCCATGATAGGGAAATGCGGAAGATAAATCTAATTGAATAATGTAATGGCGCCGATAGCTATAAACAATGGGCGAGGATGGCTAGGTCCAAAAAAAGAACTGAATATGCAAGCTTGTGAAGACAGAAAAATTCAAGAATATTAAACCCAGTTTTCTACCCTCAGGCCGGGATAGACGGAAAAGTCGGCTTCATTGTTAGTGACCAGCGTGATTTTCATGGCGATTGCGTGTGCGGCTATCAATTTATCCAGCGCATCATGCTGGCGTTGCCGGGTTGCCAGACGAACCGAGCCATAGGCAGTCGCTGCTGCATGGTCGAATGGTAATACGGCGATATCTTCCAATAGCGAGACAAGCGCGGTCTGGTTGCGGGGTAGATTCTCGCCTGAGCATATTACGCCGTATTCCAGTTCCGCTAGCGTAATGGCGGATATGACGACTTCGCCTGTATGGTAATCGGCAAATCGTGCGGCCACTTCCGGCGGATGGTGCTTCATCAGATAGATGCAGATATTGGTGTCGAGCATGTATTTCGGACTCACAGCGCTTCTCTATCGGTTTGCGTGTCGATATCCCTGCCTTGGGCCATAAAATCCGGCGAGAATTGCGCAAATTTGGCAAGAACATCGTTCAAGCGTCGACTTGCCGGCCGAATATGCAGTTCATCGCCGATACGCTCGATCTCGAGATCGATATCTGAGCGTTCATAAGCAAGCTCCGCGGGAATCCGTACCGCCTGCGAATTACCGTTTTTGAATAATTTGGTCATCGTCATCATGCGCCTCCTGTGTGTACGTGTACATCCTAAATTATTTTTGGATGAATGTACACACAGGGAACCGCTACCGATTACATGGAGGTATCCAGAAATCTTCAAGTTGTTAATCGAATTCCTCCATCACAGATGATTATATGCCCGTTCATGTAGGTGTTTGATATCAGAAATGAAATGGCCTGGGCCACATCGTCAGACCGTCCGATACGGTCTACGGGAGTTTTTGACTTAAAATCAGCAAAAACCTGGGTTTTTTGTTCAGTCGATAAAAAGTCCCACCATGGCGTATCGATAACGCCGGGCGAGACGCCGTTGACACGCAAAGGACGCAATTCGGCGGCGAGGATAGGAACCAATGCTGCGACTGCTGCGTTGGCAGCCCCGATTCCGGCTGTTCCGGGCATCGCGGCATGGGCCGTCACGGCCGATATAAAGGTGATACTGCCACAGGGAGTTAAAAATGGGAGGGCGGTTTGTGCGCATAAAAAATGCGTGAAGACTTTTTCCTCGAACCCTTGCCGAACTTCTTCAAGTGAGACCGTAGCGAATGCACCGGCGCCTTTGCTGCTACCCAACGCCAACACGAGATGATCGAATGCTCCGAGAGCGTTGTATGCATCTCGAATTGCATCGGCATCAGTTGCATTCAGTATGATTGTGTCCGCACCGTTGTTCAATGCGCATTTAGCAGCCTCCAGTTTTGCAGCAGTTCGAGCGGCAATGGTTACTTTGTAGCCCAGGTTAATCATTTGACGCGCTGCGGCAAAGCCGATACCCGAAGAACCTCCAATAATGAGAACGTGTTGATTTTGCATGATCCTGTTTCCTCTATCTAATGTTAAAAAATTTGTGAAGGCACGTGGGTGAAATAAATAATGCCGACACAAGTTTCGCTTAAAGGCAGAAAGACAAACAGGCTTGAAGCTATCCTGGTATTGCTTATACTATGCTAACCATGAAGCGTAATCTTGTGCCAACCGAAGCTCATCGTTCCGAACTGGGGGATTTTTTACGTTCCCGCAGGGAACGCCTGAGCCCGGAAACGGTGGGATTGCCCAACGGGTTTCGCCGCCGGACTCCAGGATTGCGGCGGGAGGAAGTTGCTTTGCTCGCGGGAGTGGGTGCCACTTGGTACACGTGGCTCGAACAAGGCCGATCAGTACGCGCTTCGGTGGAAGTTTTGTCCGCGCTGGCGGATGCTTTGCGTCTCGATGCGGTTGAGCGGCACCATCTCTTTATCTTGAGTGACAGGCCGCCACCGCAAACAATACTTGCCGATTCCGAGTGCGTGGAAGCCTCATTACAGCGTATGCTCGACAGCCTGACGGGACAACCTGCCTATCTTATTGGTCGCCGATGGGACATACTTGTCTGGAATCAAGCCGCCATCGCGGTGTTCGGTGATTATGCGGCGCTGCAAGGCGATGAGCGAAATATCATGCATCTGGTCTTTGCCAATGCCAGGCATCGGCGTTTGCTGGTCGATTGGAATGAGGTTGCGCCGGTTTACCTTGCCATGTTTCGTGCCGATAGCGCGCGCTATGCCGGACACCCCGATTTGCAAAGATTGATAGCAACTTTAATGCGCACGAGCCCCGAGTTCAAAGCGTGGTGGCCGAAGCATGACGTGGTTGCCGAACTTTCGAATATTAAACGCATCAGGCATCCTCGCAAGGGCATAATGCTGTTTGAATTTACCAGTTTTGCAGTGACCGATGGCTCGGGCCGGAAATTGATCGTATATACGCCGCAACATGAAAACAAAACGGCTGATAAACTGGAGGACTTGCTACGCTTGTATAGAGAAGATAGATTCCCGGACGGCAAATAGTTCCCAAATGTCGAGTCCATAATTACTGGCGACGCGCTGCACAAAACGATATCAGACTTCGCTTCATCTGTGCCGCGGCGCTCGCTACATTGTGCACAGATCTCAATATGATAGTATTTGTTAATAACAAACTGGTGCCCCGAACACGAATCGAACGTGTGACCCTTCCCTTAGGAGGGGAATGCTCTATCCACTGAGCTACCGGGGCGCGGTTGATATTCTATCCGATTACGCGCTTATCCATAAGCTCTGGAGAACAAATATGCCGATTTCGAGTCTGCCGCGTACCGTCATCATATTGAGCCTGGTCAGTTTTTTTAACGATCTCGCTTCCGAGATGGTGGTGCCGCTGATACCGGTATTGCTGGCCTCGATTCTCGCCGCCGGGCCGGTGGCGCTGGGATTGATAGAAGGGGCTGCCGATGCCGTGGCTTCCTTGCTCAAGTTATGGTCGGGTCGGCGCTCCGATCGGCTCGGCGGACAGCGCAAGGGATTTGCGGTAGCGGGTTACGGTTTGTCGAATATGACGCGCCCGCTGTTCGGTCTGGCCGGAAGCTGGCCGGTGCTGTTATTGCTGCGCAGTCTGGACCGGGTCGGCAAGGGGCTGCGCAGCGCTCCGCGCGACGCGTTGCTCGTCGATGTCACGCCGCCGGCAATGCGCGGTCTGGCATTCGGTTTGCATCGGGCATTCGATAATGCAGGCGCAGTGGGCGGCAGTTTGATTGCGGCGGCGGTATTAAGCTGGTTGGGTCAGTCATTGACGCAAGTGATTTTATGGTCGGTGGTGCCCGGGGCGATCAGCGTACTATTGATCGTGCTGGGCATAGGCGACAGAGTGCAGCGGAAAGTTGCCGAAACTCCCGCCGCAACCTTACCGATCCTGCCGTGGTCCGAATTGCCGAAGCCATTGCGGCGCTATCTTTGGGTATTGATGCTGTTTACCTTTGCGCGTGTCTCCGAAACCTTTATCGTATTTCGTGGGCATGAACTGGGTATGAATGTCGTGACTTTGCTGGTGTTGTGGGCGATGCTCAATGCGACCAAGGCTTTGACGTCGATATACGGCGGTAGGTGGGCAGACGGGACAGGCAAGGAACCGGTAATCCTGTTCGCATGGGCGGGTTTGGGATGGTGTTTTCTGGGCTTGGGCTGGGTATCGACTCAAGCCGGTTTATGGTTTGCAACGTGTCTGTTCGGACTGTTCGCCGGTATTGCCGAAGGGCCTGAACGGGCATTGATCAGCGATTTTTCCGGCGAAAAATATCGGGGAACGGCGTATGGCTGGTATCATTTGATGGTTGGAATCGCAGCTGTTCCGGCGGGATTGCTGTTCGGATCGCTATGGCATGCGCTGGGAGCGGAAGCGGCGTTTCGTTATGCAGGGATAACGGCTATATGCGCTGCCTTGCTGATGCACTTTTGGGCGTGGTCGGCTCGTACAGGAAAAAATATATGAAAAGTTTAGTAATGTTGGGGCTGGTATTGGCTCTGGGTTTGGTATGGCTGCGTAACGGTTTGGCAGCCGAAGTGCCTGTTGTCGGGCAGGCTGCGCCGGACTTTGCATTAATCGACCAGAACGGACAATTGCATAAGCTGGCGGATTTTCGCGGAAAATGGTTGGTGATGTATTTTTATCCCAAGGACGACAGTCCGCATTGTACGACCGAAGCGTGCCAATATCGGGATGATATCTCCAAGATACATGCCTTGGGAGCGGGTGTAGTGGGTGTCAGCGTGGACGACCGCGATTCTCATGCCGAATTCGCTAAAAAACACCATTTGCCGTTTCCGCTCTTGGCGGATAAAGACGGTATCGTGGCGGCACGTTACGGCTCCGTACTCAATTTAGTGCTGGTGAAATTTGCGAAGCGCAATACATTTATTATCGATCCGTCCGGCAGGATAGCGAAGGCGTATTTGTCCGTGAACGCCGCGACGAATCCCGCTCAGGTTGTTTCCGATCTCGCCGTCCTGCAAGCAACTTATCCCTGAGAGAGCTGCTTGCAGTGCAGTCATTTGCCGCCGGATTTTTTTATGAACCACCAGGTAAACCAAACCATCATGCCGACAGCAAAGGTAACGGTAAAAACGCTTAGTAACCCGGTTGGGCTGTTAAACAACATATGGATCAGATTTGCCATGATAGCCTCCCTTAAATAATCTATAAGGATAAATATATCCTTTTAGTGAAATTTGTCAAGAGGCCGGTTCGTAAATGGTAAAATTATCGACATGTTGCCTTATTTATCAACAACTCTGGATTTTCCGCCGGTAACGCAGGCACTGCGCGAACCTGACGGGCTGTTGGCGGTAGGTGGCGATCTATCGCCGCACCGTTTGCTATTGGCGTATAGGCGCGGTATTTTCCCCTGGTTCAATCCGGGCCAGCCGATCTTGTGGTGGAGCCCCGATCCGCGTATGGTCTTGTTTCCTGAAGCATTGCATATACCGCATTCGCTCGTCCGCGTGATGCGTAAGGAGCATTACGAAATCCGTCTGGATACGGCATTTGCAGAAGTCATGATCGCGTGCGGTCAGCCTCGCGCCGAACGGCAGGGCAGCTGGATTTCGCCGGATATGATCAAAGCCTATACCGGATTGCATAAACTCGGCTTTGCCCATAGCATTGAGACCTGGATCGACGGCGAACTCGCAGGCGGTCTGTACGGAGTTGCCATAGGCCGCATATTTTACGGCGAATCGATGTTTGCGCGGGTGAGTGATGCATCGAAAATTGCTTTCGTCCATCTGGTCAGACAATTGCAACGCTGGCAGTTCAAACTGATAGACTGCCAGATGTATACTGCGCATCTGGCGCGATTCGGCGCTGCGGAAATTCCGCGCAGTGAATTTATACGGTACCTCGATGTCGGAATCAATCTGTCCGCGCCGTTTTGGCATCTGGATAGGGGTGGAATCGCATGACACATTTGAACGATATTCCGTTATTGGCGCAATTGCAGTATTATTTGACCTCGCCTTATGCTTGCAGTTATTTGCCTGGCCGTATTGCGCGTTCGCAAGTTGTCACGCCAGCCCATCTCGTCAACAAGAGCGCATATAATCAATTGATCCGCGCCGGGTTCCGGCGCAGCGGTTTGTTTACCTATCGTCCGCAATGCGGGGAATGCACCGCTTGCGTGCCGGTGCGCGTGGTCGTCGATGAATTCGGGCCGAATCGTTCGCAGAAACGGGCAATGAAGCGTAATGCGATGCTGGACGTGACGATGACGTCGCCGTATTACGACCCTGAGCATTTTGCTCTGTATCAGCGCTATCAGACATTTCGCCATTCCGGCGGCGGAATGGATCATGACGACCGGGAGCAATACATGCAGTTTTTGGTCGCCAGTCACGTCGATACGCGATTGCTGTTGTTTCGTGAAGGAAAGCAATTGCAGATGCTCAGCGTAGTCGATAAGGTAGAAGATGGATTGTCGGCGGTATATACGTTCTTTAATCCGGCATTGCCAGCCCGCAGTTTTGGCGTATTCAATATATTATGGCAGATCAATCTGGCGCGGGAATTGCATTTACCCTATCTGTATCTCGGCTATTGGGTAGACGGCAGCAGGAAAATGGTTTATAAACAACAGTATCAGCCTTTGCAAGGATTAGTCGATGGAGATTGGCGAGCCTGGACCAAGGCGTAAATTGATCCCTTTGTGCGATAAGATCGGCCGCGATCACGTTGCGGCGGTAGTCCACGATTTTTATGATCGCCTGCACAGGGACGCCTTGATGCGGCCGTTTTTTGAAGGTATAGGCGATTTTACCGAACATGAAGCCTTGATTGCCGATTTCTGGTGGACGGCAATGGGCGGTAGAATAGAACAGCCGCGTAAATTTGACATGCTGGCCAAGCATCGCGCCCTGGGCTTTGACGCCGAAGCGCTGCAGCGCTGGCTACAGGTATTCGAAGAGACTCTGCTTGCTCATTTGCCGCCGGAACTGGCGCAACGCTGGCTGCAAATGGCGCAGGGAATAGCCGATGTAATGCAGCGGCATTTACAATTAGGGGGGTAACTTGCGTCAATATCTGGACTTGATGCGCCATGTACAAGCGCATGGTACGGTGAAATCCGACCGTACCGGGACCGGAACGCTGTCGGTATTCGGTTATCAGATGCGTTTCGATCTGAGTCAGGGATTTCCCTTGGTCACTACCAAAAAATGCCATTTGCGCTCCATTATTCATGAATTGCTCTGGTTCTTGCAAGGCGATACCAATATCGCCTATTTAAAACGGAACGGCGTGACGATCTGGGATGAATGGGCCGACGAAAGCGGCGATCTGGGACCTATTTACGGCAAACAATGGCGCAGCTGGCCTACGCCGGCCGGCGGACATATCGATCAGATGGCGCGCGTCTTGCAGGATCTGAAAACCAATCCCGATTCGCGCCGTATTATCGTCTCGGCATGGAACGTCGCAGATCTGGATCAAATGGCGCTGGCGCCGTGCCACGCTTTTTTCCAGTTTTATGTAGCCGACGGGAAGCTGAGCTGTCAGCTCTATCAGCGCAGCGCCGATATATTTTTAGGAGTACCTTTCAATATCGCCAGCTATGCCTTGTTGACGATGATGGTGGCACAGGTAAGCGGGCTTGAAGCGGGAGACTTTATCCATACGCTGGGCGATGCGCATATCTACTCCAATCATATGGAACAGGTTGCGCTGCAATTGACGCGCGTGCCGCGTCCGTTGCCGACTTTGCGCATCAATCCCGAGGTGCGGGATTTATTTGCATTCCGATTCGATGATTTCGAATTGGTGAATTACGATCCTTATCCGGCGATTAAAGCTCCGGTTGCGGTCTGACGTTATCAATGCGTAAGGGTGATTCGTGCCGTCGCTGGCAGACCGTTTTCATTTATAAATATAAAAATCATGATCGATTTCAGTAAAAAAAGAGCGCTCATTATCGATGACAGCCCAGCCATGTGCTCATCGTTGCGTATGACATTGAACAATTTCGGCATAACGCGCTGCGAAACTTCGAATTCCGCCAATGAGGCGATTTTTCGGATACGGCAACGTGAATTCGACATCATTGTATGCGATTATTGTTTGGGCGCAGGCAGCGACGGCCAGCAGATTCTGGAACAATTGCGCCGTAGCGCCATGATCGCGCCGTCGGTGGTGTTTTTGATGGTGACGGCCGAGCGCGATTACGAAAAGGTCGTTTCCTGCGCCGAATTTGCACCCGACGATTATTTGTTAAAACCGTTTACCGCAGAAACGATGTGTATACGGCTGGAGCGGACTTTTGAAAAGAAAACCCAGTTCGCCGAGGTATACCGGCTTATCGCAGGCGGCAAAGCGGAACAGGCCATGGCGGAATGCGATCGCATGCTGGCTCTCAAAAGCAGATTCGCCATGGATCTGATCCGCATGAAAGGCGAATTGTTGATCGCATTGAACCGGCACGGCGAAGCCAGGAAATTATACGAAGAAATCATTGCCGCGCGCGCTATTCCGTGGGCAAGATTGGGACTGGCCAAGACATTGAGCCTGGCCGGAGAAGCCGAGGCCGCCATCGAGACGCTGGAACTGGTGATCGATGAAACGCCTCATTATCTGGAAGCTTACGATACCCTGGCGAAAACGCACGAAATCCAGGGAAATCTGCAACGGGCGCAGGACGTATTGGAAAAGGCGGTGACCGTGTCCCCGCAAAGCCTGCTGCGGCAAAGTGCGATGGGGGAAATCGCGTACCGCAACGGCGATCTGGCCAAAGCCGCCAAAGCATTCGGCACTGTAGTCGATAAGGGCAAATATTCCTATTTTCGCAATCATAAGGACTTTATCAGTTTGAGCCGGGTATTGCTGGACGACGGCAAACACGACACCGCGCTCTGCACGATTGCGGACGCGCGCAAACATTTCGACAGTACGCCCGAACTCGATTTGGCGAGCTCCGTGATGGAAAGTCTGATTCATCATGCGGCAAATGAAACCGTTCAATCCGAACTGGCGCTGTCTCGCGCGCTGGAAATAAAAGCGCAGCATGGTTTGAGTCTGGCCGACAGCATCGCCGTCGATCTTGCCAAAGTCTGTTTTTTGAACGGCAAGGAAAACGAAGCGCGCGAATTGGTCAAGGATATGATCAGCAATTTTTACGAAGACGAAAAAATTCAGGCCGCAGTGCGCGGCATGCTCGACGGTATCGGACGCGCCGACGAAAGCCAGATGCTGATCGAAAACAGCATTAACGAAGTGATCAAGCTGAATAATGAAGGGGTGATGCGCGCCAAAAATGGCGATCTGGCGGGCTCGGTCGACCTGCTGGCCACCGCTGCCAGACGCATGCCGCAAAATGTTCAGGTTGCCCTGAATGCAGCGCAGGCATTGATCGTCGAAAGCGACCGCAATGGCTGGAATGGCGAGAAAATGCAATTGGCCGGCCAATTACTGGCCAATCATGCGGAAGTGCATGGTAGTCTGGAAAAATTCCAGAAAATCAGTGGATTGTATAAAGATGTGCAGCTGAAATACGGAATCGGCCAGTGAAACCCGATGATTCCGCAACGATCGATTTAAAAGTGCTATTGGCGTCGAATATCCATGAAATCAAAAATCTGCTGCTGCAACTCATGCTGCGGCTGGACGCGATGGATTCCGATTCGGCCGGCGTAGCCGACGCGCGTTCCTTGTGCCGCCGCATCAACGATCGGATGGTGCAAATGCTGCTGCTGGACGAATTGCAGGCGGATAAACTGAAACTCAATCTGGCGGCGCATAATCCTGCCGATTTCGTCGAGGATTTCGTCCGCGATGCGACGGCGCTGGCTACCGGTCGGTTTATTATCGAATGTTGCAAAAAACAGGTGCCGGATTATTGGTTTTTTGACCGCGAACTGGTTGAAATGGCACTGCTTAATGCCTTGCATAATGCCTTGCGTTACGCACGGCGGCGCATCGTCATCGGTGTTGCCGGCGCGGCAAATGGTCTGATTCTGAGCGTCGATGACGATGGCCCCGGATATCCGCCATCTGTTTTGCACAAGACGGTAGAAAAAGGGGCGCCCATAACGAAGAACGGTACCGGAATGGGTTTGTTTTTCGCCAGTGTGATTGTTGAGGCGCACAAGAATAAAGACCGGCAAGGTGCTTTGATTTTGCAAAACAAGGAGGGCGATTCAGGTGCTGTATTCATCCTGCAATTACCTTGAATTTAATGGTACTTATGCTGACTAGACGAAATAAATGAATTTACACGAATATCAAGCCAAACAATTATTACGCGAATTCGGTCTCGATACCCCACGCGGTATCGTGGTGGAAGACCCTGCGCATGCCGAACTGGCAGCTACCGGCTATCTCGGCGGCGACGCCTGGGTCGTCAAGGCACAGATCCATTCGGGCGGTCGCGGCAAAGCCCGGGGGGTTCGGTTCGTCGATTCGATCGAGGCTCTGCGTCTGGCGGCGGCAGATTTGCTGGGCGCACAACTGGTGACGTACCAGAATGCGCCGGAGGGCCAGCGAGTCAGTCGATTATTGGTAGAAGAAGCGCTTGAAATCAAGCGCGAATTGTATCTGAGTCTGCTGCTCGACCGCGATACCGAACGCGTCGCGGTTATCGCTTCGGGCATGGGCGGCATGGAAATCGAAGACGTAGCGCAAACGCAGCCGGCGCGGATACTGCGCGAAACCTGCGACCCCGTTCTGGGGCTGCAGCCGTTCCAGTGCAGGAATCTGGCGTTCGGACTCGATCTTTCGCCTGCATCGATGAATGATTTCAACCGCATATTGCCGACTTTATATCAATTATTCGTTCAATTCGATTTAAGTTTGCTGGAAATAAATCCCCTTGTGATCACGGGCGATGATCGTATCGTCGCGCTGGACTGCAAAATGGTGGTGGACGATAACGCCTTGGGCAGGCAAAAAAAATTGCTGGAGATGCGCGACGATAGCCAGATTGACAGCAAGGAAATTGCCGCTCTGCAAGCGGGCTTGAGCTATATCGCGCTGGAAGGTGAGATCGGATGCCTGGTAAACGGCGCCGGACTGGCGATGGCGACCATGGACCTGATCAAGCTGCACGGCGGCAAGCCGGCCAACTTCCTCGACGTCGGTGGCGGAGCGACGGCGGAAACCGTTGCCAGCGCCTTGAAAATCATTCTTTCCGACAGCCAGGTGCGGGCGGTACTGGTGAACATATTCGGCGGTATCATGCGCTGCGATATCATTGCTGAAGGAATAATTGCCGCGATACGGGAAGTCGGCGTACGCGTTCCGGTCATTGTCCGGCTGGAAGGTACCAACGTCGATCTCGGCAAACAAACTCTGGCCGCCAGCGGTCTGGATATCATTACGGCTGACGATTTGACCGCTGCGGCGCGATTTGCGGTTGCCGCAGTTCAAGGTGCAACAGCATGAGCATATTGGTCGATACGAATACCAAAGTCATTTGTCAGGGATTTACCGGCAAACAGGGGACGTTCCACTCCGCGCAGGCCATTGCTTACGGTACGCAGATGGTCGGGGGCGTGACTCCCGGCAAGGGAGGCCAGCGGCATCTCGATTTGCCCGTATTCAACACGGTGCGGTCGGCGGTGCGGGAAACGGCCGCCGACGCCAGCGTTATTTACGTTCCGGCCAATTATGCGGCCGATTCGATCATGGAAGCAGCCGATGCCGGCATCGCCCTGATCGTGTGCATTACCGAAGGCATCCCGGTGCGCGACATGCTTAACGTCAAGGCGGCGTTGCGCGCAAACGAAGCCAGACTGGTCGGCCCCAATTGCCCCGGCGTCATTACGCCCGGCGCCTGCAAGATCGGCATCATGCCCGGATTTATCCATCAGCGCGGTAATATCGGCATCGTTTCGCGTTCTGGTACGCTGACGTATGAAGCAGTATATCAAACCAGCCGTCTCGGTCTGGGGCAAAGCACCTGCGTCGGAATAGGCGGCGATCCGATCAAGGGCATGGACTTTATCGATTGTCTGGGATTGTTCGAAGCCGATCCGCAAACCTCGGCGATCATACTGGTCGGCGAAATCGGTGGTACGCGCGAGGAAGAGGCGGCGGACTATATCAAACAGCATGTCACCAAGCCTGTCGCCGCTTACATAGCCGGACAAACCGCGCCCAAGGGCAAACGCATGGGGCACGCTGGCGCCATCATTGCCGCCGGTAACGGTTCGGCGGATATGAAAATCCGCGCATTGGCCGATGCCGGAGCGATTATTGCGGAATCGCCTGCCGATATGGGACAGGCCGTATTGCAAGCGATGCGTTCATGAAAATCGCATTGGCGCAACTGAATGCCACGGTGGGCGATATAGCCGGCAATACGGCGAAGATTGCCGATGCCATCGCGCAGGCGAGATTATCCGGTGCGCAGATACTGCTTACGCCGGAATTGATGCTCTCTGGCTATCCGCCGGAAGATCTCCTGTTTCGAGACGATTTCAATGCGCAGATCGAACATGCGCTGTCGCATCTTCGCGTGCTGTCACAGGGAATGACTCTGGTGATCGGTCATCCGCAGCGGCGGCATAGCCGTCTTTATAATGCCGCCAGCGTGTTCCGTGACGGAGCCACGCTGGCGACGTATCATAAATGCAGTCTGCCCAACCATGCGGTGTTCGATGAACTGCGCTATTTTACCTCCGGCACGCAGGCCTGCGTTTTCGAACAGGACGGGGTGCGATTCGGTGTCAATATCTGTGACGACGTATGGCACGAAGAGGCACCGCGCCGGTCCGTAGCCGCCGGAGCGGAGGTTTTGCTGGTGCTCAACGCGTCGCCCTTTCATATCGGCAAACTCGAAGAGCGTTACGCCGAACTGCGCGAGCGGATCAGGGAAACCGGTACATCGGTCATCTATTGCAATCTGGTCGGCGGTCAGGACGAATTGCTGTTCGACGGCGGCTCGTTCGCCATGAACCCGAACGGACAAGTGACGCATCAGTTCGCCAGTTTCGATGCCGGTTTATATGTCGTCGAACTGCAACATTGCGTACCGGTAACGGGCTTTATCTACCCCGTCGATTCAGTCGAATCGAGCGTTTACCGGGCGCTGGTAACAGGGTTGCGCGATTATGTGGAAAAAAACCGGTTTCCTGGCGTATTGATAGGGGTGTCAGGCGGCGTCGACTCTGCGCTGACTCTGGCAATTGCCGTCGATGCGCTGGGCGCGGAACGCGTATATGCGGTCATGATGCCTTCCGAATTTACCGCCGGAATGAGTATCGACGATACGCGAGAAATGGTTGCGTCCGCGGCAGTACACTATAGCGAGTTGCCGATCAGGTCGCTGTTCGAACAGTTCCTGCACGAACTGGCACCGGTATTTAGCGATAAAACGCCCGGTGTGACGGAAGAAAACATCCAGGCGCGCGTGCGCGGCATCTTATTAATGGCTTTGTCGAACAAATTCGGCCAGCTGGTAGTCACTACCGGCAATAAGTCGGAGATGGCGGTAGGCTACGCCACGTTGTACGGCGATATGGCAGGCGGGTTTGCGTTGTTGCGCGATGTGCCGAAAACGCTGGTTTACCGGTTATGTCGATATCGCAATGCGATTTCTCCGCTGATACCGCAACGCGTCATCGATCGTCCGCCCTCGGCCGAATTGCGTCCCGGTCAGACCGATCAGGATACGTTGCCGGAATACGAGGTGCTCGACGCGATTATCGAGCGTTATGCTGAATGGGACCAAAGTATCGCAACAATCGTTGCGGCCGGCTACGACGAAACGGAAGTACGCGGCATCGTGCGCATGATAGATCGCAGCGAATATAAACGGCGGCAAGCGGCGGTCGGCGTGCGCATTACGCCGCGCGGTTTCGGCAAAGACAGGAGATATCCGATTACCAACCGGTTCGATGCCGGTACTTCAATATTGAGAGAAGAGTCCCATGAAAAAAATTGACGCGATTATCAAACCGTTCAAGCTCGAAGAGGTCCGCGCCGCGCTTTCCGAAATCGGCGTGACCGGACTCACCGTCACCGAAGTCAAAGGATTCGGCCGGCAAAAAGGTCATACCGAAATGTATCGCGGCGCCGAATACATGGTGGATTTTTTACCGAAAATCAAAATCGAGCTGGTGCTGGTCGAAGGCATGGTCGATCTGGCGGCGGAAACCCTGGTAAAGGCAGCGCGTACCGGGAAAATCGGCGATGGCAAGATTTTCGTCAGCGACGTTGAGCAAGTGATACGCATACGAACCGGCGAAAGCGGCGAAATCGCAATTTAAATACGCCCAAGCAGGACCCGAAAACAAGAATACCGGTTCATAATTCGGGATCGCGAACCGCGAATCCGTGACTGCGCAGCAGGTGCAAAGTCGGATTCAGACATTTTGCAATGAATTCGCGGCGCGCCGGATTTCTTTGCGCCAGAGCACGCCATTGTTTACCGGAATTCAGGCCGGCCAGTTCGTAGACATCGGCGCTGGGCAGGTAAAAAGTGCGCG
The DNA here is from genome assembly GCA_021795395.1 of Pseudomonadota bacterium. GTDB lineage: Bacteria > Pseudomonadota > Gammaproteobacteria > Burkholderiales > Sulfuriferulaceae > Sulfuriferula. Next base: position 2,191 of record JAJYPN010000035.1, on the reverse strand, counting down.
TGAATTGCCGGATCAGCAGATTGACGACCGGGGTGAGCAACTGTCGTCCCGATTTGCTGGTATGACGCAAACTCGCTTCCAGCGCGCTCCGGGCATGCGCGATGTGGCGCGCTTCATCGATGATGTGCAGGGTGCACATCTGCCGGATCACGCTATCGACCTGATCGTGACCTTGCGTGCGCACATATCGATTCAGGCGATCCGGGACTTCTTCGCCTATCGTCACCGCCAGCCAGAACAAGGTAGAATCGAGCGGCGTATGCCGTCCCAGAAAATCCGCAATGAAAGGCCGATGCCGCCATACCCCCGGCAAACGAACGCCGCTGTATTCCATCAGCTTCAGAAACATCAGGCTATGCCCGGATTCCTCCCGGATTTCATGCAGGAAATAAGCCAATTCCTGCGCCGATTGCGTATGCTTGAGATTTTTCGACAAACGCTCTATGAAAATCGCTTCCAGCCAGATCCCCGCCTGAATAAAACCGGTAAATTCGTATTGCGATAAACGCGTCTGCACCGCTACAGGCAAGGCATCGTATTCCGGCAAACCGAACAGCGAAACCGCTGTCGGCGGCAGCCACGGCTTGTTCGGATCGAGCTTGTCCCACTCCAGACGCGTCAGCGGATCGGCATAAGGCGAACTGTTAGTGGAAAGCTGCTCAAGTAGGGAAAGTTCAGCGTGCGCCATGGAGCAAAATTGCAGCAATATATTAGTGCGTCCATGATATCAATTTTTACAAAAATAAGACAGACAACCGCGTAAATTTGAAATCCACTAACCCCGAAAACCTTGCTCACAGCGTTGATTTAATGTATCGTAGCGGGCTTCCTGCATAGATAGCCAGGAATTCTGGAGAGGTGGATGAGCGGTTTAAGTCGCACGCCTGGAAAGCGTGTTTGGGATAATATCCCAACGGGGGTTCGAATCCCCCTCTCTCCGCCAAAATCAATGACTTACGCTCACTTGACATAACTGCAAGGCACCAAAAATAACCGTAAATAACAGCTTTGCCACAATTCAGTGTGGCAAAATTGTGGCAAAAAACCTCGTCAGTTAAATAGGCGTTACCAGATGCAACATGTGGATTGTGCATCCGGTTTCCGTCGTTCAGCGGTTAAATCAGACCCCATTCAGCAAAACTCATGCATTCGGTTCCTGCCACAATGAAGTGATCCAAGGCTTTAACATCAACCAATGCCAGCGATTTTTTCAAGGCATCAGTCAGTATTTCATCTGCCCGGCTGGGTTCGCACACGCCGCTGGGGTGATTATGGGCAAATATCACGGCTGCCGCATTGTGATACAGGGCACGTTTTACCACTTCACGCGGATAAACGCTGGCCTGGGACAACGTACCGCGAAACATTTCCTCTGTGGTAATGACACCATGCTGGGTATCCAGAAAAATCACACTAAACACCTCGTGTTCAAGCGCTGCCATTTTTAAACGCAAATAATCACGTACCGCCGATGGGGAATTAAAATATGCCTCAGCCTTGCGCATTCTGCGAGTCAGAATTTCCAGCGCCTGCGCAATGATCTGTTCTTCGGAATTTTGCCGTTTGACTGTATAGGCTGGTGCCACTTCGTTCTTCACGCATGCGGTTAGGTGAGTGTCGGTTTTGATGCGTTTTTTCTGGCTGGTTGTGTTCTTTGCGTCCATGGTCTTTCTCCTTCGTTTGTCGGATTGGTGCGTGCGTTTTGGAGCCGTGTCGCGACAGCGCAAACCTCGAAAGCAAGGAAGGAACGGAAAACCCGGAGGCAAAAATTGGTGCGGCCTGCGCGCAAGACAAAGCCTGAGCACAGCCACGGTTTTTTGCCGGAGCCAGAATGGTTGGTTTGAAGTGACGACTGCTTTAGGGAGGGTGTTTCAACACGGCCATGCACGTAGCAATTCAGAACGAAGGGATGGCGCAGGAACTGGTTTTAACTAGCCAGAAAATTGAAATCGACTTTTGCTTAACAAGTTTTAAGAATCCAATCGTTCTCTGCTCCTTGAAATGGGGACTTCGGTTACACATATTTTTATTCACCATCAGTGAATTTTATTGACAATAAGAAAAGTTCTCTATACGATTCGTAGTGGGTGAGTGTTATCGCTCACACGCTCTTTAAATCGACGATATCTCCAGCTTGAAAGAAATAGGTCTGTAATTGCTTGGGTTAGTAGGCCCAAGCGCTGGATGCAGC
>JAJYPN010000034.1 GCA_021795395.1 Pseudomonadota bacterium | reverse complement strand
CCTAAATCTGCATCAATAAGTCCACTACTCATTTCATCAATGGCAGCGCATAAAATCTGATCAGAAAGTTGGGATTTACGCATCCAACGGTTAAAACTACGTGTTTTGAATATCCGTTTCATAGATGCATTGTGCCACTAAGTGGCATAACTGGCAACAGGAGATCTACTTATAAATAAAGGGGACGCCACCCTTTGTCTTTTCGGCACGTGGTTACAGAAACGGTAGCCAATATGTTGGCTAATGGGGAAGCTATTCCGGAGCCTTTGGCGGAGAAACGCTACAGCGGACAATTCAGAATTCGTATTCCTCCTGAAGTGCATCGTACTTTAGCGATAGAAGCGGCAGAACAAAGTATCAGCATGAATCAGCTGGCTAGCGCAAATTGACGCGATGAAAATACGGCACAATAGCTGTCAGCAGAATCAATCATTGTGATATATTCTTGAAAAACGACCCCATCTTACCTCTCGCGAGAAACAAGGGGTAGCATTGTCTTTGGCCGTTAATGCAGCCCTTCGTGCATCCTTGTTCTCTTTGGTTTCACAAAAGGCCTGCTGATAGCCCTTGTGCCGTGAGAAGAGCAACCGCTTTTTTATCGAAGGAAACGAAGGTTTCCCCACCGAGCCAATTTCCTTCATAGGCAATGACGCCATCGGCAAAATCCCCGCCAGCTTCGAGCAGCGACAAGCCAGCCTCTACAGCCGGCCTGTTCGCTTCCACATTAGCGGCGGCAAGTAGCGTGCGAATCGCGGCGGCTGCGTCTACGGGTGGGAAGCCGTAGACCCTGAGCAGAACCCATACAAATTCGCACAGGCACGGCAGCGCTACCGCAATCAATTCGGCATCGGTCAAAACCTTGGTGGCGATGCTCGCTTGTGCGGGGTCATCCTGCACAACAGCACGCACAAGCACGTTGGTATCAACAGCAATTTTCATTTTTTACCAACCCAGCCTTGGGCGGTCGCCGCGTTTATTTCCTCAATAGTGGCGACCTTCTTTGTCCGGCCCGCGAGCAATCCGACGAAGTCATCAATCGTTCCGGTTTGCCGGGCCGCTTTAAGCATGCCCCGACCATCCGGCAACAAATCCAGCTCTATCTTTTCCCCCGGCTTAATGCCAAGATGTTGCAGCACTTCTTTTCTAAAAGTCACTTGTCCCCGTGCGGTAACAGTCAATATGGTCATGGCATTCTCACAGTCACTTAAATGATGCGCTGATAGTAATGCAGAATAACCTTACTGTCCATGCCTGTCGCACGTTTCAGGACTCGAATAAATATCCATAACAACAGAGTAAAGCCAAACATAGCAGGTTCGGCAGGTATTTTTAGCTATAGATAAATCGAAGGAGCGAAAAATGAAATTGAGCACTATACTTGCTGCGCCACCTGGTCTCCCGAAGATGTTATCAATGAAGAAGGGATAGACTAAACTGCTTTCATGAATACAGTCACATTCGATACCTACCGCTTTATCAATCGCCTTAAGGATGCAGGCGTCCCAGAAGCACAGGCTGAAGCAAGAGCCGAAGCGCTTGCGGAAGCGTTTCACTCCACTGGCAGCAATCTGATTACCGATGCGAAGCTGGAGAGGAAGCTTGCGCCCCTAAAGACGGATTTGACCCTGTTAAAAGGGATGGCCGGGGTTATCATTGCGGGCTTAATCACAGTCATTGCTAAACTTCTTTTCTGAAACAAGAACAAGTTACTCTTTGTTAGAATCTGCATCCCTCAGCTTTTCCAGTTCTCGGAATAGACCGAATACTTGTTCCGGCGACGAAGCGGTGGCCGTTAACGCAACTCTTCGTGCATACGATGTTTGATCTTGGTGTATTCGGCGACCGTCAGTGCGATGATCAGCGCATCGAAGAGCGTGAGCAGGACGAAGCCAATGGATATGCCTGCGGTCGCGATATGATAGATCTGGTAGGCGATGAAGATCAGCGTCAGGACGATCAGGCCGGGATAAGCCCATAATCGTCCGCGTAGTATTTCCACGACGATGGTCAGTTTGGCAAAGCCGTGAGCCAACAGGTAAATCGCCGCAAAGAAAATAGTGTTTTGGTGGAAATGCTCAAGCCAGCGCAGAATATGCGTATCGAGGAAATCGGTAGGGTCTTCCCGCAGTTCGGGAGCGAACAATACGGCAGCCCAAGCCTGCAACCAATGCGGATTGACGAAAAGCAGCCAGATTCCGCCCATTATTTCACCTGCACCATCGATCGCCTTAAAGGCCAGTCCGATCTCAAACGCCTTATCCAGCGTGCTGCCCTTACGAAAATCCGTCAACATACACTGCTCGCTGTCGATAAACAAACCTATCGTAACATTCCTATCAAGATCGGAATACCTGTTCATTGCCGGATCGGTCACTGAGGCATGGGAATTTTTCGTCCGGATTTTAAAGATTCGTTTAAATCTGCCGTTAAGTCTTGAGTAACGAACATCATTGCGTGTGTTTTAACAGGAAGGAAATACCATGTCTTCGATTGGCACCATAGCCGCACAAAATCCGATCCTGTCTTCCAACCGCAATCCGCCCCAGCAAGCCGCGCAGCAAGTATCGAGCAAGGACGGCGATGGCGATCACGGTATCGAGCCTGCGGTGCAAGCCGCTCAGGCTAGTGCACCGGCCGCCGCTACGCCCGCGTCCGGGCAGCCCGGAGCCATCATCAACACGACCGCATAACCGGCTTGAAACCGGCGCTGATTCGTTCAGCGGCCAGCCGTATCCTTATTACGGTCTAAGTTCGTGCGCATTCGGGCGCGTCCGGAACGATTCTTGCCGTTGAGCAAATTCCTTGCTTCCAACATCACTTCCGACGCGGTCATGCCGATCGGGCCTATTCCCTGCTCCACCAGACTGTCGGCTGCCGCGCCGTGCAAATAGACGGCCAGTTGCAAGGCAACGAACGGATGCAGACCCTGCGCCAGAAAGGCGGCCAGCATGCCGGTCAGCACATCGCCGGTTCCGGCAGCGCTCAGACCGGGATTTCCGGTCGGATTGATCCGCCATTCGCCGTCCGCCGTGGCGCAGACACTGCCAGTTCCTTTGAGCACGACGCAGGAGCGATAGGTTTCCGCCAGTCTGGACGCTGCCGAGATACGGTCGCGCTGGACGGTGTGCGTATCGCAACCCAGCAACGTAGCCGCCTCGCCCGGATGTGGAGTCAGCAGCGTCGGGCTCGAGCGCAAGACCAACCCGTTTTTGAGCTGCTGCGTTGCAGCCAGAAGATTCAGGGCATCCGCATCGAGCACCAGAACAGCGGCACTGTGTACACAGGCAGCAAGCAATTCCAGCGCCTGCTCCGATCGTCCCAATCCCGGTCCGACCGCCAGCACGGTCAGTTTCCGGTTCGGTAGCTGATGCGGGGGCAGCCACATCAATTCCGGCTGCTGCATATCGAGCTTTACCATATCGTCAACGCTGGCGGCGTATATTTTCCCCGCGCCGAGATAAAGCGCGGCACGCGCGCAGAGCAACAGCGCGCCGGTCATGCCCGCCGCACCTCCGAGTATGCCTGCCGCACCGAAATCGCCTTTATGGCTATCGGTTTTCCGTTCCGGCAAAGCTTGCAGTATCGCCGGAGCAATCATCCGGTCCTGCGGCCGGTTATCCATAATTTACCGCCATGAGCTACCGGGATATGTCAAACATCAGCGATTCAGCATCGTTTCGAATTCGGCCGGCGGTACCGCCCTGGAAAAGAAATAGCCTTGCCCGTAATCGCAACCCGCTGCCAGCAGAAAATCGCGTTGGGCCTGGGTTTCTATGCCTTCCGCAATCACTTTCAGTTCGAGTTTGTGCGCCATCACGATGATCGCTTCGCACAGCGCCTGGTCGTTGGGGCTGGTTTCCAGCTCGCGCACGAAACTTTGATCGATCTTGAGAAAATCGATATCGAATTTTTTGAGGTACGATAGCGAAGAGTAGCCGGTGCCGAAATCGTCCAGCGATATGCATACGCCCGCCTCCCGCAACGCACGCAATTGATTTATGATCGAAGGGTTGGCATCCAGCAGCAAGCCTTCGGTGATTTCCACCGTTATGCTATGGCCCGGCAGCCCCAAAGCTTTCAGATAATCGAACCAGGATTGAAAGCTGGCCGAGTATCGGCGAAACTGCACGGGCGATACGTTCACGCTGATCTGGAATTCCTCATGATGCCGGTCGCGCCAGATTGCTGCCTGCTGGGCTGTCTGGCGAAATATCCAATCGCCGATATCGACGATCATCCCCGTTTCTTCGAGCAGGGGGATGAATTCGGCGGGGCTGACCAGTCCCCGCTGGGGATGCCGCCAGCGTATCAATGCTTCCGCTTTATGGATAGCGCCTTCCGACAGCGATACGATAGGCTGATAGAATACACAGAATTGCTGTTTTACCAGGGCGTTGCGCAAATCGTTGATCAGACGGCGTCTGGCTTTGGCATTCTCCTGCATATCGAAGGTAAAATAGCGGTGACAGTTACGGCCTTGCGCTTTGGCGGCATACATCGCCTGATCGGCGTTCTTGAGCAGCGTATTGGCATCGGCAGCGTCATCAGGATAAAAAGTGATCCCTATGCTGGCTGAAACATAGGCTTTTTCTTCGCCGAGCAATATGGGCGTAGACAGTTTTGCCAAAAGATTTTGCACGATATGCTCGACCCGGTTCAAGCTTTTCAGTTCCGCCAGAATGAGACCGAATTCGTCTCCCCCCAAACGGGCGGTGGTATCCGATTCCCTGACGCATAGCTTGATGCGTCGGGCCGCTTCGATCAGCAGCAGATCGCCCATGCTATGGCCCAGGGAATCGTTGATCTCCTTGAAATTATCCAGATCGATAAACAGCAATGCCATAGGCAGATTGACGCGATCGGTTTTTTTTATTTCCAGATCGAGCCGGTCCTGAAACATGTGGCGGTTGGGAAGCCGGGTCAGGGTATCGAAATTGGTTTGTTGCCAGATCAGATCTTCCGCTTCCTTTTTTTTCGTGATATCCGAAAACAAGGCAACATATCGATATACCGACCCGTCGTCATGACAAATCGTATTGATCGTCAGCCATTCCAGATAGGCTTCGCCGTTTTTGCGCCGGTTCCAGATTTCACCCTGCCAATGTCCCGTAGCATTCAGGTCATTCCACATGGTCGCATAAAACGCCTTGTTATGGCGGCCGGAACTCAGCAAGCCGGTTTTTTTCCCTACCGCTTCGTCCCAGCCATAGCCGGTCAGTTCGGTGAATGCGGCGTTGATCCATACAATGTTACCGGCATTATCGGATACCGACATCGGTTCGCTGGTATGCTGGAATACCATGGCGGCGAGCTGTTGCGCTTCATCCGCCCGTTTACGCTCGGTGATATCGCGCGCCATGGCGACAAACATTTTTTTACCGTCATTTTCTTCTACCAGCTGCAAAAACACATCCGCTTCGAATTCAGTCGCATCCTTGCGCCGGAACACGGTTTCGAAATGCAGTCTTTCCTGCTCTCCGGAAAGCAAGGGAAGTATCTTCTGATAGAATCCCGACTCGGTGAGTTGCGGTAACAGGGTGCATGGACTGCTGGTCAGCAATTCTTCCCGGCAATAACCCAGTTCCTGAATTACGCCCTGATTCAAATAGACGAACCGCAGTGTGTCCGGCTCAAACATGAATATCATGTCCAGCGTGTTATCGAGCACGTTCTTGAATCGCAGCAGTTCTTCTTCAGCCTGGCGTCTGGCGGTGATGTCGCTGGCGATGCCGATGATACCGGTGACCGATCCTTGCGCATCGTGCATCTTTACTTTTACGATTTCAAGCACGTGCGTTTTGCCGTCGGTGAATGGCAACGCTTCATAGGAGATATGCGGCGTATCGCGATTCAAACATTCCAGATCGGATTTGATGCAGCTTTCGGCCAATTTCGGCCCCAGCGCCTCGATCTGATGTCTGGCTGCGAGCGCCTGGGCTTCGCACAAGCCTACCGAATCGCAAAACGCCTTGTTGATAAACCGGTAACGGCCGTCTATCCCAAGCAGCCAGATACCGAAAGGCGCATGGTCAAGGATTGCCTGCAAGCTTTGCTGCTGTAGAGTTTCCGGTGATTCGGATACTTTGGTGTCCAGTTTTTTCTCCTGATTTAAATCGTGGTACTGGCGTAACCATCAAGTTCATATTTATCCGGTAACAATTTCCCGCTTTGATCGCTTCGGCATACTGCGAATTTCGATTTGTTTCGAATAATGCGTATTTCAACCTTTGAGCAGTGTAGCAAAGTGCTTGGCGCAAAGCGGCTGACTGAAAAAAAACCCCTGACCCTCATCACAGTGCCGTATTTTGAGAAAATCAACCTGCCTCTGCTGTTCCACCCCTTCCGCCACCACTTGCTGCTTCAGACTCGTACCCATGGCGATCACTGCACTGACAATAATGCCATTGCCCTGCGCAGTCAATATATCCTGCACGAATGAGCGGTCTATTTTGAGAACGTCGATGGGAAACTGGTTCAAATAGCTCAAACTCGAATAACCGGTACCGAAATCGTCCACCGCCAGTTGTACGCCCATATTCTTGAGTTGCTGCAATACTTGCGTACTCGATTCCGCATCGCGCATCAATACGCTTTCGGTAATCTCGAGCTGCAGGCTACCCGGCGCGAGTCCCGTTTCATCGAGGATGGCGCGCACGCTGTCGACAAAATCCCTGCGCCGGAATTCCAGCGCGGAGATATTGACGGCTATCGATCCGAGCAGGAGCCCCGAATTCTTCCAGCGTTGCGCCTGCGTACAGGCTTCGCGCAATACCCAGCGTCCGATGGGCACGATCAATCCGCAATCTTCGGCCACCGGAACGAAGCGGTTTGGCAGCATCAATCCCCATTGCGGATGAACCCAGCGCAATAACGCCTCCGCTCCGGTAATTTTTCCGGTTGTCAGATTCACCTTGGGCTGATAGTGCAAAATCAGCTGCTCGCGTTTGAGCGCATGGCGCAGGCTGGTTTCTATGACCTGCCGCTGCACCGCGCGGACATTCATATCGTTCTTGAAAAACTGATAATTGTTACGGCCCTTTTCCTTCGCCTGATACATCGCCGTATCCGCGTTCTTGATCAGGGTTTCGGCATTCCGGCCGTCGGTGGGATAAATGCTGATCCCGATGCTGGTCGTCACATGCAGATCGTGACCGGAAATAAAATGCGACATCGACAGCATATCGAGTACCTTGTCAGCGATCACCGACGCCCCTTCCCGATCGCTGTCCTCGGTGAGCAGCACGACGAATTCATCGCCTCCCTGGCGGCTGACGGTATCGGAATTGCGTACGCAGGAGCTCAATCGCCGTGCGACCGATTGCAATAACTTGTCGCCGATCGCATGACCGAGCGAATCGTTGATATGTTTGAAATTATCCAGATCGAGAAAGAGCAGCGCCAGATGCGTTCCGTGCCGTTCTGCCTGCGAAATGGCCTGCGTAATGCGGTCGTTGAGCAGCAGGCGGTTAGGCAGATTGGTCAGAAAATCATGCTGCGCCAGATGCGCCATTTTCATGGCCATCATCTGTACTGCGGAAATATCGTGAAACATGATGACAGCACCGGATATACCACCGGTAACGTCGCATACCGGCGCGACGGAATATTCGATAATCGATTCGGTACCGTCACGCCGGATCAATACCATGCCCGGTACCATTGCCATCGGTTTTTGGTGCTGAATTACCCATTCGATCGGATGCTTGTCGAGTTTACGCGTTATCCCGTCAACTACTTGCATAACCTTCGCGATCGGCTGGCTACGCGCTTCGTCCCGCGCCCAGCCGGTCATGTTTTGCGCCGCCACGTTCAGATAATCGACTTTGCCCGCCATGTCGACGCCGATTACCGCATCGCTGATCGAATTGAGTATGACTTCGGCGCGAGCCTTGTCGAGGAACAGGTTTTCTTCAATTACCATGCGTTCGATAATATGCTGGTGCGCATGACTCAACGCGTCTCCAGTCAGCTTCTTTTCCGTGACATCGTGGCCTTCGATGAAGATTCCGCTCACCTGCCCCTCAATATCCTTGATCGGCTGATAAATAAAATCCAGATAGCGGGGAGAGGCGTCTGCCATGGAAGAGTTGTGCAGGGAAATCGGCATTTCCGTTCCTGTGATCGCGTTACCGGAACCATAGGCCTTATCAAGCAGCGCCAGAAAGCCCTGGTCGACCATTTCAGGTATCGCCGCGCTTACGGTTTTACCGATGATATCCCTACCTTCGACAAGACGCTTCGCGGCCAGATTCGCCATCTCAATTACGTGATCAGGCCCTTTGAGCAGCACCATGAATCCGGGCGCCTGCCGGAACATCTGCTGAAATGGCTCGGGGGCGAATTGGGCGGTATCCGGGCGGCATTCCGCTTCCTTCGCCACCGCGAGTATGCCGTATATACTTGCAGACTCATCGTACAATGGAGAATAGGTCATGGCAAAATGAGGGAATTTCTGCAGCGGTGCAATGTCGGGAGTATGCACCGGAACTTCGATATTTACAGTAATACCGGTTTTCCGAATCTGCCGGTACAAGGATACGATGAATTCACTCTCCTCAGGCCGGCAATCCTGCATTCGTTGCCCAAGTGCGGCAGGATGCCGCGCAGCAAGCATGATCCGGTAGGCATCGTTATAGATCTGGATTAAGTCCGGACCCCATAGAATCATCGTCGGCCATATCGAATCCAGTATTTCTGCAACCGTATTCCGCAAACTTGCGTTCCAGTCGCTCATGGCGCCCAGAGACGTGCCGGACCAATCGAATTCGCTTATCAGAGACGCCATTTCCCCGATTTCATTCAGTTCGGAATTTTTTATATTGTTCATGGATAGTATGAGGGTAGATGACGCAGGAAGCAACATGCGTCCATGACTTTCAGGTCTTAATGGATTTTATTATTCACACGACAAGAGTTGCAATGATCCATTTTTAAACATAAACAACCCTTATCATAACAAAATAGAATAAATGGTTTCGGAATTCCGTACGTTTTCGCACATTGCTTGAAATTTGCTGATTTTCGGCAGGCACAACGAATTATGGAAAAAATATTTCCTCTCTCAAAACCGTTTCGCACCGGATCTCCGCATTAAAATTGCTGGTTTTATATGTTTGTTTTCGTACAGAGCAAGCTTCTGCTTCGCACTATTCTAAAAAGGCCTGCACGATAAAGCGGGGTAAATTCCCCGTTGTTTTATCAAAAATCGTTACGCGCAGTCAAACAGTCTCAAAAAGATCTAAAGCAAATGCTGATGGTGCATTGGCGAGCATGCCTATTACGGGCGCGACGACATCAATACCAATTTACGCCCATGGATGCGGTAATCCGTATCCCCAAACGAAAGTTATTTAAATGCCAGAAAAAAAAATCGTCATTATCGGCGCGGGACCTACCGGACTGGGCGCAGCCTATCGCCTGCAAGAGCTGGGTTATAGCAATTTCGTCGTGCTGGAAGCCGCAAACAAGGTGGGAGGACTCGCCGCCTCTGAAAAAAGCCCCAACGGATTCATTTACGATATCGGCGGCCACGTCCTGTTCTCTCATTATGAGTATTTCGACAAATTGTTCGACAAATTGATGGGTGACGATTACCAGGAACTGGTGCGCGAATCCTGGGTATGGATGTTCGACCGGTTTCTACCCTACCCTTTTCAAAACAATATCAAATTCCTGCCGCCGGAAATCGTGCTCGAATGTTTACTAGGCTTGATCGAAGCCCAGAAACAACCGTTTGATTTGAGCCGCTTCAATAATTTCGAAGAATTTATTTACGGGGTATTCGGCGCAGGGATAGCGAAATATTTCATGATGCCGTACAACTTCAAGGTCTGGGCTCACCCGCCAAAAATGATGAACAAGGAATGGATAGGCGAGCGCGTTTCCATCGTCGACCTGAAACGCGTACTCGGCAATGTCATTCTGAACCGGGACGATGTCGCATGGGGGCCGAATTCTACGTTCAAATATCCGCGTGTCGGCGGCACCGGAGAAATCTACAGCAGAATGCAGCCGTACATACAGGCGCAATTACGCTTGAATACCCGCGTTACCGGCATCGATGCGGACAAGCACGATGTGATACTGGAGAATGGAGAGCGCGTCCATTACGACCACCTGTTGTCCACCGCTCCGCTCGACCAGATGATATTGTCGATGAAAGACCAGGTTCCTGCGGAAATCTCCGAGCACGCGGCACGGCTTCAGCATTCGGGATCGTACATCGTGGGCATAGGCATCAGACAGCCCAGCCCATCCAAAAAATGCTGGATGTATTTTCCCGAGGACAATTGCCCCTACTATCGGTTGACGTATTTATCGAATTATTCGCCCGATGTCGTACCCGATACCAAAACACATTATTCGCTGCTCGCCGAGATTTCGCGTTCGCCTTACAAACCGGTCGATCGCGAAACGGTGGTCGAGGACACGATACAGGGTCTGATCAATACCCGCATCATTTCCGAAACCGACCGCAAGGATATCGTCGATACCTATCTGATCGAACGCGATTACACCTATCCTCTGCCAGGTCTTGCCCGGGATGCCGCACTGAATGCCATTCATCCTTATCTGGAATCGCGGGATATCTATTCGCGGGGCCGTTTCGGCGCCTGGCGTTACGAAGTCGCCAATATGGACCATTCGGTAGCGCAAGGCGTCGAATGGGCAAATCGCATGGTGCAGGGAGATAAGGACAACGAACTCACTTATCTGGCAAAACGTGGCTGTTGATAATTTTTTACTGGAGACTGAAAATGAATACCTTGACCGATCAAATTGTCCCTTTTGCTAAAAACGATACTCCATCGATTATCGTCCACAGCCACTTACGCTGGGATTTTGTCTGGCAGCGTCCCCAACAGACGCATTCGCGTCTTGCGCAGCATTTCTCCATACTTTTTCTGGAAGAACCGGTTTATAGCGACGACGACAAAAAAACATTGCAATTGACCTCGCCGCAGGCTAATATCATTCGGGCTGTGCCGTATCTGCCCGCTTCATTGAGCAGCGATTACGATGCGTCCCTTATCGCCGTGCGCGGGCTGCTCAGGGAAGCCTTTGCTGCAGACAGAGCGCTGGCCCTACAATTCAAGATACCCGTACTCTGGTTTTATACGCCTATGCCTGCTCCAGCCATGCTTGGGCAATTCAGGGAATCCGCGGTAGTTTACGACTGCATGGATGAACTCGCGCAATTTTGCGGCGCCCCGAACGGCATAGCGGCACGCGAAACCGCTTTACTGGCGAAAGCCGACATCGTTTTTACCGGCGGCAGAAAATTATACGAATCGAAGTCGCGCTTCCACAATAATGTGCATTTTTTCGGCTGCGGCGTCGATGTCGAGCATTACGCGCTGGCACGATCGCCGTCAACCGCCTTGCCGGAAGACGTTGCGCATTTGCAGGGTCCGGTTGCCGGTTATATCGGGGTCATAGACGAACGCGTCGATTATGACCTGCTGGGCCGGCTGGCCGAATCGAATCCCGCGTTACAGATCATCATGGTCGGCCCCGTAGTCAAGGTCGATCCCGGAAAATTACCCAAACAGCCGAACATCCATTGGCTGGGACAACGCGATTATGCTGAATTACCCGCTTATATCAAGGCCTTCGACGTCTGCCTGATGCCGTTTGCCCTCAACGAGGCAACGGAATATATCAATCCCACCAAAACGCTCGAATACATGGCTGCCGGTAAACCGGTCGTATCTACCGCCGTCAGCGATGTCATCCGGAATTTCCAGTCATTTGTAAGCATCGCCCATACGCCTGAGGAATTTGTCGAATTCGTACACAGCGCCAGTTCCGCTCCCGATGAGCACGCGCTCCGGGCGGGAATCGAGCATGCTTCGACCATGACCTGGGATTCAATCGTTCTACAGATGAAAAATTTATTGGACGATACCGTATATATCCGCGCTTCGGCGTGTATTTCGGTCGCTTCGTAAAACGAAAAAAAGGATCGCGGTGCGCATCGAATATCGGTGCGTACTGCTCTGACCGCTGCCTGGGAATGGCAGCTTTCTGTCGAACCTCACAATTGAAAATCTTATGAATAACAAATCAATACCCACTTCGCTGTTCCAATCCTACTGGATTGCCGGTTACGAATCGTCCTGTCACATCAATACCAAAGGCGAGCGGCTCGATATGCTGGCCGCGACCCAGCACGACAGCCAGGTCGATACCGATTATGCCTTGTTGCGCGCCGCCGGCATCAGCACCGCTCGCGATGCCGTACGCTGGCCACTGGTGGAAAAAACACCGGGCAATTATGATTTTTCGTCGTTCATTCCCATGCTCGAAGCAGCAAAACGTCATGGCGTTCAGGTAATCTGGGATGTGTGCCATTATGGCTGGCCCGATGGCCTCGATCTGCTTTCGCCGGAATTCGTCACACGTTTTGCGCAGTTTTCCAGAGCTTTGGCGCAAACCGTCAAAAACCATTCCGATGAGACACCGTTTTATTCGCCGATCAATGAAATTTCGTTTTTTGCCTGGGCGACGGGCGAAAGCGGGTGGTTTTATCCGCACTTGAATCATCGCGGTACGGAAATCAAGCGCCAGCTCGTCAAGGCAGCCCTTGCCTGTATGAACGCCATTTGGGAAGTCGACCCGCGCGCCCGTTTCGTCCACGTCGACCCCGTCATCCGCGTGATACCGAAACGCGACCAGCTGCAATTCACTCAGGCCGCCCACAATTACACCGAAAGCCAATACGAAGCCTGGGACATGATCGCCGGACGCCAAGCCCCCGAACTCGGCGGCGACCCCAAATATCTGGATATCATAGGCGTCAACTATTACCATTCGAATCAATGGGAATACGACGGCGACCGACTGCGCTGGGAAGACGCGCCGCGCGACGAGCGCTGGATGTCGTTCAGCCAGATGCTCGCGCAAATTCACCATCGTTACCAGACCGATATATTTATCGGCGAAACCAGCCATTTCGGAGCAGGCCGGGCGCGCTGGATTGCCGAAATCGCCGCCGAGATCGCTGTCGCTCGGGTCAACGATATTCCGATTGCGGGCATCTGTATTTATCCCATCCTAGACCGATCGGACTGGCTAGACCCCAATCATTGGCACAATAGCGGTTTATGGGATCTGCATCGCAACAGCGACGGCAAACTGGTGCGCGTCTTACACGAAGAATATGCCCAAGCGCTCAGGCAAGCGCAGGCACTGCTCGCCGTTCAGGAATGTGCATAAGCGTCATTTTTTGGTGGTCGAAGCTTTGACGGGAACCAGGATATCGCCGCTTTGACCGCTGCGATTGTAGGATTTGCGGATAGCGGCGGCGGCTTTCAGTCCGGCGCCGGCCTTGGACAGAGCAACGCAGGCCCCGCCGAATCCGGCGCCGGTCAAACGAGCGCCAAACACGTCCTTATGCGACTGCATGATATCGACCAACATGTCCAGTGCTTCGGTCGAAACCATGAAATCGTCGCGCAAGCTCGCATGCGAGGCATTCATCAAAGCGCCGAAATGCACCGCATCTATGGTACCGTCAACTGCTTCGAGCACGCGATTGTTCTCGCTGACCACATGTCGGGCGCGTTGCGCCAGCGGTGCAGGCAAGCGCTCTACTTGCGCAATATTCGATACATCGCGCAATGCCTTGACTTCGAGCAACTCAGCTGCCGCTTCGCATTCGGCGCGGCGATCGTTATACGCGCTGCCTGCCAGCGTCCTCGGCACTCCGCTATCGATAACGATCAGTT
This sequence comes from Pseudomonadota bacterium, assembly GCA_021795395.1. Taxonomy (GTDB): domain Bacteria; phylum Pseudomonadota; class Gammaproteobacteria; order Burkholderiales; family Sulfuriferulaceae; genus Sulfuriferula. The sequence goes on along the minus strand of JAJYPN010000034.1, from coordinate 13,683 downwards.
CCGTGCCTTCCGGCAAGGGTAATAACCTGCGTTCGAGCGTGCGCGTATCCAGAAACAGCATGTGCGCGGTATCGGCGAGACTGGACGCCATCTGGTCCATGATGCCGCAATTCACATGGGCGTACTCGATTTCCGCTTGCTGAGCGTATTGAGCGATTCTCACATCGTCGATCTCCAGCCCGAGCAATTCCCGCAAGGCACGCAATACAGCCACTTCCAGTGCGGCACTGCTCGAAAGGCCGGAGCCTATCGGTACGGTCGAGGAGACATGAATCGATACCGGCGCAATGCGATGACCGTGATGTTCGAGAACCTTGATGCAGCCGACCACATAACTCGCAAACCCCGCCGTTTCTTCCGCTTCCGTGGTGCAGGTCAAATAGGCATCAAGTTTGTCCGCATAAAAATGATGATAGTCGTCAACGCTGTAACCCGCTTCGACTACGGTCCGTTGCGGAATGGCTGTGGGCAGTACGTAACCGTCATTGTAATCGGTATGCTCTCCCAGCAGATTGACGCGACCTGGCGCGCAGGCATGAACCAGAGACTTGCGACCGAAGATTTTCTGGAAACTTGCCATCATCGCTCCATCGGCCAAGGCCGTGTTCTGTCATGCACCGTTACGCCTGGCCATACGGCATCGTAGGTCAGATTATCCAATTCACCGTGCTTATCCAGTAAAAACGTGTCTTCGACTTTGACCCCGGGTACGCTTGGGTTCCAGGCGAACGCCTGTGGGACGGTTATAAGATCTTTAGTCGCAGGCGTCGCCACGATTTCCCGCGATAAATACCCAGTGGTGCCGCCCTGATGATGCGCCTTGATCGCTTCTCGCCATCCGCGCGCGGCGTAGGCGTCGGCCAGCGCCCTATAAACCCTGTCCAGGGTTTTACCCTCTTGCGTCGCCGCCAGACCAGCCGCTTCGATTTCCATGATTTGCCTGTGTTGAGCCGACTGCACCGACGACAATTTACGAAACGATACAAAACGCGTCAAATTCGCGTACAAGCCGTATTTACGCGCACAAAATACGAGCATGGCATATCCGTCCAGAGACTGTTCGCTGGGCACCGGATGGCGATAGGCCAGAACGCGCCGTTCGCCGGCAGCTAGCGTCAATGCCGGATGCAGCCCGCGCGCCCACATCGCTTCGGCTCCCGCTCCGGCAAGTTCGTATTCGCTCCAGCCCGGTTGCGCCGCCAGCATCACTTCCGTCATCGCTGCCGCAGCGAGCCGCCCGACCTTGCGGTAACGATTAATTTCGCTCGGCATCAGTATGCGTTTCTGCGCAATCAATTCCGTCGGCAAACCCTGTTCGCTGCCTTGCGGCCGGTCGCTCAATACACTCTTGCCATCGGCAATGGCGTCGACGAAAGTTTCGCGTTGCCCGGGATCTTCCCATGGAAATACCTGCAAACCGATAGTCGGGGTCAATTCTTCATTCCGCAGCCGCGCCGCTTCGATTTCATCGGTCAGCACCCACTGATCATTAGCGGTCACCAATACCTCCGCAATCCCTGTTTCCTGCGCCAGCAGCACGGTATTCGACCCTCCTGCGGTCGCCCAGGCAAACCAGTCGGTTCCGCGCAAACGTACTGCACCGGCCTGGGCATTTTCCAGCGATTGCCGGATAATCGACAGTTTGGATTGTATTTCCGTCTCTCGTTCAGTCATCGATATCCACCTCTATCGCCTGTAAATCCAAAGCCTTGGCTTCGGGTAAGGCATCGCTCGCGAACATGCCTGCCGCCAGTTCCGTACCGGCGAGGTATTTAAGTTTGTCGCGGGTACGGTAAGGGGGGTAAAACTCGGCATGCAAATGCGTCTCCGGATGCGCGCAGCCGTCGGTTGGCGCCTGATACCATGCCATAAGATAAGGAAAAGGCCGATCCCACAAGGCATCGAATTTTTTAAGCACGGTTTTGAGAGCACGGGCGAGATCTTTGCGCTGTTCGGTGCCGAGAGCGGCAAAATCGCTAACGGCGGTGCGCGTCGCCACCCAGACTTCATAAGGATATCGCGCCCAGGCCGGGATAAACGCCACGGCGTCGGGACCGAGATAAATCAGCCGGGTGTTTTCACGTATTTCGATTTCGATGTAATGCTCGAGCAAAGCCCGGCGCGTTTGCCGGTAAAACGAGAGTTCCTGATCATGCATTTGTTTCGGCACCGGCGGAACGAACGGGTAGGCATAAATCTGCCCGTGCGGATGATGCAGGGTTACGCCTACCTCCACGCCGCGATTTTCGAACGGCAGCACGTACGCTATGTTCTTCTCCGCAGCCAGCGCCGCGGTGCGCTGCCCCCACACTTCCAGCAGCAATTCGATATGACTCAGCGGCAAGCCGCCGAGTTTGCCTGCCGGGTCCTGGGCGAACACCACGACTTCGCATTGGCCGTGAGCCGGCAGGGTCGCCACCACCGATTCGGGCGCATCATGGGCCGCCTGCGTCAGCGACGGGAAGCGATTCTGGAATACCGCGACATCGTAGTCGCCCGACGGCAATTCCGTAGGATTGCCAGGGTCGGTCGTTACCGCCAGCGGATTGTATTCGGGCGGAGGCATAAATGTCCGCCCCTGCCGATAACTGGCGTAGGTAATCCATTCGCCCCGAAACGGATGCCAGCGAAAATGCGGATTGGGATGCAGCGCGTCGCTACCGGGGCTGGGAGCAATCATATTGTCGGCGATTGGGCGACGACTATACAGCCAGAGCTTGCGACCGTCCGGTTTTATCAGTTCGCGTTGATACATCAAACTCCTCGCGTTGCCTTGGCTATGACATCGAGCGGAATTTTCGGGGTTCGATCGGCATACAGCAAACCGTTTGCTTCCTGAAAGGTATCGGTAAACTGCGTGTAGCAAAAACCGCTGAACAACGCCGTCTTGCGCGCGACTTCCAGCAGGGCGGCATAGGCCTGGGTAAATTCTTCCGCATCCTGGCTTTCCATATAACCCCAGACCTTGCCGTTCGGGCCGGAAGCGGAATTCATCAATGCAATGCCGCCGAATTCCGTCAATATGATGGGCTGGCCGCGGTGCGGATATCCGTCCAGCGTCAGGATGCGGCCGCCGGGGCGACGACGATCAAATAATTCTTCCGGTTTGACAAACGGGCCGTATCGTTCGCGCAAGGTGACCGGATTGCAATCGTAGTCGTGGATACCGATGATATCGGTCGCTGCGCTTTCCCAGCCGTCGTTACCGATCACAGGTCGTGTCGGGTCCAGCGTTTTGGTCAGATGATAAAATGCCTGAACCGCGTCGCGATGCGCGGGCGATTGCGGCAGATCGGGCACGCCCCACGATTCGTTGAAGGGCACCCAGACGATGATGCACGGATGACTGTAGTCGCGTTCTATCGCTTCCATCCATTCCTTCGTCAGCCGCTGGATCGATCTGGTCGTGAATCGATACGCGCTGGGCATTTCTTCCCATACCACCAGGCCGAGCTTATCGGCCCAGTAGAGAAAACGCGGCGCTTCGATTTTCTGATGCTTGCGTACCCCGTTGAACCCCATCAGCTTGACCAGTTCGACATCGCGTCGCAGCGCGTCGTCGTTCGGCGCCGTCATGAACGAATCGGGCCAGTATCCCTGATCGAGCACCAGACGCAACTGATAAGGACGGCCGTTTAGCATAAGCCGGTCGCGCTGCACATGCGCGGAACGCAACGCAGTATACGACCTGATTTCATCGATCAATGTATCGCCATGCCATACTTCGATCTGGGCATCGATCAACGTCGGCCTTTCCGGGGACCACAGCAGATCGTTGCGATAATCGTCTATACCGGGATCGGACAAGGATATGCGGCGATGCACTTCGCCGCTGATCACTTCATAGCTATCCTTTACCAGCAATTGTTCGCCGCGGGTCAGACGTATCGCCACCTGCATGCCCGGTTTCAATTCGCCGGCGATAAATGTCTCGAATCCTATTTCCCATCGTTCCAGATGCGGTGTCCAGCGTATGCTTTCGATATAGGTGCCGCTCAGGCATTCCAGCCATACCGTTTGCCAGATGCCGGTGGTTCGCGGATACCAGATGCTGTGAGGGTTGAGCAGCCAGTCCTGTTTGCCGCGCGGTTTTTCCAGATCGGCAGGATCGTCTTCCACCCACACCGTCACCCGCTGTCTTCCTTCCTTGTTCAACGCCAGCGTGATATCGGCGCTAAAAGGCGTGTGGCCGCCTTCGTGTTCGGCAACCAGCTTGTCGTTTACCCACACGCGTGCATGATAATCGACTGCGCCGAAATGCAGGATTACATGTTCTTTCGGTACAACGTCGAATTCGCGCTGGTACCAGCAGGCGCGGTGAAAACCGGTATCGCCGATGCCGCTCGCCTTGCACTCCGGCGCAAAGGGCACGATTATTTCATGCGTCCAGTTTTTTATATCGCAAGGGTTTTGATAACGACCTTCATTATCGAAAAGAAAATTCCATTTTCCGTTCAGGGAAGTCCATTCCTTGCGTCGAAGTTGAGGACGAGGATATTCGAAATCAGCCATTTATTTAATTCTCTCATCTGACTTGCCGTTGATGCCCGCAAACAATCTGAAGAATTGTCCCAGGCTCGATAGTTCCTGTACGAACATGTCTGTATGACCTATCCGGTCAAATCGATTAGTTGCAATGTAACTATAGATTTACATGGAACCTCCAATCCCTCTGTACGATTACGTACAAAATACCGGATTTTTGCGTGATCTGACGTACGTAAGGAGAAATACCAGGGTATTTGACGGTTATCTATTGGTCGAAACTGTCTGTGTTTCCATGCTGCGACTGAACACACTACATACCGGCCCACTTAATAAACAATGAGAAATACGCTATACTCCTCCGGTTTGCGTAAAATATGGCAAGCCTACGACAGACTCCCTGTTCCGCCACCATGACGACAGCTTTATCTGTACTCAACCGCATTTTCGGCTACGCCGGGTTCCGCGGCCGCCAAGCGGATATTATCGACTGCCTCGTCTCGGGCGGCGATGCGCTGGTGCTGATGCCGACCGGCGGCGGCAAATCCCTGTGTTACCAGATACCGTCCATATTGCGCCCGGGTACCGGCGTCGTCGTCTCGCCGCTGATTGCGCTGATGCGCGATCAGGTCATGGCGCTGCGTGAAGCAGGGGTACGGGCTGCGTACCTGAATTCGACGTTATCGACAAGCGAGGCCGAGTCGGTCGAGCTGTCGTTTACCCGCGGCGAACTCGACTTGCTCTACGTCGCACCGGAACGGCTGGTTACCTCCCGCTTTATGGCCTTACTCGACCGTACCGAACTCGCCTTGTTTGCGATAGACGAAGCGCATTGCGTATCGCAGTGGGGCCACGATTTTCGTCCCGAATATATTGCGCTGTCGGTATTGCATGAACGTTTCCCAGCTGTACCGCGCATTGCGCTGACGGCGACCGCCGACGCCCAGACGCGCGCCGAAATCACAGCCCGTCTGCAGTTGGGAGAAGCACGCCAGTTCGTTTCCAGCTTCGATCGTCCCAATATCCGTTATCATATCGTCGAAAAAAACGATCCGCGCAAACAGCTGCTGGAATTCATCCGGGAGGCTCACCCGCAAGATGCCGGAATCGTGTATTGTCTGTCGCGCCGCAAAGTGGAAGAAACCGCCATCTGGCTAAACAATCAGGGGCTGCATGCGTTGGCCTACCACGCCGGGCTGGAAGCGGCGCAGCGACAGCGGCATCAGGACCGGTTTTTACGCGAAGACGGCATCATCATGGTCGCCACCATTGCTTTCGGCATGGGTATCGACAAGCCGGACGTACGTTTCGTCGCTCACCTCGATTTACCCAAAAGCATGGAAAGCTATTATCAGGAAACCGGCCGAGCCGGCCGCGATGACGCGCCGGCCGATGCCTGGATGACGTACGGCCTGAACGATGTGGTGCAGCAACGACGCATGATAGAAAGCGGTGACGCCGAGCCTCGGTTCAAGCGCGTGGCGCAAGCCAAACTGGACGCCTTGCTGGCCTTGTGCGAGGCGACCGGCTGCCGTCGGGTACGCCTGCTCGATTATTTCGGCGAAACGGCTGAAAGCTGCGGCAATTGCGATGTGTGCCTGACGCCACCCGCCATATGGAACGGCACCGTCGCCGCGCAAAAAGCTTTATCCGCGATTTATCGTACCGGGGGGCGTTTCGGCGCCGCCCATCTGATCGATGTCTTGCGCGGCATATCCACCGACAAGGTCCAACTATGGAGTCATCAGCAACTCAGCGTATTTGGCGTCGGCGACGATATGGACGAAAAAGCCTGGCGCGCGGTACTGCGCCAATTGATGGCGCACGGCTACGTCAATGTCGATCATGACGCGTACAGTGCATTGATGCTCACACCCGCCAGCCGCTCGGTGCTCAGGGGAGAAACCGAAGTATGGTTGCGCAAGGACCTCGGCGTCAAACCGGCAAGACAGCAATCCGCCAGACCGTTGAGCGCACCCCACAATGCCGAGGACGACCGGCTGTTCGAACGGCTTAGAGTCTGGCGGCAAACAACGGCGCGCGAATCGAATGTGCCGGCCTATGTCATATTTCACGACGCAACATTGGCGCAGATCGCCCGGCAGCGTCCGGCAACGCTGGCGGAGCTGGGCGAAATATCGGGGATAGGCGCACGCAAGCTGGATGCTTATGGCAACGGCATACTCGAAGTAGTCAATGCGAAAAACTGAGAACGGTGTAATATTCAGTCAATCGAAAATAACATGAGAAACAGCCGTGCCCAATAACAACGACGTTTTACGCAGCCTGCGCTACGCTCTGGATTTGCCCGACACGCTCATGCGCGACCTGATGAAATCACAAGGACATGAAACCGATTCCGCATGCATGGCGCAACTGTTGAAAAAAGAAGAAGACCCCGATTTTCTGGAGTGCGACGACGCCTCGCTGATCGCGTTTCTCGACGGTCTGATCACGCATGAACGCGGCGCGCGCGATACTCCGGCGGCCCCCGTCAAACGCTTGACCAACAATATTATCCTGAAAAAGATACGCATCGCTTTCGATTTGAAAGAATCTGATCTGCACGAAATATTCGAACTGGCCGATTTCAAAGTTTCCAGACCGGAATTAAGCGCAATTTTCCGTAATCCCGGCAATAAAAACTATCGTCCATGCGGCGATCAGTTGCTGAGATATTTTCTCAAGGGATTGAGCCTCAGATTGAGGGCTTAGTCCAGGCGATATCTGTCATGCAAAAAATCCTCGTTCGTATCCAGGGCAATACATTGATACTGACTTATCAGGTGAAGCCTGGGCTGGTACGCAACGGTTCGGGCTGGGAGCCCTATATCCAGGTACTATCTACGCCCGAGCTGGCGCGCTTCGACCTGCTCGGCCTCACCCCCGATATGTTCTGCGTCAATATTGCCGATACGGTGAATGTCCGCGGTAAACTTTCTGGCGTCGTGGAAAATGAACAGCAACGGCCGGTCGCGCAGTGGAAAATCGACCGCGACGATCATCGGCAGGCGCTCTGTGCTTGCACCTTGAGCCATCGACAGATGGTGGCATTACTGGAAACGCTGCCGGATTATGTGACGGAATCGGACGATGAATTCATCGAATTTGAAGGCATACTCGTACCGCAAAACAACAAGGCCTATACAAGCGGCTATCGTCTGACGGTAGTGACGCAAAATATCGGCGAGCGGATCGCGCCTTACGCCAGCTATAATCTGGATACCCTTGCAGACGGAGTCTGGCAGGCGATTGCGCCGCCGGAAGCCGAACAGGCGGAGGTACGCCGGTTGCTGGAACGCCGCCTGAATTCGATCATTGATGCAGGAGTGCCGCTAACGCAGGTATACGATGCCACCGATTACGGCCAGACACTACAGCCGCCAGTTATGCCCGGCGTTCGGTAAGTCCCGGAACGGTTCTGGTTTGAACGTCTGTCGGCGTATCCGCCGAGATGCGTTTACGTTTATCCGCATACATCCGTTCATCGGCCAGTTGCAGCGCCCGGGAAATTTCGCCGGCACATTCCGTCAGACACGAAAAGCCGACCGCAGCGCCAACTTCGGAAAACCCGGCATCCTGTCGGACTCTTGCTACCACTTGCAGGATGCGCCGGCGCAAACTTACGTAATCGGGGTCGATCCTCACCGGCAAAATCAGCACGAATTCGTCGCCACCGTAACGATAAGCGCGATCTTCCTGCCTGAGCACAGCCCGCAAGTTTTTTGCGAATGAACTCAACACCCAATCGCCCTGCTGATGCCCATAAACATCGTTAATCACTTTCAGACCGTTCAAATCGATCATGGCCATGATGACATCGCGCGTCTGTTTCGTGCCCAAAATCTGTTTATGGGATTCCATATCCATATCCAGCGCACGACGGTTTTCCAGCCCCGTCAATTTATCCAGACGGGCGAGCCGTTCGGCTTCCGCCATGGCGCAATCGGCCTGCAGGCGCAGAGTACGTTCAGTTTGTATGATTTTGCGACTAGCGAGGCGTAATTCCATTTCGTCCATCACGATGGCGGCAAGATCACGCAAGGTTTCCTGCTCGGCTGCGCTGAGATGGCGCGGAGCGAAATCAATGATGCACATGGTGCCGAGCCGGAAACCGTCATGCGTAATCAAAGGAGCGGCGGCGTAAAACCGCAACCCGAATTCGCCGGCAACCAGCGGATTGGCCAAAGTACGCCAATCGGTTTTCGCGTCCAGCACAGCATAAATTTCATCCTGCAAAATTGCCGAAGCGCATAAGCCGGGAACCCGATCGATCTGCTCTATGTTCAATCCATGATGCGACTTGAACCAGATGCGATCGTGATCGACCAGGCTCACAATGGCGACGGGAACGTCAAACACCCTGGCTGCAAGCTGCGTAATCCGGTCGAATGAACCATCCGCTGGCGTATCCAGAATTTCATAACGCCGAACGGCGGACAAGCGTTCCATTTCATGGTCAAGACTCAAATTCTTCCCTTCTTTCCATTCAGGAACATGGGCTTGTTAAAAAGTTACGCTCGCCGGTATGGTATCGCAAGTCTGGACCCGATTCACCGATGCACCATACAAGGTCTTTTCAGGTATATTACGTTTCAGTCATGACTATGGCAAGCGCCATCGATTTGACTGCCTCCAATTTCCAGTGTATTCGTTATCCGTGGCGCGATTTTGCAATCAGGCAACCAGTTGCTCGTTCCAGTCGGTCATTACCGGTATTTCGCCGGCCTGCAGCGTACGGTACAAATAATCGACATTGAGTACCTGTATCAATAAATTACCCTGATTGCCCTTGATGACCTGCGGCACCAACATATCGTCTGCGGCATTTGCAAACGGGGTAGCGATAATCTGGTCGCTACCGAATTCTGCTACCGAATGCAGATCGTCGACCAATAAACCGATGTTTCTCTGCTCATGACGAACAATCACTACCTGGCAATCCGAATCGATGGTAGAAACTTTTCCCTTGACCATAAAACCGAGGTCAAAAACCCAGATCATCTGCGCCTCCCCTCTTTCATCGCGTACCTGCAGCATACCGGATCTTCCGGGCCGACCGTTCATGGAGATGCCGAACATTCCTGTAGCAGGCAAAGCTTCCACAACAGATACCGCAGGAATGGCAAACAGGTTGCCGCCTATAAAAAAAGTAGCGAACTGGCGACTGTCTTTCGACGACATGCTATCTTCCAGCAATACCGAAATATTGCTAGCCATAGCGCTGTGATCGCACACCTGGCCGAAGGATTCAAAAACCACGGCAATAATATCCTCTTCATAGCCGTCAGTTACCTTGAATTCCCGGTATCCGCTGGATACGGTGGCCCCCATGGCAGCGTAATGCCCATCGTGAACGACGATGCTCGACATACTGCATCCTTTGGTAAGTCGCAATACAGCCGGGTTGATTTCAAGCCGGGTGCCAACGGGGTGATTCCGGTCGGTACCGGCAACGATTATCCCTGCGCGATTGATAAAATAGGCAGTCGTTCCCGTTTTGCCATTAAGCCCTTCGTGCAACATGGCCGATAATTGCGGTGAAGCATCGAACACTATTCCTATGCCGCCCACAATTTGGCGGGGATCGTCCGCATGCCGGATCGCAGCATGATATACGTACGTCGGCATATCGAAATACAGGGCTGACGGTACAAATGGTGTAACGAAATAGTCCTGCTCGCCCGATAAGGCCAGAACGGATTCGAGCGTATTCCGTTCGATTGAGGTGCCCAAAATATCCGCATGTACCCTGTCGCGCATCGAATTGGTGCCCGCAATGATACGACCCGTTCTATCATAGACAAAAAGACGGGTATATACAGTATAAAGGCTGTTGATATATTCCAGTATGGCGGTAATCTCCTGCAGCATATTGCTGCTGCACGCCGAAGCCTGCAAAGCCTGCCCAAGCGCCGGCGTTAATGCCCACCACCGGCAATCGTTGGAGCGTTCATACAGGTTCCGATCGAGCAGATCCACCAGCAAATGCGATACGAATTCGGCTTCGCGCAAACTCGAACTCAATACCGTTTCATATAAATTGTCGATGGAATGCGAAAATAATTCGTTACTGCGATTGCCCGTTTCGCTGATTTGCTCCAGCACCGATTTTAATTGCAGCAAATTATTGCTATGGCCGGCCGTCATCACCTGCCCATTCCAGACCACTCGCCGTATGATTTTTGCCGCCTGCATGATTTCGTACAACGGCGGCGAAAAAGTTTGTGCATGCGTAAGCAAGCCTTTGACTACAAAGGCATCGAGCGTCAGGGAAGTCCTGTTCGCCCTACCTGTAAACGCGACTTCAACCGGTATCATGACCTGGCCCTGCCAGCCCGGAGGTCCCATATAATTTTGATATCCTTCAGCACCGAATGTCCGGATCAGATATTGACGACCACCGAACATCATAATATCCATACCGCCGTTCCGATTAACCGGAACTATCGACCCGATGGGCACCCACACCGTATCGGCACTGGCGATAACACGATTATCGCCGTCCAGTAACAACATATTGGAGCGCGTGTCCGGATCGCGATGCGAATTGAACAGGCTTTGCATTTCGTTTTCAAAATCAAAACAGAGACACAGGATACCGATCACCTCCGCTGTGACGGGATGCGTCATCCGCTGCGAGTAAACCAGGGCCTGCTGCTTGCTGGGCCGTAAATCGGTGGCGCGAAACGTTTCCACATACGTTTTCGATGCCAGCGTCTCTGCTATCAACGGATCTGTGCTGCCTTCCACTTCCGAATGTTTATCGATCTGCAGCAATACGTTACCTTCCTTGTCGAGCAGCATGATCTCATCGTACACGGTATATTTATTGCGATACGCCAATAATCGGTTTCTGATGGCATCTGCATTATCCTGACCATACGCAACGAATTCGCACAATACGCTGTCGGTAGCAAGAAAACCGACATCGGCAGTACGCTCGTACAGATTACGGACTATGATATCAATTACATAATGCGCTTTGGTACCGATCTGCGTCAGTACATCAGCGATTTTTTCCCGTACCAGACTGGACACAAGTTCTTGTTCGAGGCGATCAAACCCGCCCCGCGTTGCCGCCATTGTCTGCAGGATAGGCTGTATTTCCGGCAGAGCATTCATGCGAGCGGACGATTCGATCATGCGCCACATCAGATTAAGCTCGTGCAATGATTGTTCACTACGGATAACATCGCGCATATACGGAAGAAATAAATCATTGGACGGAATAAGGGTAGGAGTCATGGCGGTAACCTTTAACGAGTATAAATTTGGAAATCACCATTCCTCTTAAGCAATTTTCAAGCCAATAAAATAAATGGCGCACTCACGCCATTTCGTCCTCACTGTCGATTTTTTTCCAAAAAAACGCCTCAACATAAACCCACAAAACGGGGTTCTTGCAAAACCGATCTGAAAAATTTTAGTGCCACCACCATAAAGTGTGTGCAATACCCTGCCGTTAGTACAAATGTGCGGTTGGCTGTTCTTATACAGTAACCAAGAACATAGATCGGCCTTAACCGAAAAAAGGAACCACCCCATGTCGGCTTTGAGTTCCATACCGGACACATCTTTAGAACGTTTTAAATTGCCCGACATGCACCTTGTTTCCGATTTTTGCTCGCTCAATCAGATTGCCGCTGCCACCGAAACGGTCAACGGCTATATCGTCGGCTATTTCAAGGGACTTACTCTAACCAGCCACTTTCAACCCATATTCAGTCTGACACATAAACGGCCTGTCGGTTATGAAGCCTTGCTCAGAGCAATAAATGCGGATGGCGAGCTGATTCCTCCGCTCATCGTGTTCGATATGGCGTTAAACGAAATCGAAACGATATTTCTGGATCGTTTATGCCGGTATCTACACGTACGAAATTTTTTGACCCTGGACGATGATATCAGCTGGCTGTTCCTGAATTTCAATCCGATGGTGACGATCAAAGGCAAAGGATATGGCGTTTTTTTCGCAGAGTTATTAAAGCGGTATGAATTGCCCCCTTACCGTATCGTGGTCGAAATTCTCGAAAATTCTATCCAGGACAAAAACTTATTGATAGGCGCGACCGATTATTACCGCAAATTGGGATGCCTGATCGCGATAGACGATTTTGGCGCAGGGCACTCCAATTTTGACCGGATATGGAGCCTGAATCCTCAAATCGTCAAACTGGATCGATCGATCATTACTCAGGCGACCAATAATTATCATGTCAAGCGTGTATTGCCAAATTTGATCAATTTGATACACGAATCGGGAAGCCTATCGCTTATGGAAGGAGTTGAAACCGAAAGAGAGGCGTTAATCGCCATGGATTCGGGTATCGATTTTATCCAGGGATATTTTTTCTGCAAGCCCGCTCCGCCGCAATCCAGCTTCAATCAAAACCTGACCTTATTGCCCGAACTCTATGACAAATTCAAGCAATTCACCGAAACCGAAGCCCAAAAATACCAGGAAAAATTACACGATTTTGTAACACGTTTCAAAATTACCGCAAAGCTTATCGAAAGCGGAATTCCAATCGAACAGGCATGCATCAATTTCATCGAATTACCGTTCAGCAAACGCTGTTATGTATTAAACGAAGCCGGGACGCAACTAGGGGTCAATATCACTTCCAATGCCGATCGTCATGCCATCGCCGATCCCAGATTGAAGCCTATCACCGACATACATGACGCAAATTGGTCGCGTCGCCATTATTTCCGCCGGGCGATCAGCAATCCCGGAAACGTACAGATCAGCCGTCCCTATCTGTCGATCACCGGAGCCAACATGTGCGTGACTCTTTCCTTGCAAATCCGTATCGGCAGAGAAACTCAGGTATTCTGTTGCGATATAGAATGGAATGAAGCATTATGCGCCGAATAAAACATAACCAATGGGCCCATAGCTTCGAATGCCGGTTAGGCGCAGTGCTGGACACTACGTATACACTGCGCCTGTTTTCTAGTAGTTATACGCCAGCATCAGCCAGGCTTTCTGGGTATTGACGTTGGGAAACGGCGTCCCGGGGAAATTGGCGCCGGCGCCGTCGCTGGCGCGATAGGTCGCATAAATCACGCTCGCGGTCAGCTGTTTGTCGAGCGGATACGCCGCAGAAATATCCCACTCGTTGCCGAAATGCACATTGTTGTAATCGGCATGGAAATCGCGGTAGGTGCTCAGCAGGTTGAATTTGGCAAACG
>JAJYPN010000053.1 GCA_021795395.1 Pseudomonadota bacterium | reverse complement strand
ACAGTCCGATACCCGACAGGATAATCAGACTGGTCGGTGGCAGGAATAATGAACTGATAAAGGCAGTGATGAGCCAGGTCATGAAGAGTTCGCCGTTGGAATACAGCGGCTTATTGTAGCGGAAGTTTGACAGGCGGCAATAATTGAATTAAGATACTCGGCTTTCCAGTTTAGAAATTTGTAGAGGTTTCGAATGAACACCTTTTCCGCCAAAGCGCATGAAGTGGTGCGCGAGTGGTTTGTCGTTGATGCGACAGATAAAGTGCTCGGCCATGTCGCCGCAGAGCTCGCCCGCATTTTACGTGGCAAGCATAAACCTGAATTTACGCCTCACGTCGATACCGGCGATTTTATCGTGGTCGTCAACGTCGAGAAAATCAAGGTGACCGGCAATAAGGCGGAAGACAAGAAATATTTTCGTCATACCGGTTACCCCGGCGGTATTTACGAAACCAATTTTATGAAAATGCAAGCCCGGTTTCCGGGGCGTGTACTGGAAAAAGCCGTCAAGGGCATGCTGCCTAAAGGTCCGTTGGGTTATGCCATGATCAAAAAATTGAAGTGCTATGCCGGCGCCAGCCATCCGCATACCGCCCAGCAGCCTAAAGTTTTGGAAATCAGAGGATAAGCCATGATCGGAAATTATTATTACGGCACCGGACGTCGCAAGAATGCTGTAGCGCGGGTATTCATCAAAGCCGGCAGCGGCAATATCGTGGTCAATGAGAGGCCGTTAGACCAGTATTTTTCGCGTGAAACGGGCCGGATGGTCGTGCGTCAACCGCTCGAACTTACCAGTCATTTGACTACATTCGATATCATGGTCAATGTATATGGCGGCGGGGAATCCGGACAGGCCGGTGCCGTTCGTCACGGAATCACGCGTGCGCTGATCGAATACGATCTGGAATTGAAGGGCGCTCTGAAAAAGGCCGGGCTGGTCACGCGCGATGCTCGTGTGGTTGAGCGCAAGAAAGTCGGTTTGCGAAAAGCACGCCGCGCAAAACAGTTCTCCAAGCGTTGATTTCTGCTGTTTGCAAAAAAAGCCGCTCGGAACCGGGCGGCTTTTTTATTGTCTGATTTTAGGAGGGCCGGCAATGATTAAAGTGGGAATAGTAGGCGGGACAGGGTATACCGGAGTCGAACTTCTACGGTTACTGGCAGCGCATCCGAAGATTGAGCTGATTGCGATTACTTCGCGCAAGGAAGCAGGGATGCGCGTCACAGAAATGTTTCCGAATTTGCGTGGTCATATCGATTTGGCTTTCTGTGAACCAAAGCATGCCAAATTGGATCAATGCGATGTGGTGTTTTTTGCTACTCCCAGTGGCGTGGCGATGGAGCAGGCGCGCGATCTCTTGAATTCGGGGGTGAAAATCATCGATCTTGCCGCCGATTTCAGGATACGTGATGTCGACGAATGGCAAAAATGGTATGGGATGAAGCATGCATGCCCGGATTTGCTCGAAGAAGCGGTTTACGGATTGCCCGAAGTGTATCGGGAGCAAATCCGTGTAGCGCGTCTGGTCGGCAATCCGGGCTGTTATCCGACAGCGGTGCAGTTAGGGTTTTTGCCATTGATAAAACAAGGGCTTGCGGACACCGATAGCTTGATTGCCGACGCCAAATCCGGTGTCAGCGGAGCCGGGCGTAAAACCGAATTGCCCTTTTTGTTTGCCGAAGCGGCAGACAATTTCAAGGCATATGGCGCCTCTGGCCACCGGCATCTGCCCGAGATCGTTCAGGGATTGTCTCATTCTGCAGGGAAGCCGGTAGGCTTGACCTTCGTCCCGCACTTGACGCCTTTGATACGCGGTATGCAGGCAACCTTGTATGCACGGGTCAAGGTCGACATAAATTTGCAGGAGTTGTACGAAGAATATTATGAAAACGAGCCTTTTGTCGATGTTTTGCCCGCAGGATCGCACCCGGAAACGCGTTCGGTGCGCGGTGCGAATACCTGCCGGCTAGCGTTGCATCGTCCTCAGGGCGGCAATACGGTCGTGATACTGTCGGTGATCGATAACCTTGTCAAAGGAGCGGCGGGGCAAGCCGTGCAAAATATGAATATCATGTTTGGCTTGCCGGAAACGGCGGGACTGGAATTAATCGGGCTACTACCTTGAACAGCTATTGACGGTTGGGACAAGGATGTAGATAATGGTTTACTAATTGATCAGGCTTTAAAGGAGTAAATGATGAATGCAATGACTGAAATGCCGTCGGCTCTGGTGTTTACCGATAACGCGGCGGCCAAGGTAGCGCAATTGATAGCCGAAGAAGGCAATGACGAGTTGAAGTTGCGTGTATTCGTGACCGGTGGAGGCTGTTCCGGATTTCAGTACGGCTTCACCTTCGATGAAGTCATGAATGAAGACGATACCGCCATGGTAAAAAATGGCGTGACCCTGCTGATCGATCCCATGAGCTATCAGTATCTGGTAGGCGCGGAAATTGATTATCAGGAAGGTCTGGAAGGGGCGCAGTTCGTAATTAAAAATCCAAACGCGACTTCAACCTGCGGTTGCGGTTCCTCCTTTTCCGCATAAGCTTCGGTCGGGCGGCATTGCGGTATAGCTGGCTCAGGCTGGATATACCGCACCAAGGACGCAAGCGTGTGTTGCGCCAGTTGCTTCGACACAATTTCCCGGCAAATTTTGCAAGGTTTGCCAGCCCAGCCACGCGAAAGCATGAGCTTCCACCCAGTCAGCCTTGATCCCAATCTCGTCAGTCAATTTGATTGACGAGTCCGGCAAGTTTGCACAGAGCGCTGAAAACAGGCTGTCATTATGGGCGCCACCGCCGCAAACATAAATTTCAGTCGCTGCGTTGCAATGTTGTTTGATGGCATTGGCTATTGAGATTGCGGTGAATTGGACCAGTGTCGCCTGTACGTCTGCCGCCGCTTCCGTCCTTAGCAATTGGTTATCGAGCCACGCCAGGCTGAATTGTTCTCGTCCGGCGCTTTTTGGCGTCTCCTGATTGAAATAAGGATGCCGCAAAAATTGGGCGAGCAAATCGGGTACGAGTTTGCCGGAAGCGCCCCAGGCGCCGCCGGCATCATAGGGTTGGCCGGTATGTCGCATGCACCATGCATCCAGTAATAAATTGCCCGGACCGCAGTCGAAGCCGAAAACCGGTCCTTGAGCGGGTATGATCGTCAAATTGGCGATACCGCCGATGTTGACGATCGCTCGATCTTGGCCGGGATGACCGAATGCCGCAGCATGAAAAGCCGGCACCAATGGCGCTCCCTGTCCCCCTGCCGCGATATCCCGATTGCGAAAATCGGCGATAACCGTCAGGTGAGTGCGTTCGGCAAGTCGAGCGGCATTGACCAATTGGATGCTGTATCCGCATTCTGGCCGATGTCGAATCGTTTGTCCGTGGCAGGCAATGGCCAGAGGGCGTAAGCCGATGCGCTCGATTAACAGGTTGCTGGCATTGGCGTAGTAATCCGAAAGTTCGTTGGCTATTGTTGCCGCACGATGTAGTTCGTCGAAGCCGCTGTCGTGTAAGGCAAGCAGTCGAAGGCGTAACGATTCGCTGTAGCCGAGATAATATTGATCGATTAATTCCCCGGCCGGATGTGCGCAGTCAAACGCGACCAGGGCTGCATCCACCCCATCCAGGCTGGTACCCGACATGAGACCGACGATGTAGTTCCTGGCGTTCAAGACGGTGAAATTATTCGGCGCTGGCTATTTGGGTGGTTGCCGCACGATTGCTGTCCATGAGGTTTAGTTCTGCTATCCATGCACGGCTTTGCTGCTGGAATTCGGGCATCAACTGTGCGTCGATGGGAAAAGCTCGCGGGATTTTTGCCGTCAAGGGATTGGTCGGCACGCCCCCCACCCTGAATTCATAATGCAGATGAGGCCCGGTGGCCCAGCCTGTCATTCCTACGTAACCTATAACTTCTCCTTGAGTTACGTGTTCGCCTTTATGCAGGCCTTTTGCGAATGCAGACAAATGGCCGTAAGCGGTACTGTAATTGCCGCTGTGTTTAAGAACGATAAAATTGCCGTAGCCGGTCTGCTGGCCGGCGAAATCCACGGTGCCGTCCGCAATGGCCATGACTTTGGTGCCGATGGGCGCGCCATAATCTATGCCTTTATGCATCCGCCATTGCTTTAATATGGGATGAAAGCGCATTGCAAATCCCGATGTGATGCGCGAAAAAGCCAGCGGCGAGCGTAAAAAAGCCTTCTTTAATGGCTTGCCTTCCGGGTTGTAATATTCGCCTTTGCCGTTTGCGACGGTCGACAATATCGCGCGGTAAGCATGACCGCCGTTGACAAATTCTGCGGCCAGGATTCGCCCTGTCATGACCGGTTGGCCGCCATGATAGAGAACCTCGTATACCAGGCTGAAATGATCTCCCTTGTGCAAATCATGATGAAAATCGATATCAGTGGAAAATATGCCAGCGATTTTCGTAGCAATACTGTCAGGTATTCCGGCTGCATCAGTGGCCGCAAATAGCGAGCCTTTTATTACGCCAGATTTCATGATCGTGCGGGTTTCCAGATTCGCCGGCATGTTGTTCGATTTGAACTCATGGTCGCCAGGTGCGATTTCAAGCATGGTGCCGTTGGCATTGATGTGTCGTATCCAGGCAATATCGCCCGATCCGGTGATTTGTGCCTGGATGCGTTGACCGGGTTTGATATGTATCAGCGCCCTCGAGGCAGTGGTGGACTTCAGAAAGATATTGATCTGGTCGTTGTTTGCGCCCAATCGCTGAAGTATGCTGGCGACCGTATCGCCGCGTTCGATTCGTTCGTCCAGCCAGTAACTGGTATTTTCAGGTGCGCTATCCGTAAACTTCAGGTTCTGGGGTAAGGGCAGGTTTTCAACAATCGTCTGGATGGCAACCGGCGCAGTTTCGGTTTGTGGGGCGATGCCGAATGCGGTCACGATTCCGAAAAGCGGGATGCTCGATATCGCGATCAACCAGCGCAAGCTTATTTTGCGTGCATGCCTGCGCTCAGTATGCGTTAAAATACCGGTTTCTTGGGTGGCTTCACTCATGCTCTATACTCGCTGCGTTTCAATCTGAAAGCATAACATAATGGTTAAATTAGTAAAAGCCAAAATTTACATTGTTTGCGTACTCTTGCCAGGGTGCGTGCAAATTATTGCCAGGGGGAAGTAATGTCGAATATTGCGGTCAACGAAGCTATGCAGGTTGCCAAGCGCGGATGTGACGAGCTCATAGTAGAGCAGGATATGATCGAAAAACTCGCTAGCGGTAAGAAGTTGCGTATAAAAGCCGGATTCGATCCCACCGCGCCGGATTTGCATCTGGGGCATACGGTATTGCTGAACAAAATGCGACAGTTACAGGAGCTTGGACATCACGCCATCTTTCTGATCGGCGATTTCACAGGCATGATCGGCGATCCCACCGGAAAAAACGCGACCCGACCGCCTTTGACGCGTGAACAGGTTGCAGATAATGCGAAATCGTACACGGAACAGGTATTTAAGATACTGGACCCCGATCGGACCGAAATAGCATTCAATTCGACGTGGATGGATCAATTGGGGTCTGCCGGCATGATTAAATTGGCTGCAACGCATACCGTAGCGAGGATGCTGGAGCGTGACGATTTCAGCAAGCGATACAAGAATAATCAGCCAATAGCGATTCATGAATTTTTGTATCCGCTGGTACAGGGTTACGATTCGGTCGCATTGCAGGCAGATCTGGAATTGGGGGGCACCGATCAAAAGTTCAATCTGCTGATGGGGCGCGAACTGCAAAAGCATCATGGTCAAGCTCCGCAATGCATATTGACCATGCCATTGCTCGAAGGTCTGGACGGCATTAACAAAATGTCCAAATCATTAGGCAATTATATAGGCATTACCGACCCACCCGCCGAAATATTCGGCAAGATCATGTCGGTGTCGGACGAATTGATGTGGCGATATATCGAGCTATTGTCGTCGGCTTCGTTAACTCGTATTGCCGAGTGGAAAGCTCAGGTGAAGGAAGGAAGCAACCCTCGCGATATCAAGGTTCGCTTTGCCCAGGAAATCGTGACCCGGTTTCATGATGCGGCAGCGGCAACGGCGGCCCTGAGCGATTTCGAATCGCGTTTTCGCCAGGGCGGCATACCCGACGATTTGCCGCTGACGACGCTGACGGCCGTGAATGGCGGCCTGCCGATCGCGCAATTGCTAAAACAGGCGGGATTATGCAGCAGTACTTCCGAAGCATTGCGGATGATAGATCAGGGCGGTGTCAAGATAGATGGCGATAAAGTCGTCGATAAGGGGTTGCTGTTGCGCAGCGGTGAAAAAATTGTGGTGCAGGTCGGTAAGCGCAAATATGCGCGGATAGTGATCGATAATCGTTGAGATGTCTTGCTACGGCGGGTGATGAGAGCTAAATTTACATCTCTTCCATTTTTCTGTTGCTCACTCTATATAAATACAGGGCAAGCAATCGGGGAAATATTGCTTAAGCAAAGAAGTAAATTTTGCAAATACATCTTTACAAAAACTTTCAGCTGCGTATAATTCGCACCTCGTCACGAACAAAGCAACTGGTGATGAGACAGAACAACTGCTCTTTAACAACACGACAATCGATAGATGTGGGTATTTACGGTAGCAAGCGAACTTGGCTATGGAGGCGACTCTGTAGGTGAGGGAGCAGGCTAAAAGTAAATAGCAGCATAAGTAGTATAGCGCTCTGTGCTAAGCGGAGTGCGACGGCGAAAGCGGCCATTTGGTTGTGAGTAGCGCACAGGA
>JAJYPN010000052.1 GCA_021795395.1 Pseudomonadota bacterium | reverse complement strand
ATTTTATCAACAAAGCCTGTCCAGGCCGTTGTCGGTATTGTGTGTTTTTTGCTCCCTTGGCGGCGGCCCGGGCGACCAGCGGATCGGTATCATTTTTCAATTGCTCGCGTTGCGCCTGCGTGATATTCGGATTGCGCGAGATGGCGTGACGCACATTGGGATCGCGGTCGTTGACGCAGGCGGCGACCATTTCCGCCGTCAGGTCGGGACGTTTGGCGATGCATAAACGGATTACGTGATCCTGATCGGCGATCAGTGCGGCGATTTCCTCGGCGCTGAGGTCGGCGCGCCGGGCGAAATAACATTTTATGACCATCCATTGTTCCTGTACCATGAACGGGCGATATGCCGGCGGCAAGGTCTCGCTCAGCGCCAGATCAAGACGTTGTTCCAGCGGTAGCGCCTTATATTGTTTCTCTAAATGGCTCATTCTCTCATTCCTGCTTTCCAATATGACCGAACTATGAAAAAATGTATGTAATTGTAACGGATTAGATGTGGGTGGCGAATATGATCGATAAGGATGGGTATCGCCCCAATGTCGGTATCATTCTTTGCAACACCCGGAATGAAGTATTTTGGGGTAAGCGGATGCGACAGCATTCCTGGCAGTTTCCGCAAGGCGGGATCAATTACGGCGAGAACCCGGAACAGGCGATGTACCGGGAACTGATGGAAGAGGTCGGTCTGGAGCCGCAGCACGTCCGGATACTCGGACGTACGCGCAACTGGCTGCGTTACGATGTGCCGCGTCATTGGTTGCGGAGGGATTGCCGAGGTCATTATCGCGGGCAAAAACAGATCTGGTTTTTGCTGCGTTTGACCGGCAGGGATAGCGATGTAAGATTGCGCGCTTCGACACATCCGGAGTTTGATGCCTGGCGTTGGAACGATTATTGGGTAGCGATGGAGATGGTAGTGGATTTCAAACGCGAAGTGTATCGCGCTGCCTTATCGGAACTGTCGCATTATTTGGACCGCGACCTGGCTTTGCGCCAGACTGCGCCGGATGTGAGCCGTGATGCGCTGCAGGTAAATAAATAAATGCAACTATTGGTTGAATCATTCGATCGTTCGGTTTATTACTTGCCCGGTAGCAGACCGGCGGTTTTTTTTCTGGCGGATAGGGAAGGTGGCGGCATATTGATCAATTCGCCTCGTTATACGCCGGAATTGCTGGGATTGCTGGATGCAATTCTGCCGCTCAAATTCATTTTTTATCCCAGTCATTTCGGCGCCGCTGACGTGGACGTCTGGCGTGAAGCCTGCGGCGCGCAGACGATGGCTTACGGACATGAAGCGAAGCGGATCACGGGAACGATCGATCTGGTGCTGGATCGCGAAAACCGGTTTTCGCGCACGATCGATTTTCTGCCCATGTCGGGCCGTACCGAAAGCAGTTGCGCATTGCGGTGTAAAAACAAGCCCGGCATGATTTTTTTCGGGCCGATTCTGTCGACGGCCGCATCGGGTTGGCCGACGATCGTTGCGCATGCCGACGATTATTCCTATGAAAACCGCTTGTTCGGCGTCCTCGGATTGCAGGACGTCAAATTCGAATACGCATTTACCGATGATTTCGATCCACGCAGCAGCAGATTCGGACCTGGTGCGGATGTCGCCATCCAGCGCGAGCTCGCGCAGATATTCGACTGAAATCGTCAACTCAAATTATTAAAGGAAGACCGGCTATGGCAATCTCTGAATTGCAAGTGCAAACTGCTTTGAAAAGCGCAATTGATCCGAACACGAATAAGGATTTCGTGACGGGGAAAACCGTTCGTAACGTTAAAATTTCCGGTAACGACGTATCGTTGGAAATGGTGCTGGCTTATCCTGCGCAAAGTCAATTGGATACCATACGCCAGATTGTGACCGATCAATTGAAAACCATTACCGGCATAGGCAGGATAGAGGTGGCGGTAAGTTTCAAGATTGTTTCGCACAGCGCGCAGCGCGGCGTCAAGCTGATACCGGGCGTCAAGAACATCATCGCCGTGGCGTCCGGCAAAGGCGGCGTCGGCAAATCGACGACCGCGGTGAATCTGGCGCTGGCGTTGGCAGCCGAGGGCGCCAGCGTGGGCATGCTCGATGCCGATATTTACGGCCCGTCGCAGCCTACCATGCTGGGCGTGCAGGGTCGGCCAGAATCCCGCGACGGCAAGAGCCTGGAGCCGATGGAAGCGCACGGTTTGCAGATCATGTCGATCGGATTTTTGATCGACCCCGAAACGCCGATGGTTTGGCGCGGGCCTATGGTGACGCAGGCGCTGGAACAATTGCTCAACGACACGCGCTGGCGCGAACTCGATTATCTGGTGGTGGATTTGCCGCCCGGCACCGGCGATATCCAGCTGACTCTGGCGCAGCGCGTCCCGGTCACGGGTGCCGTCATCGTCACCACACCGCAGGACATTGCGCTGATCGACGCACGCAAGGGCTTGAAAATGTTTGAGAAAGTCGGCATTCCGATATTGGGTATCGTGGAAAACATGAGCATTCATATCTGTAGTAAATGCGGTCAGGAAGAGCATATATTCGGCGAAGGTGGCGGCGAAAAAATGTCCGGCGATTACGATGTGGAGTTTCTGGGTGCATTGCCGCTGGATATTCGTATCCGCCAGGAAGCGGATGCCGGCGCTCCGACTGTGGTGACCGCACCGGACAGCCGCATCGCGGAAATCTACCGGCAGATCGCGCGTCGCGTCGCTGTGAAAGTCGCGGAACAAGCGCAGGACCACAGCAGCGCCTTTCCGAAAATCGTCATACAGAATACCTGAGGCGGCGATGAGCATCAAGGCGGATAAATGGATACGCAAAATGGCCGAGCAGCACGGCATGATCGAGCCGTTCGAGCCGGGGCAGGTGCGCGAGGTCGACGGCAAAAGGATAGTTTCGTACGGCACGTCGAGTTACGGTTACGATATACGCTGCGCTAATGAATTCAAGTTGTTTACCAATATCAATTCAACGATAGTCGATCCCAAGAATTTTGATCCCGATTCGTTTGTCGATGTGTCCGGCGATTCCTGTATCATTCCGCCCAATTCGTTTGCACTGGCGCGCACCGTCGAATATTTTCGCATTCCGCGCAACGTGCTGACGATTTGTTTGGGCAAATCGACTTACGCCCGTTGCGGGATTATCGTCAACGTCACGCCGTTCGAGCCGGAATGGGAAGGTTACGTCACGCTGGAATTTTCCAACACCACGCCCTTGCCTGCAAAGATCTATGCCAATGAGGGCGTGGCGCAAGTGCTGTTTTTCCAGAGTGACGAAGAATGCGAAACGTCTTATCGCGATCGCGGCGGCAAGTATCAGGGCCAATGCGGTGTCACATTGCCGACCATGTAGCGTAATATAATGGCCTTATCCTTACTATAACCGCCAAAACAGCATGTCAGGTTTGTTTTGGCGGTTTAGCTTTTTATGTAGCGCTAATCCGGATTTTGGAGTAAACCCGAATGAAATTTCGTTTTCCTGTGGTGGTAATCGACGAGGATTATCGTTCCGAAAATGCCAGCGGTTTGGGTATCCGCGCACTGGCCCAAGCCATCGAAGACGAGGGCACCGAAGTGCTGGGAGTCACCAGTTTCGGCGATCTGTCGAGCTTCGCGCAACAACAGAGCCGCGCCTCGGCCTTTATTCTGTCGATCGACGACGAAGAATTTTCTTCGCCTGTCGCTGCCGACCAGGCCGTAGCGCAACTGAGGGTATTCGTCGAGGAAATCCGTTTCCGCAACAGCGAGATTCCGATTTTCCTGTACGGCGAGACGCGCACGTCGCGGCATATTCCGAACGACGTGTTGAAGGAACTTCACGGTTTCATTCACATGTTCGAGGATACGCCCGAGTTCGTCGCCCGGCACATCCTGCGCGAAACCAAAACCTATCTCGATTCGCTCGCGCCGCCGTTTTTCCGCGCGCTGACGCATTACGCCTCGGACGGTTCCTATTCCTGGCACTGTCCCGGCCATTCCGGAGGGGTGGCGTTTCTGAAAAGCCCGGTGGGGCAGATGTTTCATCAATTTTTCGGCGAAAACATGCTGCGCGCCGACGTCTGCAACGCGGTGGAAGAACTCGGTCAACTGCTCGACCATACCGGTCCGGTCGCCGCTTCCGAGCGCAATGCGGCGCGAATTTTCGCCGCCGATCATCTGTTTTTCGTCACCAACGGTACGTCTACTTCCAATAAAATCGTCTGGCATTCCACCGTCGCGCCCGACGATATCGTCGTCGTCGACCGCAACTGCCACAAATCCATCCTGCACGCGATCATCATGACCGGCGCCATTCCGGTCTTCCTGATGCCGACGCGCAATCACTACGGCATCATCGGGCCGATTCCGCTGGACGAATTCAAGCCCGAGAACATCCAGCGAAAAATCGACGCCAACCCGTTTGCGCGGGGATCGACGGCCAAGCCGCGTGTGCTGACCATCACGCAGAGTACGTACGATGGCGTGCTGTATAACGTCGAAACCATCAAGTCCATGCTTGACGGCGAGATCGATACCCTGCATTTCGACGAAGCCTGGCTGCCGCACGCCACCTTCCACGATTTTTACAAGAACATGCACGCGATCGGTCGTGACCGGCCCATCTGCAAGGAGTCGATGATATTCGCCACCCAATCCACGCATAAAATGCTGGCGGGCCTGTCGCAGGCATCGCAAATCCTGGCGCAGGATTCCGTATCGCGCAAGCTGGACCGCGATGTGTTTAACGAAGCCTTCCTGATGCACACGTCGACCAGCCCGCAATACGCCATCATCGCCTCGTGCGACGTGGCGGCGGCGATGATGGAACCACCCGGAGGTACCGCGCTGGTCGAAGAATCCATCATGGAAGCGCTGGATTTCCGCCGCGCCATGCGCAAGGTCGATGAGGAATTCGGCGATTCGTGGTGGTTTAAGGTCTGGGGCCCCGATCATCTTGCCGACGAAGGCGTGGGCGAGCGCGACGACTGGGTATTGCGATCGAACGAACGCTGGCACGGTTTCGGCGATATGGCACCGGGTTTCAATATGCTGGACCCGATCAAGTCCACGATCATCACCCCGGGACTCGACGTGGACGGCGATTTCGCCGATAGCGGCATGCCGGCGGCGATCGTGACCAAGTATCTCGCCGAACACGGCGTGATCGTGGAAAAAACCGGTTTGTACTCGTTTTTCATCATGTTCACCATCGGCATCACCAAAGGCCGCTGGAATACCATGCTGACCGCGTTGCAGCAGTTCAAGGACGAATACGACAGGAATCAGCCGCTGTGGCGCGTCTTGCCGGAATTCATCATCAAATACCCGCGTTACGAACGCATGGGCCTGAAAGACCTGTGTGATGCGATACACGGGATTTACAAGGCCAATGACATCGCTCGCCTGACGACGGAAATGTATCTCTCCAACATGGAGCCGGCGATGAAACCGACCGATGCGTTCGCCAAGATGGCGCACCGCGATATCGACCGCGTCGAAATCGACAAACTCGAAGGCCGCATCACCAGCGTGCTGTTGACGCCGTACCCGCCGGGTATCCCTTTGCTCATCCCGGGCGAACGCTTTAATACCACGATAGTGCGCTATCTTAAATTCGCCCGCGACTTCAACGAGCGCTTTCCCGGATTCGAAACCGACATCCACGGCCTGGTCAAAGGCGAGGTGGACGGCAAGGCGGTGTATTATGTGGATTGCGTGCGGTAGGCGCTGGCGCCTGAAACGGAATAGGGGGATGCACTTTATTCAGTTGCTCCAAGATTGCAATGATGAGGAATTATCCATGAGATATTTTATATACGGTGTAGTGATTCTTCTGCTTTTGCCTATTTCAGCGTTTGCATTTTTCAGGCCGAGTCGCATACTCCTTCCGGAAGCATTCGGAGTCAGTTGCAACGAATATCGGGTTTGTGTAGATGACCCTTCCCAATTTGCAGCAGCTGCCACATTATCTAGCGACTCGAAAAATTATCTAGAAGTGCAATGGGGTATGTCTGTCGGAAAGCCGAAAATAATTTTCTGCAGTACCGAGAAATGCCAATCTGCATTCGGGTTAGGGAAAAGGGCGGGATTTACCGTGGGAACCCTTGGTATCGTCATAGCGCCCAGAGGATGGAAGCCCTATTATGTGGCGCATGAACTCATTCATTATTGGCAGGCCGACAATTTCGGTAACATGGCTCTTCTGAAAGGCAAGAAATGGTTTGTCGAGGGCATGGCTTACTCTCTCAGCAACGATCCACGGAAAAAACTGCATGAACCTTATGAATCATATCGCCAAAAATTCAATGACTGGCACCGCTTTAATAGCGGCATCCCCCTGAAAGAAGCGGCGGGGAAGGAACTTTGAAAAAACCCGCTATCGGTCCCCGGTTCATTCGCGAAAGAGATCTCGATGAAATTCCTTGAATCGTTTTTTGAAGGCGCGTTATGGCGCAGCCGTTTTGTCGTGCTTTTTGCCGTAATAGCCAGCATGATTGCCGGTTTTGCCGTTTTTTACATGTCTACGGTGGATGTTTACTTCATGATCGTGCATCTCGCTCATTATGCGGATCAAGACCTCAGCCAGTCTGCCCGACAGACTTTGCACCAGGAGACCATCACCCACGTCGTCGAGGTGGTCGACGGCTATCTGCTCGCCACCGTCATGCTGATCTTCTCGCTGGGGCTTTATGAGCTTTTTATCAGCGATATAGACGAGGCTAAGGGTGAGGCGAGATCCAGTAAAATACTGCTGATTGAAAATCTGGACGATTTGAAATCGCGCCTCGCCAAAGTGATTCTGATGATCCTGATCGTAACGCTATTCCAGGAAGCGATCAGGGTGAAGATCGAAACGCCGCT
>JAJYPN010000009.1 GCA_021795395.1 Pseudomonadota bacterium | reverse complement strand
TTATGCGTCCTGCGACCCGGCGGTGATGCAAGCCGGAACCTATCAGGTGGCTATCAATAACTTACAATCAGGCCGACTATGAAACGGCCACCGTTCAGGTGGCGACTTCGAATGCGGGCGTGCTGCTTACAAAGCAGATCAATACCGGGGCAACGATCGGGCCATCCGGCAGTGTCAGCCCAATCCCGGTATTGGAGGTAATGGTTGCAAAAAACCCGACGACCGGGGCTTTTTCATACACAGCGCAATAATATAAAGAAACGGCGATGGACTATGTGTTATTTGGTTATCGTTGTGTTACGTTGTGTTGTTAGATGATTTTCCACTTGTCAATTTAGTGACATCCTGGAAATAGTGACAATCGCTTATACGACGACGTTACCCCTTTCCGCTTGCCGCCACTCCAGGAACAGACACATCCGCACACTGCGCCCGGTTGCGCAAAGCGTGATCCATCAATACGATCGCCAGCATCGCTTCGGCGATCGGCGTGGCCCGGATGCCGACGCAGGGGTCGTGCCGGCCGTGCGTTTCGACTATCGTCGGATTGCCCGCCTTGTCGATGGAACGGCGCGGCAGGCGGATACTGGAAGTGGGTTTGATGGCAATGCTGGCGACGATGTCCTGACCGCTCGATATGCCGCCCAGCACGCCGCCGGCATGATTCGACAGAAACCCTTCGGGCGTCAGTTCGTCCCCGTGTTCGGTGCCTTTTTGCGTAATTGCAGCGAAGCCGGCGCCGATTTCCACTCCCTTGACCGCATTGATGCTCATCAAGGCGTGCGCCAGGTCGGCATCGAGCCGGTCGTACACCGGTTCGCCCCAGCCTGCCGGAACGTGTTCGGCGACCACGGTCACTTTTGCGCCGATAGAATCGCCGGATTTACGCAATTCGTCCATGAATGTTTCCAAAGTGGCCACGCTGTCCGCATCCGCTGCAAAGAATGGATTGTCACGCACCGCGTCCCACGATTTGAACGGGATTTCTATCGGCCCAAGTTGCGCCATATAGCCGCGGATCACGACGCCGTAGCGCTCATGCAGCCATTTCCGCGCAATCGCCCCGGCCGCGACCCGTACCGCCGTTTCGCGCGCCGACGAACGGCCGCCGCCGCGATAATCGCGGATGCCGTATTTGTGCCAGTAGGTATAATCGGCGTGTCCCGGCCGGAACGTGTCGGCGATATTGCCGTAATCCTTGCTGCGCTGGTCTTCGTTGCGGATCAATAAGGCGATCGGCGCGCCGGTGGTTTTGCCCTCGAACACGCCGGACAGGATTTCCACCGTATCCGACTCGCGGCGCTGCGTCACGTGCCTCGACGTACCGGGCTTGCGCCGGTCCAGATCGGCCTGGATATCGGCTGCGGTCAGTTCCATTCCGGGCGGACAGCCGTCGACGACGCAGCCGATTGCCGGGCCGTGCGACTCGCCGAAAGAGGTGACGCAAAATAGGGTTCCTATACTGCTGCCTGACATGAATACTCGTCTCGATTATTGAAATACTCGATTTTAACCGAAAACGCGCTTAGCCGTTACCGGCCGCGGCAATTTCGGCCTGCAGCCACTGCACGCCCCAAGCCACCCCGAATCCGGTCACGTCGGTGCCGACCGCCCCCAGCCCGCGTTCGCAATTGCTCGCGGACAAATCCATATGCAGCCAGTCGGTCTCGCCTACGAAACGCAGGAGGAATCGCGCCGCCAGAATATGATCGGCTTCGCCCTCCAGCGTACACTGTTTGATATCGGCGATCTTCGAATCCAGCGCCGGCTCGTAATCGGCGTCCAGCGGAAAGGCGCACAACCGTTCGCCGCTCGCCTCGCCCGCCGCTGTCGCGGTATCGAGCAAATCGGCGCGATTGCCCAGTATGCCGCTGTAACGCGTGCCCAATGCCGACACCATGCTGCCCGTCAGCGTCGCAAAGTCGATCACGGCATCGGGTTTCTGCCGCGCCGCCAGCGTCAGCGTATCCGCCAGCACCATGCGCCCTTCCGCATCGGTATGGACGATTTCTATCGTCGTGCCGTTCAGGGCGGTGACCACATCGTTCTGTTTGTACGCAGTCGGGCCGATATGGTTTTGCGCGATCGCCAACCAGATGTCGAGATTAACCGGCAAATCGAGTTCGGTCGCCGCCAGCAGAATTCCCAGCACCACCGCCGAGCCGCTCATGTCTTCGTGCATGCCTTGCATATACTTTGCCGGTTTGAGATTATGCCCGCCGGTATCGAAACAGATCCCTTTGCCGACCAGCGCGACGGTTTTCCGCGCGTCCGGATGACGCCGGCGCAAATGCACGATCGCCGCATCGTCGTCGCTGCTGCCCTGCGCGACCGCGACAAAGGCGCCGGCGCCGAGCTTGCGCAGTTTTTTCATATCGTATTCGCTCAGTTTCCAGCCGTACTGTTTCGCCAGTTCCGCGATACGCTCGCGATATATCGCAGGCGTCAGCCGGTTGGGCGGCGTCGCGATCAGACTGCGGCACAGGTAATTGCCTTCCGCCTTCGCATGTTCGGCAGCGTAGCCGTCGACGGATTCGTAACCGAATACCGACAGTTGTGAGACCGGGCGCGTTTTTTTCGCGGTTTTCATATCGGCCGGCGACGAACCGTTGAGCCACGCCACATACACCGACTGTCTCGCGGCATGCGCTCTGAACGTTTCATCGCCGCTCACCGCCACGGCAATCTCTTCCGGCGTTTCCGCCAGCAGCAGCGACCAGGCGGCGCGGATATGCGACTGTTGCGCAAACAGGCTCGCCGTGGTATCGAGCATGATCCAGACCATCAAACCGCCCTGTTTGGTTTCTATCGCCACCGGAGTTTTAATCAACTCGGCGGACGTCAGTCGGCGCCGCGCCAGCCCGGCAGTCAATCGCGCCAAATTGGGCAGGCCGGCATCCTGAGGCATCTGTTCGGTTTTAGGCATGACAACCAGTACATGCCGATTTTTCTCCAATTGCGCTTCGGTAAGCTGTTTTTTGTTTTCTGTCAGTTTCGCTAGCATGATAAATCCATCGATAATTAAAAAACGGCAGCAGCCGATGCCGCCAGCTATATTTTGGCCTAACAAATTTTGGCGGTTTTTTTGACCTGACTCGGGGTTTATCAGATAATAGCAGAGTTTGCGCTATCTAAAATTACGGTTTTTGCAAGGAAGACATACATGACATTGGACGACAAAAAGCGCGTGTTACGCGAAATGGTGTTGCATCGCCGCTTTGAGGAACGCTGCTATCAAGCCTACATAGAACGCAAGATCGGCGGCTTTCTCCATCTTTATCCGGGTCAGGAAGCCTGCTGCAACGGCGTGATGGAAGCGGCTCGCCCAGGTCACGATTACGTCATCACCGGTTACCGCGATCACGTCCACGCCATCAAATGCGGCACCGACCCCAAAGCCGTGATGGCCGAACTCTACGGCAAGGAAACCGGCTGCTCCAAGGGGCGCGGCGGTTCCATGCACATATTCGACGTCGCGCATCGCTTCATGGGCGGTTACGCGCTGGTCGGCGGCCCGTTCCCGCTCGCCGCCGGCATCGCCAAAGGCATACAGATGAAAGGCGGCGACGAGATCTCGATCTGTTTCCTCGGCGACGCCGCAAACAATCAGGGCGTCTTCCACGAAACCCTGAACATGGCCAAAATCTGGAATCTGCCCGTGCTGTTCGTCTGCGAAAACAATCAGTACGGCATCGGCACGGCGCTGCATCGTTCGACCGCCGTCCACGATCAATACAAACGCGCGTGCAGCTACCACATCGAAGCCGCCCAGTGCGACGGCCAGGATATCGACATCGTCCACCAGCACGCCAAAGTCGCGGTCGATCACGTGCGCAGCGGCAAGGGCCCGTATTTCCTGGAATTGATGACCTACCGCTATCGCGGCCATTCGATGTCGGATTCGCGCGGCTACCGCACCCGCGAAGAAGAAGACGAGTGGAAGCTGCGCGACCCAATCAACATCCTGCGCGACCGGCTGATCGCCGCCGGGGCATTAAACGCCGAGGAATTCACGCAGATCGAACACGACACCGATATTTATATCGAGCAGGAAGTGATCAAATTCGCGGAGGAATCCCCCGAACCCGAGGTCGCCGACCTGGAAAAATATGTCCTTGCCTGACAACAATTTGCTATCGAAGGCATGTGCCCGAACCGGCAGATGCTACCGGACCTCACTTTAAAAATAATATCCGATGCGCGCGCCGGTGAATTCAAACCGCCGGCAAAGCCTGGCATCGACGCGAATCAAGAATGAAAAGGAACAGACAACATGGCTGAAATAATGTACTGGGAAGCGGTATTACGCGCCCACGACGAAGAAATGGCGCGCGACCCGCTGGTTATTTGCATGGGCGAAGACATAGGCGTAGCCGGCGGCACCTATAAAGCCACCAAAGGCCTGTACGAAAAGTACGGCGAACAGCGCGTCATCGATACCCCGATTTCCGAAGGCGGTTATACCGGTCTCGGCATCGGCGCGTCGTTTCTCGGCATACGGCCGATTATCGAAATCATGTCGGTCAATTTCGCCTGGCTCGCCATGGACCAGATGTTCAATTCGGCCGCCAAAGTACGTTACATGTCGGGCGGCCAGCTAACGGCTCCCTGCGTGTTCCGCTCCGCAGGCGGTACCGCCCACCAGTTGGGCGCGCAGCATTCCGCGCGCATGGAAAAGGTATTCATGGGCATCGCCGGCTTGCGCGTAGTCACGCCGTCCAGCCCGAAACAGGCTTACGGCCTGCTGAAATCCGCTATCCGCAGCGACGATCCGGTGTTCATCAACGAGCACGAACTCATGTACAACATGAAAGGCGACGTGCCGGACGCGGAATATTTCCATCCGCTGGAAGGCTCCGAAATCGCGCGCAGCGGCACCGACGTCACGCTGTTCGGCTATAACATTTCCGTCCACTGGTGCCTCAAAGCGGCGGAAATTCTGGACCAGCAATACAACATTTCGGCGGAAGTCGTCGATTTGTATTCGCTCTCGCCGCTGGATCGCGCCGGAATCCGGAAATCGGTCTGCAAAACCCATCGCGCAGTCATTGCCGAAGAAGACGAAGCGCCGGTCGGCGTCGGTTCCGAAGTCATCGCCATCATCAACGAAGAATGCTTCTTCGAACTGGATGCTGCGCCGGTTCGCGTCCATTCCGCTTTCGTGCCTCAACCGTACAATCACACACTGGAAATGGCGGCGATTCCCGACCACGACGACGTGGTTCGCGCCGTTCTCAAATTGCTGGGCAAAGCCTGACGCTTTCGCCCTCCGTCTCATCCGCCGGTCAAGCACGTCATTTCTGCCTGGCCGGCAACGTTGTAAGGATTAAATCCATGTCAGCACATTACGTGATCTCCATGCCGCAACTTTCCGACACCATGACCGAAGGTGTCGTCGTCAGCTGGGAAAAACAGGTCGGCGACCGGGTCGAGCGCGGCGATATCGTCGCCACCGTGGAAACCGACAAGGCCATCATGGACGTGGAAGTGTTCAAAGCCGGTTACCTGGCAGGTCCTCTGGCTGAAATCGGCGCGACCGTGCCGGTTTCCGGCGCGATGGGCTACATCAGCGACGCCATGAACGACCTGATTGTCGCCGCCGGCGAAAAAGTGACCGAAACTGCGGCAGCGGAACTGATACCGCAGCATTCCGGCAGCCCTATCGTCATGCCGCAGCTCTCCGACACCATGACCGAAGGCGTCGTCGTGAGCTGGGAAAAATCCATAGGCGACCCCATCAAACGCGGCGACATCGTCGCCACCGTGGAAACCGACAAAGCGATCATGGATGTGGAGGTATTCCAGGAAGGCTATTTGTCCGGGCCGCTGGCAGGCGTCGGCAGCACCGTCGAAGTCGCGCACCCCATGGCGTTTATCGTCGCCGATGCCGCCAGCGTCAGCGAAACTGAAGTGACGCTCTCCAGCTCGCATAAAGTCGTCGAGGCGCATAACCAGAAAGACCGTACCGTCATTACCCCTGCGCGCGCGCCGGAAACCCAGCCCGTCGGCGATGTTAACGCGAAGCCGGCGCCGCGCCCGGCCGATCGTTTTGCTACGCCGTATGCCCGCAAGATCGCCGGGCAGACCGGCGTCAATCTGTCCAAACTGCACGGCAGCGGGCCGAATCAGGTCATCGTCGCCCATGACGTGCTGCAAGCGCGGCCGAATATGCGCGACATCGCCCATTCCCTGCCCCAGGTCGAGGTTCCGGGCAGCGGCCGGCCGATGACTTCGATGGAAAAAGCGGTCGCTCATTCGATGACCGCCGCTTTGACCATGCCGACGTTTCACGTCACCTTCCATATCCGCCCGGAACGGATGATCGCCGCCGCCAAGGCGCGTAAAATCTCGGTCACGGTGGCGATCGCCAAAGCCTGCTCGCTGGCGATGCTCAAACACCCGTCGCTTAATAACTGCTATCAGCCGGTCGACAAGATCGTCGAACGCAGCGAACACGATTTCGGTATCGCCGTCGCGGCCGACGGCGGTGGCCTGGTGGTGCCCATCCTGACCGGAGTGGAACGTAAATCGCTGGAACAGCTGCAAACCGAATGGCACAATTTGATGCCCCGCGCCCGCGCCCGCAAGCTGGCTCCGGCGGAGTACGCGCATCCCACGTTCACGATTTCCAACATGGGCATGTTCGGCGTGGCGCACTTTACCGCCATCCCGACGCCGGGCATCGCGGCGATCATGGCTATCGCCGCCACCGGGCCTGAAGGCATGCCCGTCGACATCACCGCCGATCACCGCGTGGTGAACGGCGCGCACGTCGCCGCCTATTTGTCCGCGCTGAAACAGATTATCGAGCAGCCCGAAAGCTGGATGAGCGTCGCAGCCCCCTCGCCGATTCCCGAAGGCGACTGGGATTTCCCGGTCATCGTCATCGGCGGCGGTCCCGGCGGCGAAGACTGCGCG
Organism: Pseudomonadota bacterium; assembly: GCA_021795395.1. GTDB lineage: Bacteria > Pseudomonadota > Gammaproteobacteria > Burkholderiales > Sulfuriferulaceae > Sulfuriferula. Next base: position 78,622 of record JAJYPN010000009.1, on the reverse strand, counting down.
CGCGACCTGATCGAACACGGCGTCAAAGTCGCCATGATCAACAACGCGCCGCTACCGGGCGGCGAATGCCTGTGGCGCGGCTGCATCCCGTCCAAGGCCTGGCGGCATAGCGCCGACCTGATCCGCGACCGCGCCCACGACGCCGACAAAGGCGTCAATGGCACCGCCGCCGCGACGCTGGACTGGGCGATACTGGAACGGCACCGCAAAAACATATTGCAGACGCGCGGCGAACTCGCCCTCAAAACCGACAAAGGCGTCAAAATCGATGTCCGCGAAGGGTTCGCTTCGTTCATTGACGAACACACGCTCGCTATCCAGCCACTGCAAGGCGAGGCGTATCAACTCCGCTTCGGCGCTGCGGTCGTCGCGACCGGCGCGCCGCCCTTCGTGCCGCCTATCCCCGGCGCGCAGGACGGCCTGACCAATGGCGGCGTCATCACTTCGGACACCATCTGGGATTTGCCTGCCCCGCCCAAAAAAATGGCGATCATCGGCGGCGGCGTCATCGGCGTCGAAATGGCGCAGATCTTCCGCGACTTCGGTGCGGAAATTCTGATCCTCGAAGCCAAAGACCGCATACTGGCTGAAATGGAAGACGAGATCGCCAAACAACTCACCGAACTACTCCGTACCGAACTGACCGTCGTTACCGGCGCGAAAATCGCCCGGATCAGCGGCAAACCGGGCGCCATGCAAGTCGACTACGCCGACGCGGAAGGCAATGCGCAACAGTTCGCCTGCGATTACGTCCTCATGGCTACCGGCAAACGCCCCGAAACCGGCAGACTCAACCTGGCTGCGGCGAAGGTCGATCTCGACGGCGCCGCCATCAAGGTCGATACCCGCGGCCGCACCAGCAACGCGCATATTTACGCTGTAGGCGACGTCATCGGCGGTTACATGCTCGCGCACACCGCCGCTACCCAGGGCCGCGTCGCCGCCGGCAACCTGCTCGGCGAAGAACGGCATTACCGGCAGGATATGGATTGCGGCGTCACCTTCAGCCGCCCGCAAGCCGGATTCGTCGGCTTGTCCGGCGCCCAGGCCAAAGCCCGCGGCATCGATGCCGTCGAAGCCAAAATGCCGATGAGTATCGACGCCAAAGCCATGATCACCGGCGAAACGCACGGCCTGATCAAACTCGTCGCCGACAAATCCAGCCAAAAGATCATCGGCGTACACTTCCTCACCGAACACACCGACACCCTGATCGGCGAAGCGGTCATGATGGTGTCGGCCGGGCTGACCCTGACGCAGGTCGCGCAAGCCATTCATCCGCATCCGACCCAGACCGAGCTGTTCGGCGAACTGGCCAGACGTCTGCTGTCGCGGCTGCGTCGGACTGCGAAGAAATAGTTCCGCTTATCGCCTTCTCTGCCACAATTAACATGAAGCAGGTTCGCAAGACAACAATGCATCCGGCAGTTTAAGGAAGCGATGTAAACAAATAGAATCGAGCGCGGGAAAGCTTGTTGTGCAGTTTCAGGAACGCAGTGACGAATGTGCTTCAGCATGAGGTTCGCTAAGCGTTAAAATAGCTTGCAATTTTTTCTATGATGCAGATCAAGGAGATCGAATCATGAATTCAAACTACACTGCAGTAATCAAACACGAAGCCGAAAGTTGGATAGGCTGGATTGAAGAAATTCCTGGCGTGAATTGTCAGGAATCGTCGCGTGAAGGATTATTAAAGTCACTACGGGAAACTTTAGCTGAGGCCATCGAATTAAATCGTGCCGAGGCGCTGGAAGCCGTAGGCTATGATTTTGAAGAGCTTTCAATAGCCATATGAAGCGGCGAGATTTACTGATACACCTTACTTCAAATGGCTGCGCACTATTGCGTGAAGGCGGTAGCCATTCTTGGTGGCGCCATTCTGGCACAAACAGACGCAGTGCCGTTGCCCGTCCACCATGTTCAGGAAATATGTGCTGTTATCGGATATATCAGATTAGTTACCATTCCATTACGTTTTGCATTGACCTCATGCCGTCGCACCAATATGTATTTCGTCGGCAATACGCTAAAATGAGTGCATGTATTCCCTACTCCGACCGCTACTGTTCCAGCTCGACGCCGAAACCGCGCATCATCTCACCCTGACCGGATTAAATTTGGTTCACAAGCTGGGGTTGAGCAATGTCATCGTCCAGCCGGTAACGGGCAAATCCATCGAGACGATGGGCTTGCGTTTTCCCAACGGCGTCGGGCTCGCCGCCGGGCTAGACAAGAATGGCGCGTACATCGACGCACTGGCGGTGCTGGGATTCGGCTTCATCGAAATCGGCACGGTCACGCCGCGCCCGCAAGCGGGCAATCCCAAGCCGCGCCTGTTCCGCCTTCCGCGGGCGCAGGCGATCATCAATCGCATGGGGTTCAACAACGACGGCGTTGAGCAACTCGTGCGCAATGTACAGGCGGCGGAATTCAAAGGGGTGCTAGGCATTAACATAGGCAAGAATTTCGATACTCCTATCGCTCGCGCGGCCGATGATTATTTGCACTGTCTGGCGACGGTATATCCGCACGCCAGTTACGTGACGGTCAATATCTCATCGCCCAACACAAAGAATCTGCGCGATCTGCAAGCAGGCGAGGCGCTGGCGGATTTGTTGGACAAACTGAAAACCGAACAGACCCGGCTCGCTCAATTGCATGGCCGTTACGTCCCGCTAACGCTCAAAATCGCTCCCGATCTGTCCGATGAGGCCTTGACCGAAATCGCCTCACTGCTCAGACGCTACCGGATCGACGGCGTCATCGCCACCAATACCACGCTCGCGCGCAAGGGCATCGAACATCTGCCCCACGCCGACGAAACCGGTGGTCTTTCCGGCGCGCCGCTAACCGAAGCTTCGACGCAAGTCGTAAAAAAACTCGTTCAGGCTCTCGCCGGCGAAATTCCGGTGATCGGTGCCGGCGGGATAGTAAACGGTGCCGATGCTACCGCCAAAATCGAAGCCGGCGCACGTCTGGTACAGCTTTATAGCGGTCTGATCTATCGCGGCCCGCAACTGGTCCGAGAATGCGTTCTGGCGCTCGGCTAGCGGCTGTTATACTGTTATCAGGCAGTCTTCTGGACTACCAGACGGCTTTCGCTGCAAGCTTGCCCGATTTTCAGCAAGTTCGGGCTGCTCATCGATCTTCTTATGCCGTCCTGCTGGACCGCCACGACAAAATACTGCAGATGCTGCAACTGGACCGCAGCGAGCAGCGTTTGCCATGGGTTGCGCTCGATGAACTTTCTCCTGCCATGCAACAAGCGCTGCTGGTATCGGAGGACCGGCGCTTCTTTCAGCATCATGGAGTCGATTGGCGCGCTTTTGTCGGCGCCGCCTGGGAAAATCTGCGTTACGATACGCATCGCGGCGCCTCCACCCTGACCATGCAGCTGGCCGGACTACTGGACAAAACCCTGGCCCGCAACGTAGGGGGCCGCACGTATGCGCAAAAATGGCAGCAAATCCGGGAAGCAGACGCCCTGGAAAAACATTGGAGCAAAGCGCAAATCCTCGATACCTATCTTAATCTGGTTACGTTTCGGTCTGATTTATCCGGCATCAATGCGGCGTCACAGGCTCTATTCCATGTCGCTCCCGCCGCGATCGATGCCGCGCAGGCTTCTATCCTCGCTGCTCTGTTACGCGGTCCGAATGCGAAACCCGCTAAAGTAGCCGCCCGTGCCTGCGGCGTCGCGTTACACATGAAGCCGCCCGGGCCCAGTTGTGCAACTATCAGCAATCTGGCCTACAACAGCCTCACAGGCCATCCGGAAGTTCCTTCAGGTGTTACGCTGGCCCCCGATCTGGCTGAACAATATCTTACGGCTCCCAGCGAACGCCTGGTCACCAGTATAAATATCAAGATACAAAAAATGGCATTGAACTCGCTGCAAACCCAACTGAAGCGCTCGCCGAAAATCGGCGCCGGCGCTATCGTTATTCTCAAGAACAGTACGGCGGAGATTCTGGCTTATGCCAATGCGCGCGGCAATGAACCGATGGCGGCAGACCAGATTACCGTAGCGCGGCCGATCGATACGCTTGCACAGCCATTTCTGTACGAACTGGCGATAGAGCAGCGCAGGATAACAGCGGCAACCGTTCTGAACGGTACTCCCGTTCCGATTTCCGTACCGAATACGTATCCCGGTTACATAAACGACGCCTCTACACCGCTGTGGGTCAGTGCGCGTTTCGCCTTGGGAGAGGGTCTCGCCGTTCCGGCGGCGCAAGTGCTGGACAGGATTTCTGCGGACGATTTCATCAGCCGCCTGCAAGCGCTGGCGCTGCATGTTCCCGATCCTGCCGTACCCTTGCAGGCGGAATCCAGCCTGCTCGATCTGGCCAACGCATACCAGACGCTGGCCAATCATGGTGTCTACCGGATGGCCAGCTTGCGCATCGGCGGTCTGGAGAACGCGCAGACCATACTGTCGGCCGATGCGAGCGCCATAGTCGGCAATATACTCGCCGATCGGTCCGCACACGGCGGTAGCGCCATCCCAGGAATCGACGGCTATGCTTCGTATGCCGAAGCAGAGGACGATACTCAGCAATGGTGTGTCGGCTCTACGGGAAAAGTCACCGTCGCGGTATGGATGGGCAATACCGATCGCAAGACCCTGAATGTCAACGGCAATCGGGCCGCACGAACATGGCGTACCGTAGTCAACGCTCTCAATCGGGTCTTATATCCCGGGCCTGCACCCACTTTGCCCGGTGGTATCGTAGTACAGCAGATCGATTATCAACCGCCGGTGGAACCTTCTCGCGATGAATTATTCCTACCCGGTACCGCCTTGCAGCAAACTCAGTCCGTACCGGCGCTTTCCAAATAAAAATGGCGGTCAGGCGTGGTTTCTAGGATAATAATGTATCTTTATGCACAGGCAAGCTATCATGACACTGCAAAGCTATCTGCTCATCCTGATCGGCACTGTATTCGTCAATAACATCATCATGTCCAAAATCCTGGGCTTGTGCCCGTTCATGGGCGTTTCCAAAAAGCTGGAAACCGCCATCGGCATGGGCGCGGCCACCACATTCGTGCTGACGCTGGGATCGGGAACCAGCTATTTGATCAATCACTATCTGCTCGGCACGGAATTAAGCTATCTGCGTACCCTGTCGTTTATCGTCGTCATTGCCGGCATCGTCGGCTTTACCGAAATGTTCGTGCGCAAAACCAGTCCTGTGCTGTTTCGGGTATTGGGAATCTATTTGCCGCTGATTACTACCAACTGCGCCGTATTGGGTATTCCCTTACTGAATGTGCAGGCGCAGCATAATTTTACGCAATCGCTGTTTTTCGGCTTTGGCGGCTCCGTCGGTTTTACGCTGGTGCTGATTTTATTCGCCGGCATCCGCGAACGGCTGGACGGCGCAGACATGCCGGCTGCGTTTCGCGGCAGCAGCATCGCGATGGTCACGGCGGGTATCATGAGCCTCGCGTTCATGGGTTTTGCCGGAATGGTAAAGTAGAGTGCTTTCCGCCATCCTGGTCATGTCTGGCCTGGCGATATTGCTGGGAGCCGCGCTCGGTTACGCCGCGGTAAGATTCAAGGTCAAGGAAGATCCGATGGTCGAGCAGATCGACGCGATCCTGCCGCAAACTCAATGCGGACAATGCGGATTTCCCGGCTGCAAACCCTATGCCGAGGCCATGGCCACCGGCAAGGCGGATATCAATCAATGCCCGCCCGGCGGCGAAGAGGGCATACGCAAGCTAGCGGCATTGATGGGTGTCGAATTCAAGCCGCTCAATGCCGAACACGGTGAACCGAAACCCAAATCGCTGGCCGTCATCGACGAAAACATCTGCATAGGCTGTACGCTCTGCATACAGGCGTGCCCGGTCGACGCCATACTCGGTGCGGCGAAACAGATGCATACCGTGATCGCCAGCGAATGTACCGGTTGCGAGCTTTGCGTAGCGCCCTGCCCGGTCGATTGCATCAGCATGGTACCGATTGCGGAAAATGTCGCTACCTGGAAATGGAAATATCCTCTGATACCGTTAAAAGCACTTCATTGAAACCGACCATGACTCATCCTATCCAGAATTTTCACGGGGGTGTGCATCCTGAGGAAAACAAACAGGTTTCCACGCAATCTCCGATTCGCGTTGCGCCGATTCCGCAGCAGGTTTTCGTGCCGTTGCGCCAGCACATCGGCGAACCTGCCAGACCGTGCGTCGCCGTTGGCGATCGTGTACGCAAAGGGCAGATCATCGCCAAAGCCGACGGTTATATCTCGGTAGCGGCGCATGCCCCGACTTCCGGCACCGTTACCGCCATTGCCCTGCATCCCGTACCGCATCCCTCCGGACTGAGCGATCCCTGCATCCATATTACCGCCGACGGCAAAGATGAATGGATAGAACGCATCGCCGTCGATTATCGCACCACCAATATCAGTACCCTGCGCAATCATTTGCGCGACATGGGCATCGCCGGACTGGGAGGCGCAGCATTTCCGACATTCATCAAACTCAATCCCGGTGCAGCGGGAGCGGTTAAAACACTGCTTCTGAACGGCGGCGAATGCGAGCCCTGGATCAGTTGCGACGACATGACCATGCGCGAACGCGCCGCCGAAGTATTGCAAGGCGCCGCCATCATGCGCTGCATGCTGCATGCGGATACCGTACTGGCCGGAATCGAAGACAACAAACCCGAGGCTATCGCCGCCATGCGGGAAGCCGCGCGGAACTGTGACTTTCCGGTGGAAATCATTGTCGTACCGACGCTCTACCCCAGCGGCGGCGCGAAACAGATGATCAAACTCATTACCGGTCGCGAAGTACCGTCGGGGGGCCGCTCTACCGATATCGGCGTCGCCACGTTCAATGTCGGCACCGCCTACGCTGTGCACCGCGCGATCAATCACGGCGAACCGCTGATTTCCCGCGTCGTCACGGTAACCGGTAACGTTGGCCGGGCGCAGAATTTCGACGCGTTGATCGGCACACCGATCCAGGAATTGCTGGCGCTGGCGGGCGATGCGCCGGAACCGGTTACGGGATATCTGATGGGCGGACCAATGATGGGAATCGAGCTCGCCCAGACCGAGATACCGGTTGTCAAAGCCACCAATTGCATCCTGGTGAAATCCGACCGGCTGTTTCCGCCACCACCGCGAGCGCTGCCGTGCATACGCTGCACCCGCTGCGCCGACGCCTGCCCAGCCGAATTGCAACCGCAGGAATTATACTGGCATGCGCGCAGCAAAAATTTCGATAAGGCCCAGGATTACCAGCTGTTCGATTGTATCGAATGCGGTTGCTGCAGCTACGTCTGTCCCAGTCATATCCCGCTGGTGCAATATTACCGTTATGCCAAAAGCGAAATTTCCGCCAGGGAAAAAGAACAGCAAGCAGCCGATCACGCCCGCAGCCGTCACGAATCGCGATTAATGCGCATAGAACGCGAACAGCGCGAGCGCGCCGAAAAACTGGCCATGAAAGCGGCCGTCAAAACCAGCGATGCGCCGGCGAGGCCCGCCGACGATGCGAAAAAAGCGGCAATACAGGCTGCTATCGAGCGTGCCAAAATCCAGCAAGCCGACAACGTGAATAACCATCCCTCCACAAAATAAGGGACAAACCCGACTCCTATCATGTTATCTTCTCCATATATCCGCGAACAAAGCAGCGTATCCGTCATCATGCTCAAGGTGATGCTCGCGCTGATTCCCGGTATTGCCGCTTACGTCTGGTATTTTGGTCCGGCGATTCTGATCAGCCTGGGTGTCGCCAGTATCGCCGCGCTGATTTTCGAGGCGGCGGCCGTCGCGATGCGCGGCTGGCCGGTCCGGCCGGTCCTGATGGATGGTAGCGCGCTGGTTACGGCATGGCTGCTGGCGTTGTCGATACCGCCTATTGCACCGTGGTGGCTCACCGTGGCCGGCGTATTTTTTGCCATTATCGTCGCCAAACATTTATACGGCGGTCTGGGCAACAATATATTCAATCCGGCGATGGTAGGCTACGCCGTGCTGATCATTTCCTTTCCCGTACAGATGACACACTGGCCGGCACCGCTGGCGCTGGCCGGACACCATTTGAATCTGGCTGACACAGCGCATTTCATTTTCAGCGATACCTTGCCCGCCGGCGAAAAAATCGACGCGATCAGCAGTGCCACGCCGCTCGACACGCTGCGCACGCAATTACAACTGCACCGTTCCGTCGCTGCTATTGAACAAATGCCCATATTCGGCTATTTCGCCGGCAAGGGCAGCGAAACCGTCGCGCTGATGTTCCTGCTGGGTGGCGTCTATTTATGGCTGACCCGCATTATCACCTGGCATATTCCGCTGGCCCTGCTAACAGCTCTCGCGCTCGTCGCCGCTGTCTTTCACTTCATCGATCCTCAACATTATGCGGGCGCCTGGTTTCATCTGGTCGCCGGCGGTACCATCCTGGGCGCATTTTTCATCGCTACCGATCCGATATCGGGTGCTACGACGCCCAGAGGCAAGCTTATCTTCGGCGCCGCAATCGGCTTGCTCATCTTTCTCATCCGTGAATTCGGCGGCTATCCCGACGGCGTCGCCTTTGCCGTATTGCTGATGAACATTGCGGTGCCGCTGATCGACGCCTATACGCAACCGCCGGTCTACGGCCACAAAAAGGTGCAGAAATGACCCCGCTGCTGCGATCGATCGCCAAATCGGCAGGCATCCTGCTGGCGTACGCTATCGTCGGCACCGGCGTACTGGCGTATGTTTACAGTATTACCCATACCGCCATCGAGCAAAACGAAAACGATGCCCGGCGCAAACTGGTTGCGCAAACCTTGGTGCCAAACAGCTATAATAACGATTTGCTGCGCAACCAGCTCACGCTGGCCGCCGATCCGCTGCTCGGCACCGACAGCGCCAGCCATGCCTGGCAGGCGCGATTGAATAACGTACCGACTGCCGTCGTGCTCGAAGCGACCGCTCCCGACGGTTACAGCGGTAAAATAGAATTGCTGGTGGGCGTCGCCGCCAACGGGAAACTATCGGGCGTGCGCGTAGTCTCTCACAAGGAAACACCGGGCCTCGGCGATTACATCGATATCGCCAAAAGTCCGTGGATCCGTATTTTCGACGGCAAATCGTTAAACCATCCCGATGCCGCGGGCTGGCATGTCAAAAAAGACGGCGGTCAGTTCGATTATATGGCGGGAGCGACGATTACGCCGCGCGCAGTGATCAAGGCAGTGCATCACGCGCTGGAATACGTTAATCTGCATCGTACTTCGCTATTTGCTACTCAAGTTGGAGCCAAACCATGAATTCATACCGTGACATCATCACCAACGGGCTATGGAAACAAAATCCCGGCATGATCCAGTTACTCGGCCTCTGCCCGCTGCTGGCGATCAGCAATAACGTCGTCAATGCGATGGGGCTGGGACTTGCTACCGCACTGGTGATGGCGTTCAGCAACGCTGGCGTGTCATCGGTGCGCAATCTGGTTTCGCACGAGACCCGCATCCCGATATTTATCCTGATTATCGCCGCGCTGGTCACGATTATCGACATGGCGATGAATGCCTTTGTTCATCCGCTGTATCTCGTGCTGGGCATATTCGTGCCGCTGATCGTCACCAACTGCATCGTGCTTGCGCGTACCGAGGCGTTTGCCGCAAAGAATCCGGTGCTGCCGTCTCTGCTCGACGGCTTCATGATGGGCCTGGGCGTCACCCTGGTACTGGTCACTCTGGGTGCGGTACGGGAAATCATCGGTAAGGGCACGCTGCTGTCCGGCATCGATCTCGCCTTCGGCCCCGTCGCCAAAAACTGGGTGATACACGTCATTCCGAATTATCCGGGATTTCTGCTCGCCATCCTGCCGCCGGGCGCGTTTTTCGGGCTGGGAATGATCATCGCCCTACGCAACTGGTGGGATCAGCGCGAACAGCGCAAGGCAGTGTTTATGCCTGTTACCGCTACAACGGCCTGATGGGGGCACCTCTTTAATCTAAATTCCTTCCGTAAGGTTATCGTCTTGAAGCCGGTAACAACCGATAACCGTGCCGCTCGTCCGAACGTTCGTGCCAATCCCCCCCAACGTTTCCGTCACCCGCGCTTCCAATATTTGATTAAACACCTGGTTGTGACTGGCGATGCAAATGTCTTATCTTGTGCAAGAAAAATAGAAAAAGCCGTCAAAAAAACGCTCAATAATCTATTCGCTATATTTCCCATCAAAATAAATAATTGTTAACTGATTGTAAAGTTCAAATCAATCACATAGTTAAAATGAATAAAGCCCTATCGGCTTCGGAGCAATTTAGTTACCGTATAACGCGCTTGCTCTGGAATCTTAGCAAAATCAATGCCATATAAATAAAATCCTAAATATTTATGTGGTTAGAGAATTTAATAGATTATTCGTTAAGCTTGATTGTAAAATTATTCGACATAAAATAAATATTTCAACAGATAGCTTACCGCTTAGAGTTGAATCTGCGATTTTTTCAGACACTCCGGCGCTATCAGCACATCGACGCCGGACTCGGGACAAATATATGCGGCAGGGATCGCTGTTCCGTTTTGCCAGGACTGCACCGCTGCGCGCTTATTTTTTCCGCTTACCATAAACAGTACCGTCGCCGTATCGCTCAAGCGGCGCGCGCTCATGCTTACCCGATCCGTCGGCGGTTTGGGAGCCTGGCCTACAGCGATGACATCTGCCGTCTCGTCAGCGCTCATAAGACCCGGGAACAGGCTGGCGGTATGACCGTCCTCGCCCAGTCCCAGCAATACCAGATCGAATCTGCCGATTCCCTGCAATTGCCTCAAATAATCCTCGGCTGCAGCCTCGGCACCGGATTCAGCATGGATAACATGAATCTGCCCGGCAGGAATTGCGCTCCCATCCAGCCAGGCCTGGCAGGCCATGCGGCTGTTTCTTTCCTCGTCGTCGGCTGGCAGGCAACGCTCGTCGCCGAACCAGATATGCCAGTTCGGCCAGTCGGCATCAACACCGGTCATTTTTTCGTATATGGCACGCGGGGTCTTGCCTCCAGCCAGCACCAGATCGAAACGACCACGTTCACGAATAGCCTGTACGCCGGCCTGCGCAATCCAGCGCGTCGCAGCTTCGACCATATTGTCCGTCACATGCCAGCGCGTGCGCTGCAAACATCGTGTAAGCATTCATCTTCCTCTGCATTATTGCTGATCGCGGAAGGCAATCCGCACAGACCTTCGTGCATCATCAATCCATATCAATGCAAGTCATTATATCATTGGTCAACTCGCTCTGAGGCCGTCGCGCAATCCTGCGGGCCGCTTGGATTGTATTGGCAGGCAGCGTAAAATCGAGGGATAATAAGGAGCGCGCGGTGAATTTGAAAGAACGTGAACTACTCGGCATCCTTGCCGCCAAATACATCTGGTGGAAAACGCCGGAAGAAGCCATGGCAATGCCGCAACGTATCGTCGCACACGTCATGAACCTGGGCGACTATGACGATGTACAGAGTTTGGCCGCACAGCTCGGCGATGCGGCGCTGCGCGATGCCTTGAACGCCGCCGAGATCGGTCAATTCAACGAACGCTCCTGGATCTACTGGCATTACCGGCTCGGTCTTGCGCATGCCGGCGTAATTCCGCCATTACCGGCGCGCAGGTTTGTATGACCGGTACGTTATCTCCCAGACTCGATATTCTACCGCTTGCCCAGCAGCGTCTTTGGCCCGAACTGCAACCGGCAGCCGGTCTCGGATTTACTTTATACGGCGGGACGGCAGTCGCTTTGCGTCTCGGCCATCGCGTCTCCGTCGACTTCGATTTTTTCTGTGCCAGACCGCTGACGCATGCCGAATTGCGAGCGGCATTCCCATTCATGCAAATTTCCACGGTATTACAGGACACGCCGAATGCATTAAGCCTGCTCGTTCCGTATGGAAATACGGAACACACGCATGTCAAAGTGTCGTTTTTCAGTTCGATCGACTTCGGTCGAGTGGGAACCCCCGATATCACGAACGATGGCGTAATGCACATCGCCTCTTTGGACGATTTGCTGGCGACCAAAGTCAAAGTCATACTGCAGCGCATAGAAGCCAAGGATTACCGCGACCTTGCCGCGATGCTGGAGGTCGGCGCAAATCTGGCCCGAGGGCTGGCCGGCGCGCGCGCTTTATTCGGCACTGCATTTCAGCCCAGCGAAAGCCTCAAAGCAATGGTTTATTTCAAGGGCGGCGACTTGCATACGCTGTCTCAAAACGAAAAAAACCGTATCGTAGAAGCAGTGAGTGCCGTACGCGATCTGCCGAAAGTGCCGATACTATCTCACGAACTGACAGCGCACGGCGAATAATCAACCGGGAATTGTCTCACTCTGATTTCAATCCGGGAAAAAGGTCTGTGTCAGCACCTGATCGGAATTCCAGGAACACGACTCGGGGAAAATGGCAAATCCTATAGCCGTTTCCCGCGCCGCCAACTGACGCGCATCGGCCCACATATCTTCCATCCAGCTCGCATCGTCCAGCATGGATTTAAGACTGGGCGTTTGCTGAAGACGCTTGACGATCAGGCGACGTTGCACGTCTATGGTGGATTTCCAGCTTGCTCCGCGACGGTCCGGCTGAAACTGCCATTTCAGCAAATGCGCCAGCAGCACGGCCATACGACTGGCCAGTTCACGTTGTTCGCTCCTGCCCACGTCCTCGATCTCCTCGGCGATGTGTTCGATATCGATGGCAGAAAGTCGTCCCGCACGCAATAAAGCTGCTTGTTCCCGAGCCCAGGCGACGACATCGGTCTCATAAGTCGTATTCATATCTCACCTTTTCCCTGATCATTGCATGTTCGATACGTGCCCATTATTGACGACTATCCGACCTTTTTCAAGCACGGTTCACCACCGCAGATGCGGAAACATATCCCGCACCACGCCGGCGATGGCACTGCCACCGGGCGCGGCCGCTAACGCCTGCGGAAACAGAATCAGCAACATCAACCCCGCCAGAACAAGCAGCAGCACGACATTCATGAATACGCTCTCGGGCCGCAGCACCCCCCAGTAGCGCATCGCCAGATACATCACGTCCTTGCGGTGTTCCGCCAATCTGCGCCAACGAGTCGCCAGCCGGATCACCAGATACACCGCATAACCGCCGGTCAGCGAAGCGAGCACGATGCGGAATACGCCGAACAGATCCATCTGTCCGCGCACGATGTGCTGATAAAACCAGGATACCACTCCCACCGACACCGACGCGAGTACGGCGATCAGGATATTCCACAATAAACGCTGCCGTTCGCGAGCCAGATCCTTTTGCCGCTGAATGAAAAAGCTGTCCACCTCGAATTTGAAATATTCAACCTTTTCCTGCACCAGCGCGGAAAGCTCCATCCGCGCCTGCAGCATGCGCTGATCAAGCACCGACGACAAGCGCTCCGAAGCGTAATCAACCATTTCGCGCACGTCGTCTTTGGTGAACTGTCGCTGGCTATGCAATTCAGCCGAGATCTTGTCAAGTTTGGCATCGATTTCCTGACTCGTCGTCAATACGACATCGCGCAGCTCGCCGCCGATTTTCGCTGCGCCTTCCTTGACTACCGTTTCCAGCCGGTCGCCGGCCAAAGCGATGGAATCGCGCGACACTTCGGACAACCGCGTTCGCGCATAATCCATTTCCTTCTCGAACCAGGCCATAGCTACCTCTTTATCGATACCGTCAAACTCACGGGATTGTCATAAAATGCCATAGCGGATGTTGTTCGACAGCAGCCCTATTTGGGCTTGACGAATCCTCCTTCCGTCCCGGACAGCAAACGTGAAATATTGGCGCGATGCCGCCAGAATATCAATGCAGCCAGCAAAAATAAAGCCACTGCGGCCGTCGAGCTTTCCAGCACGTAAAATCCCGCGATCGGTGCAGCCGCCGCCGCGGCGAGAGCTGACAGCGACGAGATGCGCCGGACGGTGAACACCGCCAGCCAGATACCTGCGCAGATGGCCCCCAGCATCGGCGATAGCGCCAATAACACGCCCAGAGCCGTCGCCACGCCCTTGCCGCCCTTGAAACCGAAAAACAGCGGATAAATATGACCAAGTAACGCAGCCACCGCCGCCGCGTAGACGACGCTATCGGGCAAGCCGTAACGCGTACGCATCCAGGCAGCCAGCGACACCGCGACCCAGCCTTTGGCGAGATCGCCCGCCAGCGTCAGGGCAGCAGCGGCTTTGCGCCCGGTACGCAGCATATTCGTCGCGCCGGGGTTGCCCGAACCGTGACTGCGCGGATCGGGCAGACCGAAGGCCCGGCTGATCAGCACCGCAAACGATAGCGACCCCAGCATATACGCCCCGATTATCGCTGCGAAAGACACCATCAGTCAGTTTCTTTCCACATCAGCATGATGAATCCGCTTCAATACGGATTGCCGGTATTTCGGCCTGTCGTGCAAAGCCCGCAGATGCGCGAGCGTATTTTCCAGCATCGCGAATACTTCGGGAGTTGGGGGCATGACCATGGCATTGCCGTATGTAGGCATCTGCGAGTTTTTGCTGCCGGCCGAGAACAGCGAGTTCGGCGATAAGTCTGCTTTCGATTTCATGGATGGTTCCTCGTTTTATCTGACTGAACAAATCTCCGGTAATGAGTTCGGGCATATGTTCATCATTCATGTATATTCCCGATATATTGATCCGTCGCGGATACCGTGCTGCAAGATCATACAAGGCATCGGGCAATCCGGCCTGTATCTTCGCCATGGCGTTCAGGCTCGCTCCGCGGCCTTCTGCCTTGAATCGCGCCCAGGTATTGCGCAAGGCGCGCTCCGGTTCGCAATCCATGACCAGGACAACCGGAATCAATCCCGCATCCAGCGTCTCGAGGATGAGTTTGTCGGCTTCCACGAAATCGCTCAATTGACGTTCGTACACCAGACGATAATCGGCCAGATCGCGTCCGGCGAATGCGCTGGTCTTGCCGACACCTGGTATGCCGGTTACAAACAATACGTGCATGCGGTCATCGGACGCCTTCAGCATGCGCCGGAATTGCTCGGCGGCCAGTACGGCCGCCGCGTTGTGCACCGGAGCGTTGAAAACGTTCCTTGCGGCCTTGCTGGCCGCGTAGGGCAGGAACAATTCCTTGAACGCATCGGCGCTGATATAACGGCCCTGGCTGGTTTCGGGCAGCAAGACGTAATCACGCAGAAAACGATCGGATTCATGAGCGACTTCCCAGCAAGCCTGATCGTGAACTTCCTGCCGCAACAGGCTCTCAAAACTGCGAGACTCGATGGATTCCAGCGCCATAGACCTTCCTTCCCGATGACTTATTGGTATGCGTCTTGTTAGCTTGCCACTACCGATGCATTATTTGATAAAGTATACCACCGGCTACGACGGCTATCACAACTCCTCTTCGTCAAGGCCGCAGACAGCGTGAAGGCAAACGAAATGAAAGTCCGGACGACTCCGATCGAAGATCAGCACCAGAAGGCACAAGGAATCCTAGCTATAAGCTACGCTTAATCCATTATATTTCTTCAAAAAATATTCACGAAAAATAATAAAAAAACCGTTGACAAACCGGTAATAATGATAGTATCAGCCCCTCCTTCGCCAACCCCGCCGGGTGCTCCGGAAAAACGGTAACGGTCATTGCCCTCGGTCCGGTGCTGGGTTCGATGGATTCGCGCACGCTGGAGACCAACTTAACTTGTACCAAAAAAGGTGCTGTACTAACGGCAACGATCACTCGTTCCGCCGATTATCACGGTGCAGTTCAAAAAAACGTGCTTTGGCGTCCTAAATTACACATTGCAATTATTCCCCGTCAGCCCGGGGTGATCTTTAAGACAACCTGGAAAATGCGTCTGACTACCGGTGCTGAATTGAACCATACCCGAATGCCCCCTATCCGGAGCAAAATTATCCGATTACTGCAATGACCATTGTTCGCTAAACAGTGCCTAGGCAGAAGATGACTAACCGATAATCGCATGCAAAGCGGAATAGCAAACTAACAACGATCCTCTGGCAGATATTATGATCAGAATTATTTCAATATTAATCGATCAGCAACCGTTTATTATTTAACCGATCTTCAAAGAGCTAATATCAGCAGGATGAGACCTGCCCTTTTGAAATGCCCTGACAGGCTATCACCCGATTGTAATGATTAACCAAATTATCGAGTGTTTGAATTAGCAACTTTGTTGCGCTGAGAATTTCATTCAGATCGGCAGCCAATTCTTCCGGATCTTCGATATAGTCATGCGTCAAATCGTTTCTGAGCTTGCGAATTTCTATCATTCTTTCCGAAGATATGCTTAAAATTCCCGCACGCTCGGCAATAGAAAAATTTTCCATGGCTACGCCAGCACGTTCGCCTGACGCGATAAGCCATCGCGGTATGATCTTGTCCAAGAGATAATCCTGAAATTTTCCGAACCGTGCGCAAAAAGCGGTAACACGTTCGTTTTTGATCTCGTCATCTTTAAGCTTTATAACCCATAGCCGGTCAATATTTTCAAGAGACATCCAGTTATAGGAAAATTCGAGCTCATTTTTGAGTTTCATGCCATGCTCAATGGCTATTTCCATTTTTTCTTTATCATTCATAGTGATAAACCGTTCATTCCTTCTTTGTGTATCCTTTCGATTACAGTATTGTCGTCTTTGCACACGACATCGATAGGGAGCACATATCCCAATTTTGCCGCAATTCTTGAAATAAGCTGCCTTGCTTTTTTCCGTTTAAGCGGATCGACTCCATTAATTTCAATGAACAAATCAATATCGCCACCGCGTAATGAGTCATCGACACGGGAACCGAATAATTTGATGGTCGCGTTCCGTCCAAATATTTCAGTAGATGCTTCAACCATCGATTTGCGCTGTTGTTCCGTGATTCTCATATTCCTTATTGCAGCAAAATAGACGAATGAAGAAATTCATTCGGAGATCCCGATCGTTGCCATGTGGCGTAAATGCGATAAATGATATCGGTTTTCACCCATCTTGTCGCACGCTAACGACAAGCCTGTCGATTTCCTGTTCATAGTGCCTTTATTGACTCTATTGAATTTAAGCATACACCAAAAACATGAAATTCGGCAGATAGCCATCAACATAAAGTAATTTAATTATTTATAATTGAATTTTTATTAATGATAAGTGATAATTGCATCTGTTTTCGTTCATCGCCCGGAGCTTACATGTATCGATTTCGCAGACTCTTCCTGTTTGTTGTCATAGTACTGCTCTCCCAACAGAGCCTGGCCGACAATTACGGCAGCATCGACAGCCGCTACCGCAGCAAACCCTATGACAGCCGCCACTACCCGAATCAAAACGGCAACGGCGCAAATTCGGACTATACCCAACGAAACTGGTTTTATAACAAACAGGCGGCTCTTGCAAAAGACCCGAACTTCGACCCCAACCGGCCCGGCTACAGCACCAATCATACGGGGATCAAATACGACAGAATCTACGACAAGGAATCGCGTTTGCGCGATTCGGCGAACGACCCGAATCTCGGCAAGGCCGATCGCGGCTGGATACGCCAGGAAATCGCCCGGGTCGACCATAACCGTAGCCTGGGCATAAAAGCAAAGGATACCATGCGCAATCCGCCCGGTAAGGATCTGGCGCATCAGCGCGGCCGGGAAAACGGGAAAGGGTATGGCCTGAATTATGCCAACCTGCAAAACCACGACCTGCACATGCTGCAGCATACCGGCAAACTCGACGGCAACTATATGAGAGACAAGGATAAACCGGATCTTGGCGGCGATCGATTCGGCATCCTGAACAAAGAACGCGTTCCGCCTGCCTATGAGGCTGCCATCGGAAATTCCACCCGGCACTGGGACGCAGGCCATCGATCCGCCGTACGGAACGCATCACGATGAATGACTCGGATCACATGACCCGCCCAACCCGGAACAGAATATTGATGCCTGTTCATAGCAGCTGGTACAACCGTAATTCACGCGATTGCAACATAAACATGATAAAACTATCCGGTCAGAACACCCTGCTACAAACACGTCGAACGGGAGATCAACATGGATTTTAAATTCGTTCTTCAGCAATATCCTCGTTACCATGATGTCGGTCCCGAGCAATTGGCGGCAGTAATGAAATTAACCGCCGCCCAGCGATACGAACACTTTATCAAGGAAATCACCAGGCAAGAGCAGGTTTGCGGTCTTTGCATGCGCGATCATTGGGCGATGACGCGGGTCCAGGATGGCAGATCCGTATTTCTTTTATGGCCAGCCGCGCAATACGCAAAAAGTTATTTGTGGCCGGATACGAATCAGATCAACGAGCTCGGCGAGGATCCGCAGCATTACGACTACGATGCGCAATACGACGAATACACACGCAAGGGCTTGGCGGGTTATGTGCCGCGATTTATCGAACTGGGCGAATTTATGGAAATATTGCTGCCTCAATTAAGACAAAACGGCATTTATCCTGGGGTCTTTTTCACCCCCTTCGAGGATGGCATGGTTCCCGCTGTCGAAGAACTCGCACAAAGAGTGGATGATCATTATATGGAATGGTATAGCGACGAACCGAAGCCAGGCTCCTGGGAAACCAAACGATTCAATGCCTGGTGCAGAAAAGTCGAGCACCCCAACTCCTGATGGTGAACTCAAGCGTTACAGACAAGAATTATGCGATCAGCACTTTATCGTACGCCCATACTGCTGTTCATGCCGTTTTGCATGCCGCTGCCTTCCAGACGTCGCCCCATGGGTTGTCGAGCCTGATTTTGCATAATCGTTGCGTCACTATGCGAATTGGATTGCATAATTGCTTTCTGCGTATCCTGATGAGGCAATGGGTTCGGCGACTCGGGAATTCCAATTGACATGTTGCCCATGTCCGGAGCATGGTAAGGACCGTCTGCATAGGCACTTGGAAAGAAAAGCAGGCTGAGTGCGAAAATGATAAAAACGGAATTGTTCATTTGCATACTCCTGTCGATCCGGGAACTGCACTCGTTACATCGTGCAAGGATATAATTCAATCAAGCCATGACGATTACATAAACTATGACGCAAGTATGACGAAAATGTTCACCGATTATGCGAACCATCTCATGCGATCCGGCGCTGCTGATCGATCAATTGCGCAAACCGAGCACATCTTCCATATCGAAACAGCCACGTCCGCTATCGGCGAGAAACTGCGCGGCGCGCAATGCGCCTTGCGCAAACGTCAGCCGGCTCGTCGCTTTATGCGCAATCTCCACACGTTCACCGATACCGGCGAATAATACGGTATGTTCGCCGACGATATCGCCGCCGCGCACCGTTGCGAAACCGATCGTCGACGGATCGCGTTCGCCGGTGATGCCTTCCCGTCCATACACGGCGCACTCGCTCAAAGTGCGACCGAGGGCGTCCGCTACCACTTCACCCATCCGCAAGGCAGTACCCGACGGCGCATCGACTTTATGGCGATGATGCGCTTCCAGAATCTCGATATCATAACCCTGTCTTAAAACCCTGGCGGCAATCTGCAGCAATTTGAACGTCAGATTGACGCCTACGCTCATATTCGGGGCGAAGACGATGCCGATATCGTTGCCTGCATCGGTGATACGCTGCTTTTGTTCGACGTCGAAACCGGTCGTACCTATCACCATATCCACCCCGGCTCGCCGGCATAAAGCCAGATGTTCCAGAGTCGCGACCGGACGGGTAAAATCGATCAGCACGTCGGCGCCGACCAATGCCGCTGCGATATCGGTGCTGAGCGGCACATCGGAGGAACCGCCATACTGCATTGCCGAGCGTCCGACATCCTTGCTGCCGTCACGCACCAAAGCGCCATGCAGTACGCAAGCTGGCGTCTGCGCGATCGCCGTTAACAGCGCCTGACCCATACGTCCTGTGCTGCCCGCCACCACTATTTTCAAATCCCGATTCATGTTTCCCGTTCTGAAACCATCTGTAGTTTGGGTTAATATCCGTATCTGCGCAGGTTACCACACCCCTGTCGCCGAACCGTTAGCTCTTGCCCGGAACCGGAGTTGCCGGAGTTGCCGGAGTTGCCGGAGTTGCCGGAGTTGCCGGAGTTGCCGGAGTTGCCGGAGTTGCCGGAGTTGCCGGAGTTGCCGGAGTTGCCGGAGTTGCCGGAGTTGCCGGAGTTGCCGCCACGTTATTGCCCATACCGTGGCTGACGATATGATCGAGTTTATCGTCAACAAAAAAAACGGATACCCTGCGGCTGGCTATCAAACGTCCGTCATGCCGCATCGTATAAACATAATCCCAACGATTGGCATGAAAGATATCCTGCAACACCGATGTACCCATGATAAATTGCACTTGCGCTCGCGTCATGCCGGGTTTGAGTTGATCCACCTTGCTTTCGGTAACATCGTTACCCTGCTGAATATCGAGTTTGTACGGGGACAAAAAATTATATTTAGCCAGATTCGAAAAGCCCGGCCAGCTACTGCAACCAGTCAAACCGGATAAAATCGCGATTGACCACACCAAAATAAGAAGCACACGCATAACGAGTATTTGCAAAGTCAAATAAAGACTCTATGATAGCTTAAATCATTTACGAGAAATACGTCCGCCCATGAGTGCACCTTCCGATTTGAAAAATATAGGTCTGAAAGCGACTTTGCCTCGCCTTAAAATCCTGGAGCTTTTCGAAACCTGCGAGAAAAGGCACTTAACGGCGGAAGATGTGTATCGCATGCTGATGACGGAACAAATCGATATCGGACTGGCCACCGTTTACCGGGTATTGACGCAGTTCGAACAGGCCGGACTGCTCATACGCCATCATTTCGACAGCGACAAGGCCGTTTATGAACTCAATATCGGCAATCATCACGACCATCTGGTATGTATACAATGCGGGCATGTCGAGGAATTTTTCGATGAGGAAATCGAACGCCGCCAAAAAAATATCGCAGCGGATCGCGGCTTCACGATACAGGATCACTCATTGCATTTATACGTCAATTGCACCAAAATTCCGTGCCCGCATCGCAGCGGGTTAAAATAACCACGATTATGCATCTTTACGGTATAGCTCATTGCGACACAATCAAAAAAGCCCGTTTATGGCTGACGCAACATCAACAGGATTACCGGTTTCATGACTACAAAAAAGAAGGCGTAGCCGTATCCCTATTATCCACCTGGGCGGAACAGACAGGATGGGAAAAATTGCTCAACCGTTCAGGCACGACCTGGCGCAAGCTGCCCGAAGACATCCGCGCCGGCATTACCGATCCCGCCGCCGCATTTGTCTTGATGGCGAAACATACCAGCCTCATCAAACGGCCTGTGCTCGTTCATCGAGACCGGGTGATCGTCGGTTTTGACGAAGCCGTATATACCGCCCTATTTCTTGATCAATGCAGACAAACATGAACGATACCTTACAACTGACCCAAGACCTCATTGCGCGGCGCTCCGGCACTCCTGACGATGCGGGTTGCCAGGACATGATACAAATGCGCCTCGCAGCGCTGAATTTTCATTTCGAGACCATAAGGTCAAACGGCGTTACCAATTTGTGGGCGCGACGCGGCGACAGCGCGCCGCTGGTCTGTTTTGCCGGACACACCGACGTTGTGCCGACCGGCCCGTTGGCGCTATGGCATTCCGACCCGTTTACGCCGACTATCCGCGACGGCAATTTATACGGACGTGGCGCGGCAGACATGAAAGCCTCGCTGGCGGCGTTCGTCACCGCCATCGAGCGCTTCGTCGGCGAGTATCCCGATCATCCCGGGTCGATCGCATTGCTCATAACCTCCGACGAAGAAGGCGCCGCCACCGATGGCACGATCAAGGTCGTCGAAACACTGGCCGCCCGCGATATCAGGATTGACGCCTGTATCGTCGGCGAACCGACATGCGTCGCCCGTCTCGGCGATACCATCAAAAACGGCCGGCGCGGCTCCCTGTCGGGACGCCTTACAGTCAAAGGCATACAAGGCCATATCGCCTATCCGCATCTGATACGCAATCCCATCCACCAGGCCGCGCCTGCCATCGCCGAACTCGCCGCGACAGTATGGGACGAAGGCAACGAATATTTTCCCGCCACCAGCTGGCAGATTTCCAATATCCATGGCGGCACCGGCGCCACCAATGTCGTCCCCGGCGAAGTGACTATCGATTTCAATTTCCGGCACGCCACCGCCAGCAGCAAAGAAAGCCTCAAGTCACGGGTACATGCCCTGCTCGACAAACACGGACTGGAATATCAGCTCGACTGGGAAGATTCTGGCAACCCCTACCTCACCCCGCGCGGCAGCCTGGTCGACGCCATCGGCGCCGCAATCAAGCAGGTAACCGGTCTCGATACCGGACTCTCGACCACCGGAGGCACTTCCGACGGCCGTTTTATCGCCGCCATAGCGGCGCAAGTCGTCGAATTCGGTCCGGTCAACGCCAGCATCCACAAATTGAACGAACACGTCGCCGTCGCCGACCTCGAACCTTTAAGCGCCATTTATCGCGTCACTCTGAAGGAATTACTGATCAAATGAAAACCGATTATTTCCTCGATACCGACGCGCTGATCACCGTGCGCGACTGGCTGCGGTTCGGCATCAGCCGGATGAATCAGGCACATGTTCATTTCGGTCACGGCACGGACAACGCCTATGACGAAACCGTTTACCTGCTTTTGCGCACGTTGCATCTGCCGCCGGACACGCTGGAGCCTTTTCTCGACGCCTGCCTGACCGAAGTCGAACGCGAAGATGTACGCAGTGCGTTTGACAAACGCGTCAATCAGCGTATCCCCGCAGCCTACGTCACGCATGAAGCGTGGCTAGGCGAGTTCAGCTTTTATGTCGACGAACGTGTTATCATTCCGCGCTCGTTCATCGCGCAAATGCTGAATACAGGTCTTGAACCCTGGATAAGCGAGGTCGAATGCGTCACCGCCGCGCTCGATCTGTGCACCGGCTCCGGTTGCCTTGCGATTCTGCTGGCCGACGCATTTCCCAACGCCGACATCGACGCCGTCGATATCTCGCCTGAGGCGCTGGAAGTCGCTGCGCGTAATATCGAAGATTACGGTCTGGACGATCAGATATCCTTGCTGCAATCCGATCTGTTTACCGAACTTGCCGACCGCCAATACGATGTCATTGTCAGCAATCCGCCTTACGTCAATGCCGGCAGCATGGCGAAACTGCCGAAAGAATATCTGGCCGAACCTGCTCTGGCATTAGCCGGCGGTAAGGACGGCCTCGATCATATCCGCGTCATATTGCGAAATGCGGGCAGATATCTCTACCCTCAGGGCTGGCTCATAGCCGAAATCGGGCATAACCGCGAACTGCTCGAAGCCGAATTTCCCGAGCTGCCGTTTACCTGGATAGATACCGGGGGCAGCGACGAATTCGTCTTCATACTGAGCAAGGAACAGCTCGGCGGACTTTAAATACCGCGAATCGACCCTTGAAACAATGAAATTACCGGCTAATTTCCTAACCCGGTCAAAAAGTGCGGTAAAATTGGAAAACGTTTATTTCATATCAATCGCCGTTCCATGAATCCACATAATTTATATAATTCGCTCGTCAAATTCGATGCAGGCGATGACACGTCCGGTCAGATGTATTCCCTTGTGGCGCTCGAATCCGCAGGTCTGGGCAACATCTCGCGGCTGCCGGTCTCGCTGCGTATCGTGCTCGAATCGGTATTGCGCAATTGCGACGGGAGAAAAATCACCGAACAGCACGTCCGCGATCTCGCAAGCTGGCAACCTGACGGCCGTCGCACCGCAGAAATACCTTTCATCGTCGCCCGCGTCCTGCTGCAGGACTTCACCGGCGTGCCCTTGCTCGCCGACCTAGCCGCCATGCGCACGGCTGCGACGAAAGCCGGTAAAAAACCCGAACTCATCGAACCGCTGGTTCCGGTAGATATGGTCGTCGACCATTCGGTCCAGGTTGACGTCTACAATCGCCCCGATGCGCTGCAGCAGAACATGGAACTGGAATTCCGCCGCAATCGTGAACGCTACCAGTTCTTAAAATGGGGCATGCAGGCATTCGACACATTCAAGGTCATACCTCCGGGCATAGGCATCGTCCATCAGGTGAATCTGGAATATCTGGCGCAGGGCGTGATGGCTAAAAATGGCGTCTATTATCCCGATACGCTGGTCGGCACTGATTCTCACACCACCATGATCAACGGCCTCGGCATCGTCGCCTGGGGCGTCGGCGGCATCGAGGCCGAAGCCGCCATGCTCGGCCAGCCGGTCTATTTCCTCACGCCCGATGTAGTCGGCGTCAACCTCACCGGCAGGATCCGTACAGGCGTCACCGCCACCGACGTAGTCCTGACTATCACCGAAATGCTCAGACGCGCCAAGGTAGTCGGCAAATTCGTCGAATTTTTCGGCGTCGGCGCTGTAGCCTTGTCATTGCCCGATCGCGCCACCATCGCCAATATGGCGCCCGAATACGGTGCGACGATGGGATTTTTCCCCATCGACGAAGTCGCTTGCGACTATTACGCCGCGACGGGCCGCAGCACCGAGCAAATCGCCCGCATCCGCAATTATTTCAAGGCGCAGGGTCTGTTCGGCATACCCGAGGCCGGCGACTGCGATTACTCCGAAGTACTGGAACTCGATCTGGGCAGCATCGTGCCTTCCGTTGCCGGACCGCGGCGTCCGCAGGACCGCATCGACCTGAACGGGGTCAAGACCCGCTTCGCCGACTTGTTTGTGCAACCCGTCGGCGCAGGTGGCTACGGTAAAACGCCTGACGCGCTCCGCGAAAGGGTTAACTGCGGCGACGGCACTCTGGGCCACGGCGACGTAGTGATTGCAGCGATCACGTCCTGCACCAACACTTCCAACCCCAGCGTCATGCTGGCAGCCGGCCTGCTGGCCAAAAAAGCCGTGGCGCTCGGCCTCGCCGTACCCGCTCATGTCAAGACCTCGCTGGGACCGGGTTCACGCGTCGTCACCGAATACCTCAAAACCGCCAACTTGTTGGACGCGCTTGCGGAACTCGGTTTTGCGCTGGTCGGTTACGGCTGCACCACCTGTATCGGCAATTCCGGCCCGTTACCTGCCACAATCGAATCGGCTATCGTTGAACACGATTTGATCGCCGCATCAGTCCTGTCCGGCAACCGTAATTTCGAAGCCCGCGTCCATCAGAACGTCAAAGCCAACTTCCTCATGAGCCCGCCGCTGGTCGTGGCGTATGCGCTGGCCGGCACGATGAATCTCGATCTGCACAGCGAGGCGCTCGGTACCGGCAAAGACGGCCGAAAAGTCTATCTGAAAGATATCTGGCCGAGCCTCGAGGAAATTACCGCTGTCATGAATACGGCGACTCAACCGCAGGTATACCGCGCGCTATACAGTAATTTTAACAAGGCCTATCCGCTGTGGGCCGATGTGCACGCACCTTCAGGCAGCGTCTACGACTGGGACCGCGATTCGACCTATATCCAGCAGCCGCCGTTTTTCGACGGCACCCCCGGCGACAGCGGCGTGATTCATGGCGCTCGGGCGCTCGCCGTATTCGGTGATTCGGTCACCACCGATCACATCAGCCCCGCCGGATCGATCAAGTCTGATACGCCGGCCGGCAAATTTCTGCTGGAGCACGGCGTCGCCAAAGCCGATTTCAACAGTTACGGAGCGCGCCGCGGCAACCATGAAATCATGATGCGCGGCACGTTTGCCAATGTCCGAATCAAGAACCGCATGCTGCCCGGCAGCGAAGGCGGCGTGACGCGACATCAGCCCGGCGGCGAGCCAATGCCGATCTACGACGCCGCCATGCGCTATCAGGCTGAAAACACCCCACTGATGATTTTCGCCGGAGAGGAATACGGCACCGGTTCGTCGCGCGACTGGGCGGCCAAAGGCACGCGCCTGCTGGGCGTCAAGGCGGTGATCGCCAAAAGCTTCGAGCGCATCCACCGCGCCAATCTGATCGGCATGGGCGTGCTGGCCTGCCAGTTCAAGGACGGCGTCGGCACGGATACCTTACAGCTCGACGGCAGCGAAAGCTTCGACCTGCTGGGACTGGAAAACGGCATTACGCCGCAGCAGGATGTGCAACTGGTCATCCGTCGGCAGAACGGAACCAGCGAAACGATTGCCGTCCGGCTACGCATCGACACACCCATGGAAGTCGATTATTACCGGCAGGGCGGCATACTGCCTTATGTGCTCGCGCAATTGACGGAAAGCTCTCATGCCTGACGCCAGGGACCCGCGCGCGTTTTTTGCAGCCGAGCGTACGTTACTGGCCTGGAGCCGTACCAGCCTGACGCTGATGGCGTTCGGCTTCGTCGTCGAACGCTTCGGTATTTTTCTGCACATGCTGGCGCAGAAATCGCACGGCGACATGAAACAGGGCCCTTCGTTCTGGCTTGGCCTGGGTTTTATTTTACTCGGCGCGGCCATGGCGATCCTGGCGGTCGTACAGTATAAAAAAGTCTTTGCCACGTTCGAGCCCAAGGAAATTCCTACCGGTTACTGGACCAATCTTTCGATCTATACCACGCTTGCCCTGGCATTTCTCGGCGTGGCCATGGCCGCCTATCTCATCATCGATCTCAAATAAACGCACTCATTACCAATGACCCGTAAAATCCTCATTACCTCCGCACTCCCCTACGCCAACGGCGCCATCCATCTCGGCCATCTGCTCGAACATATCCAGACCGACATCTGGGTGCGCTTCCAGAAAATGTGCGGCCACGAATGCTATTATATCTGCGCCGACGACACGCACGGCACACCCATCATGCTGCGCGCGGAAAGCGAAGGCATCACGCCGGAAGCGCTGATCGCTCGTGTGCATGACGAGCATCTGCGCGACTTCACCGGGTTTCATGTCGCCTACGACAATTATCATTCCACCCATGCTCATGAAAATCGTGAAATAGTCGATGAAGTGTATTTGAAACTGCGCGATGCCGGCTTCATAGAACGCAAAACCATCGCCCAGTATTACGACACCGCGAAGGAAATGTTCCTGCCCGACCGTTTCATCAAGGGCCAGTGTCCCAAATGCGGCGCGCTGGATCAGTACGGCGACAGCTGCGAAGTATGTGGTGCCACCTACTCCCCCACCGATTTGATCAATCCGGTCTCCGCCATGTCCGGAACAAAGCCGGTGCATAGGGAGTCGGAACATTATTTCTTCAAACTGAGCGACTGCGAAGCGTTCCTGCGCAACTGGACGCGCTCGGACACGCTGCAGCGCGAAGCGGCCAACAAACTCGACGAATGGTTTTCGGCAGGGCTGCAAAACTGGGACATCTCGCGCGACGCGCCGTACTTCGGCTTCGAAATTCCCGACGCCCCGAATAAATATTTCTACGTCTGGCTCGACGCGCCTATCGGTTATATGGGCAGTTTCCGCAATCTGGCCGACCGCATCCAGCTGGATTACGACGCCTGGTGGCGATCCGGCAGCGATACCGAACTGTACCATTTCATCGGCAAGGACATTCTTTATTTTCATGCGCTGTTCTGGCCGGCGATGCTCGAAGCCGCCGATTATCGCAAGCCGAACGGCATTTATGCGCACGGCTTCCTGACCGTGAACGGGGCGAAAATGTCGAAATCGCGCGGCACCTTCATCACCGCCGAGAGTTACCTAGCCAGCGGGCTGAACCCGGAATGGCTGCGCTATTATTTCGCCAGCAAACTCAATGGCAGCATGGAAGACATCGACCTGAGCTTCGACGACTTCATCGCCCGGGTAAACAGCGACCTGATCGGTAAATACATCAATATTGCCAGCCGCACCGCAGGGTTCATCAGCAAGCGGTTCGATGGCAAACTCGCTGCGCCGGCTTCGAAGTCGCCCTTGCTCGACAGCGTACAAAAGGCCGCCGACTCGATTGCCGAATGCTACGAAAACCTCGATTACGGGCGCGCCCTGCGCGAGGTCATGCACCTGACCGACACGGCGAACCAGTACGTCAATGATCACAAACCGTGGGAACTGGCCAAACAGCCCGGCCAGGAGGCCTTGCTGCACGAGGTTTGCAGCGTCAGTCTGAATCTGTTCCGTCTGCTGACCGTCTATCTCAAACCGGTATTGCCCAAGCTTGCAGCGGATGTCGAGCAGTTCCTCGATATCCCGCCCTTGTCCTGGGCCGATGCGGCGACGCTATTGACCGATCATGCCATCAATCCTTACCGGCATCTGATGACACGGGTGGAACAGCAGCAAATCGATACCGTGATCGCCGCCAATATCGCAAAAATCGCACCAGAAGCCGCAGTCGCAACGCCTGCTCAACCCGCAACGCAAAACGCGCCGGTACACGACACCGTCGGCGTGGACGATTTTGCCAAAATCGACCTGCGCGTCGCCCGCATCGTCAACGCCGAACATGTCGAAGGCGCCGACAAACTGATACGGCTAACGCTGGATATCGGCGAAGCCCAACCGCGCAACGTATTCGCCGGGATCAAATCGGCGTACGATCCGGCGCAATTGATCGGGCGGATGACGGTGATGGTCGCCAATCTCGCACCGCGCAAAATGAAATTCGGCGTGTCGGCAGGCATGGTGCTGGCGGCATCGGGAGAAACGCCGGGTTTGTTCCTGTTGAGCCCGGACGATGGCGCAATGCCGGGCATGCGGGTGAAATAAGGCGTCTCAGGATTTGGAAGCGCTTCGAAACAAGCCGCGTATTCGGCTGATTATTCCTGCATCCGGAATATTTTTTGGCGTTTCCACCTTATGCCGCTGTTTCGCCGCTGGACGCAGCCGTATCTCGTCGGCCAGCACCATACCGGATTGTATGCCTCGCAATACCATGCTCTTGCGCATGGGTTTGGGCAGAAAACGATGAATCTGGCCCTGATTGATCAGTTCCACAAGCAAGGAAGTATCGCGAAAATTCGTCAACACTATTGTGACGATATGCGGATGAAAATGTTTCAAGGTCTTGATGAAAGGCGTCATGTCGTCCCTGCCGACGTTGATATCGGAAATGATCACCGACAGTTTGCGCGTTTCCAGAAAAGCCATGGCATCATTCAGTGTATTCGCCCATTCCAGATGGAAAGCGCCGGGGAAACTGTCATCGATATATTCCCTCAAGTTGTTCGCAATCTCTGCGGAATCGTCTACCAGCAATATGCCGCGAATCTCTTTCGCCGATTGTTCGAGCGGTTTGGCCAGCATCTGCCCCAGACTCATGGCGATGTTTGCCGCTTCGCCGACGATGGCGCGGATTTCGTCCGCATTCCACGGTTTGTTGATATAGCGAAAGACTTCGCCGTCATTGATGGAACCGATAATGGCTTCGATATCGGAATAACCGGTCAGCAACAAACGCATGGTATCCGGCGCGATGTCGCGCGCCTGGCGCAATAAATCCACTCCGGACATCAGGGGCATGCGCTGATCGCTGATCAGCGCATGCACTTTCTCGCGTTTGAGAATTTCCAGCGCCTCATGGCCGTCGGTCGTCACCAGCACACGAAAATTGGCCGCGAACAGCATGCGCAGCGAGCGCAATATGCGCTCTTCGTCGTCCACAAACAATAAAGTTGGCCGCAAGTCGGCATTTTGCATCGGTCTTGCCGGTTTGACCGGCGGAGTTATCATATCGATCATCATGCCCCCTGCGCCATTCAAGGCTGTTCGGCAATCGGAAGACTGACGCAAAATGCCGTCCCCTTGCCGACCCGGGATTTCACTCGGATATAACCTTGATGGTCCCGAATGATCTTGAAAGTAATGGAAAGACCCAATCCGGTGCCTTCACCTATCGGTTTGGTCGTAAAAAATGGGTCAAATATTTTACTCAGGTTTTCGGCAGGTATCCCCTTACCGCTATCGCGGATAATGATATGCACGAATTGCCCGTCGCTGAAGGTGCTGATCATGATGCGGCCGCGGTCTTCGATGGCGTGTACGGCATTGGTGATCAGATTCAGCAGAACCTGATTGATTTGCGACGGAGCGCAACGGACCTTGGGCAGAACGCCCAAATCCCGGATCACCTCGACCTTATGCTTGATCAGATTGTTCGCGATCACCAGCGTGCTGTCCACGCATTGATTAAGGTCGATATTGCTCACCATCGCCTGATCGAGGCGACTGAAGTTCTTGAGATTACTGACGATATCCGAAATTTGACCGAGACCGTACAACGTATCGGAAAACAGGCCACGCATCTCGTCGTGCTGAAACGTATTGGAAAATTCCTCGCGCATTTCCTGTATCTCGGAAAATTGCGTCTGCATCGCGCGCTCGTCAAGATCGGGCGATTGCAGCATGGAAATCAGCTGTTCGTATTTTTCGTTCAGCGTAGCCAGCTGGTCGTACGCGGCGCGCGCCATTTCGACATTATTGTGCACGTAGCCGAGCGGCGTATTGATTTCATGGGCGACGCCGGCGACCATTTGACCGAGCGACGCCATTTTTTCGGACTGCACCAGCTGCGATTGCGATGCCTGCAATTGGGAAAACGACTGCGCCAGCGACTTGTTTTTGGTGATCAGCTTGTCTTCGAGACCGCGCAGCAGGTTAATCACGAAGCCGACGCCGTGATAATTGCCGCCGTCGGTAATGATGAAATCTTCGGTAATGGGAAACGC
Source organism: Pseudomonadota bacterium (assembly GCA_021795395.1). GTDB lineage: Bacteria > Pseudomonadota > Gammaproteobacteria > Burkholderiales > Sulfuriferulaceae > Sulfuriferula. The sequence continues at coordinate 48,034 of JAJYPN010000009.1, read as the reverse complement.
GATATTACGCGTGATATGATGGCTTGCCTCTTCCACCGGCCGGTCGACCGAAACCAGCAGCGGCGAATTGTTCATGAAATGCTTGACCGCCTTTGCCCCCTGCAACTCCCGGCCGTAACGGCCCATCAGGATGCGTTGCACATGGTAACGGCTGATGACGCCGAGCGGCTCGCCGTCACGAACCACAGGCAAGGACAGAAAACGGTCATAAGCAGGCTGCAGAAACAGATCTCCGACGTCGGCGATGGTAATGTCAGACGTTAAAGGTTCGACAGCGATGCTCAGTTCCGCAATATTTTCCATGGACCGGATTCCGTAAGAATGCGATCCGGCATCATAACAAGCCAATATTACAAATTAAAAACACAACCGGCTGAACTTGGGTATCCGTACAAATGCCCGCATCGAATTCAAGTAAATCTCCCGGTCAAGCCGCTCTTGCAGGCGTGTATTCCCTTCGGTCATATCTGTCATCCTGCATTACCCATCAAAATCGCATTCAGAGCGATGTTGACATAATAATTACCCCGGCCCATTTTCTGCTTTTGCACAAAACCGCCATCTGTCAGTGCTTCCAGATACTTGGTCGCCGTAATGCGCGACACCTGCAAATCACGCTGCACGAATTCAATTTTGGTATAGGGATGCGTGAATAAATTATTGATCAGATCATGACTATAAAACTTGTACTCTGCACGTATGCGGTGCTTGTAATCCTGCACCGCCACTTTGATTGCCTGAATAGTGGCAATCGTCTGCACTGCAGTTTGCTCTACCGCCTCCAGCATGTACAGTACCCAATCCTCCCAGCGATCTTCCATCCGCACGGTTTGCAGCAAGCGGTAATAATCCGTCTTGGTGCGTACAATATAATTGCTCAGATACAGTACCGGAATATCCAGCAAACCTTCCTTCACTAAATACAACACATTCAAAATGCGGCCTGTGCGCCCGTTGCCATCGTAAAACGGATGGATACTCTCAAACTGATGGTGAATCAGCGCCATCTTGATCAACGGATCTGCGGCGTACAACTCGGCCTCATTGATGAAATGCTCAAGACTGCTCATCAAACTCATGATTTCTTGCGGGTTCTGGGGCGGAGTGTAAATGGTGTGGCCGCCATCATTTTTCAGTGCCGTTCCCGGCAATTTGCGAAAACCCGCATGGTTGCGCTCCAGCTCAGCTTGAATCTCAATAATATGGTTCACGGTAAGCAGTCCGCTGCGTTTGACCTGCTCAAATCCCACCCGCAACGCCTGCCGGTAGCGTAGCACCTCTTTTACCGCCGGATTGGCAAAAACTACAGGCAATACATCTTCTTTGAATAACTCGTCATGGGTAGTAACGATGTTCTCAATTTCCGAGCTGTCCTTGGCTTCCTGCAAACCCAGTGTATTGATCAGGATACCTTGATGCGGGATAGACCCGGCAATACCTTTCAGTTCGGCCAGACAACGGCTGCTGCTCACCAGTTTTTTAAGAATCGCCGGCGTATCGAAACGTGCTGCATCCAGTTGCTCAAGCGGGGAAATTCGATGCATCGGTGCTCCCTGACTATGACGCATATAGAAAATGTAAATTTATATACATATTAACCTCCACATGCATAGAAACACCAATTTTTTATATACGGCAACTTGGATGTGCATAGAAAATGGTTTTTCAGTATGCATCAAACTCCGTCAGGTTTTATCGAGTGACGCAAAAATCATGCAGTCCCTACCCCAGTCCAATGATGCAATTTGATTTGCAGGCTCGTTCTCCCCTGGTAGCGGTTGAGTTCGAGCTCGAACACGGCATCTATCTCGTCGGGCAACAATTCCGTCCGGTTGAACAATATACTGTCGAAGCCGGTTTTTCCGGCCGTTAACTGGAATTTCAGATGCTTGTCTTTCAGGATTTTTTGTCCGGTCACGCGAAATTTCCCTGCAAACCGCGGCGCCGGAAATCCCTGTCCCCATACTTGCGCGCCTATGGTTCCGGCTAAATCCGGCGTACAGGCGTCCGCCGGCAGATCGCCGTCAATCGCGATCTGAGTAGCAAGATCGTCCGGCGCGAGGAAATGGCGGGCGGCGGCTTCGAACAGGTCCATGAACTCGGGCAAGTACGCCTCACGTATCGACAAACCCGCTGCCGCTGCATGACCGCCGAACTTCAAAATCAGATCCGGCGCGCGCTTCGCCACCCAATCGATGGCGTCGCGTAAATGCAGGGTACCGATTGATCGCCCTGACCCCTTGATTTCGCCGTCGGCGCTGCGTGCAAAGCAGATAACCGGGCGATGGAATTTGTCCTTCAGTCTGGACGCGAGGATGCCAATGACGCCCTGATGCCATGCTGGATCGAACATGACCAGTGTGTAGCTGTCCGCCGCTGTTATCGTCTCCAACTGCGCCAGTGCCTGCTCCTGCATATCAGCTTCAATCGCCCGGCGCTCGGCGTTCAATGCATGCAAGCGTTCTGCGTAACCGGCGGCAATCGACGGATCGCCGCTCAGCAGGCAGGCGATGCCCAGCGACATATCTTCCAGCCGGCCTGCTGCATTCAGTCTGGGCCCTATCATGAAACCCAGGTCGGCGACCGTCGCCGTCTCGACCGGACGGTTCGCTACCCGAAACAGCGCGTTTATCCCGGCGCAGGCGCGACCCTGGCGTATGCGGCGCAAACCTTGCTCGACCAGAATGCGGTTATTGTCATCCAGCCTGACGACATCCGCTACCGTGCCGAGCGCAACGATATCGAGCAATTGCGCCAGATTAGGCGATTTGCCAGCGGCAAATCGTCCGCGCGCCTGCAATTCGGCACGGACGGCAAGCAGCACGTAAAACATCACGCCGACGCCGGCCAGATGCTTGCTGGGAAAATGGCAGCCGGGCTGGCTGGGATTGACGATCAATGCATCGGGCAGTTCGTCTCCAGGCAAATGATGGTCGGTAACCAGCACGTCGATGCCGAGTCCTCGCGCGGTGCGTATACCGTCCAGGCTGGCTATGCCGTTATCGACGGTAATGATCAGATCGGGCTGTCTCATCGCCGCGACCCGAACGATTTCCGGCGTCAATCCGTAACCGTATTCGAAACGGTTGGGAACAAGATAACCGGCTTCCAGCCCCAGCAATGCGAAACCGCGTACTGCCGTCGCGCAGGCAGTCGCGCCGTCGGCATCGTAATCGGCCACAATCACTACACGCTCGCGAGCCATGATCGCATCGGCCAACCGTACGCTTGCAGCCCGAATATTTTTAAGCGTCCCATAATGCAGCAAACGCGCTAATCCGCTGTCGAGCTGCATTGCTTCGGTCACGCCCCGTGCGGCGTACACGCGCGCCAGAATGGGATGTATGCCGCCAGACGTCAGGCGTTCCGCCGCCGACCGGTCGAAATCGCGTACGCTAACCCGCATCGCCCGTCCTTATGGTTTTTGCCATCGTAAATTTGCGTATACTAACCTTTTTCAGGCAAATTCGCTTAATTCCTGCAATGCCGGATCACAACCTATAAACGACACTTCCGGCTCCACGCGGAACGCTGCCGCGTGGATGCCTTCAAATACGGTATAATTCCTGCATAGGGAGTATTACTACCCAGGCAGTACGGAGTCGCGATGAAATCCTTACCCCTTCTTCAGGAACGAAAAAAAGAACGCAATATCAACACGATAAGCAAGGATAAACACAATATTTCCACGCATGTGCTGTCGATAGATACGTGCGGCGCACCCTCGCAGCAGAACGATATCATTGAACGCTTACTGAACCGGCAAGCGGTTTACGACAGTTCCGGTCGAATTACGGCAGTCGAACTCATACCGCGCATCCGTCTCGCTTATCATGATCAGCGTTTGCAGGAGCAATCGTTGCGCCAGAGCGATGATACAACGCTGATAGCGGGTTTGTGTTCCCTGACGGAAAACGAAAAGCAGCCGGCGTACCCGCTGCTCGTCAACATCGACGCCGTTTCGCTGGCCGCGAAAGACATCGACTTTCTGCCCCGCCAACACGTTATTTTTACTCTTGATATTCTACCGAGCGCAATTACGCTCTGGCTGCCTCAAATCAAAAAACGCCGGCGCGAGGGATTTCATCTGCTTGTCAATTATCGTCACGGCATGAAAATACCTGCCGCTCTGGCCGATCTGATCCAACAGGCGCGCGTCGACGTCGGCCTGCTCAATGCCGCCGAACTGGAAACGACCGCCAAGGCATTGCGGCTATTGGGGATGCAAAAGCTGATCGCGGCCAACATAGGCTGCCAGGAAACCTTCGATTTGTGCGTCAAACTCAAATTCGACGGCTTTCAGGGAACGTATTGCGACGAAACCCGCGAATATGTACTGCCGCCTACCGAAATCAGCCGTCTACGCCTGCTCGAATTGATGGATCGAGTCATCGCACGTCACGATCTGGCTGAAATCGAATCGATGATCCATACCGACGCACGCCTGTGCTATCAATTGATCGCGTATACCAATACGCTGGATAATCTTGAAATGCCTATCGATACTCTCACTCAGGCATTCCAGCAGCTCAAACATGCGGGTCTGTATCGCTGGCTGACCTTGCTGCTGCATACCAGCGCCGAACCGCGCACCGGTACGCTGAAATTATTGAAACGCGGGCTCAGCCGCGGCTTTTTTCTGGAGACGCTGGCGCGTAAAAGCCTGCAACAGATCGATCCCCGGGCGGCGTATCTGATCGGTCAGTTCTCCGTGATCGGCGAACTGCTGAACCTGCCGTTGGAGCGTGCGATCCATCCGCTCAAAATGAGCGTTCACATAAAATCCGCCCTTATCGATCAAAAAGGCACCGGCGGATTAATGCTCAAACTGGCGTTTGCCGCGGAAAACGGCGATCAGCAGGCCATAGAAAATCTGGCAGCGCATTGCCTGGTGAGCTCGGTCGATGTCAATCTTGCCTTGATCAACGCCCTGGTGCTTACCGAAGCCACGCCACTATGACAGCGATTGCGAAGTTTGCAGGAAATCATCGATAGCTTCGATGAGCTTCTGCGTCAGTCTGGCGTCCAGACAGTCCATCGCCGCTATGCCGGACATATTGCGTAACCAGGTCATTTGCCGTTTGGCCAACTGGCGGGTAGCAAAAATTCCGCGGTCACGCATTTCGTCGTAATCATAGACGCCCTCCTGATACGCCCAAGCCTGGCGATAGCCGACGCAACGCATGGACGGCAACTCGTCGCGCAAGTCATAGCGTGCGCGCAGGCCGGCCAGTTCCTCTACCAGACCTGCAGACAGCATGGTATCGAAGCGTTGCGCGATCCGCTCGTGCAGGACTTCTCGTGCCGAAGGCATCAGCGCCAGAAGCAGGACGCGATACGGCAATTCCGCTTCGCGGCCTTGCGCCAGACATTCCGACATGGCTTTGCCGGTGATCCGGATAATTTCGATCGCGCGCTGGATACGCTGGCTATCGCCGGGTTGCAGGCGCGCAGCCGTCAGCGGGTCGAGACGCTGCAGATCGCGATGCAGTGCATCCCAGCCGCGTTCGGCAGCTTCCGCATCGATCACCGCACGGATCGCCGGGTCGGCTTCAGGCAGATCGCTTAAACCCTCGCGCAACGCCTTGAAATACAGCATGGTCCCGCCCACCAGCAAGGGAATGCGGCCGCGCGCCGTAATTTCCGCCATCAGCGGCAAAGCGTCGGCGCAAAACTGCGCGGCCGAATAGGAATGCACAGGCGAAATCAGATCGATCAGATGGTGAGGCGCAGCGGCCAGCGTCGCGGCATCGGGTTTCGCCGTGCCGATATTCATATCGTTGTACACCAGCGCCGAATCGACGCTGATGATCTCCACCGGGAAAATTTGCGCCAGCGCCAGCGCGGCAGCGGTTTTTCCCGAAGCGGTGGGCCCCATTAAAAAAATGGCGTCAGCTTGCGTCATCGCCGCCTGCAGGAAGTTGAAATACTGTATTCAATTCGACGTTCGTAGGATAGAGGCAAATGATGGGATTCCCGGATACCGGATAAGCACCTGATATCGCATTTTCAGGTGATACTAACCCGGTTTATCCTGCTTGTCTATCGACATGTTTATCATTAAACTTCCAAATCGGTCCTCATTCCGCGGCAATCATTCTCTCGAAATCTCACGGCCGGGTGACAAACCGACTCGGGATGACGGTTTGTACCCTTTACAAGACGAAAATACATGCGCATAGGCACACCACTTACACCACAAGCCACTCGCGTCATGCTGCTCGGCAGCGGCGAACTGGGCAAGGAAGTCATCATCGAATTGCAGCGCTGGGGAATAGAAGTAATCGCTGTGGATCGCTACGCGCATGCGCCGGGACAACAGGTCGCGCATCGCGCCCACGTCATCGACATGACCGACCGCACCGCGTTGCGCGCCGTAGTCGAACTGGAACGTCCCCATTTCCTCGTACCGGAAATCGAAGCCATTGCGACCGATGAACTGACCGCCATCGAACAGGCTGGGTTGTGTCAGGTGATCCCTACCGCACGCGCGGTACAGTTGACCATGAACCGCGAAGGAATCCGCCGGCTGGCAGCGGAAACGCTGGGACTGCCGACATCATCGTACCGCTTTGCCGATAGCCTCGATAGCCTGCAGGCGGCTGTCGATCACATCGGTTTTCCCTGTCTGGTCAAACCGGTCATGTCGTCCTCCGGCAAGGGACAATCGCGCCTGACCTGCGCCGACGAGATCGCCGCCGCCTGGGAATATGCCGCCAGCGCCAGCCGGGTCGATCAGGGTCGCGTCATAGTTGAAGGTGAAATCCGCTTCGATTACGAAATTACGCTGCTTACCGTACGCGCTCTGGGTCAAAACGGGCAAACCGAAACGCATTTTTGCGCACCCATCGGCCATATCCAGGTGCATGGCGACTATGTCGAGTCCTGGCAACCGCAGGCAATGACGCAGCAGGCCCTAGCCAGGGCGCAGGAAATTGCGCGCACCGTCACCGACAATCTGGGAGGGCGTGGAATCTTCGGCGTCGAGCTGTTTGTCCGCGGGGATGAAGTCTGGTTTTCGGAAGTCTCGCCGCGGCCGCACGATACCGGCATGGTCACGCTATGCACCCAATACCAGAGCGAATTCGAACTGCATGCGCGCGCGATTCTAGGCTTGCCGATCGATACACGTCAACGCGAACCGGGCGCATCGGCGGTCATTTACGGACGAGTGGTTACCGAAAATCTGCTATTCGAAGGCGTAGCGCAAGCGCTGCAAGTGCCGCGCAGCAGCATACGCCTGTTCGGCAAGCCCGCTTCATCCGCCCGTCGACGCATGGGCGTCGCCCTTGCCTGCGCAGAAAATACCGAGCTCGCGAGGGAACGCGCCGCGCTGGTCGCCGACCGAATTATTCCAGTTTCAGAGTAATAGTGCATAAGCCTATAGCTCGCAAGACTTTTTGCCAGTTACCCCCATAATCTGTGGATAACTATGTGGACTAAATGTTTAACAAACGCCTAAGTCTGCCGCAGGGCTGAAATTTTATTGATAGCCCATGTTTTTATCAGTCAATTTATTTACATAAAAACAACAGGTTATACAAAAACAACGTTGTCAAGGCTTTATGGCTAAAATCAACGTAAATTTAAAAATCGCGGGAAAAAACTTGACAAAAAACATTACCCAACATGAATCCTGATACCGCATCGCCCATATTGAGCGTCAGCGCATTTAATCGTCTTGCCCAGCAAATTCTGCAGAGCGGCATCGCATTAACCTGGATCGCCGGAGAAATATCCAACCTGACTCGTGCGGCCTCAGGACACTGGTATTTTTCTCTCAAGGACGCTACAGCGCAAGTCCGGTGCGTCATGTTTCGCGGCCGCAATCAATTTGTCGACTGGCAACCGGAAAACGGCATGCAGGTCGAAGTCAGGGCCACCGCCGGTTTATACGAACCGCGTGGCGAATTTCAATTACAGGTCGATACCTTGCGCCGTGCCGGTCTGGGAAAACTATACGAAGCCTTTGAACAGCTCAAGCGCAAGCTGCAAGCCGAAGGCTTGTTCGACGTCGCCCGAAAGCGCGCTCTTCCCGCCATGCCGCGTCGCCTCGGCATCATTACTTCTCCGCAAGCCGCAGCCTTGCAGGACGTACTAAGCACCTTGCGACGGCAAATGCCCGGCCTGCCGATAGTGATATACCCTTGTTCCGTGCAAGGCGCAGCCTCAGCCGGACAAATAGTCGCTGCGCTCAATCAGGCTTATAGCCGCGCCGAATGCGATGTGCTGATCCTGTGCCGCGGCGGCGGCAGCATAGAGGATTTGTGGCCGTTCAACGAAGAAAGCGTGGCCCGCGCCATCGCCGCCAGTCCGATTCCGATTATCAGCGGCGTCGGCCATGAAACCGATATCACCATGGCCGACTTCGTAGCCGATCAGCGTGCGCCCACCCCTACCGCCGCCGCCGTGCTCGCCACCGCACATCATCAGCAAATCGCGCAAGCGCTGGATACGATACAGTTTCGATTCAGCCGTCATATTTCTCACTATTTGTCCGGTCTCGGTCGGCATATCCAGCGCCTGGAAGAACATCTGGTGCATCCCGGACGCAGGCTGGGCGCTCGACTGACGTTATTGAACCAGTTCGCCAGCCGGTTGCGCAATGCTTATCGCCATCTCGAACTGCGCCGCGACTGGCAGCGGACCCAAATGCTGCAAAGATTGCAGCGTCAACTGCCGCGGCCGGCCAGCTATCTCGTTACGGCACAACTCCTGCAAAATCGTATGCAACGAGCAATGCATGCACGATTGGAAATATCCCAGACAGCGATCAAACATGACGAAGAACAATTGCAGCATTTGAACCCGATGGCAGTACTGGAACGCGGTTACAGCGTCGTGCGCAACGAGGCCGGCGTAGTCATCCGCGGCGCGGACCAGACGATGACGGGAGAAAAACTGCACCTGCAATTCGCTTCGGGCAGCGCCGATGTCCAGATCAGAAAACGATATCTATAGTGGACCACTGCCTGGACAGTTTTTCGCCGGAGTCAAAAGGGTAGCCATCCAGCGCATTCACATCCTGCGCTAAAAAAGGAGCGTCCCCTTTTAAGGCTCGCCCTGGTCCGTGCGTAAACGTACCGACCCCTGAAAACCAATTCTATTAAGATTTTCAATACATTCGTGGCGATGTATTGCCTTTGTCAATTCATAGCTCGACAAACAGTCTTTTGGTCGGGCAACGTCTCCTGAATACCCATCCAGCAGTCTAACGGCGTATGGATCATGCGTAAAATTCGATATCCATACAGTCAGAACGCCTTTGGTGAGCAAGCCAGAGGGTTGGCGAGCGAAAATTCGCGGTGCCGCAAAAAACTATCGAAACATTTCATGTAACCATTGCTGGAGACCGAGTATGAACGAAGAACACGAAATGCCTCATTCGGAAGGGCCTGCTGGGGGCTGGGGATCGCTCAAAGGGATTGCCAGCATCTTTGGCGAGGCTTGGTCTAGCCCTGCCGCACTCGATACCCTGCGTCGCATGAACAAGCCCGGAGGCGTCATGTGCGTCTCGTGCGCCTGGCCTAAACCTGCCAATTATTCTGCGTTCGAATTTTGTGAGAACGGTGCGAAAGCGATGTTATGGGATCTCACGACGAAACGATGTACGCCTGAATTCTGGGAAGATCATACCGTAAGCCAATTGCGCCATTGGCGTGACCATGATCTGGAAATGACGGGGCGCCTGACTGCGCCTCTTAAATACGATGCCGCCGAAGACCGTTACGTCGAAGTCTCGTGGAATACGGCTTTTGCCGATATCGGCAGCATATTAAAGACGCTCGAACCCGAAAGTACCGTGTTTTACGCTTCGGGTCACGCCGGGCTTGAGGCCTCCTATCTATATGCGCTGCTTGCACGCCTTTATGGCAACAACAATCTGCCGCAAAGTTCCAACATGTGTCACGAAACCACTTCGGTGGGTCTGACCAAAGTCATCGGTTCGCCAGTCGGAACCATCGTCTGGTACGATCTGGAAAAGGCCGATGCATTCTTCTTCCTGGGACAAAATCCTGGCACCAGCAGTCCCCGCTTCCTGGATCCCTTGCAGAAAGCGAAAAAACGTGGCGCCAAAGTCGTGACGTTCAATCCAATCCGGGAGCAGGGGCTGATTTCATTTGTTAACCCCAGAAGTCCCGTCGAAATGATGACCGGCAAGGAAACAATCATTTCAGATCATTATCTGCAACTGAAATCGGGAGGGGACGTGGCCGCCATCCTGGGCTTGTGCAAATGCGTGATCGAAGCCGACGATGCGGCCGTAGCGACCGGAACAGCGCGAGTGCTGGATGTCGATTTCATTGCCCAACACACCACCGGTTTCGATGACTTCCTCTCCAGTGTCCGCGAAACGCCCTGGTCCGACATCGAATCCTGCAGCGGCCTGACCGAGGCTGCGCTGCGGGATGCCGCACGGGTATATATCGAAGCGGAACGGGTGATCGGCGTTTACGGGATGGGCCTGACCCAGCATACCCATGGTGCGCTAAATATCGCGATGCTGGTGAATCTGCTGCTGCTGCGCGGTAATATCGGCAAGCCTGGAGCCGGCTGTTGTCCCGTACGCGGCCACTCCAACGTCCAGGGGCAGCGTACGGTAGGGATTGCCGAAAAAACCCATCTGATCCCGATGGATAAGCTAAAATCCCTGTTCGAATTCGAACCGCCCACCAAAGATGGCATGAATATCGTGGAAGCTGTCGAAGGTCTGTTCGAAGGCAAGGTGAAGGCTTTCGTTTCGCTGGGCGGCAACCTGTTGCGTGCGGTACCCGATCAGAAGCGCATGGAAGAGGCCTGGGCCCGTCAGGATCTTACCGTGATGATTTCGACCAAACTCAATCGCAGCCATCTGTTCCCGGGCAAAACCGCCTACATTCTTCCGTGCCTGAGCAGGTCGGAAATCGATGAACAGGCGACCGGTCCCCAGTCGATTTCCACGGAAGACAGCTTTTCGATGATCAACGGTTCGATCGGACATCGGGATCCTGCTTCGGAAAAGTTAAAAAGCGAACTGGCCATTGTCGCCGGTATCGCTCAAGCGACCTTGCCGCCCCATCCAAAAATACAATGGGACGCCTGGACAGGCGACTACAGTCTCGTCCGCGACCTGATCGAGGCAACTTATCCGGACGATTTCCGTGATTTCAATCAGAGAATGTTCGAGCCCGGTGGTTTTTATCGCGGCAATTCCGCGCATGATCGCGTTTGGAAAACCGATACTGGCAAGGCGGTATTCACCATCCCTGGCCAGTTGACCTCACTCGGCTTTCAGGACAGACCAGGGCGCTATCGCCTGATAACCCTGCGTTCCAACGATCAATTCAACACCACGATATACGGCTACTCAGACCGCTTTCGCGGAATCGAGGGAACGCGTGCCGTCTTGCTCATGAATCCTGCCGACATCGACTCCGCAGGTTTGCAGGCAGGCGACACGGTACGACTGATTACCGACTTCGATGACGGACAGTATCGCAGCCTGGGCGGACTGACGTTGACGCCTTACGACATTCCGTACGGCACGGTCGGTTCCTATTATCCCGAATGCAATGTTCTGGTTCCAATCTATCACCATGATCGGCTTTCCAAGACCCCGGCGTCGAAATCGGTGCCCGTGCGTATAGAACGCGAGGTGACTGCCGATAGCGAATCGGCGCAATAGGCAATGCCAGCGATCCAATCCGCCGGCAGCTTGACCGCGCGCGCGAAATTCTCGCCGACTGAACGATCCGGACAGAACGACAGCGAAATATTGTGGCAGGTTGCCGAAGAGGTTGCCGTGGGCATTCTGGTCAATGGCGCGCCGGTGACGGTGATGATGGCCACGCCGGCCAATCTCGAAGACTTGGCAGTAGGATTTCTGCTGGCAGAGGGATATCTAGACAGCGTACCGGATATTCGCAGGATCCGGATCCTGTCGACCGAAATGGGCTTTTGCGTCAATGTAGCCGTTGTCGGGCCACTGCGTCGCAAACTGTCGGGACGTTCGATGGAAGGACGTTCAGGCTGCGGACTATGCGGCATCAACGCGCTGACCGATGTGACGCTCACATTGCCTCATCGCAAACGGCCTGCCTTGCATGCGGAAGCAGTCACTGCCGCATTCGGTGCGCTGACCTCGCATCAGCCCATGAACGCAGCAAATCACTCTGTCCATGCCGCCGGTTTTGCGACAAGGGATGGGGTAATTCGTTGGGCGCGCGAAGATGTGGGCCGCCACAATGCGCTCGACAAGCTTATCGGAACACTCAAACGCAATCACATCGATGTAAATTCCGGATTCGCCGTGATGACCAGCCGATGCAGTTTCGAGCTTGTACAGAAAGCCGCCATTGCCGGCCTGGGCGGGCTGGCCACGCTTTCCGCGCCGACTGCGCTCGCGCTTGAAATGGCACATCATGCCGGATTGCCATTAGCCAGCCGTGCGCCCGGCGGCGTCGCGCTTTTCTGAAACCGTAACGATTGCTACGCTCACGAATTCAGCCACACAAAATGACGTCCGCTTCGCAAACGCGATGCAGCATAGCGACATCCGGCAGGTTGATCCTGCACTTTATAACTGCCTGAAGCTCAGGAATCGTGCAAATCGCTCATATTTTCGGTATAATTCAGCTCCCAATAGAACGAAGGGTTTCATTCAGCCGAAACCATTCGCGATTTTAAATCTCATCAGGAGAATAACGATGGCTGTTACTACCGAACAAAAAGCGCAACTCGTTACCGAATATCAACACGCGGCCGGCGATACCGGATCCTCTGAAGTACAGATCGCGCTGCTTACCGCGCGCATTAACGGACTATCGGAACATTTCAAGATCAATGCCAAAGATCACCATTCCCGCCGCGGCTTATTGAGAATGGTGAGCCGCCGCCGTAAATTACTGGACTATTTGAAACGCACCAATAACGACAGTTACCGCAATTTGCTGACCAAGCTCGGCTTACGCAAGTAATCGCCAACATTCTAATCAGGCGATCGCCATCGCTCACGACCCGCCCCGCATCGTCCCAGAGCGGGGCGGGCTTGTTTGAACTTCAGGATAGCAATCTTAAAGGATAGTAATGAAAATCACTAAAACATTTCAATACGGCCGCCATACCGTCACTTTGGAAACCGGGGAAATCGCTCGTCAGGCAAGCGGCGCTGTGCTGGTCAATATGGACGACACCGTCGTGCTGGTCACTGTGGTCGGCAAAAAAGAAGTCAAATCCGGTCAGGACTTTTTTCCCCTGACCGTAGATTACCAGGAAAAAACCTATGCCGCGGGGAAGATTCCCGGCGGCTTTTTCAAACGCGAAGGCAAGCCGTCGGAAAAAGAGACGCTTACTTCCCGCCTGATCGATCGGCCCTTACGCCCTTTGTTTCCCGAAGCGTTTTACAACGAAGTACAGATCATCGCAACCGTCATGTCGAGCAACCCCGAAGTCGACTCCGATATTCCGGCACTCATCGGCGCATCCGCAGCGCTGGCGGTATCGGGACTGCCGTTTGCCGGGCCTATAGGTGCCGCGCGTATCGGTCTGGTCGAAAACGAATACGTGCTCAATCCGACCGCCGCCGAATTATTGCTCTCCAATTTGGACTTGGTAGTAGCCGGTACGGCTCAAGCCGTGCTCATGGTCGAATCCGAAGCCAAGGAACTGCCGGAAGACATCATGCTGGGCGCGGTCGTATACGGCCATCAGCAAATGCAAGTCGCCATAAATGCCATCAATGAACTGGCTGACGAAGTCAATCCAGAGCCGTGGGACTGGACGGCGCCCCCCGCTAACGATGCGCTGATCGCAAAAGTAACCGAACTGGCCGAAAACGATCTGCAGCAAGCCTACAGCCTGCGTCAGAAGCAGGCGCGTTCGCAGCAGATCGACGGCATCCGCCGCCGTGTGATGGAACAATTGGTGACGTCTGAAATGGGCACGCTGGCGGTCAATGAAATCAACGACATCTTTCACGATCTCGAAGCCAAAATCGTACGCGGCAAGATTTTGAATGGCGAACCGCGCATCGATGGCCGCGACACCCGTACCGTGCGTCCGATCAGCATCCGTACCGGCGTCCTGTCCCGCACCCATGGTTCCGCCCTGTTCACGCGGGGCGAAACCCAAGCGCTGGTGATCGCAACGCTGGGTACTGGGCGCGACGAACAGAAAATCGACGCATTGCAGGGCGAATACAGCGATCGTTTCATGCTGCATTACAACATGCCTCCTTACGCCACCGGCGAAACCGGCCGGGTCGGCACGCCGAAACGGCGCGAAATCGGTCACGGCCGTCTGGCCAAACGCGCACTCGCCGCCATGCTGCCAAACCGTGAAGACTTCGGTTACACCATGCGCGTCGTCTCCGAAATCACCGAATCCAATGGTTCTTCTTCGATGGCCTCGGTGTGCGGCGGCTGCCTTGCACTGATGGATGCCGGGGTACCGATGAAAGCGCATATCGCCGGCATCGCCATGGGACTGATCAAAGAAGGCAACCGCTTTGCCGTGCTGACCGATATCCTCGGCGATGAAGATCATCTGGGCGACATGGATTTCAAGGTTGCCGGCACCGAAGCCGGTATCACCGCGCTGCAAATGGATATCAAGATCACCGGCATCACCAAGGAAATCATGAAAGCCGCGCTGGATCAAGCCAAATCCGGCCGCATCCACATACTCGGGCTGATGAAACAGGCGGTCGACTCCCCGCGCGAAGAGATGTCGGCTTACGCGCCGCGCATCATCACGATGAAGATCAATCCGGAAAAAATCCGCGACGTCATCGGTAAGGGTGGCGCCATCATTCGCGCTCTGACCGAAGAAACCGGCACCCAGATCGACATCGGCGAAGACGGCACGGTAAAGATCGCCTGCACCAGCGTCGAATCCGGTGAAGCGGCCAAAAAACGCATCATCGAAATCACGGCGGAAGTCGAAGTCGGCAAAGCGTACGAAGGTACCGTCATCAAACTGCTCGATTTCGGTGCGATCGTTTCCGTATTGCCCGGTAAGGACGGCTTGCTGCATATCTCGCAAATCGCTCACGAACGCGTCAATACCGTCGGCGACTATCTCAAGGAAGGCCAGCAAGTCACTGTCAAAGTGCTGGAAGCCGATGAAAAAGGCCGCCTGCGCCTGTCCATGAAAGCCTTGATGGATGCGCCGAAAAAGGAAGACGAGAATTCCGGTCCGGTGACGATGGAATGATCGGCAATTGAACGCAAACCAGCAAAAAAGCAGCTTCGGCTGCTTTTTTGCTGGGCAATATCAGTGGATTAAAGTGGGCATCGATAGCTTATTGCAGAACTTAAGAACCCACTCAGGAATTTTGGAAGGGACAAAAGCGTGCGGGCTGGCGAGTTATCACATGACCGTCCTCCCCAAGCGACGGAGGCTTTCCATCCAGCCGCGAAAATGCGGACATTCCCTTTCCATGACCGCAAGGCTCACGCGCTGGGCCGCCAACGGCCCATGGCGGGTTTTCTTGTAACCGGGCTGCAACAACTGCTCAAGCCGACGCGATGGCTTGGTTTCATAGCTGTCGTTAATATGCTCGGGCGTAGGGAATGCTGCCCGTACTGCGGTCAGCTCCTCCAAACTCGCCTGCCAGCCCGGCTCGGTCTGCGCCAACGCCTTTGGATCGGAAAAAAGCAAGCCTTCGTATTCGTAGGGCTGAATGTGCGCGACGAAACGCTCTGGCCGACAACCCACGAAGGTCACCAATTCTGTAGCCAATGCGATTTTGAGATGGTTCAGGCGACTGTCCAAATTGGGCTTGGACTTCGCCTCTTCGAAGCCCGGAAATGTCGTATCCAGTCCGTACAAGTCCAAAAATGTGGTCAACACGGCCTCTGGCTTTTGCCGCAAGGTATTGCGTGCATTTACTTTCAAACGGTCAAAATTGATCGCGCCGCCGTACGCTTCCTGTGAGGTCTTGAGCAGTTGAGGTTTCACAAATACCTGCAAGTGCCGCATGGCAGGCGCAACCAAGCGCTTGACGAATTGCTCCTCGGTAGGACCTTCGGCAAAAACGACTACCTCCACCATTACGGTCTTCCGCCCAACACATTGCGCTTCCACAGCTCGCCCATGGAATATTGCTCCAGCCAGCCGGAAAGCTCGTCCTGATTGAACCGCAAGAAGGTCGATGCACCGTCCTCTTGATCGACCACGATCACATCCTCTGGCGCCAGCTCATTCACCAGTTCCACCGATTGCGTGGAAACGATCAGTTGGCGCTGCTCGGACACTTGTTTGAAAATTTCCACGAGCACGGTGATGGCGTAGGGATGCAAACCCAATTCGGGCTCGTCGATCAAGATCGTATCGGGCAGTAGCGATATAGGTTGCAACAATAAGGTGGCCAGACAAACGAAACGCAGCGTGCCATCCGAAAACATATTTGCCTTGAACGGCGTATCGGGATTGCCTTTTTGTGTCCATTCCAATTCCACGAATTCTGGCTCGCCCTGGCGATAAACAAAATCATCGAAGAAAGGCGCAACCAGCCGTATCGTGTCCACGATGCGTTGATATTCCGGCTCGTGTTTCTCGCGGAGCATGCGCAGATAGGGGGCCAGATTGGCCGCATCGGGCATCAGGCGCAGGTTGAGGTTGGCCGCATGTTTCTGCTTGACCCTGGCGCGTTCGCTCGTGTCGTGAAAATGATAGACACGCCAATTACTTACTGATGGCCGCACATAAGGCGAATACATGTCTTTGGCTTCTTTCAGCCTGGATTCTTCGTGCCCCGTGCCCAGTATTGCCCAGGGTTGAGTATCGTAGAGGATGCCCAGAAATTTGCTGATCTCCCGTTCGAAGATCAGCCTGTTGTCGTTGGTGGGCACCAGATCAAACAAATAACCATTCCTGGCAAAATAGAACTCCGCGTGCAAACGATCCGTGACGCTGCGTCCAAAGTGTAAAATTGCGTCCGGCCCACCTTGCGTTTGGATGAAAAGCTGGAGTTGTTGCTCATACATCTCGTTAAGCAAGCGAAACAACCCGATGAAATTACTCTTGCCAGCGCCGTTGGCACCAATGAGCACATTCAAGTCGTTCAGTGGGAACTCCCGCAACTCGCGTATGGATTTGTAGCCTGTGACGGTGAGAGAACGAACGCTAGACATAGCGTGGCCTCATCCACAGGTACGTTGGATGCCCGCATGGCGACACGAATCCAAATTGTTCTTTAACATGTCCGAATTGTTGGATATACCATCGATAGCGATGATCTCGCGCGGTTTCGTTTCCACCAGCGGCACGATCATGGCTTCGTTGAAGGACTCCGGCATCGGCAAGCTTGGATGATGCGAGCAGGTTGGTATCGTTTTGCAGCTTGCTCATATTCTATCCTGTATCTTGTCGGCAATCTGCGTGCCAACCAACGATCAAGCTCGGTAGGCAAACCGTCAGATTCCGTTGAATAGCTGGCCTGTTGCGCCGGCGGGCAAACGGTTTTCTTTGGCCATCTTCAAATAAACGGCCACTTCGTCCAGTGTGTGAAATTCACCCTCAGTTCCATTCAATTTTCAACCTTTGACAATTTTACCATATTCAAGCATGTTTCCGTTACTCGCCCTGCGCATTCTTCCCCTGTCAGGGTCATATGACCGCAGCTTCCCCATTTAACAGTTTATGCAAATTCATGTGTCACTTCTGATATTGCCAACATAGTATCGATTCCGGCGTTATGCTGTAAGTTATTCTGGTGCGATCGTTCGACATTCGTTATTTATCGGCTACAGCGGACAAATCTTCACCTGGCAGAATGCCTACGTTTTTTCCCGCCATCGGCGATCCGCCCAAGGCCACGAACAAGCGCGCGCTGTCGAGATAACGCTGTTGCCGGATGCGTATCTGGTCCCATTGCGCTTTTTCCCAGCCGCGCTGGGCGTTGTGCAGGTCGATCAATCCGGTAGCGCCAGCGCGGTAACTCATTCTGACGAGTTCCAGCGAAGTACGCGCCGTACTCACTGCATGGTCGGCGAGTGCTGCGGCATCTTCGTCCTGGGCCAGCGCCGTCAGCGCATCGGCGACCTGCCTGAACGCAACCAGTATGGTTTGCCGATATCGCGCCAGCGAAGCACGGTAGACATGTTCGGCGCCACGTTTTTGCGCAGTCAGCCGGCCGCCGTCGAACAGCGGGGCCGAAACGCCGGCCGCCAGCGCCCAGGCATTGTTCGACGCGTTGAATATTCCAGCCGGAGTCAAGGCTTCCTGCATCATATTTGCGCTAAGTGTGATCTGCGGATATAAATTGGCCGTAGCCACCCCTATCGCTGCGCTGGCGGCATGCAGATCGGCCGCCGACGCCAGTATGTCGGGCCGTTGTTTCACCAGATCGGACGGCAGGCTCAACGGCAATTGCTGCGGCAAGGTCAAACGGTTGTAATCCAGATCGGGCGGCAGCCAGTTGGCAGGGGCATGACCGGCAAAAATGGCCAGCGCATGGCGGCTGACGCTCAGCCGCTGAAGCAGCGGCGGCAGTAACGCCTGGTCGGCGGTCAATTGTTTGTCCGCGCTCAGCATATCCATCCTGGTGGACGAACCCGCGGCATACGCCGATTTCACCAAGGTGAGGATTTTCTGGTCTTCGGCGACGATAGTGCGCAGCACCGATATTTCCGCGCCGGTAGCCGCCATATCGAGCGCCGTCGTCACGGTATCGCCGGTCAGGGCGACATACAGGGCATCCATCTGGTCGGCCTGATATTCGGCCAGCGCCTGCTGCCGCTCCAACGCCCGCCTGCCGCCGCCGAACAGGTCAGGTGTCCAGCTCAGCGCAGGCCCCACCTCGTAATACGTAAACGGCGGTATATTGAAATTGGCCGGACCGAATAGCGCGGCACCGTATTTCTGCCGACCCGCCGTAGCACCCAGCGCCGCTTGCGGCAACAGACTGCCGCTTTCCGCCTGCACGCTTGCTTCGGCCTGAGCCAGCGTCTCGCGTGCCGCCGCCAGACTGTAATTATTGTTTACGGTCTGACGTATCAATGTGTTTAATCCCGGCGACGAAAACAGCGTCCACCAGTCGGTCTCGATGCGTTTACCCAGCACGATACGTTGTTGTATGGGGAGTACCTCCTCTTTGGAAGTATACGCCCCGATTTGTGGTGCATCCGGCTTGGAAAAATTCGGTCCCGAGCTGCACGCCGAGACCAGCAAGCTGCTTGATAATAGCAGGCTCAAAGGTAAAACCGCTTTTGTCCTGTTCATTCCATTACCGCCAATTCCTGCTTGCCCGTTTTGACCGGCGCGCGCAATAACAACAACAGAGGAATTACCGCCAGCGTCATCAACATCATCAATTTGTAGTCGTCCAGATAGGCGATCATGGTCGCCTGATCGGTAATCATGCCGTTCAGTGCCGCAATGCCGGCAGCACTGGAGAGGTGTACGCGATCCGCCAGCACCGCCGGACTGTTCTGCATGTACGGCGTAATATGCTCCGCCAGCTTGGAATGCATGATCTGGGTGTTGCGCGTCAGCAAGGTTTCGACAACGGAAATGCCGATGGCGCTGCCGAGATTACGCTGCAGATTGAAAAATGACGTTCCTTCATTGCGCAGCGCGGGCGGCAGCGTACCGAACGCCACCGTGGATAAGGGCACGTACACCAGACCGACGCCGAAACCTTGAATGATACCGGAAACAACGATGGGCGACGCGCCCATCAGCAAATCGAAATTCGTCATTTGCCACAGCGAAAATGCAGTGAGGCTCAATCCGACGGCCATGATTGCCCGGGCGTCGAATCTGCCGATCAGCCGTCCGACTACCAGCATGCCTATCATTGTGCCGAGACCACGCGGCGCTGTCACCAGCCCGCTGAATATGACCGGGTAATTCATCAGGTTTTGCAGCATGGGCGGAATCAATGCCAGGGTAGCGAAGAGGACGACTCCGACGAGGAAGATGAACACGTTGGCCATGACGAAATTACGGTCGGCAAACAGACTCGGGCTCAAAAATGGCTGGGGATAGGTAAAGGAATGTGCCAGAAAATAATACAAGCCGACGCACGCCGTCATGGCTTCGACAATGACTTCGGTGGAACTGAACCAGTCATTGATCGAACCGCGATCGAGAAACAGCTGCAACGCGCCTATGCACAGACTCAGGCTGGCAAAGCCGAAAAAATCGAACTTGCTCAATATTTTTTTCGTTTCCGGCATCGTGGCCGTAAGCCCAAAAAAGGCGATGATCCCGATCGGTACATTGATAAAAAATACCCAGCGCCAGCTGTAATCCTGGGTAAGCCAGCCGCCGAGCATGGGGCCGAGCACAGGACCCAGCGTCACCCCTATCCCCCACATCGCCATGGCCTTGCCATGATTTTCCGGCGGATTGATATCGAACAGCACCGCTTGCGACAGCGGCACCAGTGCCGCCCCCGATATGCCCTGCAAAAGCCGGAACAGCACGATTTCCGGCAAACTGGTGGACACGCCGCAAAGCGCGGAGGTGACGGTGAAGCCGACGATGGAAATCAGGAATACCTTTTTACGCCCGAAACGCCCGGCCAACCAGCCGGTCAGCGGTATCATGATGGCGGCGGCAATGATGTATGAGGTCAGCACCCAGCCCATCTGGTCCTGGGTAGCCGACAACGTACCCTGCATTTGCGGCAGCGCCACATTGGCGATGGTCGAATCCAGTGCCTGCATGATGGTTGCGGCCATGATGAACAGGGTGATCAAGGGCCGATCGAGCTTAACAGCGGCCTCCGCATGCGGCGGCAGATCGGCTGCTGTGCCCTCACCCGCTTCCTCGATCACATCGTCCAACTGGCCGGGAAGATGGTTCCGTCGCGTCACAGACCGAGCTCCCGCAGCCGACTGTAGCCGGTATCGACCTTGACGACCGAGCTCAGACCTGACGGCAAGGGATGTGTAAAATCGAGATCGTCGATCCGGATACGAACCGGTAAGCGCTGGACTACCTTGACCCAGTTACCGGTCGCATTTTCGGGAGGCAACAAGGAAAAGCTCGAACCGGTACCGGAACTGAAACTTTCCACGTGACCGTGAAATACGCGATCGGGGTAAGCGTCGATTTCGACGGTAGCGGTTTGGCCCGGACGCATGTGCGTCAATTCAGTTTCCTTGAAATTGGCCTCGATCCAGATATTGTTCCCTGACACCAGGGCAAATAACGGCGCCGCTGCCTGAATATAATCGCCGGCTTGCAACGCATCCGACCGGGAAACGATACCGTCCATGGGCGCGTACACCCTTGTGTAGGAAAGATTGAGCTGCGCTCGCTGCAACATGGCTTGCGCCTGTTGTATGGCGGGCGCCTGTTGTATGGCGGGATTATCGCGGCCAGATCCGGCGTGCCCTGCGCCCAGCAACGATTCGGCATGGCTTTGCTCCTGCCGTGCCGCGCTCAGTTTTTGTGTGGCGTCGGCCAGCGCGTAACGGGCCTGATCGAGTTGCGCCTGCGATGCGATGCCTTGTGCAGCCAGAACCTGCTGGCGGCGAAACTCTTCTTGACGATAACGCACTGCCGCTTCCGCAGCCCTTACTTCTGCCTGCCGTTGCAAATACGTCGCCTGCAAGGCACCGATTTGCAGGCGGGCGTAGGCCAGTTTGGCGCGGGCGTCGGCAACGGCGATCCGCAAATCGCGACTATCGAGTTCGAAAAGCGGATCGCCGCGATGAACGCGCTGATTATCTTTTACGAAAACCCGGGTCACGCGACCCGCTATAGTGGCGCTGATCTCGACTCGCGCGGCCTGTACATAGGCGTCATCGGTAGTCACAATGCGGCCACCGGTAAAATAAAACACTACGGCGATGAGGATAAAAACCGACGCACCGCCGATAAATAAATAGGAGCGCAGGGTTTCCTTGTTGGAAGCGGCAGCATTCATGTTGACGTGATCTGGACGAATTCATTTTCGAGCGCACTATTGTAGCCGCCATGAATTGTGATGATAATACCTGATAATTTGCATACATTATTCGGCAGATACGAATAATCGCCAATTTCCATACCATAGAGGGGAAAAACCGTGCGCGGAGCCGAATTTGCCGAATTACGAGCGTTTATAGAAGTGGCCGAACAAGGCAACTTTTCGCGCGCAGCGATTTTTCTGGACATGGCACCCTCCACCCTGAGCCAGATCATACGCGCGCTGGAAGAGCGTCTTAAGGTGCGCTTGCTGCAACGAACGACGCGCAGCGTGTCGCTGACCGAGGCAGGGACGCATTTACTCGCCCGGATACGCCCGGCTTTCAAAGAATTGAACGAGGCGCTGGAATCGATCAGCGATTTTCGCGACGCGCCGATGGGAACGCTGCGTCTCAGCGTTTCGTCCATCCCTGCGCAAATGATACTTGCTCCGGTATTGAAGGATTTTTTGACCCAGTACCCGGCCATCACCCTCGATATCGATGTCGATAACGCCAACATCGATATCGTTAAAGGCCGTTACGACGCAGGCATACGATACGGTCGCGTCATAGCGCAGGATATGGTCATGGTGCAGACCAGCGCACCGTCGCGCATTATCGCTGTCGCAGCACCCGCTTATCTGTCGCGCCATGTCATGCCGAAGACACCGCAGGATTTGCAACACCACGAATGCATTCGATTCCGCATCGGCAACCAGCAACTTTTGACATGGAGTTTCGAGAAGAACAAGAAAAAAATCGAGATCGCCGTCAGCGGTTCATTAATCGTCAATAACGTCGATCTCATGATAAAAGCGACGCGCGACGGCATCGGCATCGGTTATATGGCGGAGGCGTACATGCGCGAAGATATCGCCGCCGGCAAGCTGGTTCCGATGCTCACCGACTGGTCGCCCGCCTATGACAGCTGGTATCTGTATTATGCCAGTCGTCAGCATGTGTCCGCGCCGCTGAAGGCATTGATCCAGTTTCTGCGCGATCATCCGCAACAAAAATCATCGGCAGCAAAAACAGATATCTCAAGCTGATTCCATCAAACCGTGGTCAGGCTTTTCCCAAAAAACCTTCCCACCAGCGCTTGCGGTTATTCGGTACAACGGTAGGCTGCAAGGCCTCGGGAGCCACCTGGCTCATGACCCAGCCGGGCAATACCCGTTCCTTGCTCGATCCGCACGACACGCCGAGATGATGGGGATCGTAGATAACAACGAAGCGAGGCGATTCCAGATCGTCGGCATAGACGATACCGCAATATCGTTCTTCATGCTCCTGGCGCAACAATACGTCGATACGCTGCAAAAATTCGCGCACCTGATCGGGGCCGCATGCTGCCGCCGGCAATTCCTGTCCCACCGCGTAAATATACCAGCCTGCGTTCACATCCACCCGCGGCCAGAATGCGGTCAATTGTTCCCAGGACAGCAGACTGTATAACAGCCCGTCAAACTTCGCCGTAAATTCGCTCATACTCATCGCTCCATCGATTATCGGGCGACCTGGCGTTCCCGAAATTCGTCCAGAGTCTTGCAATCGATGCACAGGGTCGCCGTAGGCCTCGCTTCCAGACGTTTCAACCCGATCTCCACGCCGCAGGCTTCGCAATAACCATATTCTTCCTGATCGATTTTCGCCAGCGTATCGTCGATTTTCTTGATCAGTTTACGCTCGCGGTCGCGGTTACGCAGTTCCAGCGCCATATCGGATTCCTGGCTGGCGCGATCGTTAGGATCGGCAAACAGCGTGGCGTCTTCCTGCATGGCGAGTATCGTGCCGTCGATATCCTGCGACAGCTCGGCTTTCCAAGCTTCCAGAATTTTGCGAAAATGCGCGAGTTGCGCCGCATTCATGTATTCTTCGTCCGATTTTGATTCGTACGGCGTAAATTTGGTAAATTCTGTAGCCATCATAGTATGTCGCTTCCAAAAATGAACTGAAAAAAGCAAACCGCTTTAATAACAGAAATATGCTCAGAGAGCAAGAAAGAGTAGAAAATGCCCCTGCAAGCCTTGCTATTCGATGTGGACGGAACGCTGGCCGACACCGAGCGCGACGGCCACCGTATCGCTTTCAACGCCGCCTTCCGCGAATACGGCCTCGACTGGAACTGGGATGTCGACTTATACGGCAAGCTGCTTGCAGTGACCGGCGGCAAGGAACGTATCAGATATTATCTGGATTCATTTCGGCCCGATTATATCCCGCCCAACAATTTTGACGATCTCGTCATCAAACTGCATGAGGCCAAAACCCGGCATTACATCCGTCAACTGGAACAAGGAAAAATCCCGCTGCGCCCCGGCGTGAAACGCTTGTTGACGGAAGCACGCGACGCCGGCTTGCGTCTGGCCATCGCCACCACGACGACCCCCGCCAATGTCTCCGCCCTGCTCAAATACAGTCTGGCCGAAGACGCGGAGGAGTGGTTCGAGGTGATCGCTGCCGGCGACATCGTCCCGGCCAAAAAACCGGCTACCGACATTTACCTGTGGGCACTGGAACGGATGCATGTATCGGCAGCCGACTGTTTCGCCTTCGAGGATTCCGCCAACGGCGTACGCTCGAGCGCCGACGCAGGTATTAAAACCCTGGTCACCGTCAACGATTATACGCTCGACCACGATTTTCGCGGAGCGGTGGCCATCGTCAGCGACCTCGGCGAACCTCAGGCTCCTTCGAGACTCATCCAAGGCAGCCTGAACGGCCATGCCTACGTTAACCTTGCAGCCATCCACGACTGGTATGAAAACGCATAAACGGTTCCGGCATACGTGAATCAATCCTTGTGATCAGTGATCGGGCCCGTTTTGAACAGGCTTTCGTGCAATTCGCGATCCAGAACCGAATCATGCCGGCGTATCCATTCCAGCACCATCGCGGCATGTTCCTTTTCCTCATCGCGATTATGCACGAGTATGGCTTTCAATTCCGCATCGGTACACGCATCGACACGCTGATTGTACCAATCTACGGCTTCGAGTTCTTCCATTAACGAGGTGATTGCTCGATGCATATCGAGTGTAATGTCCCTTAATTTCTCCAAGGGTTCGTGATAGCCTTCGCTTGCCATGTAATTCACCTTATAATGATAATGAAATGGATTTACGTATCGAATTGCCGATGCGTCCTTCTTAACGATGTTTACTCGATATTTCTATCCTAGCATATTATGGCAGATAAGCTCATTCCCACCGACGAAGAACTGCGTACAAGAATGTCCCCGGAACAATACAGCATTTGTCGCGAGCACGGCACGGAACGCGCATTTACCGGCAAATACTGGGATCATAAAGCCGTTGGTACCTACCGTTGCGCCGTTTGCGCCGCTGAATTATTCGATTCTGCCGCCAAGTACGACTCGGGCAGCGGCTGGCCCAGTTTCTGGCAACCGATACAAGCCGGAGCAATCATCGAACATCCCGACAACAGCCTGTTGATGACGCGTACCGAAGTGCTTTGCCGACGCTGCAACAGCCATCTGGGCCACGTTTTCAACGACGGTCCGAAACCTACCGGATTACGCTACTGCATCAATTCCGCCTCCCTTGAATTCGAACCACAACGATAAAACCGTTACTTATGCATACTGTCCGTATCAGCGCAATTCGGCAAGCCACGCCCACTGTCAAAATTTTTCGGCTCGATTATGACGGACAGGCGTTTAGTTTTCTGGCAGGTCAATGGATAGATCTTTACATCGACCTGGACGGTTCACAGAAAGTTGGCGGTTATTCCATTACCTCATCGCCGATACGTAGCGGCAGCATCGAATTGGCCGTCAAATCCAGCACCCGCCATCCCGTCACCCGCTGGCTGCACGAATCGGCGCGTATCGGCGATACCGTACGGATATCAGGAGGTCAGGGCGTCTTCGTCTATCTTCCGGAAATGAGTCACCGCGTTGTCCTGATCGGCGCTGGCGTCGGCGTTACGCCATTGATCAGCATTTTTCGTTATATAGCCGACGCCGTCCCGCATACCGACGTTACCCTGGTGTACAGCATACCGAGCCTGGATGAATATTTGTTCAAGGAAGAAATCGAAAACCTGAGTCGCTTGCCCAATCTTCATCATCTGGTAACGCTCACTCAGGCCGACCCTGCATGGCGCGGCCATAGCGGCCGCATCGACGCACAGTTACTGCAAGAGGCCGGCACCAGCGACGATACGCTGTATTACCTGTGCGGCCCGCAAGGCATGGTCGAAGACGTCAGCGCCGTGCTCGCCAGCATTGCAGTCCCGCCCAGCCGGATCATTTACGAGAAATGGTGGTAGGCAGACATAACTTCCGATCGAAAAGTAAAAAATACCGATCAGGTTTCCCCGCTCATTTGCCTGGCAGGCGGTAAAAACAGGGCGGCCACCTGCTTTTGCTTGCCGGTCGAATTGACGGATTTGATCAGAGGCATGTCCGGCACTTCCATTTCTGCATAAGCTCGTTTGGGCGCAATTTCAGTGGGTTTGCGAAACGCGGCATCGTTGCGCTGGCGAGGCGAACGCTGCGGTTCCGGTATCGCATCGAGAGGCGGCGTAAAACCGTCGACGATTTCGGTAGGAATTTTCATATTGAGCAAGACTTCGATATCCGCCAGATAGCGCAATTCGTCCTCGGCTACCAGAGACAGCGCTACACCCGATGCGCCGGCGCGGCCAGTGCGGCCGATACGATGCACGTAATCCTCTGCCGCGCGCGGCAAATCGTAATTCACGACAAACGGCAACTGATCGATATCGATGCCGCGCGCTGCGACATCGGTCGCCACCAGCACCTGGATTACGCCCTGTTTGAACTGGTCCAGCGCTTCAATCCGCGCCATTTGCGTTTTATCGCCGTGAATCGCATTGGCAGGAATACCGTTGCGGCTCAAATGCTGGGCCAAGCGGTTCGCTCCCAGCTTGGTTCCGCAAAATACCAGCACCTGCCGCAAGCTGCGCGATTTGATCAGATGCGTCAGCAAGGCATGCTTGTATTCCTTCGCCACCGGATGCACCAGTTGCTTGACCGTTTCGGCAGCCGTATTGCGACGGGCGACTTCGATCAGCTGCGGCAGGTTCATGATCGTATCGGCGAGTTTTTTGATCTCGCCGGAAAAGGTCGCGGAAAACATCATAGTCTGGCGTTGCGGCGGCAGCAGTTCGATAATGCGGCGCAAATCGGGCATGAAACCCATATCCAGCATTCGATCAGCTTCATCGAGTATGAATATCTGCATATGCGACAGATCGACGGTTTTATTTTGCACATGATCGAGCAAGCGGCCTGGAGTGGCGACGAGTATATCGACTCCGGCACGCAATTTGTCGATCTGGACATTCATGTTGACGCCGCCGTACACGACGGTCGTCCGCAACGGCAGATATTTGCCGTATTTGTGTACGCTTTCTTCGACCTGCATCGCCAGCTCGCGGGTCGGCGTCAGTATCAGCGCACGCACCGGATGACGCGCCGGCGAAGGACTCGACGTCGCATAGGGCGCGAGCCGGCTCAGCATGGGCAAGGTAAAGCCGGCGGTCTTGCCGGTTCCGGTTTGCGCTCCCGCCATCACGTCGCATCCGGTCAATGCGACCGGGATCACTTGCGCCTGGATGGGAGTCGGTTCGTTATAACCGCATTCAGTAACTGCACGCAGTATCTCAGGTACCAGACCGAGATCGGAAAAGGCCATGCAACACTCCAAAGTATTTGATAATCATGTATTCTACAACAATACGAGCCAGGTAACGCACGGTAAAATACTTAATAAACCGGCTATCCGGAATTTGTGATTGCCGGACGCGAATGTATTTGCACCTGAAACCGGATAGTGCGATTGACGATGGCGGCATGTCGAGCATCTCTTCAAGTCAAAATTCATGATTGATGAGGTAATTGTGACCGGTTCTCAGAAGCACCGTGATCCTCCGGATTGACATAAGTCCACATAATAATTATTATATAATAATACTCTAATATATTTTCCTATCAGCACAGCTATTATGTTGCTGTTATTATTGCCTGCATGTCATGTTTGTCCAAACGGTTACTTCGAAAATGAAATATCGCCCTGCGCTATCTCGTCACCTTACTTTGACTGCGCTCATCCTGGCATCAGGGTTTTCCGGCGCATCGGCTCCAGCATCCGCCCAGACGCTGACGTTTGCACAGTGCGTCGATACTGCCCTGCGGCAAAACTTCGATCTGGTCGCAAGCCGTGAACAGGTCGAGCAGGCGCAAGCCGGCCTCGGTCAGGCACAAGGTAAACGCATGCCGCAATTGACCGCTTCGGTGAACGCCGTCGGCACCAATGACGCCCTGACCGCATTCGGCCTGCGATTGTCGCAGCGCAACGCCAATTTCAACGATTTCGGCGCCGGACAGTTCAATCCCGGCAGCCCCGGCGCACTGACAGTGGCGCCGACCAATCTGAATTACCCCGGATTCGTAAAAAATTACAATACCCGCGTGGAAATGCAGATCCCCGTCTATAGCGGCGGCATGATCAGCGGCGGCATAAAACAGGCGCAAGCTTACATTCAGGCTGCGCAGAACGGCGATCAAGCAGCGCGGCAGCAAGTCATTTTTCAGGTATTGCGAGCCTATCAGGGCGTTTACGCTACCCGCGCCTATCTGAGCGTAACCCGGCAAAGCGAAACCGCTGCCGCATCGCAGGTGGACATGATGCAAAAACTGGTTAACAAGGGCGTCATCGTCAAAAGCGATCTGCTGTCGGCAGAAGTGCATCTGCAGGATGTGCGGGTTCAACGTACGCAGGCGGAAAATGCCGTCGCCAATGCACTGGATCAATTGCATCTGCTGCTTGGCTTGCCTTTGACGGTACCACTGGATATAGGTCCTCCGGTCGCAGTCGCCGCCGTGCCTTCCGGCTCCGGCGATCTGAAACAACTCGCCGTCGCCAACAATCCCGGCATCAATGCCTTGCGCCATCAGCTGGAGGCCAATCAGGCCGGCGTCGAGATCGCCAAAGCCCTGTATCATCCGCAAGTCGGATTCATGTTGCGGCAAGACTGGAACGATCCGCAAATGGGTTTCGGCGCCAATTCCTATACCATAGGCGGCACCGTGTCGTGGGTCGCATTCGACGGCGGCGTGACCAAGGCCGGCGTCGATCGCGCCCGCGCGGCGCAAAACGAAACCGCCGCCAAGCTCGCGCAATCGGAAGCGAATATCGCCTTTCAGGTAGCCGATGCCAAACGCAAGGCCGGCGAAGCCGAACAACGTCTCGCCGTCCGGCAACTGGCGCTGACGCAGGCCGAGGAAGCAGAAAGCCTGGTCAGCAAGCGCTACGCCAACGGCGTCGCCACCATCACCGAGCAGCTGGCTGCAGAAGCGCAACTGGATAAGGCGCGTGCCGATATCGTCACGGCGCAATACGACCTCATCATCCAGCGGGCCGCTCTGAAACTGGCGTTAGGTCAACTTGGATTAGACTCATTATAAAAGGATACGATTGTGAATTATCGCCAAACGCTACCCTTGATCTTGATACTGACCGGCGGTCTGCTGCTGAGCGGATGCGATAAAAAAACTGCCGGCGAAACGCCTGAACCGGTGGCGCGTAACGTCAAGCTTCAGGTCATGACCGCCAGACCCGGGCGGATGGCAATAACGGTCAGCACTCCCGGCAGCGTGGTGGCTGAACAGCAGGCGCAGATCGCGTCGCGCATCATGGGTTTCATCCGCAAGATCAATGTCCACATCGGTCAGCATGTCAGCGCCGGCCAGCAATTGCTGACTATCGACCCAGCCGACATTCAGGGGCAGGTCGATTTATCGCAGGCCAATGTGGCTCAGGCCGAAGCCGCTTTCGCCGACGCCAGAAACGATTACCAGCGTTTCGGCGAGTTGTATCGCGAGCAAGCCATCCCGAAAGCGCAATGGGATAAGGTACGCTTGCAATACGAGCTCGCCCGGCAGCAGGAAGTCGCCGCGAAAGTCGGGCAGGTAACCGCCGGTGCGCAAATGCGTTATGCGACGCTGAAAGCGCCTTTCGCCGGCATCGTCACGCAAAAGCTGGCTTATGCCGGCGATCTGGCCGCTCCCGGCAAGCCCTTGCTGATACTGGAAAATCCGGAGAAACTGGAAGTGCAAACCCAGGTATCGCCCGACGTCTACGCACATTTGCAATTGGGAACGCCGGTCGGCCTGCATATCGACCATCCCGACTCCTGGATCACCGGCACCGTCAGCCGCCTGGTCGCCGCGTCCGACCCGGTCACTCATACCTATCCGGTCAAGATCGCCGTGCCATCCGGTCAGCCCTTGCAAAGCGGAATGTACGTACAAGTGATATTTACCGTCGGCCACAATGCCGGCTTGCAGGTACCCGCCGGCGCCCTTCTCGAACGCGCCGGCATTACCGGAGTTTTCGTTGTCGACAATCGTGACATCGTTCACTATCGCATGGTACGTCGCGGCGATAGCGCCAACGGCCTGACAGAAATACTGGCGGGGCTGAATCCGGGAGAACGCGTCGTCGTCTCTCCTCCGGCCGATCTGCAATCGGGCGACAAGGCCATCGTCACAGAGGCTGGCAATGTCTGATCAACCGGTAGCCAAGCTCAATATCGCAGGCAAGCTCGCAGCGATATTCCTCGAGTCCAAGATCACCGCCATGATCATGCTGGCGATTACGCTGGCCGGCATCATGGCGCTGCTGGTCACCGCTCGCGAATACAATCCGCAGATCGTCGTGCCTGCCGCCAATATTATCGTCGCCAAACCCGGCGCATCCGCGGCCGAGATCGAAAATCTGGTCGTAAAGCCGCTGGAAGCGATCATGAACGCACAATCCGGCGTCAAGCACACTTACGGTTACGCCGTGGCGGATTACGGCGTGGTGACGGTGCAGTTCGACGTCGGTCAGGATCAGGAACGCAGTCTGGTCAAACTCTACAACCAGTTGATGCAAAATCTCGACCGCTTGCCCGCCGGCGCGTTGCGGCCCATCGTCAAACCCATCAACGTCGATGACGTGCCCATCCTCACCGTCACGCTGAGTTCCGACACCCTCAACGATTACCAGATAAGGCATGTAGCCAGCCGCGTGCTGGAACAGTTGCGCAATGTTCCCGGCGTATCCTTCACGCAATTGAGCGGCGGCGCGCGACACGCCGTCAACGTATGGATCGACCCCGGCAAACTTGCCGGCGCCGGTCTGAGCCTGGACCAGGTCGACCAGGCCTTGCGCGGCGCCAACGTATCGCTGCCCCTGGGTACGCTGGTCGGCGACAACCGCGATCGGCCCTTGCGTTTGTCGGGGTTTATCGGCAACGCCCGTGAAGTCGGCAAAATCATCATCGGCGCGCCGAACGGCAAAGCCGTATTTTTGGAAGACGTCGCGACGATACGGGAAGGAGCCGCCGAAACCGACGAAAACAGCCGCTTTGCCTTCGGCCCTGCCGCCGCGCATCCGCCCTACCGCGGCGAAGCGCCGGCGGTGACGATAGCCCTGGCCAAAAAAGCAGGCACTAACGCCGTCGTCGTTGCCAACGCGGTACTGACAAAACTGGCTTACCTGCAACGTCTGGCCATCCCTGAAGGCATCACTGTCAGCATTACCCGCAACGACGGCGCCAAGGCGAACGACGCGGTCGATACGTTGATGGAGCATCTGGGCATCGCCATCGCCTCCGTCGTCGTCATCCTGGTAATATTTCTGGGCTGGCGCGAAGCGGCGATCGTAACCCTGACCGTGCCGCTCATCCTGTTTGTAGTATTGCTCGTCGGTTATATCGCCGGGCAGACCATCAACCGCATCACCCTGTTCGCCCTGATCCTGTCGCTGGGCTTGCTGGTCGATGCCGCGATCGTCGTGGTGGAAAATATCCACCGGCACATGCATCACGGCGGCGGTCAGGATTTCAAGGGGGCGCTGATCATCGCTACCAACGAAATCGGCAACCCGACCAATATCGCTACGGTGGCGGTCATTCTGGCATTCGTGCCGATGGCTTTCGTCACCGGCATGATGGGACCGTTCATGCAACCCATTCCGTTCAATGTGCCGATAGCGATGATTGCTTCGCTGCTCATCGCCTATATCGTCGTCCCCTGGTCAGCGAACCGCTGGCTCGCCGGCAAAGCCGCCGCGACGCTAAACAAACGGCCCACGCTGGAAGAGCGCGCCGACAATCCGCAGGATCCGCTGCACCGGGCGTATGTCGCGGTCATTAC
This sequence comes from Pseudomonadota bacterium, assembly GCA_021795395.1. GTDB lineage: Bacteria > Pseudomonadota > Gammaproteobacteria > Burkholderiales > Sulfuriferulaceae > Sulfuriferula. The sequence goes on along the minus strand of JAJYPN010000009.1, from coordinate 15,958 downwards.
GCCGCTGATCCGGCATGGCGGCAAGCGCAACCTGCTATTTCTGATCGTGCTGGTATTGCTGGTTGCCGCCATGCTGCAACCCGCGTGGCAATTCATACGGCCGTCGGGAATAAACGGCCCGTTGTCCGCGCTGGGCGTCGAGCTCAAAATGCTGCCCAACGACAATACCAACACCTTTCTGCTGCAAATCGACACCCCGGCAGGCAGTACGCTGGCAGAGACCGATCAGGTCAGCCGGGCGGTCGGCGAAGTATTGAGCCGCACCCGATACGTCACCGATTATCAAACTTTCGTCGGCATGACGGCACCGATCGATTTCGCCGCGCTGGTACGCGGCGACATGCTCAAGAAAGGCGACAATCTCGCCCAGCTGCGGGTTAATCTGATCAGCAAACACGATCGTTCCGCCACCTCGCATCAAATCGTCCGGAATCTGGATCAGGCATTGAATCGCGTGCGCGCCGCCTATCCCGACGCCAAAATAAAACTCTACGAAACTCCGCCCGGCCCTCCGGTGCAGGCGCAGATACTGGCGGAATTATACGGTCCTGACTATAACAGACTGCGCAGCGCCGCCACCCTGATCGATCGCAATTTCGACCGGGTATACGGCATCATCAACGTCGACGATTCCGTCACCGGCACGATCGATTCCTTCGATATCAAAATCGACAGGCAACAAGCCGCGCTGTCGGGCATCGCCGTCGCCCAGGTCGCCAAGCTGCTACACGATTACGTATCGGGCTATAATCTCGGCACCCTGCATGAAGACGCCAGCCGGGAACCGGTCAACCTGATCGTGCGGCTGCCTCGCAGTCTGCGGCAGACGCCGGAGCAAATCCTATCCATCCACGTCGCCAATGCAAGCGGACAGCAAATCCCGCTATCGGCTTTCGCGACCGTAGTGCGAACGACGCAGGACAAACCGGTCTACGACCGCGACCAGCACCCGGTGGTAATGGTCGGCGGCGAATTATTGAAGTCCAGCCCCGTCTACGCGGTGCTTGCACTCGACAAGATGCTGGATGGCAAAACGCTGGCGAACGGCGTGACGTTCAAAACCGGCAATCTGGGATTCAAGGAGGCGCAGCCGGACGATGTAGTCAATTATCACCTGCTCTGGGGTGGCGAAATGCGTCTCACGCTCGACGTATTCCGCGATTTGGGATCGGCATTCATCGTCGCGCTGATTTTTATCTATCTGATGCTGGTCGGCTATTACAAATCGTTCGTCATGCCGATGATCGTGATGGGCGCGATACCGCTGACGCTGATCGGGGTATTTCCCGGGCACTGGATCACCCAGCAGGCCTTTACCGCTACGTCGATGATAGGCGTGATCGCTCTGGCAGGCGTCGTGGTGCGCAATTCGCTGCTGCTGATCGACTTCATCATCGATTACCGGGCGCGCGGCTATAGCCTCGAACAGGCAGTGATCGAAGCCGGCGCGGTACGTTTTCGGCCGATCATGCTGACCGCGCTGGCGATCATACTCGGTTCCGCCATCATGATCACCGATCCGGTATTCGGCGGTCTCGCGGTGTCCTTGATTTTCGGCACATTCGCCTCTACCATGCTAACCTTGGTGGTGATCCCCCTGCTCTATTATTTATGGGAGCGGCGAATTGCCTAGGCATTTCCAATAATCCGATAGCGCTGCACGATTAGCGAGTGAGCTCAGATGAGGCGGAAAAGGACGAAAAACCGGAATGTACAACCAGTGCATGAGGATTTCGAGCCGTTTTTTAACAAAATATGAGAAGTGCAGTATCGTGCAAAGCTCTCAATCTCTCAAAAAGGAAACATCATGTCTGTAGAACGTATCGTCCGTATTATCGCCGGAATTTTCATCATGGGTTCGCTGGCGCTGGCAAATTTCACCGGCGCGGCCGATCTGACGCATGTCAGCTGGCTGTGGGTAACCGCTTTCGTCGGATTCAATTTATTCCAGAGCGGATTAACCCGTTTTTGCCCTATGGACATCATGTTGAAAAAAGCCGGAGCCAAATCCGGTTGCGGACTATAGGAGCGTATCTTGAATTTTATTCAACATAATATCTGGCTGGTAATCATAGCCGTCCTTTCCGGATTCATGCTGATCTTTCCGGGCTTGCGCGGCAAGGCCAGCGGCGCCGGAGAAGTCGATCCCACCGGTGCGGTTCAGCTCATCAATCACGAGAACGCACTGGTGCTCGACGTCCGCGAAGCCAACGAATTCAGCAGCGGCCATATCGCCAATGCCAAACACATACCACTGGGCCAATTGAGCGACAGCGCAAAAACGCTGGAAAAATACAAGGAACGGCCTATCGTCGTCAATTGCCGCTCCGGCAGCCGTTCGGCGATGGCGTGTTCGACGTTAAGCAAGCTCGGTTTTACCAAAGTCTATAATCTGAAAGGCGGCATCCTGGCTTGGCAGCAAGCGCAAATGCCGACGGTAAAATAAATGCCGGAAATCATCATGTATTGCACCGGAACCTGCCCTTATTGCGTAATGGCTGAGCGCTTGCTGGCAAGCAAAAAAGTGGCGATCACCAAACGGCGCGTCGATCTCGATCCCGAACTGCGCAACGAAATGATGGCGCGCAGCGGCCGCCGTACCGTGCCTCAAATATTTATCGGTAACAGGCATATCGGCGGTTTCGACGATCTCTCGGCCTTAAATGAGCGAGGCGGCCTCGATCCGTTACTGGTTTCCTGAACAGCCAGGAATGCCGCCTCATACAGAGTCTTGAAATGAGCCATAAGTCACCCATATATTGAGTGATGGAAACATGGCTTGACAGCAGCCGTGCATGCACCAGGATTTAATGCGTCGGGCCCGGTGCGCGTATACCAAACTCCCCGTATTTTATTTCGAGACAAGGAAAAACTCATGGCAGAAATTGTTTGTCCCAGTTGCTTTGCCGTTAACCGCGTGCCCGAAGACAGGCTAGGTGAACAGCCTAAATGCGGGAAATGCGGCGTACCATTACAGCAAAATTTGCCGGTCGATCTCGATACCGCGCATTTCGATCGTTTCATAACGCGTAACAGCCTGCCGGTACTGGTCGATTTCTGGGCGAGCTGGTGCGGCCCCTGCAAAATGATGGCGCCGGCTTTCAAGCAAACCGCCACTGAACTCGCCGCCAAAGTCAGCTTCGCCAAGGTGGAAACCGAAGCCGAACAGACGCTGGCGGCGCGTTACTCCATCCGCAGCATACCCACGCTGGTGCTGTTCAAAAACGGCAAGGAAGCCGCCCGCATGTCCGGCGCTCTGGACGCTGCAGGCATAAAGCGCTGGTTGATGTCGCACGGGGTTTAAGCACCGGAGCAGTTCAACATTTCCCGCGCATGCTGCCGCGTCGTATCGGTGATCGTTACGCCGCCCAGCATGCGTGCGATTTCGTCGATGCGCTCGGGGAGCGCCAGTGCAGCGATACGGCTGTATGTCTCTTCCTGCCGCAGTATCTTGCTGACTTGCAGATGATGTTCGCCTACCGCCGCCACTTGGGGTAAATGCGTAATGCAAAGGATTTGCCGGTTGACTGCCAGCGCTTTCAATAAGCGGCCGACTATTTCCGCAACACCTCCCCCAATACCGACGTCCACCTCATCGAAAATCAAGGTCGGCACGCCGGCCACCTGGCTGACCGCTGTCTGCAAAGCCAGGCTGATACGCGATAACTCGCCGCCCGAGGCGACTTTGGACAGCGCTTTCTCAACCGCTCCGGGATGCGGCGACACTAAAAATTCAATCTGTTCGAGTCCGTAAGGGCTTTCTTCCGCCAGCGCCGTCAGCTGGATACCGAACCGCCCCCCCGCCAGAGCCAACTGTTGCATGGTGCTGCTCACATGCTGCGCCAGCCGGTCGGCGGCAGCCGTACGCGCGGCGCTGAGCTGCCGGGCACTGCTCGACCATGCCCGATGCGCTGCCTCGACCTCGGCTTGCAGTGCGGCCAGATCCGAAGCAGCGGATAATGCCTGCAACCGTTGATGCACCGACGCCAATACATCGGGAATATTTTCCGCCTTGACGCGAAATTTGCGCGCCGTATCGAGCACCTGACCGATGCGCTGTTCCACTTCGGCCAGTCGCGCCGGATCAGCGTCCAGCCGGTCGGTATACTGCCGCAAGGCATGAGCCGCTTCCTGTAATTGCACGGTTGCCGACTCGACCAGTTCCACGATGGCGAGCAAGCCGCTATCGTAATCGACCAAGGCGGATAAACGCGTATTCGCGTTATGAAGCAGCGAGGTCGCATTGGTTTCGCCCTCCGATATCGCATCCAGCGCAAACCCTGCGCCTTCGCCGAGTTGAACCGCGTAGGCCAGCCGTTTATGTTCCGTTTGCAGCGCCTCCCATTCTTCGGGGCTGAATTTCAACCCGTCGAGCTCTTCCGCCTGCCACAACAACTGCTCGCGTTCGACCGCGGTATCTTGGCTGTTTTGCCGCAATGCCGACAGTTTGTCCGAAGCTTGCCGCCACCCGCGATAATGATGCGCGACATCGCGCGCAAGTTCGGCCGCGCCGCCGTACCCGTCGAGCAGTTCTCGCTGGGCTGCCGCTTTAAGCAGGGATTGATGCGCATGCTGGCCATGTATGTCGACCAGAAATTCTCCTGCCGCGCGCAATTGCTGCGCAGTGACCGCGCGACCGTTGATAAAGCAACGCGAACGGCCGGTGCTATCGATGACCCGCCGCATCAGGCAATCATTCTCGTCGTCAAGTTCCTGCTCCGCCAACCAAGCCTGCATTGCGGGCAAACCGGCAATATCGAATTCGGCGCCGATTTCGGCGCGCGACGCGCCGGTCCGCACAATACCGGCATCGCCGCGTTCGCCCAGCGCCAGCGCCAGCGCATCGATCAGTATCGACTTGCCGGCGCCGGTTTCTCCGGTCAGAACGGTAAAACCGGCCTCGAACGCGAGTTCCAGCTCATCGACTGTCACAAAATCGCGGATGCTGAGCTGGCGCAACATTACAGTTTCTTTCCCCAATAAAGTTTTTCGCGCAGGGTGCGGTAATAACTGTAGGTTTTGGGATGCAACAGCTGTATCAGCTCGGGTGAGCGCGTCACCCGAACGATATCGCCGACCTTGATATCACAATGAGTCTGCCCGTCGAAATGCACGCGCGCGTCACCGCCGTACATCAGTTGCAATTCGACGACCGAATGACTATTGACGACTATCGGTCGCGCGGACAAGGTATGCGGACAAATCGGCACCATGATGAACGCCTCCAGGCTGGGGTGCAATATCGGACCGCCCGCTGACAAGGCATATGCCGTCGAACCGGTCGGGGTCGCGATGACCAGCCCGTCGGAGCGCTGACTGTACACGTACTCGCCGTCGATTTTGGCGTCGAATTCGATCAGGCGTCCGGTAGAGCCCTTGCTCACCACGACATCGTTAAAGGCGCACGCAAAGAATATCGTTTCGTCATTCCGCAATATCGATGTATTCAGCAGCAGGCGGTCCTCGGCAACGTATTCGCCCGCCAGGATTTCCGTCAGGCATTCGCACATGGTTTCCACCGGCACATCCGTCAGAAAACCCAGGCGTCCCTGATTGACGCCGACCAGCGGAACCTTGTGACCAACCAGTATCCGCGCGATCGACAGCAAGGTACCGTCGCCTCCCACCACCACCACCAGATCGGCGATCCGTCCGATTTCCTTGAGCGCCGCAGTCGGATAATTCACCACTTCGAGCCGATCGGCGGTATTATGCGAGATTACGACATCATGACCTCGACTGCGTAAATAATCGGCCAGTTTGGGCAGATTGTCACCCATTTCGGGACTATCATATTTGCCTACCAGAGCGACGGTTTTAAATAGATCGGGCATAATTTCAATTATAACGATGACATCGCGGACTGGATATACCGCAGGCGTTAGGTTTTTTGTAGAATGATAACCATGTTAACCGAACGCGCACAAATCCTGTTAAAAACTCTGGTCGAACGCTACATCGCCGACGGCCAGCCTATCGGTTCCAGAACTCTGGCACAACACGCCGGCCTGGATCTGAGCCCGGCTTCCATCCGCAATGTCATGGCGGATCTGGAAGCCATGGGCCTGGTCGCCAGTCCTCACCATTCGGCAGGCAGGATACCGACCGTACAGGGTTATCGCGTCTTCGTCGATCGCCTGATGACCATCCAACCTCTCGACTCCGTCGAAATCGACCGGCTGGAAGCCGATTTGCTTGCCGACGATCCGCAACGCGTCGTCAAGCATGCTTCGCGCCTGTTGTCGCAACTCACCCAGTTCGCCGGTGTCGTCATGATACCACGGCGACGCAGCGCTGCCTTCCAGCAACTGGAATTCATACGTCTGGCGGAAAAGCGCATATTGCTGATTATCGTCACCACGGACGGCGAGGTGCAAAATCGCATCCTCACCACCGAACGCAGTTATAGCGCGGCCGAACTGAGCCAGGCCGCGCAATTGCTCAACCAGCACTATGCCGGCACCACCTTCAATACGGTGCGCCAGCGCATGCAGGCCGAATTGCAGTCGCTGCACCGCGATATCGACGCATTGATGCAGCTCGCGCTGACAACCAGCGCCGATGCGTTAGGCCCGCGCAACGAAGGTCTGGTTCTCTCGGGCGAACGCAATCTGCTGAAAATCGACGCCTTTTCCAACATGGCGCGAATTCGCGGCTTATTCGATCTGTTCGAGCAAAAAACCACACTGATCCAACTGCTCGATTTGAGCCAGCAAGCCGAAGGCGTACAAATCTTTATCGGCAGCGAATCCGAGGTCGTTCCGCTCGATGAATGCAGTGTCGTCACCGCACCTTACCAGGTCAACGGGGAGATCGTCGGCACCCTGGCGGTAGTCGGCCCCACCCGCATGGCGTACGAACGCGTCATACCCATCGTCGATATCACTGCGAAACTGCTTTCCAACGCATTAACCCATACCTGACCCTTTATGTCCCGCTATCAAGCCGAACCTCCGCACACTCACGGTCAGCCTGCCAAAACCGGCATCCTGCTGATCAATCTCGGTACGCCCAACGCGCCTACCCGCTTCGAACTCAAGCGTTATCTCCAGCAATTTCTGTCCGATCCGCGCGTCGTCGAAATTCCGCGCGTCTTGTGGTGGATAATACTCAATTTCGTTATCCTGCAGACGCGCCCGGACGAGTCCGCCAAAAAATATGCGGCGATCTGGGATAACCGGGAAGGTTCCCCCTTGCTCTTTCATACCGAAAAACAGGCAAAATTACTGCAAGGCTGGCTGGGAGAACGCATCCGTTCACCCTACGTCGTCGATTTCGCCATGCGCTACGGTCGTCCTTCCATCGACAGCGCAATGCAACGCCTGCACGAACAAGGATGCGACCGCATACTCTGCATTCCGCTCTATCCGCAATATGCCGCCAGCAGCACGGCGTCGGCGTTCGATGCGGTTTTCCGCCATTTATTGTCGCGACGCAACCAACCCGCGCTGCGTACCGTCAAACATTACCATGACGACCCGGGCTATATCGCCGCACTGGCCGATAAGGTACAAACCTACTGGCAGAAAAACGGCCGCCCCGATCGCCTGATCATGAGCTTTCACGGAGTGCCGCGCTATACGCTGGACAAGGGCGATCCCTATTTCTGCGAATGCCAGAAAACCGGACGGCTGCTGGCCGAAGCGCTGGCGCTGAATGACGACCAGTACCAGATTACGTTTCAGTCGCGCTTCGGCCGCGCGGAATGGGTCAAACCGTATACCGCAGCGACGCTGGCCGAACTCGGACGCGCCAAAACGCGGCGCGTCGACGTGTTTTGCCCAGGCTTTACCGCTGATTGCCTGGAAACGCTGGAAGAAATCGCAATGGAAGTCAAAACCGTTTTCCTCAAGGCCGGCGGCGGCGAATTTCACTATATTCCGGCCTTGAACGAAGACAGCAAATGGATAGAAGCCTTGGGCCACATCGCCTTATCCAATCTTCAGGGCTGGATCGATCCCGAGCAGGACACGGAAGCGGGCCGTGCGGCAGGCGAACGCAGCCGCCAGCGCGCGATGCGGCTGGGCGCAAAAAACTGATCGGGACGCACGATCACACGCCCGAGCGGCACCGACTCGACGCCAGGCCGTCGCTATCGGACGACCTGCCACGAGTCATGCAGATCACAAACGATCGATCACCGCTTTCAGTTTCGCTTGCACCTGACTTGCGATGTTTCCGAGCTGCTGGTTGTGTATCGCCGACATCGAAGCAACCGGGTCGACCGCCGATACTTCGATCTTGCCGCCTTCGATTTCCTGCACTACGACATTGCACGGCAGCATGGTGCCGATTTTATCTTCGGCTTTCAGCGCTTCGAACGCCATGGTGGGATTGCAGGCGCCGAGAATCTTGTATTTCTTGAAATCCGCATTCAGTTTTTTCTTTAAGGTGGCCTGCACGTCGATTTCGGTCAGCACGCCGAAACCTTCCTGCTTCAGACCTTCAGTCACCTTCTCGATGGCTTCGTCGTAAGACAATGCCAGTGTTTTACTGAAATGATACGTCATAATTGAATCTCCTGTGAAATAATCAAACCTTCATCTACCCATCTCATCTGGGGTCCCCAGAGCAAGATGATTCTGAAATTGAAGTACGGAGTACACGTCTTCCAACCTGAGAACTATCGTGATCTCGGATAGTTCCGTGACCGCGCTCAGTCCTGTTGCCCACGAAGCCAATCAAAGAATTCCTCCGCGGTCATTTTCGTTCACACTATCTGTTGAGACATATTTATTCGTCACTCCTAACGAGACCTTACAGCGCTGACTATCAGGCATCCCCGCCGCTTTCCAACGCAGCGCGGATTGCCTGCAACTCTACCTCTTTTTTAGCATCGACGGGAGGATACTGCAATTTCAAGCCGCGCATCGTTTCCAGGATGATCTGGGCCACGATCAATCGGGCGTTTTCCTTGTCGTCGGCCGGTATGGCGTACCAGCAGGCGCTGTCGCTACTGGTTTCGCTCAAGCAGGTTTCGTACGCCTTCATGTAGCGCTTCCAGAACTTGCGCTCCTCGATATCGGCCGTGCTCAGTTTCCAGTTTTTGCTCGGCTCATCGATACGTGCCAGAAAACGCCGGCGCTGTTCGTCCGCTGACAGGTGCAGAAAAAACTTGACGATTTTCGTACCGTTATCGCACAAATGCCGTTCCAGATTGACGATGGACCGATAACGGTCCTGCCACACCGTTTTTTTATCCAGTAATGCCTCGGGCAATTCCCGTTGATGCAATAGTTCGGGATGGACGCGCACGATCAGCACATCTTCGTAATACGAACGGTTGAATACGCCGATACGTCCGCGTTGCGGCAGATGCCTGACTGCGCGCCACAAAAAATCGTGTTCGAGTTCTTCTTCGCTCGGCTGTTTGAAACTGGTGACTTCGCAGCCCTGCGGATTCACGCCGGTCATGACATGGCGTATGATGCCGTCTTTTCCCGCAGCGTCCATCCCGTGAAATATCAGCAGGATCGCATACCGGTTAGCGGCATAGTGCAATTGCTGCAAGCGGTCGATTTCAGCGCTCTGCGCTTTCAATACGGTCTGATATTCGCTGGAATTCGAATAATAAGGCGTTATGCGCGTCGGTCTTTTTTTCAGCTGGGCCGGTTTGCCGGGGCGGATGCGGAAATCAGCGATATCGATAGTCACAGGCAAATCTCCTCATCAATAGGCAAGGACGTTCGGCGCGGCAGCGCTCATCCGCCATTTGCCACGAAACAGCTTTTTCCTATCAAACCCTCGAATTCCGCTGCCGGCAACGGACGGGCGTACCAGTATCCTTGTCCGTAATCGCAACCGCACGCGATGAGGAGTTTATGCTGCTGTTCGGTTTCGACGCCCTCGGCGATTACTTTCAGGCCCAGTTTGTGCGCCATGACGACGATGGCCTCCACCAAAGCGGCATCGCTCTCGTTGGTCGTGACATCGTGGATGAACGACTGGTCGATTTTCAGATAATCGATATCGAATTTTTTAAGATAGGACAAGGCAGAATAGCCCGTACCGAAATCGTCCATGGAAATCTCGATACCGGCATCCCTGAAAGCCAGCAATTTGCTTGAAATCGTGACAGTGACATCCATCAGCAATCCTTCGGTGATTTCTATCACCAGATTCTTCCCCGAAAGACCCGACTGCTGCAAATAATCCAGCCAGACTTTGATATTCGTCGCTTCGTGCCTGAACTGCGCAGGCGACATGTTCACGCTGATCTGGAAATCGCGCTGTCCCCCGGCGACCCAGCGCTGGGAGTTGCTCACCGCTTCGCGGAATACCCAGTCGCCCAATTGTATGATGAGCCCAGTCTCTTCCGCCAACGGGATGAATTCAGCCGGACTGATCATGCCGCGTTTCGGATGATTCCAGCGGATCAACGCTTCGGCCTTGATCGTCTTGCCGTTCGACATATCGACGATGGGCTGATAGTACAGTACGAACTGCTGCTGTATCAGCGCCTCGCGTAAATCTCTCAGCAGATTCAGACGGTTTTGCGCTTTTTCCTGCAAACCGGAAGTATACAAATTGAGGCGGTTACGGCCGGAATTTTTTGCCACATACATCGCCTGTTCCGCTTTTTTGAGCAGATCGCCGGCATCTTTCGCATCGGCAGGATAAAACGCAATGCCTATGCTGGCCGAAATATAGATGCTCCTTTGATCTTCGCTCACATGGAAAGGGTCGGCGAGCTTATCGATGATGCCTTGCGCAATACGCGTCACGTCTTCGACCTGGCTCCGGTTGATGAGGATGACGGTGAATTCGTCGCCGCCCAAACGCGCAATCGTTGCCGATGCGGGCGCTGCCTCACGGATTCTGCCGGCGACTTCGACCAGTAATTGATCACCGGCTTGATGACCCAGCGTATCGTTGACCTCCTTGAATTGATCCAGATCGATATAAAGTACGCATAGATTGCTATTCCGTGATTCATCCAGCATGATTTCATCGCTCAGCTGGCGATACATCCGGTAACGATTGGCCAAGCCGGTCAACATATCGAAATTGGCCTGTTTCCATATCGTTTCTTCGGAGCGGATCTTGTCTGAAATATCGGACAGTGTGGCGATATAACGATACGGCATGCCGTTCTCATTGAGCACCGCGTTCACGGTCAGCCATTCCGGATAGATTTCGCCGTTTTTACGCCGGCTCCATATTCTTCCCTGCCAATATTGATGCCGCTGGAGTTCCTGCCAGATCCTTTTGAAAAAATAACGGTCGTGCCGGCCCGAATTGGCGACCAGGGGAAATTTACCTTGCACCTCTTCGAGCGTATAACCGGTCGTATCGGTGTAGGACTGATTGACGAAAATAACGCGATTATGCTCATCGGTAACCATCATCGCCTGGCTGCTGTGCTGAAAAACCAGCGCGGCCAGTTTGAGCTCCTTTTCCAGCGACTGCCGTCTTTTTTCATGGTCTGCATTATCGAATGCAAGCGCGAGATCGTTGCACATATCCATGACCAGATTGATGGTCTCGCAATCGAAGACATTCCTTTTCGCATGATACAGACACAACACCGCAAATACCTTGCCGGCACGCAGAATCGGAAAGGCCCCCACAGAAGACCACCCCGCCATCATGCCCTGCTTGCGCCAGGGAATCATGGAAGCATCTTCCATGAAATCATGCACGATCGCGGTACGGCCTTCGCGAAACGCGATGCCGACGGGACCTTTGCTATACGGCGAATCCTCGTCGACAGTGATCACGATATGTTCAAGATATTCCAGCCCGTAGCCGTAGCTGGCGACCGGCTCTATCAATTTTGTCGTTTCATTCAGCTTGCCTACCCACGCCATCACCACGTCGCCGAAATCCGCGACCAGACGGCAAATCAGGGGGAACAAATCGGCTTCATCCGCTCCCCGCACGATAGCCTGATTCAGATTCCTAGAAGCGGTGGTGAATTTGCTCAACCGCATCAAGTGCGCATCATTGACTTTTCTGGACGAAATATCCTGCGCAGTGACGAATATGCTTTGCTTGCCTTCGAATTCGACGTATTTGACGACAACCGATACCGGCAGGTCGATTCCATTTCGGCACTTGAAAGCCATTTCCGCCTGGGCGGTGGTCATGTCATCGTTGTTGACCAGGAGATACGCCACGATATGATGCCAAAATTCTTTGGAATGGCCGAAATTCAGACGATTGACCTCCATACCCAATAAGTCGTCCCGTTCATAATGCAAACATTTCAGCAATTGGGAATTGACAAAACTGAGGCGTAAGGTATCAGGGTCCAGCATAAACAACAAAGCCGGAATCTTGTCCAATAATTTCTGGACCTGGTCCGATTTGAGTATGGCAGGTATGAATACGGTCTGCATGGTAGCGCTATCCATTTTATAATTCAGCGAAATTACAGTGGTCAACTGCAATGGTCACACCGTACTTCTTAAAATTTATGCTGCGTTTACCCTACCATATTTGAGCATCGTATGTCTTATTTCTCTCACACATGCCGTGTACAATTGTATCGATCCGGTAACAAAATCGTATTCCATCTTAACCCGGCACAAGACACCCGGCATCTCAGCTGACGACGTATTGAATCGCCTTGAACGCAAGTACCAAGCGATCGCCAACGCTAATGGGTGATTTTTACCGTACCATCGCGGAAACGCGCGACGATCTCCAACTCGCCTCCCATCTTCGTTTATGACGGGCATGCCTCGTGGGACAAACAACTAGTCAAGGTTGCCAGCGCCCACCAGCGGCTAGCCTGGATACACCCTTTTCTCGACGGTAACGGTCGCGTGGCGCGTCTGGCTACGCATGCGGCCCTATATCGCGATTTTACCGTTGGGCTATGGTCCGTCTGCCGCGGACTCGCCCGCACACAGAAGGATTACAATGCGCGACTTGAGTTCGCAGATGAACCGCGCCGAGGCGATCTGGATGGAAGAGGCGATCTCACCGAAGAAGGCTTGTGGCGCTTTTGTCATTACTTCCTCACTGTTTGCAACGACCAGGTAACTTTCATGCGCAACATGCTGGATTTTGATGGCATTCGTTCCCGCATCCGAGCCCTCGTCGTATTCCGCTCCGAAACCGATAAGCGGATGCGCCATGAAGCCGAATTACCCTTACACTATCTTTTTCCGGTCCGCTAACACGCGCCGACTTCAAGCAGATAACCGGCTTGGGCGATAAGGTAGCGCAAACGCTGCTTTCGCAGCTGCTCAAAATCGGGTTGGTGGAAACGGATACGCCTCTGGGCAAAGTGCGTTTCGGTCTGCCCCTGGATGCGCTGTCGTTTTATTTTCCGGACATGTACCCTGAGGCAGCGACACGACTGGATGAAGATTAACATCCTACCCTGATCGCCGCCTCCACGTCTTTCTCGCTATAGGTGACAACGCCGTACGCTCGAAGAGCATGCCGCCGATCTTTTGGCGCAGGGCGCGGACGCTCCAACGCTCTACCCGGCACATTTCGGCGTAGAATTCACGGGCTAAAGCATCCTTCAGGGGAAGCAGAGCCAGAAAATGGGTCCAGGTCAATTCTTGTATCAGTGATACAAGAATTCGCTCATCGGGGAACTGCTCGGCGAATCGGACCATCCGCGTCAGAGCTGAATAACTGAAGCCCCTCCCGAACTCCCGCTCCAATTGTTGCGCCAGCGTCGCAAGAATCTTTTGCCCGTATTTCCCCCGGCCATCGATCAGATTTTCCGCAAGGAGACGCTTGCCGGTGCGCCAGTAAGCAATGATCAAGCAGGTCCGGCAAAGTAATGCAGATTGAACCCTCGCGCTACGTCGAGGAGGATCTGGATGTAATCGCTGATTTATCGCTCAGGACAATCCGGGCCGAGCTGATCAGCCGGCCGACTCAAAATCAGACTATCGCCTGTTCAGAGGATTCAATACCATTAAAGTTGGTGATTTTTACCGTACCATCCGGGAAACGCGCGACGATCTCCAGTTCGCCTCCCATCGCTTCGATGTGACTGCGCAAGGTGGAGATATACATATCGGTACGACGCTCCATTTTCGAAATGCTGGCCTGGTCAACGTGAAGCACCCCGGCGAGCGTCTTTTGCGACAACCCGCGTGCCCGACGCAATTCCGCAAGCGGAAGTTCCGCCAGGAGTTGACGGTAAATCGCATCGGAACGTGCGAGCGAGGCCGGTGTCATCTTGCTTTCAAGTTCCGCGAATTTTCTAGCCATTAATCAGTCCTTCCTTTTTCAGCAATTCCAAATGCTCGTCATATAACCGATCCGCAATCGGCACATTTTCGTCATACCAGTGATCGTTGCCAGTCTTGTCCCCGCCCAACAACAGAATTACGCATCGGCGAGGATCGAAAGCAAACAGCAATCGATATGGGCGACCGGCGTGTTGAACACAAAGCTCGCGCATGTGACCGTGCCGCGATCCATTGATACCGCTCGAATGCGGAAACCGGAGACTCGGCCCGTACTCGCCGAGCAGCTTCACACTGGCGCGGATAGATTCCTGCTCTGCATCGCTTAGCAAGTCCCCACCACACCCCAAACTCATCCGTAAATTCGATTTCCCAAATCATGATCGAAGTATGCCTTTTAGATCATATTCCGTCAAGTGCATTATATGGGTTTTTCCCAGCAGATCAGCCTTGAGTCCGACCTGCTGCCAGACCCACGCCAACAAAATGTAATAAACCTGCGCTATACTATCTATCTAACCAGCGCATATAATTAACTCGGGAACCACCTTGGACAACACAGCTGTCGCCGCACCGCATAATCACCCTGCAAAAACCAGCTTCATCGATCGTATCAAGGGCATGAACCGCTTATTCCTGTTCACGGTGGTTATACCCACACTGTTGTCCACCCTTTACTTCGGGCTGATCGCGTCGGATGTATACATCTCCGAATCCAGCTTTGTGATTTATACCCCGGGCCAGAATTTCAGCTCATCCGGTCTGAGCAGCCTGCTCGGCAGCATCTCCGGCAGCAATTCATCCAACACCGCCTATACCATTCAGACCTACGTCGATTCGTGGGACGCCATGACGGCGCTCGATCGAACCTATAATCTCAAAAATATCTACGGTAATCGTCACATCGATATTTTCAACCGGTTCGGCGGCGTGTTTTATCCCTTCACCGACAGGGTGGAACTGCACCGCTACTACCGGGGCATGGTCGAGGACAGCATAGACAGCACCAGCGGCATCACCAAGCTCACCGTACGCGCCTACAACGCCGCCGACGCGCAAAAAATCAACGCCTACCTGTTGCAAAAAAGCCAGGACATCGCCAACCAGCTCAACGACACCGCTCGCCGCAAGGCCGTATACTACGCGCAAACGCAGGTAAACATCGCCCAGAAAAATCTGCACAACGCAACCATACTGCTTGCCCGGTATCGCAACGCGCAGAAAATCTTCAGCCCGCCAGCGCAATCGACGATGCAGCTGGGCATGGTCTCCAAATTGCAGGATCAGCTCCTAAAGAACAAAAGCCAGCTGGAAACCCTGCGCACCTATACCCCAAGCAACCCGCAATTGCCCCTGCTGGCAAGCACCATCCACTCGCTGGAAGCGCAAATCGACAGCGAAATAACCAAGGTGAGCGGCTCAGCCCAGTCATTGTCCAGCAAGGACATCCAGTACGAAGGCTTCCTGATCGACCAACTCATCGCACAAAAGATACTCGAAGCCGCCGTCACCTCGCTGGAGCAAGCCAAGGTCACCGCGCAAAAACAGGAACTGTACCTGGAAACCATCAGCTACCCCAACCTGCCCGACGCCTCGCAGGTACCCAAACGCTTTCAGGACATCCTGGCCACGCTGCTGGTCTCGCTCATCGTCTGGGGCACGTTGACCATCGTCGTTGCCGGCGTGCGAGAACACCATGATCGCTAACGGAAAAGAGAGCTTCTGGTATCAGCTCGCCATACAGCGCCGCGTGATCTGGGCGCTGGTGATGCGCGAGATGATCACCCGCTTCGGCC
>JAJYPN010000033.1 GCA_021795395.1 Pseudomonadota bacterium | reverse complement strand
TGACCGATCCTTTTGACCTGCAGGCAGGCTTAATGGCATAATGCGAGCCACGCCGGCATAGCTCAGTTGGTAGAGCAGTTGATTTGTAATCATCAGGTCAGGGGTTCGACTCCTCTTGCCGGCACCAGTTAAAATAATGTATTACGTGATATTCGCACAAGGTATCAGGAAGGCGCCCTGATTCAAGAACATCCGGGATTATCAAGCCCACCAAAGCTCTCCTTTCTTGCATACGCAATCTTTACTGGCATATTGCTATATTGTGCGGTATTAATCGCAGCCATAGAATCAGGCCAATAATAATGGCAAATGATCCGGGTGAAGCGTATCCTTTTTCAAACTGATCTCGATAGAATTCAAAAAATTTCAAAAAACTGTTTGGCATCATCGCATTGCGTATACGCATATATTTGTCGTATATCTTTTATTGCCAGAGGTTATGCACTATTTTTCAATCCGGTAGCAAGCAAATTGCCAAGCATCTATAAAAGCTGAGCGCAGTAGAAATTTGTAGCGAATTTGCGAAAGACGCAATAAAATGCACTACGCCATCCATTGGAAATAAGTGTAAATGGGAGAGTAGCCATGAACGCTTGTTCAGGCTTTTCCGGTTATACCAGGAAAGAAAAAGCCGAACGGGTGTAACAGGCGGCCGTCATGGAAACAGATTGGAAAATGTATCCGGATTAAAGCTGCACTGCGTGATGGCTCCTTGCAGAATGCAGAAGTATCATTTGAATAGAGCGAGATTGTGCTGGAGAAATCCGAACATGTCTCCATTACTTACGTTTAGGATTAATAAGCTCACATTCCAATCTGAACTCACGACGTAAATCAAGGTAGCCAATGCCTGACAGGATAATATTATTGGATATGCTGGCGCAGTTCACGGGGTGGCGTGACGGTATCGATAATAGCATGGCCAATTTCGGTATCTCGGCGATGTGTTACGCAGTCCTGTTCGCATTGGTTCGAATAAGGTTCAAAAATACGTTTCAGCCTCGCGAACAGATTGTGGAGTTGATGCGCTGCCAGGATTCAATGCGGGTACGTGAAGACCGGATTCTGAAACTCAAACGGGATGCCAATGATCTGAATGTTCGTCTTGGGCAGCCCATTCGTTACCCCAGTCAGGTGATCTCATGAAAGCGCCACAGCTGCCGGACGAAACCCTGCGGCTTGAATCACTGCGCAAATACGCGGTGCTGGATACGCCTGCTGAAGCATGTTTCGACGAATTGACCGAACTGGCGGCACGTATCTGCGAAGCGCCGATTGCACTCATTTCGCTTATCGATGAAACACGACAATGGTTCAAATCACGAGTCGGCCTTGATGCAGCCGAGACGGCACGCGACATTGCTTTCTGCGCTTACGCCATCCAGCAAAAGGAGCTGTTTATCGTGCCGGATGCGAGACGTGATGCCCGTTTTGCAGATAACCCGCTGGTGCTGGGTGAACCGGGAATTCGCTTTTATGCCGGTGCGCCATTGGTCACTGCGTCTGGTCACATACTGGGTACCCTGTGCGTGCTGGATCGTGTTCCGCGGAAAATGAATGACGACCATCGGCATGCGCTGCGCGTGCTGAGTCGCCACGTTATGGCGCAGCTCGAACTACGCCAGCGCACACTCGAAGTGGAAAAATTGCAGTCTGAGCATAAACAAATGTCGACTGCCCTGCGCCAGGATCGTTTGGAAATAGTGCGCCTGCGGCAAGATAGCGCACGATTGATCGATGCTGAACAGCATGGACGGCAGGTACTTGAGATAACGGAGCGTTCCCGCTTGGCCTTGCTGAGTATATTGGAAGACCAGAAGCACACCGAAGCGAATCTGCGAGAAAGCGAACAGCGTTTTCGTGCCACGTTCGAGCAGGCGGCCATGGGAATCGCACTGGTTGCACTGAATGGTCATTGGTTGCGCGTCAACCAGAAGCTGTGCGATACCTTCGGATACACGCGTGAAGAACTGATCGTACGCAACTTTCAGGAAATGACGCATCCGGACGATCTCGATGCCAACCTCGCCAGCGTGCGGCAGATGCTGGCAGGTGAAATATCGACTTATTTGGCAGAAAAACGTTATTTCCGCAAGAACGGTACGATCGTGTGGGTCAAGTTGACCAGCACGCTGGTGCGTACAGAGACAGGGGAACCGGATTATTTCATCACAGTGATCGAGGATATCTCCGAGCGCAAGCGCATGGGCGAAGCGATCAAGGAAAGCGAGCGGCATTTCCAACGGGTGCTTGATAGAGTACTCGCATTTTCAGGTATATTGACGCCGGATGGCGTAGTGACGTTCGCGAATAAGACCGCGCTGGATGTCGCTGGCATTACGCTCGACGACGTGGTTGGGAAACCGCTTACCGAGACCCATTGGCTGTCGTGGTCCGTAGCGGTACAGCAGCGTATGCGCGATGCGATCCAGCGCGCCTCGGCAGGCGAAATCGTGCGTTATGATGAGCAGATATGCATAGAGGGAGGCCGCATAATTGACGCCGAGATTTCTATCATTGCCATGCGCGACGCCGAAGGTCGTGTGACTCATCTGATTCCGTCGGGAGTGGATATCACGGCGCGCAAACAGGCCGAAACAACCCTGCGCGAAAGCGAAAACCGCTTCCGGCTATTGTTCGAGCGCAATCCGGCGCCGTTGTTGGTATATGAGCGTTCCAGCCTGAATCTGCTGGCGGTGAACGAAGCTTTTCAGCGTTTGTACGGTTACAGCCGCGAGGAAGCGTTAACCTTACTGTTGCCCGATCTCTATCCGGACATCGAAAAAGCAGCGATTAGCGCTCTGATTCCCCGGCTTCATGGCCATGAATATGTCGGCGAGTGGCATCACTTGCGCAAGGATGGCACGTTGATGAACATCGTCGCCCATTCACACGATATTGATTTCGAGGGTCGCGGGGCGCGTATCGCCGTAGTGCACGATGTCACTGAACGCAAACGGATGGAAGACGCGTTGCGCGAGAGCGAAATCCGTTATCGTACATTGCTGGAAATGGCGCCGTTTCCGGTAGTCATTACCCGTCTGAAGGACGGCATCCTTAGCTATGGCAATCATCGTGCCGAATTGCAGTTCGGCATTAAACGCGAACAGGGTATCGGCAAGGCAGCGAGCGGTTTTTATTTGGAGCCAGCGGAACGGGACAGATTTTTGCAACGCCTATTGCATGAGACGACGGTCAACGATGAGGAAATGTGTTTGCTCGGCGCAAACGGTAAGCCCTTCTGGGCGCAGCTTTCCGCCGCCATTATCGAATTCGAGGGCGAAGCGGCGATTTTTACTTCCATCAATGATATCTCCGCGCGCAAACAAGCGGAAGACGAGGTACGCCAACTCAATGTCGTATTGGAACAACGCGTGGTGGAGCGCACGGCGCAGCTGCAGGCCGTCAACAAGGAGTTGGAGACTTTTGCCTATTCTGTTTCCCACGATTTGAAAGCACCGTTGCGCGGCATCGACGGTTATAGCCGGTTGCTGCTGGACGACCATGCCGCTGCACTCGATGAAGAAGGACGCCTGTTTCTTACTAATATCCGTAACGGTGCCGGGCAAATGGCACAATTGATAGAGGATTTGCTGGCCTATTCCCGCGTTGAGCGCCGCGGCCCGCAATTGGACCAGATCGATTTACGCAGCCTGGTGCAGGCCACTATTGCCGAGCGTGCCGAGGAAATCGCCGCCCGTAATGTGACCATGAAAATCGATATTCCGTCACGGGCGGTTACCGCTGACCGGGAAGGTTTGGTCATGGCGCTGCGTAACCTGCTCGACAATGCACTCAAGTTCACCCGTGACATTTCCCAGCCTGTAATCGAAATCGGCATCCGAAGTGAAGGACGTGCCTGTATCCTATGGATGCGTGACAATGGCATCGGATTCGATATGAAATTTCATGAACGTATTTTCGAAATATTTCAGCGCTTACATCTTCCCGAAGATTTTTCCGGCACCGGTATCGGGCTCGCCATTGTGCGTAAGGCGCTGCAACGCATGGGCGGCCGGGCCTGGGCAGAAAGTATGCCGGGACAAGGCGCCACCTTTTATCTGGAGATGCCGCTATGAATTCCGATTTGGTTTGCCAGCCGATTTTGTTAGTCGAAGACAATCCCGTCGATCTGGATCTGACCTTACGCGCCTTCGCCAAGCGCAAACTGATCAATCCGGTTCATGTGGCCCGGGATGGCGCTGAAGCACTGAGCTGGATTCCGCGCTGGGAATCCGGAGAGCCTTGGCCTATATTGATTCTGCTCGATTTGAAGCTGCCGAAGGTGGACGGGCTCGAAGTATTGCGGCAGCTCAAAACGCATTCGACGCTGCGCGCTATCCCGGTAGTCGTGCTTACCACATCCAGCGAAGATGTCGATGTGCAAAAGGCGTACCAACTTGGTACGAACTCCTACATCGTCAAGCCGGTGGATTTCGATAAGTTTATAGAGGTGGCCGCGCAGGTCGAATTATATTGGCGGCTACTGAACAAGTTGCCTCCCTCGGGAGCGTTGGGAGAAAAGCAATCGTGAAAATATTATACGTTGAGGATAATGCCACCGATGCCGACCTGGTACGAATTTGCTTCGCGCGCGAAAACGGGTATACGGTTGACATTGCCCCGACGCTGACGCGGGCTTACGAATGTCTGAAAAGGGGGCATGATTTCGATTTGGTGCTATCCGATCTGCGGCTGCCGGACGGCACTGGCCTGGATTTATTGGCGTGGATACGTGAACGTCATTTGCCGCTCGCGGTGGTAATCCTGACGGGGTCGGGCGATCAGGATGCTGCGGTAGCAGCGCTCAAGACGGGGGCTGACGATTACATCGTCAAACGCGATGACTACTTGCAACGCTTGCCTAAGATTTTGCGGGCGGCATCAATGCGACATCGTGATGAAACTACGCGCAAAGGCCATCCGCTGCGAGTACTGTATATCGAACACAATACGTTCGACGTGGATCTTACCCGGCGTCATCTGGAGCAATATGCATCGCATATCCATTTGACCGTAGTGCGGGATGCCGCTCAGGCGATCGAGCGTTTGCTGGCATCGGAACAGCCGATTGTCTGTGATGTGCTGTTGCTGGACTATCAGCTGCCGGGTTTGAGTGCGCTGGAAACGATCAAGATGCTGCGTCAGGAGTACGACATCGATTTGCCTATGGTTTTGGTGACCGGTCAAGGCAACGAGGAATTGGCGGTGCAGGCGTTGCGCCTGGGGTTTTCCGACTATCTGGTGAAGCAGCCCGGCTATCTGTATCAGTTGCCGTTCGCGCTGGAAAGCGCTTACCACCGCGCCATCCTCAAGCGGGAACAGATGGCGCTAAAGGACAGCCAGCACCGTTACACAGAGCTGGTGACGCGTATCCCTGTAGGAATTTATCGTTTTGTCCTGCGAGCATCGGGAGAGATGGATTTTGAATATGTCAGTCCGCGTTTCTGCGAGATGCTTGGCCTTACGCAAGCTGTCCTGCTGGCCGATGTGGATCGGGCTTTTGCCCAGGTGCATCCCGAAGAACTAAAGGAATTCATGCGCCTGCTTCTGGCAATGCGAAACAGCCTTATTCCGTTGACCTGGGAAGGCCGGTTTGTGGTGCATGGGCGCGTTCAGTGGTTGCGCATCGAATCCACACCGACCGAATCGAATGGAAACATCATTCTGGATGGGGTGGTGATCAATGTCACCGAGCGTCGCGAAGCGGAAGAACAGTTGCGTTTGGCTGCCGCCGTTTTCGAAAGCACGCAGGATGGTGTTTTGATTGCGGATACCGGGCCGCGTATACTCGCCGTGAATCATGCCTATCAGGAAATTACCGGCTATACCAGGGAGGAGGCGCTGGGCAAAAATCCCAGCATCCTCCAATCGGGCCGCCATGACCGCTCCTTCTATCAAAGCATGTGGGCCAGCATCCAGCAAACCGGCCACTGGCAAGGGGAAATCTGGAACCGGCGCAAGAGCGGCGAAATTTATCCGCAGTGGACCAGCCTGAGCGCGGTACGCAACGATCAGGGCGAAGTGACCAATTATGTAGGGGTGTTCACCGACATCAGCCAATTAAAGCAGACCGAAGCGAGTCTGGAACGGCTGGCTCATTATGATCCGCTGACCGCGTTACCCAACCGGTTATTATTCCAGTTACGGATGGAACATGCTCTGGAGGGCGCACACCAGCAAGGAGAGCAAGTCGCGTTATTGTTGATCGATCTTGATCGCTTCAAGGATGTGAACGATACACTCGGTCATCCGGCCGGCGACGAATTGCTGCAAATGGTCGTTGAGCGAATGCGGGAGCATTTACGCGAAGAGGATACCTTGGCGCGTCTGGGAGGGGACGAATTCGTGATACTGCTTGAGCGGCTGGCGCATCCGCAGGACGCAGGCCGGGTCGCGCAGGAAATCATCGATGCAATGGTGCAAGTATTTCAGCTCGACAGCGCAGCCGAAGTATTCATCAGCGCAAGCATCGGCATCAGTCTTTATCCCGAACACGGCGCCAGTCCCAGCGAACTTACCCAGCATGCCGATGCCGCCTTGTATTTGGCGAAAGATCAAGGGCGGCACACTTATCGTTATTACACCGAAGCGCTGACCCGGGCCACGCAGGAGAGGCTTACCCTGGAGTCTCGGCTGCGGCGTGCATTGGAGCGGGACGAATTGCAAGTTTACTATCAACCGCAAGTGGACATCGAGAGCGGGCGTATTGTCGGTGCCGAGGCTTTGGTGCGCTGGCTAGACCCGCAGGAAGGCATGATCATGCCTGATCGTTTTATTTATATTGCCGAAGAATCGGGTCTCATTATCAAGCTCGGTGAGCACGTATTGCGTACTGCATGCCAGCAGGCCAAACTGTGGAGCAATGCTGGCTTGCCGGCTTTCCGTCTGGCTGTGAATCTTTCTCCGCGCCAGTTTGCGCATCCGGATATGGCCGGACATCTGCTCGGCGTCCTGCATGAAACCAGTTTTGATCCCCAGTGCCTGGAGCTTGAGCTCACAGAAAGCGCATTGATGTCGGAAGGCGGTGGCGCGGCTGTGCTGCTGGATCAACTTAAAACGATGGGAGTGCGTCTCGCTATCGATGATTTCGGTACGGGCTATTCATCGCTCTCGTATTTGCGGCATCTTCCTCTCGATACGCTCAAAATCGACAAAAGCTTCATACGCGACATTCCGCATCATCGGGACGACATGGAAATTGCTACCGCTATCATTCAGTTGGCGCATATCCTCGGGTTTACCGTACTCGCGGAAGGCGTGGAAACCGATGAGCAACTTTCCTTCCTGCGCGATCGAGGGTGCGACCACTATCAAGGTTATCTGTTCAGCAGGCCGGTTCCAGCAACGGAATTCGTGAACCTGCTCGGCAGAATCTGAGCGAAGACCGATTTCTGGATGGACCAGTTGCTGTGAAGTCATTAACTGGTAAATAGGAACTATGATATGCATATTGCGCTGTATAATTTGGCTCTGTTTGTCGACAGCTCAGGTTCGCGAACGGCTTAATCAAATTATCCGGTTGATATGATTTTTTTGAAAAATGAAATTCATCGTTGAATTTTCTGTAACAAATAATTCTTTGATTTAAGGGCCATTCGCCCATTATTACGATCAATAAAAATTGACTTCCGTTTCGCTTTCCGTTGACTCATCCATTCTTCCATGTCGAAATATCTGCTTCGTGTTAACAGCAGCCAGTTTATCAATAGCGGACATTTCTTTTTGGGACAAAACGGACATTACTGTTTTGCGCCAACAATTTTAGCATGCCGACTTGTTTAGCATCATTGCGTTGTATATACTTGTCGTATATCTTTTTTTGTTGGTGGGGACTCTATGGATTATGCACGTATTTTTCAATCCGGGAACAGTCAAGCGGTTCGATTACCCAAGGAGTTTCGTTTTGATGTGGCGCAAGTGGAGATTTTTCGGCGAGGCAATGAGATAGTATTGCGCGACCGGGCCACTAATGCGCTTGCGCTTTTTGATGTGCTGAGCAGTCTGCCTGAGGATTTTATGGAGCACGGGCGAGATGACGAAGTGCCGCAGGAAAGAGAGTCTTTTTGATGGGTGTGCGCTATTTGGTCGATACCAATATCTGCATCTATATTGCCAAGCATAAGCCGCCCCTTGTAAGGGAACGATTTGCACGTCATGCTGCGTCCGAACTTGCCATGTCGGTCATTACCCTGGGCGAGTTGCGTTTTGGCGCTGAGAAGAGCCGATCTCGCGAGCAGGCTCTGTCTATAATAAATCAGCTTGGAACATTGATGGAGATCGCGCCAATTTCCGAATCGGTTGGGGAACATTACGGGCAAATACGTTCATCATTGTATCGTAGCGGTCAAATCATAGGTAATAATGATCTTTGGTTGGCTGCGCATGCCCGAGCGGAAGGTTGGATTTTAGTGACAAATAATGAACGCGAGTTCGTTCGGGTGGCAGGATTGCAAGTCGAGAACTGGAGTATTTGAGATACAGTGGTCTCAATCACTGCAATCATTTAGAATTTTTATTATCCTTTGGGTACGACATTAATGCGCCAACTGATTCATTTCGATAATCGGCAGCATGATCGCCAGTACGATCAGGAGTACTACGCCGCCCATCACGACGATCAGTATGGGTTCCATCAATCCGGTCAGAAATGCGGTCTTGTTTTCCATTTCGTGTTCCTGCTGGATGGCGGCGCGCTCCAGCATGTGCGCCAGTTTGCCGCTGGCTTCGCCGCTGGCGATGAGATGGATCAGCAGGGGCGGAAATTTCCCCGTCGTTCTCAGTGCATGGCTGAGCGAAGTGCCTTCCTTGACCATGCGCAAGGTCTGCTCGATCGCGGCGCGCAGCGGTAGATTGGCGACGATCATGGCGCCTGCCTGCAAGGCTTTGACCAGTGGTACGCCGCTGCCGACGAGTATCGCCAGCGTGCTGGCGAATCGCGCGGTGTTCAAGCCGCGGATCAGATTTCCCACCAGCGGCATCCGCAACAGGAAGTCGTGCCAGCGGTAGCGGTTATCGCCTTTGGTCAAGGCGACGCGGGCACCCCATACCGCTGCCGCCAGTAGAGCCAGCAGGTATAATCCGCTGGCGCGCAGAAAATCGCTCAAGGCGATCAGCGCGACGGTTAAAAACGGCAGTGATTGGTGGCTTTGGCGAAAGACGTTGACGACTTGCGGCACCACATACACCAGTAACCCGGCGATGACCGCGGCGGCGACCACCGATACGGCCGCGGGATAGAGAAAAGCCAGCATGATTTTCTGCCGCAGGTCGCTGCGATTTTCGGTATAGTCGGCGACGCGCAGCATGACTTTGCCGAGTTCGCCGGATTCTTCGCCGGCATGTACCAGCGCCTGGTAAATTTCCGGGAATACTTTGCCGTAATGCCCCATCGCCCGCGCCAAAGGCTGTCCCGACAAGACCTCCGCGCGTACGCCCGCCAGAATTTGACGGACATATTCATGCTCGGACTGTTCGACCAGCGCCGTCAGGGCGGAATCCACGGTTAGCCCGGCGGCCAGCAGCGTCGCAAACTGCCGGGTAAATAACGCCAGTTGCGCTTGCGAAAAGCGCCGTTTCCAGTGCAAGCCTGCATTGCTGGCCATGGCGCTTTCCGACACCGGTTCGACGGTAACGGGAAACAGATCGAGATCGCGCAAGCTGTTTCGGGCCTGGCGGGCAGTATCGACTTCCAGTACGCCTTTTACCGTGCGGCCGTTTTTATCCAGGGCTACATAACGGAAAGCGGTCATGCGCGGCTGCCGAAGTAGAGCGGATCAGTAGCGGGTGAATTGGGTCGACACGGGTAAATAGGCATGATTAAATCTTCGGTCATCCGGGTAGTGGTTTTAGTGTACTCAGTCCTTGGTCACGCGTAATATTTCTTCCAGTGCGGTGACGCCCGATGCGACCCAGCGCATGCCGTCCATGCGCAAGTTGCGCATGCCCGCGGCCAAAGCGCATTCACGGATTTTTTGCTCGGAAATGCCGTCGTGAACAAAACGCCGTATGGTGTCGTCCATGACGAGCAATTCGTAAATTCCGGTGCGGCCGCGATAGCCGGTCATGTCGCAACTGTCGCAGCCGGTCGGAGCATAAAGCGTCCCGGGCAAGCCCTGTCCGGCAAAGATATCGCGTGCCGGAGTGTCCGACGGCATGGGTTTTTTGCATTCAGGACATAATCTGCGCACCAGTCTTTGCGCCAGGACTCCGAGCAGACTGGATGCCAGCAGGAAAGGCTCGACGCCCATATCGATCAGTCGCGTCACTGCGCTCGCCGCATCGTTGGTATGCAGCGTCGCCAGTACCAGATGTCCTGTCAAACTGGCCTGGACCGCGATCTGCGCGGTTTCGAGATCGCGGATTTCGCCTATCATGATGACGTCGGGATCCTGCCGCAAAATGGCGCGCAGGGCTTTGGAAAAATTCATGTCTATGCGCGGGTTGACCTGCGTTTGCCCGACACCGTCAAGATCGTATTCGATCGGGTCTTCCACGGTCATGATATTCATGGCGGTAGCATCGATGTGCGACAGTGCGGCATAGAGCGTGGTCGTCTTGCCAGAGCCGGTGGGGCCGGTGACCAGCAAAATGCCGTGCGGCTGGGCAATCAATGCATTGACGTCGTTCAGCGTATCGTTGCTCATGCCCAGTTTCGCCAGATCGAGCCGGCCGGATTCCTTGTCGAGCAGGCGCAATACCACGCGTTCGCCGTGGCCGGTAGGCAGGGTCGAAACGCGCACGTCGACCGGTCTGCCCGCCAGTCGCAGCGAAATGCGGCCGTCCTGCGGCAAGCGTTTTTCGGCGATATCGAGTTGCGCCATGATCTTGATGCGCGACACCAGCGCGGCGTGCAACGCGCGGTGCGGTTCTATCATGTCGCGCAACACACCATCCATTCGGAAACGCACCACGGAACGATGCTCGAAAATTTCGATATGGATGTCCGACGCGCCTTCGCGCAAGGCTTGCGTGAGCAGAGTATTGATCATGCGGATGACCGGCGCGTCGCCTTCCGCTTCGAGCAGGTCTTCGATGCGCGGCATCGCCTGCACCAGCCTCGATATATCCATATCCTGCTCGAAATCGTCCGCCAGTTGCGCCGCCGATTCGTCCGCTCTGGAATAGACGTCGGCCAGCGTCTTGTCGAACTGCGCTCGATCGAGCAGGGTGGTGCGCAGCGGCACTTGCAGATAACGGCGCAATTCAGCCAGCGTTTCAGCGGTAGCGTCGTCGCGCAAGCCGATTTCGGCTGTTGTCTCGGTGAGGCGGGACAGCAATACGCCGTTTTCCGTCGCGTAGGGATAAGGAATGAATTTTTTGACTGTCATCGCCGGGCTTATTTTGGCTGCTGGGTAGACAGGGGCGGCAATACCGGCGCTTTGATGTCGGGCAGCATGAACGATCTGGACATCTGCGTTTTAAGCTGCTCGCCGGAAATGTAGTCATAACGGTCGCTGGTGAGTTTGCCGTAGCCGCTTTCGTTGCGCAGGACATGAGGCCGCAGGAAAACCATCAGATCGGTTTTGGTGCGGGTGCGGTTTTTGAAACTGAACAGATTGCCGATATACGGCAAATCGCCCAATACGGGAACTTTCGATATGTTTTCGGCGACGGAATCCTGGATCAGGCCTCCCAGCACGATGATCTGGCCGTCGTCGACCAGCACGGTGGAATCGATAGAGCGCAGATTGGTGGTGGGGCCGGAAGGATTGTTGAGCGTCGTGGCGTCCACGCTCGATACTTCCTGGTAGATTTGCAGCTGGATCGAGCCGCCTTCCGAAATCTGCGGGCGGATTTGCAGCGTCAGGCCGACGTCCTTGCGGTCGTAGGTCTGGAACGGCGTAATCGTGGCGGTGGTGCCGGTCTGGGCGTAAGAGCCGGTGACCAGAGGAATATTCTGGCCGACCACGATTTTCGCCTGCTCATTATCCAGCGTCAGCAGATCCGGTGTGGACAGGATATTGGCGTTATCCTCGGTTTCCAGTGCGCTGGCCAGCGCGCCGAGATTGAGCACGGTGCCGACGCCGGGAATATTGATCTGGCCTTTCACGATGCCGATATTGAGCCCTTGGCCGACGGAAGAAATGTTCGATGCCGCGCTCATGATGTTCGTATTGACGCCCGGCGTACCGAAATTGGTGCCGCCGATCACGTTGGTTCCGGCTTGAGTCACACCGTTCAGATCCTGCCACTGGATGCCGAACGAGGCGGCTTTGGAAGCGTCGACTTCGACGATCAAGGCTTCGACGAAAATTTGCGCACGTCTCTCATCCAGTTTATCGATGACAGCGCGCAGATTATTGTACACGGCTTCCGGCGCCGTGATGATCAGTGAATTGGTGGCGGCGTCGGCCTGTATCATGCCGCTGCCCGGGCCGGATGGCGCGAGCGACGCGGTTTGCAGTAAAGCCGGCGACGACGACATCGATGGCCCGGAGGAGATCGATGAGGAAGGCGAGGACGATGACGCAACCGGCGAGCCGGGCGCTCCTGAGGATGACGGTGAGGAAGATGGTGAGCCCGACGCCCCGCCGCTGGATTGCGGCGGCGGTCTCATGGATGTGCCGGGCGTCGGCGCGTTGGGTTCGCCAGTCACTACGGCACTAAGGGTTTGCGCCAGTTTGCCGGCATCGGCGTTTTTAAGATAAATGACATGAATGTTGCCCATATCGCCGGTTGACGCATCGAGTTTTTCTACCAGGCGTTTGAGCATCGCCACCCTCGACGTATTGGTTGAATCCAGTATCAGGCTGTTGGTGCGTTCGTCGACCACCACGCTGACGTGTTGTCCTGGCTCGTTCGATGCGCCGGGAGCGCTGCTCGTACTCGTCAGGCGACTGATGATTTTTGCGACATCGATGGCCGAGGCGTGATGCAGTTCTATCATGACGGCGTCGTCGCCAGGCTGGTCGATCGCATCGATTATGCGATCGATGCGCTTGAGGTTGTCCGCATAATCGGTAATGACCAGGGTATTGCTGTTGGGATAGGCGGCAACCGTATTATTGGGGGAAATCAGCGGTCGCAATACCGGTATCAGTTGCGCGGCGGACTGATGTTTCAGCACGTAGACTTGCGTCACGATTTCGCCGCCGGCGGGCGGGGCACTACCGGTGGTTTGCGTGTAATTCAGTTTGGCGTCGGCTTCAGGCAGGATTTTGGTGACGCCGTTCGATTCGACGGCGGCATAACCCTGTAGCCGCAACGCCGAAAGCAGTATGGGATAAATCAGTGCGCGTGAGACCGGTTTGGAGGAAACGATATTGATCGTCCCTTTTACCCGGGGATCGATCAGGAAATTCTTGCCGGTAATCTGCCCGACGGCTTTGATGACGGACACGATATCCGAATTGACAAAATTGAGCGTGATGTTTTCTTTTTCTGCATGGGCGCCAGTGCCGAAGAAGAAAAGCAAAGCGGCAATGATAATTTTTAAAATCACGAAAAACGCTTTCGATTATGATTGGAATCCTTACTTATACCATATTCTTATGTCACTCTTATGTCGAGACCTTTGCACGATTACTGCGCTTGCTCATATGTCGTTAAAAAACGGCGCAAATCCTCATGTACTACTTGCAATTCCGGTTGTTGGCTACGCCGAAACTTCGTTTTCGCCCTTTTTGCCTCATCTGGCGGCGCTCGCTATTTCTGCAAACGTCTCATGTCATATTAATTCAAGGTGACGGGCGGTGCTTTTTCTTCCAGATTCAAACGGCTTTTTACGCCATCGCGATCGATAACGACATGGTCCTTGTATATCGCATCGAGCCGCATACCCGGCAGGATTTGCGCCGTCGACGGCACCATCATGCTTTTTCCGCCGCTGTCCTGAAAAATCGCTACGCCTCCCGCGCCGTTTACGGCAGCGAAAACCCCTTCCAGTTTGAGATTCGGCGGCGGCAGATTCATGACGATCCGATTGCTGAACAGATGACGGTCGAGTATCGTTTCAGCAGCGTCCCCGGTCGGCGTTACGGTTACGCCCGGTACGGCTGCCGGTGCAGGCGCCAGAAAGACCCAGGTCCATTTCGCCGCCAGCGCGCACAGGGCGATAAGTATGGTCAGGTTCAATATGCCGAAACCGGAACGGCGCAGTAAAACGAATAAATAGTTCATAATAGTGCGGTACAATGGACTGGCTTCCATTCTAGCCGAGACTTCTTATTGCAGCGACTGATTTTTGAAAGCATGAATTGATGGACATCAAATTTCCTGTACAAAAAGGCTTCACCCTGATTGAAGTGATGGTGGTCATACTCATACTCGGTATCCTTGCCGCGTTGATCGTTCCCAAAATCATGAGCCGCCCCGATGAAGCGCGCCGCGTCGCCGCCAGGCAGGATATAGGTTCGATCATGCAGGCGCTCAAACTCTACCGGCTCGATAACCAGACGTATCCGACCACCGAGCAGGGTTTGCAGGCGCTGGTGCAGAAACCGACCATTCCGCCTATTCCCCCCGACTGGAAATCGAACGGTTACCTCGAACGCCTGCCGCCCGATCCGTGGGGGAATCCCTACCAATATCTGAATCCCGGCATACACGGCAAAATCGACGTCTTCAGTCTCGGTGCCGACGGGGCGCCAGGCGGCAAGGGCAACGATGCCGATATCGGTTCATGGGAACTCTGAATTGTCCGGTTTGTTCCGTTGGGGGCGCGGTTTTACATTAATTGAAGTTGTTGTGGTTTTACTGCTGATGGGGATTGTTTCCGCACTCGTCGTTGCGAATATTGCGCCTGACGACAAAAAGGCATTGCGGCTCGAAAGCGAGCGGCTGGCCGCGCTGTTCGAGCAGGCCAGCATGGATGCGCGGGTCGGCGGCAATGCGATAGCCTGGACTTCGGACGGCAAGGGATATGTTTTCCAGGAAAAAACGCCGGGCAGCGACTGGGTCGTCAAAAACGATGACATGTATCGTTCTCATCAATTACCTGCCGGAATGCGTATCCTGACAGCCGCTGTCGATCAGCCGGGATGGTCGCCCGGAGCGCAATTGGTGTTCAGGCCCAGCGGCATCAATCCGCCTTTCGATATCCTGTTGACGAAACGGCAGCTCGCGATGAAGATATCCGGCGATACGATGAACCGGATGACGGTGGAGCCTTACCATCTTGGGCAATAATCGTTGTTGCCAGCAAACAGGATTTACCCTGTTCGAAGTGATGATAGCGCTGGCGATCATCGCCATCGCGCTGTCAGCCGCCTTGCGCGCTGCCAATCTGGGCACCGACAGCGCAATCGAATTGAAAAACCGTACGTTGGCTGCCTGGGTTGCGCAGAACCGCATGGAGGAACATATGGCGTTGCGCGACTGGCCCGCCATCGGTAATTATACCGGCGTCGAAAGCCAGGCCGGTACGGATTTCGTCTGGCGCGAAACCGTCAGCGCTACGTCCGGTGCCAATTTCCGCAGGATAGAAGTCGATGTGTTCCCGAGAAACGATCCGGCGCATCGAGTGAGTAAATTATTCGGTTATCTGCTTGATCCGCAGGTGATGAAATGAACCAGCGCGGGTTTACATTGATCGAGTTGCTGGTTGCGATGACGATTTTTGCCTTGCTCTCGGTCATGGCTTATCGCGGTTTGAACGCAGTGATCGACGCCCGTGCGAGCGTGGCGGCAGAAAGCCGGAAGTGGCGTGATCTGTCACTTTTTTTTGCGCGGCTCGAGGACGATGCGACGCACCCCGCGCGTCGCCCGATACGCAGCCAGGATGGCTTGCTCCAGCCGGAATGGGTAGGCAAGACCCGCTACATCAGCCCCGACGACGCCAATTTTTATGTCACGGTATTGGAGGGTTACGGCCAGGGTACGAGAAGAATAGGTTATCGTTACAATCGCGGTACGATAGAAGAATTGATCTGGCCGAGCCTCGATCAGGCGCCGTATGAGCAGCCGGCGATCTATACGCTGCTGCGGGGAATCGATGAATTCAGTTTGCGTTATCTCACGGCCGCCAATCAGTGGGTCGATACCTGGCCCCTGCCGGGGCAAATCGGCGGCTTGCCCAAGGCGCTTGAAGTCACGATACGTCTCGATTCAGGCGAGCGGCTTACGCGGATGTTCGCGCTGCCATGAACCGGCAAAAAGGGGTAGCGGTTGTTATGGCGATATTGATCGTGGCATTGGCGGCGATGGTGGCATCCGCATTGATGTGGCAGCAGAATCTCTGGTTGCGTCAGGTAGAAAACGACAACGACAGAAGCGAGGGGAAAATCGTAGCCAGAGCCGGAACGAATCTGGCTGCCGCCATCTTGAACCTGGACCCCAGAAACATCGATCATCTGCAGGAAGCCTGGGCGCAACCGCTGCCATCAATGCCGGTGGAGAATGGGACGGTAGGCGGTTA
The DNA here is from genome assembly GCA_021795395.1 of Pseudomonadota bacterium. Lineage (GTDB taxonomy): Bacteria > Pseudomonadota > Gammaproteobacteria > Burkholderiales > Sulfuriferulaceae > Sulfuriferula. Next base: position 14,147 of record JAJYPN010000033.1, on the reverse strand, counting down.
TATTCAGGATCAGCAGGGATTGTTCAATCTCAATAATCTGGTCAATAATGGCAAAACCGATCAGAAGCAGAAAGTAAAATTCCAGCGTCTGCTCGCAATTCTGGGGATGCCGATGGAACTGGGCAACGCGCTGGCGGACTGGCTCGACGCCGATAATGAAATACAGGGTCCGGGAGGGGCGGAAGATGCGTATTATCTCGGTTTGGCGCAACCGTACCGCGCCGCCAACCGCATGCTGACCGAAGTGGGCGATCTCGATCGGGTCAGGGGGTTCGATAAAAACCGGATCGAACGGTTACGGCCCTATGTGACGGTATTGCCGCGACCTACGGCGATCAACGTCAATACAGCGCCCGCCGAAGTGCTGTGCGCGACGATCGACGGTTTGACCTTGCCCGAAGCAAGAGCAATGACGGCATTACGCGATAAATCGCCGTTCGGCACCATGCGGGATTTTCATAGCGCTTTGCCGAGATTGGATATTACCGTCGCCGACAGCGATTTTTCCGTCGCCAGCCAGTTTTTTCTCGTTACCGTCAATGCCCACTTCGGTCGCGCCAGTACCACGGTCTGGACGCTGCTCGATCGCGAAGGCCGTTTTTGGCCTGACATCGTATGGCAAAAATCCTCATGATAACACTGAAACTCTATCCCGATCTCGCCGGCGAAAATTTTGAATGGGCATCTTTCGATCGTGACGGTCGGCTGATCGATACCGGGACATACGATCCGCCACAAGCGTCGAAATGCGACATCATCGTGCCAGCTTCGCTGGTGTTGCTGATACGGGCAAAACTTCCCCGGGCAAACAGGCGCCGGCAATCGGCATTGCTGGCGTTTATCGCGGAAGAGAGGGTGATCAGCGAACCGGAAATGAATCATATCGCGCAGGGCGGCTATTTTGCCGACGGTTCGGTTGCGCTTGCCGTTATCGATAAAACCTGGTTGACGCATCTGCTGGAGCAACTCAAATTACGTCATCTGCACCCGTCCAGAGTGGTGCCGGAAACACTGCTTCCGGTGCTGGAGCCGGATAGCTGGGCGATCGTCTGGAGGGGCGCAGACGGGTTTTTGCGTACCGGTGACTATTCGGGCGCAGCACTCGACGGCAGCGAGGATAACGCGCCTCCGGCGGGTTTGATGCTGGCTTTGCGTAATGGTGACCGGCCAAAAAAAATAGTCATGCATATGTTTAATGCGAACGTACCCGATATCGATCGTTGGTCGGCGCAACTGGGCGTCGATATCGAACGCGGCGACGATTGGGACTGGAAGAAGACCTCAGGCACCAGCCCGATCAATTTGCTGCAGGGCGAATTCGGTCCGAAACAATTCGATTGGTCGTGGCTGCCCAGGCTGCGCCCGGCATTGATCATGCTGGCGCTGATGCTGGGTTTGCAGTTTTTCGGCATAGTTACCGACTGGGCGCTGCTGGCGCACGAAAAATCGTTTCTCGATGCCGATATGGTGCATAGTTTCCGTGCCAGCTTCCCCGGCGCCAGCGTAATCGTCGATGCGCCGCTGCAAATGGACCGGAAACTGACCGAACTGAAACACGCTGCGGGTCAGCAGGAAACAGGTGATTTTCTGCCCCTGCTTTCCGCCGTTTCGGCGCCGTTGGCGGCGCTGCCGCGCGGTGCGCTCAAAAGTATCGATTATGAGCCGGGCCGGCTTGGACTGAAAATCGCGCTGACAGGTGCGGTGGGCATCGATAGCCTGCAAAAAGCGCTGGCGGCATCGCATCTCAGGATACGGCTGGAGAAGCAGCAGCCTGCTGCCGATGGGTCGGGAATTATCGCCTATTTCACAGTAAGCCCGGAGAATTCATGAAAAGCAAACTGCTGGCTTTCTGGCAAGCGCGTAACGAACGCGAAAAAAAGATCCTGGTTTTTTGCGGACTATTTCTGTTGGCGGTCTTTTTATATGCTTACGTCTGGCAACCGGGCGAACAAGCACGGACACGATTACGCGAGTTGTTGCCGCAGTTGCGCCTGAACGATGCGCGTATGCACGAGCAGGCCAGGGAAATCCGTTTGCTGCGTAAAAGCGTGCCCGCGCCCGGGCAGCCTGCTGACCTCAAAAAAAATATCGATGCTTCGGCAACCCGGCATAAATTGCGCGACCGTATCAATGTGCTGACAGTCGATGCGGCAGGACGGGCGCATATTTCCATCGATGCCATCGCTTTCGACGACTGGATACGCTGGCTCGATGCCCTGCAACGCGAGGATCGTTTGCGTCTCGAATCGAGTCATATCGTAATGTTGAGCGACCCGGGCATGGTCAAGGTCGAAGCGACGGTGGCGGTCACGGGCAACTCATGAAAAAGCGCTGGATTGCCGTATCTGCGGGCCTGTTTTTTTATGCTGTATTTCTGGCGGCGATGGTCCCCGCGACATTCATCAATCCCATCCTTGCGCATTACGGCGGCAACAACCTGCGGGTGTCGAATGCGCAAGGCACGCTGTGGAACGGGTCTGGCAGCTTGTATGGGCTGGAAGAGATACGCTGGAAAATCCGGCTGCCGGAATTGCTGTTGGGTCATCTGCACATAAACGTGGCAAGCAGCATCGCCACCCGGGCTATGGATATTTTCATTTCGCCGGCGCGCATCGAAATGCAGCATGTCGCCTTGATTTTGCCTGCCGCTGTGCTGGCGGATTGGGCACCGATGCTGAAATCCCTGGCGCCGGGGGGAAAGTTAAGCATGGTCACGGAAAAATTTTCGGCGTCGGATACGTTTTTTCGCGGCCGGCTCGAACTCGACTGGCTGGATGCTACGTCCAGTTTGAGCCGGGTCGCGCCCATCGGCAGCTACCGTATTCATCTCGCAGCTAATGGGCGCGGGTTAACGTTGCAACTGGATACGCAGAAAGGACCGCTCTTTCTTGCTGGCACAGGAAGCTGGTCGCCGTCGACTGGTTTGCGATTTAGCGGAACCGCCCGTTCGAAGAATGAGCAGCTTGCCGGTCTTTTGAATCTGATCGGTAAGCCGTCGCCGTCAGGCGCTTATCGTGTCCTTATCGGCGGTCGATCATGAGCGTTCTGAAAATAACGGGCAGATGGCTGGCTATCGATATCATGCGCGGCTTCGCCGTAATCCTGATGGTGGGCTATCACTTCAGTTTCGATCTCAATTATTTTGGAGTCGTTCATCAGAATTTTAATTACAGTGTATTCTGGCTGAGCTTACGAGCGTTGATCGTCAGCTGGTTCCTGATTCTGGTCGGTATCAGCCTTGAATTCGCTGCCGGTTCCGGCAACCGCCATTACTGGAAACGCATAGCCAGGCTGGTCGCGGCTGCGCTGGCGGTCACGATAGGCAGCTATCTCATGTTTCCGCAAAGTTTCATATTTTTCGGCATTCTGCATTTTATTGCGGTCGCCAGCCTGATAGCTCGTTTTTTTCTGCGATTTTATTGGATTAATCTGCTGCTGGGCAGCGTCATTGTTGTTTTCGGCATTGCTTATTCGAACCTCTGGTTCGATCAGCGGTGGGTGCAATGGATAGGATTGATGACGTATAAACCCATTACCGAAGATTACGTACCTTTGTTTCCCTGGTTGGGTATTGTGTTCGTGGGCATGTTTCTGGGCAAAGCATTTCTGCGCATGAGGGCGCAGGGGAAGCTGTCAGTGCAACGGCAGAATAAGGAAGTCCTGTCGCCATCGGCCGGGTTACTGCTTGTCCCCGCGTGGATAGGGCAACACAGTCTGGCGATTTACCTGCTGCATCAACCGTTGTTGCTGGGTGCGTTATATCTGCTGCTGAAACACTGAATTTTCAATATTCGGCATGGTAAATCGGTCGGATACATCAACATGAGTTTAATGCAGTTTTTGTATGTCCAGTGGTTTCCGCATGTATGTTTCCAGCGTCATGCGGGCAGAGTCGTCGATTTCTTTCCAGTATTTGCGTCTGGCTACCGCTCTTTTTCGATGTTTGGAAGAAATCTCGGAAATGGGCTTCATATGGAACGGAACCGGAATCGAATACCCGAGCTCGCTGGTTTTTTTGCCGCCCAGCGATTCCCAGAAGGCATCATAGGTATTGATAAAATGAGGCGTATCGTTCAGATCGAAGCCGACTTGATTATGACTGCTTATGCCGAATATTTCAGTAGCGCCGATCGCTTGCGCCAGGCCTTGCAATGCGGAAAAACAAAAAAACAGGGGCGAATTTTGAGGGAACGAGCGGTCGAACCATACGCGCGCTGGCGGATCGTTGTGGCCGCTGCCCTGGGTTCTGCCGATGAATGGAAGAATATGCGAATCGAGTTGCAAGATATGGCCTTTGACCCAGCTGAAATTGATTTTATGCAAGGTTCTTTTATTGACCAGCAATGCAATGCAAAGATCGCCTTCGGGAATAGTGCGATCGCCTATTGAAAGTTCGATGGAAAAAAGATTTTCATCGACAGTTTTTGTCCAGAGCGGCAATCCTTGTTCAAAATAGACAAGTTGTTTGTAGGCGTCGCTGAACGTGATGTTTTCGAAATGGTAATGGCTGATCGCGCATTGAATCCGTTGCTGAACCGAAAGATGTTTTGCGAGATAATAGCGATGGTTCAGATGATGAAATAAATCGTGCGGTACGGTTCTGGCTACATAGTTGCGATAATTATCCAGCTGACAAAGTTTGCAATGCTCCGAAAAAAATATCAACACGCGTGACGAACGTAAGATACTCAGCCCCAGGGATAACAGATGGTAACTTTTTCGTCGATGATCCCAATGAAGAAATAAATGGCTCAATATCATTTAATTTCCTATAGTCATGTGTGCAATGATAGGCTAAGTTAATGATAATGATGATAATTAACAGTCAGGATTTTATATGGCCGTGCACTCGGCAAGGTTAAGCTTGTATTAATTTTTTATTAATCCGTGCTTGATCGCCCGCAGGTGTTCGAAAGGAAGAGGGAATAATCATCGGGCAGTATGTTTTTCTGGCCATTCCGTGGTGGAGCGGGACATTGAATTATGGGGAATTGCAGCTTACGAGGCTGGCTGCCGCGGGGTTAGGACAGAGGCAATTCGAGCGTCGCTATCAATCCGAGGTCGTCTGTACCGACATTGCTCAATTTAACGGAGCCTTTGTGTTTTTCTGCGATGATGCGCGCAATGGTTAATCCCAGGCCTGTTCCGCCGGAATCCCTCGAGCGGGAATGTTCCATGCGGTTAAAAGGCTGGAAAACCGTTTCCAACTGATCTTCCGGTAGCCCGGAACCGCCATCTATGATGGAGATGACCGCTTTTTTGTTTTTGACTTCCAGCATCACATGCGCAAATTTCCCATATTTGACCGCATTGTCGAGCAGATTTGCAACGCAGCGGCGCAGCGAGTGCGGAAAGGCCAGAGCGGTTTTGCCGATTTTTCCGCTGCAGGTTACTTCCCATCCTGCATCGGCGGCATCGTTGCAGATCGCTTCGATCAACGAATCGAGATCGACGAGTTCCAGGCGTTCCTCGACGCTGACCGTACGGGCGAATTCCAGTCCTTCGGTGACCATCGCCTGCGTTGCGGTCAGGTCAGCTACCAGACTCGCACGAAGTTTTTCGTCGGCTACCTTTTCCAGGCGCAGTCTGAGTCGCGTCAGCGGAGTTTGAAGATCGTGGGCGATGGCGGCGAGCATGAAGGTTCGTTCCTTGATATGATTGCGGATACTGCTCTGCATGGTATTGAACGCCTCGGCCGCTTCGCGTACTTCGGTAGAGCCTTCATCGACGGGCAATGGTTCTTGTTCCAGATTCCGGCCCAATTCGTGAGCCGCTTTTGCGAGACGGCGCAGAGGCTTGGTTGCCATATGCGCTACGATCAGCGCAAGCAAGCTGAGCCCGGAAAGGAATAGCAGCAGATTTTTAAGGAAATTACCACGAATCATCGGTGGAAAACGGTCGCGCTGTGCCAGGTCGAGCTGAATAGGCGTGCCATCGTTCAAGGTGGCGAGTATGGTTTCGCAGCGATGCGTTTGTGCCGGATTGCGATCGTTCTGTCTTTTCAGTACAGGACAGTCTTCATCCGTTCTGTCGAGCACTATCATTTTCCTGTTGCCTAACCTTTCACGCAATGCATCCAGTGTATTTTTATCCGGAGGGTTCCCTTTGAGAGCGGCAGACGGCGAGAGACTGACTCGGATTCCCGATCTGTCCAAGATGTCGACTACAGGTTGACGAGAGGAAGCGGGAATGGCGTCGAGCAGATGGATGCTTTGCGCTACCCGTTCGGCAACGTGATGCGAACGTATTCGGGTTTCCAGGTTTTTTCTTTCGTAGCTGGCAAGCAGCATCACAAGTACGACGGAAATTATCGTGCCGCCGATCAGGATCAAAAATATTCTGGCGGTCATCGATCCGGTAAATGAATGGATCATTGGTATCCTGTCTTGACAACGGCGGTCAGTATATAGCCTTCATTTCTTACGGTTTTTATGATTTGAGGCGCTTTTGAGTCTGCTTCGATCTTTTGCCTGACGCGACTGATCTGCAAATCCACGGATCGGTCGAAATGATTGGCGTCGCGGCCATGCACCAGATCCATCAACTGGTCGCGGGTCAAAATCCGGTTGGGCCGTTCGAGAAATATCTTCAGCAATCGAAATTCGGCGGCAGACAGGGACATGACAACGCCGGACGGATTAATCAAATGGCGTGCGACGAGATCGAGTGTCCAGCCGGCAAAAAACATTTTTGCCGCTTCCTGCGCGATAACTGCGTTGACTGCGCCCGTTTTCGTCCGCCTTAGCACGCTGCGAATTCTGGATAGCAGTTCCAGCGGTTCGAACGGCTTGCAGACATAATCGTCCGCGCCTGTTTCCAGTCCTATGATGCGATCTATAGGATGCGTTTTGGCAGTCAGCATGATGATAGGCACACTGGAGCGGGCACGTATCTCCCGGCACAAATCCAGACCGTTTGCGCCAGGAAGATTCAGGTCGAGGACGATCAGATCGATCGTCTCGGATTCAAGCACCTTCAATAGATCGTTGCCATCCGTTGCCTGAAAGGTGTGCAAGCCGTTGTTGTCGAGAAATTCCGAAAGCAGGGAGCGGATATCGTTGTCGTCGTCGACAATCAATATCTGCGTTCTCAGGGTGTTTGATGGCTGCATCATTGCAATGATCCGGGAAATTCGGCAAGAAAAAGGCTCACGATGATTTGTGCCGGTCTCTCAATGCCGTAAAAAATTCGTCGAATATATGCTGTTGCTGCGCCGTCAGTTGTCCGTAGAATTCCTCTACCGCTTGAGCGCGAAATTCCATATGACTCAAACGACTTCTCATTATAGCCAGCTTGCGATCGAAATGATCGGGAGCTGTGGCATCTGCAGGTTCTGTTTCCTGTGCGATGATCTGACGGGTATGCTCGTCTGCTTTCAATTTCGCGATAAAAATCTTCCAGGCAGGTTCCTGATTGGCGGTCAAGCCAAGCTGATCATGCAGCACGGTTTTATGCGTATCAAAAAATGCCGTAGCCTTGACCTTGTTGTCGGAGCGATATTCACATTCATTGTCAGCGTAGGCAGGCGCATTCGCACCAAAGGCGGCGAGCATGGACAATATGATCGATAAGGTTCGATATTTGCGGTAATTATTGATCGCGGCATTATACATGGTGGTGGTTCTCCTCAGCGATTATCGATGATGCCCCATTGCACCAGCATCACGTGTCCGCCATATATCAGGATGCAGTATTTTTGTATCAATGTGTAACCGCGATATTGATAACTGTCATCAAGGCTTTTCGAAATCGCTGTTGCTTATCCCATCGCTGCAAATCGTCACAAACCGTTACAAATTTGTTTAAAAATGAAAAATTGCTGACATTTGGCAGCGTTAAATTTGAAACCCGCCATGATTGATGGCATCTTATGAATTATTTGAGTGCAGGATAGAACATGAAACATATCAGCGTATTGATGTGCGGCTTGATCGGATTGATCGGTCTGCTCGTCTCTAATATTGCCATGGCGGATCGCGTGCGCATCGGTGTCGGATTCTATGCGGGTCCGTATCCATACGGATTTTACCGGCCGTTCTACCGGCCTTATTTTTATCCGTATCCGTATCCGTATCCTTATCCCTATTATCCTCCGGTAGTGGTCGCTCCTCCACCTGTGATGGTCGAGCCGGAATCAGCGCCGGTGTATGTCGAACAATCAGCCCCGCAGCCATCGCCCACCCAGCAGCCATCGACCGGGCAGCCTGCTGCAGCGCAGGCATCGAGCCAATGGTATCACTGCGACAAGCCCGAAGGATATTATCCCTATGTCAAGGAATGCCCGGGTGGTTGGAAAGCGGTAGACCCCACGCCACCGGCTCCGGCTGCCGCCCCAATGACGCACTAAAGGGAGTTTCCATGATCGATGCGTTTAAAAAAATTGCGCTGGCGTTCCCTCTGATTCTTGGTGCCTGCGCTGCCGTGCCTAACGGGCCGAGCCAGATGGCGATGCCGGGTACGGGTAAAAGTTTCGACCAGTTTCGCGCCGACGATGCTTATTGCCGCCAGTTTGCAGAAGGACGTATAGGAGGCACAGTCGACCAGGCTGCCAACAGCAGCCTGGTCGGAAGTGCGGTGGCCGGCACAGCACTGGGTGCCGCGGTCGGAGCAATCGCCGGCGGCGGTCGCGCAGCCGGCGTAGGCGCAGCGACCGGTCTGCTGGCGGGAAGCGTTATCGGCGCCAGTGAAGCGCAAGCTTCCGGCTACGGCGCACAGCGCAGATACGACCAGGCCTATATGCAATGCATGTATGCCGACGGCGACCGGGTGCCGGTATCGGGGCGCTTCGTGCTGCAACCGCCCCGCGTATATGCTCCCGCTGCTTATTCTGCGCCAGCTGGCGCTTATCCGCCGCCGGCCCAATATCCACCTCCGCCTCGCGGAAATCCACCGCCTCCGCCCCCCGGCTATTAGCCTGCCATACTGATCTGCTGGCGTAAGTACGTAAGGATAGGTGCAAAACATTCCGCTGCGTAAGGTTATAGTCAAACCTGCAGGCTCATGCGCTTCGCGAACATGGCTTTTACCGCAGCCAGCGCATTATCAATACTTATTCGTTTGTAATCCCAGCAGGGATCGTGGTCGGGCGGTACGATCGCCATCGTTGCATTTGCCTCGTACAATAAAACGCGACCGGAGCTGTCCAGGCCGAAATCGATACCGCAGTAATCCAATCCCAGCGTTTGAGCGACCTGTTGCAGCCCCGATACCGCACTGGCTCCAAGGGCGGCGGTAAAATCCTGCAGGAACGCTTGCTCTTGCTCGCGATACGGCAAACTGTCCTTCATGTCCGAGCTGAAATAATGCACTTTCCATTGCGTCGATATGGCCATGTGCAACGGATATAAGACGCCATCGATAATCATGACCCGGTATTTCCTGAACCGTGCGTCTTCATCTCCTGCATCGAGCCATTCCACGGCCAGCAGATTTTCCCCCGGCAGGCCGTGGGCGGCCTGCCGCAATACATCCGGCGATTCGGCACGTACAAAATGATTGCCGCCATGGAAACCCGGAGCGCGCAACAGCAGAGGAAAATTCCATCCATTGCGCGTTAATCGTTGCAGGCACAGTCCGGAATCGATGTCGGTTTTCGAAACGGGAATCATGCGCGGCGTCGTCACGCCCGGTAGCCGCGACAGGCGCAGGGAGTTTTCCAGCCGGCCGGTACAAAGCACGGCAGCAGGTGCATTGATGGCGGGTGACGGCATTTTTGCCAGCAGACATTCCGCCGTTTCAAGTGCGCTACGGCATAAATCCGCATCTCCTATGGCATTGAAAATCAACGAATAGGTTGCAAGGTCCAATTGCTGCGGTCTTTCCAGATATTCGACAGTAGCGATCGTACTCTGGTACACATCTTGATCCACCAGCAATCGCCAGGGGATATTGCCTTCCATGGCGGAAGTTAAAATCAGCAAGGGCCGAGGTCGATTGCGGCCATGCCAGGGCAAGGTGACGATGGGTGTGCTGCCGAACCCTTTATCCCGATGGAACTGCGCTTCCATTTCCTGGTTTTGCCTGTGGAAAATGCAGGCGAGCCCCTGATGGGCTTCGGCCAGCGCCGGATCGAGCGCGATCGCATGGAGAAAATGCTTTTTTGCAATATCCAGGTTTTCCAGATACAGCGCGATGCGAGCCAGGCTGGCATGCAGGGTCGCATCCCCCGGGCAATAAGCGATAGCGGCGGTGTAAGCGGTTTGCGCAGCGGAAATGTAGCCGGTTTTGAAGAGCAGGGCGCCTAAATTGCTCCATGCCGCATGATGCGTCGGCAGGAGTGTTAGTACGTCGAGATATATGGCCTTGGCTTCTGCGATGTGTTCTGCTGTAGGCGAGTTGGCAAGAAAATCAGCCAGAATCAAACGGTAGCCCGGCGAGTTTGCTTCGCGTGTAACAGCCTCGCGATAGTAATATTCGGCTTCGTCCCGTCGCCCATCCGCGTCGAGCAGAAACGCGAAATTTGCATAATGGGAAGCATTTCCCGGAGCCAGATCGATGGCTAGTCGTAAATATTGTTCGGCTTCGATATCGGATGGGCGATTTGACATGGCATTGGGAACAAACCGGTTTTATCCTGGCGATGTGCGCGATTAGCCGTATTTGCGGTATGATATCAGGAAAGCGGTAGAATAAGTGGCACGCTCAGGCGTGACCATCTTCTGCATGTCGCCCGATCCTCGGGCAGATCAATACCTATCGCGCATCTTCGGCGCCAGGAAGCCATGATAACAGATCATGTCCGACGGCGACCGGAAATTGCCCGATTCTTTAAGCAGGACTGATACGATGACATCACAGGTTTATGCGGGTGTAGACAAGGACACCAACGGCGGGTTGACCCATTTGGGACGCATTGTTCGAGATGCCTGGGTATTCGGCATCCTGCCGGAAACGGAAACCTGCGCAGGCTGGGATGCGGCTCGTATGCAAAATTTGTACGAAAAGGTTTACGCGGCTTGGATGCCGTATGCGCATCTTCCCAGCCGGTTGCCGGAAGCCTTGCGCAAGCGCCATATGGAATTATACGATACGGCCATTACAGACGCGCGAGTGAAAGGCTGGAACGCTGAACTGGGCGAAGACGAATAGCCCTCGCGGTAACGAATACTCACCGAATTTAAATTCGGACACTGGCGTCTCTTTCACCAATCGCCCTGGTTCGGCATGCTCAAATACGGCTCGCGAGGCATGATCGCATCGCCGCGTTGCAATAGCTCGACGGAAATGCCGTCGGGCGAGCGGATAAATGCCATATGACCGTCTCTGGGCGGTCGCGCAATGACGATGCCATGCTCGCGCAATTCGTCGCATTTTGCGTTGATATCCTCGACTTCGAAAGCCAGATGGCCGAAGTTTTTGCCGACAGCGTAAGGCTCCGTTCGATCCCAGTTGTACGTCAATTCGATCTCAAACTCCGACTGGGTGGATATCTCCCGGAGAAAAATCAGGGTATATCGTCCGTCGGAGTTCTCTCGTCTGCGATTTTCTTCCAGCCCCAGCAGTTTGAAGAATGCGAGGGTTTTTTCTACATTGGTAACGCGTAACATGGCGTGCAGTAATTTCATGCGATTCTCCTGAAATTAAATGGTTAGGGTAATATCTTACCTTTATTCCTACTCTTTATCCGAGGGTACAGAGAGGATTGTTCGGATATCCTGGAATTATCCGCTCCAACCGGAACAAAATATGGTTAGACTATTCAGAATGTGGTTTCATTATGCATAATCCCGTTTCCGGCTGACAATGGATAAGCTATCGTGAGCGCTGAGACAGACATCCGTATCGTCGATACGATCGCGGATATACCCGTGGCCGAATGGGATGCGCTGGCGGGGGGTAACCCGTTTTTAAGTCATGTCTTCCTCTCCGCCTTGCAGGAATGCGGATGCGCTGTCCCGCAGACGGGCTGGCTGGCGCAATTTCTTGTTGTTCGGCGGGATAGTCGTCTGGTCGGCGCGATGCCGCTGTACCTTAAATCGCATTCCTACGGTGAATATGTGTTCGATTGGGCGTGGGCAGAAGCGTACGAGCGGCATGGGCTGAACTATTATCCCAAGCTGGTGTGCGCGGTGCCTTTCACGCCGGTCACCGGACTGCGGGTGCTGACGCAGAGCGCCGAAATCCGGGCGCTGTTGATCGACGCGGCACTGGAACGGGCGAAACAGCTCGGTATTTCGTCGCTGCATTGCCTGTTTCCCGACGAAGAGCAGGCGCAGGCATTGCAGCAAGCCGGCATGATGCTGCGCAAAGGCGTGCAGTTTCACTGGAAAAACCGGAATTATGCCGATTTCGACGCCTATCTCGCGTGCATGAACAACGACAAGCGCAAAAAGATCAAGCAGGAACGCCGCCGCGTGCGCGATGCAGGCATCGGCTTCGAATGGCTGGTCGGTGAACAGATTACGGCAGCGCATTGGGAATTTTTCGTCGAATGTTACAATCGTACTTATCGGCAGCATCGTTCCACGCCGTATCTCAATCTCGATTTTTTTCGCCGTATCGGTACAACGATGGACGATAAACTATTGCTCGTACTGGCGTTGCGCGACGGGCGGCCGATTGCGAGTGCGCTGAATTTCTTTACGCGCGACACGCTCTACGGGCGATATTGGGGCGCGCTGGAATTTCATTCGGGTTTGCATTTCGAGACCTGTTATTACCAGGCGATCGCATTTTGCATAGCACGTAATATTGCGGTATTCGAAGGCGGAGCACAGGGCGAGCACAAACTGGCCCGAGGTTTTTTGCCGGCGATTACCTGGTCGGCGCACTGGCTTGCGCATGCGGCGTTCGGCCGGGCGGTAGAGGATTTTCTCGCCCGCGAAGCGGCGGGCGTGACTGGTTACGCTGACGAGCTGCATGAGCGCAACCCGTTCAAGCCCCAGGATTAATGCCGGTTTTGCGCCATGCCAGCAAGCGATTGTTGGCGGGCATCGATATGTCTTCGATCAAGGTCAATCCTTGTGCTTGGGCTAATTGATCGATGGCGGCAAAATCCCGGATCCCGCTTTGCCGGTCGCGGGCTTTCAGCCACTCGTCGAATCGCGCATTGCTCGCGGAAGTATATTGCCCATCGTAATTGAATGGACCGTACAGGCATAGTATGCCGTTCGTTTCGAGCATGCGGCCTATACCGGCAAACATTCGTTCTACGGCCGGCCACGAAACAATGTGTACGGTATTGGCGTTGAATACGGCATCGGCGTTGGCGACCGGCCACGGGCTATCGTTTACGTCGAGCGCGACAGGAGCGAGTACGTTGGGCAGCGATGCTTCCGTCAGCCAAGCCAGGATGCCGGCATGATTTTCCGGCAACTCGCTGGTCTGCCAGGTCAAATGCGGCAGCCGGCTGCCGAAGAATACGGCGTGCTGGCCGGTACCGCTGGCAATTTCAAAGACCCGCTTGCGGTCGGCGAATAACGTTTGCAAGTGCGGCAAAATGAAATCCTGATTGCGTACGGCGGACTCGGAATAGGGTTTCATGATTTTGGCAAGCATATGCATCGGCTTCCTGTAAGGATTTTGTTGGCCGCAGCATCCTCGGGAAATTAGCGGCTTATCGAGTGCAAATGCGATCTGGCATTTTGCAGCGGGGCAAATCCGTCAGCGTATTGCCAGCTAAGCTTATATTATAATTGCAGTTTTGATGTTATTGGAGGAAATTTATGCGATCCGGCGATCAGGATGCAATGCGGGCCGCCCGATATGCCCTGTTGGCAGGCAGCATAGCGATCGCAGTTAATATGCTGCTGTTGCGATGGAGTGCGAAAGCGGGATTGCAGACAGGGCAGGGCAGTCTGTCGCAATTATTGGTCTGGCTGCATACGGGACGGCTGATGTGGCAACTGCCGTCTATCGGAGGTATTCCGGCCACGGTATGGCGGCCGGTGTTTCATGTTGTCGTCGGCCTGCTCCTGGCCGTAATTTACGCATTATTCCTGGAACCCCGATTGCGCAAGGTATTTACTCCGCTGGTAAGCGGATTGTTTTACGCGCTGGGCATCTGGCTCCTCAATGCCTGGATAGTATTGCCGTTGCTCGGTATGGGAATTGCCGGGGAATCAATCGTTCCGGCAATAGGCATGCTTTATTTCGCTTTTGCGCATACGGCGTTTTTTGTGATTCTGTCCATATTGTATGCGAAGTTC
>JAJYPN010000008.1 GCA_021795395.1 Pseudomonadota bacterium | reverse complement strand
ATGCCTTGTCCGAATATCAGTTCGCGGGATTGCTGCGCGGCGCGAAGACCGAGGTAGTGAAATGCCTGGGCAGCGACTTGCAGGTCCCCGCCAGCGCGGAGATCGTGCTCGAAGGCGTGATTCATCCGGGAGAAATGGCTCCCGAAGGACCGTTCGGCGATCACACCGGCTATTACAACGAGGTCGATAATTTCCCGGTATTTACCGTGGAGCGCATCACTATGCGCCGCGATCCGGTTTATCACAGCACCTATACCGGCAAACCGCCCGACGAGCCCGCCGTGCTCGGCGTCGCGCTCAATGAAGTATTCGTGCCTTTATTACAAAAGCAATTTACCGAAATTACCGATTTCTACCTGCCGCCGGAAGGCTGTTCGTATCGTCTGGCGGTGGTCAGCATCAAAAAATCCTATCCCGGACACGCCAAGCGGGTGTTGTTCGGCATATGGAGCTTTTTGCGCCAGTTCATGTACACCAAATTTATCGTGGTCGTCGACGACGACGTCAATATCCGCGACTGGAAAGACGTCATCTGGGCGATCACGACGCGCATGGATCCGGTGCGCGATACGCTGCTGGTGGAAAACACGCCCATAGATTATCTCGATTTCGCCAGTCCGGTGTCGGGTCTGGGCGGAAAAATGGGCATGGACGCCACCAATAAATGGCCGGGCGAAACTACGCGGGAATGGGGCACGCCTATCGTTATGAGCGACGCGGTTAAGGAGCGGGTAGATGCGATGTGGCAGGATTTAGGGTTATGAACTATCCAGACGATTGATCTCGGTTTTTGTCTGGCGTGCTTGTGCAAATTAGACAAAAGGCATCATGACTATGCTATATTGACATTTCGAAGTTGTTAAGAAGCTGTTATGAATCTTGCACTTGCGCCCGATATCGATAGGACCGGCGTTTTAGCTGAAGCCTTGGCCAATGCCGGCAAACATCTGGGAATGAGCCAGGCCGATCTGGGCGCGGTCATAGGCAAAAATCGTACCGCAGTCAGTCGCGGCAGCATCGATCCCGACAGCAAGGCGGAGGAATTGGCGCTGCTGTTCATTCGTTGTTACCGCGCTTTGTTTGTGCTGGTGGGCGGCAATTTTGGGCAGATGCGGCATTGGATGCAAACTGAAAATCTGCATACCGGCGGGGTGCCCGGCGAGCAGATCAAAAGCGTACAGGGATTGACTGCCGTCCTGGAATATCTCGATGCCATGCGGGGCAAGCTTTAGTGATCGATTGGAGCGTTTGCCTGGCACAAGCGAATTTGACTGGCCTGGAAGGCGTCATCCTGCGTCTGGTAGAAGCCAGGAGCAGGTCGCCACCAATCAGCTGGTGGGCTCGCTGGAACGGCAGGCGGTGCTGGAAACCCTGCTGGAGAAGACCAAGCCGAGTCTGCGCGTCGGCACAGAAAGTTTGCATTATCTGCTGGCGATGCCATTCCGCTATCCGCCGCTGAAACACGGGTCGCGTTTCGGCACGCGTAGCGCTCCCAGTCTGTTTTATGGCTCGCAGAAAATCGGTACGGTGCTGGCGGAATCCGCTTATTACCGGTTTCTGTTCTGGGTACGGCATGGCCATACCGCCGACTGGGAAACTCGATACACAGCATACCTTGTTTGGCGCGAAATATCGTACAGAAAAAGGTTTGCAGCTTCAAAATCCGCCTTTTGCCCAATATGCCGAAACTCTGAGCAGCTCTACCGAATACGACCCAGCTCAGCTGCTGGGCGGTCTTATGCGCAACGCCGGCGTCGATGCTTTCGAATTCATTTCGGCCCGCGACCCGGCTCGCGGCATCAATGTTGCGTTATTTATGCCGACGGCGTTGCAGGGGAATGCTCCGCTCTGCCAGGAAGCGTGGCAGTGCGAATTAACCGGCAGCCAGGTGAGTTTTCATGCGGCGCATAGCCGCGAGTTTTTTCATTTTCCATAGCCACCTTTCTGGTTTCGGGTAAATTGCCGCAGGCGGCTTAAACGATGCCCGAAGTACAGTGCATTATTGAAATATCGATAGCGAATTCAGCGGTTCGTCAGTTTGAAGCGGCCATGACCAAATTCGGAATATAGTGACAAGCTAACACGGGCAATGCAACAGGACAGTCGCGCCCATGCCGCGAGAAAACTGGGTCATATCAAGATGCAGAAGCTTGCGGCCGAGCTCGGTTGCCAGCTGTTTGCCAAGATAGGTCTTGCCTGTACCCGGATGGCCTGCGAAAAGAAAGACGCCGATGGGTTTGCCGCGTTGCTGGAGAGCTAAACGCCGACGAATCTGCGCTGCCAGATCTTCGCAAATCGCATCTTGCCCGATGACTTTAGTCATCGCTATACAAAATATTGATTAAGGGAAATTTGATTTTCCAATTTCAATTTGATAAACATACGATTTAAGTACGATACTGTTATATTTTTTATCAAAAATAGGACACGTAAAAAGAAATGGGGCGATTACTTTCCATCATCAATCGCTATCTTCCTTTGCTACTTGATTATGCTCAGTTTAGTTTGAATAAATCAATCTTTATTTGCTGAAGGGAAACAATATAAATGCATAAGCATTAAAGTAAAAAAGTTGGATAAATGCATGGATCGTGTTTGATAATTTCAGCATCGCATATAAGTGGTGCATAAATATAATAGAATTATTTCTTGCATATAGTCCTTGTTAGTACTATATTAACGTATCAGAACTCGGCTCTGACGTTACGGAAAATGCAAAATAAATATACATTTTTACCATTGATTCGAGAGTTAGCTCAATGCTATCAGGAGTTTGAAGCTTATTCCGCGCAGAACCAGCGCAGTATGGGTTTGACCTCATGCCAGTTCGATATCATCGCAACATTGGGCAATACGTCCGGGATGAGTTTTAAGGAACTGGGTCAGAAGACCCTGATTACCAAAGGTACTTTGACCGGAGTGGTCGATCGGCTGAGAGAAAGAAAACTGGTCATGCGCAGTCCGGATCCGAATGACGGGCGCAGTCAGATAGTTGGTTTGACGGAACAAGGGGTAGCGCTGTTCGAGACGGTTTTTCCGCAGCAGCTCGATTATTTGAACAAGGCGTTTGCATCGTTGGAGGAAAGCGAAATCGAGCATATGCGACAGGTTCTGCATCGATTGCGGGGCGTTTTCCACTTTTCGGAGGCAGTATGAAAGATTGGCGTTATACCCCGACGGCGGTCGTATTGCATAATCTGATTGCGGGGCTGATCGTCGCAACGTTTCCGCTTGGCCTGTATATGAGCGATATGGCGCTGTCGCCGCGCAAATTGCAATTGTATTCGTATCATAAATGGACAGGGATCGTTATTTTGCTGCTAGCCATTCTGCGCCTGTTATGGCGCGCGGCGCACCGCCCTCCCGCCTTGCCCGCCGATATGCCGCACTTGCAGGTAAGCGGCGCCCACGCGACGCATTTCGCTCTGTATGGTTTGATGCTGGCGGTACCGCTATCAGGCTGGCTGATGAGCTCGGCATTGGGGTTTCAGGTGGTATTGTTCGGCGTATTGCCGCTTCCGGATTTGATTGCCGCCAACAAAGCCACCGGGCATTCGCTCAGATCATTGCACGAATGGTTGAATTACAGCCTGCTGGTATTGGTGATGCTGCATGTCGGCGCGGCGCTGTATCATCAGTTCATTTTACGCGACGGCATCTTGCGCCGCATGGCGCTGGGGTGGGGAGAACGTAAATGAGGGTACTGCTTGCGATGTTAATGACGGTCAGCACGGCAAATACAATGGCAGCCGTATTTACCGTCCCGCTGAACGATAAAAGCAGCATCACGTTTATTTCCCGGCAAATGGGCGTTCCGGTCAACGGGCATTTCACCAAATTTACCAGCCGGATCGTTTTCGATCCCGCCAGGCCCGACGTGAGCCGCGCAGAGATCGATGTGGCGCTGGCGAGCGTCAATGCCGGCAGCGGCGAGGCCGACGATACTGTCAAGAGCCCATTATGGTTCGACGTCAAAGCTTATCCGACCGCTACTTTTGTCTCGGATGGCTTGAAAGCATTAGGCGGCAATCGCTATCAGGCCACCGGCAAACTGGTTATCAAGGGCCGGAGCTTTCCTGTCGTCGTGCCGTTTACCGCCGTTCCAGCGGGTACATCGATGGTGCTGGACGGAGTGATTCCGGTGTCGCGCAAACAATACGCCATAGGTGGAGGCGTTTGGGCCGATCCATCGGTAGTCGCCGACCTTGTTCAGGTGCACTTTCACATTGGTCTTGCACCGGCACATAAATGAAGTAATGGAAGACATCAAAAGCAGATCCAGTTTTTTTAACCCAAGGGGACGAATATGAAACCAGCATTGATCGCATTATCACTAATGGCATTAATTTCCACCGGCGCCGAAGCGGCAACCGATACGTATACGATCGATCCGAATCATACTTATCCGATGTTTGCCGTGAACCATCTCGGTTTTACGACCCAGCACGGTCGTTTTGATAAAACTTCAGGAACAGTAAAACTGGATCGTGCCGCAAAAACCGGCAGCGTAAATCTGGTTATCGATACCCAATCACTGGATATGGGTTCGCCGTTATGGAACGAGCATTTATCGGGGGACGGTTTTTTCAATACGGCAAAATTCCCGACCATGACGTATCGATCCGACAAACTGATTTTCGACGGTGACAAGGTCGTCGGAGCGGACGGAGAGTTTACCTTATTGGGAGTCACCAAACCATTGCATGTGACCGTCACCGGATTTCATTGCGGAAGCAATCCGATGACTCAGAAAGCCTTATGCGGCGGCAATGTCAGCGCTCACTTCCAACGCTCGGAATTCGGTATGGACAAATTTTTGCCATTGGTCGGCGACGAAGTCGAGATTACCGTGCCGGTAGAAGCTTACAAGGACTAAGCGATAGTTCCGCACGATTATTGTGCTCGCAGCGTAAAGACGTTCCAGTCAGGCTAGCCTTGAGCCGCATAAGATAGTATCGTGACGGCATGAGTGATTTTGCCTTATGTATCATTGCCTGGCAGCGCCTGTACGGACGTCATGGCTTGCCTTGGCAAGGCAGCCGTGATCCGTATCGGGTCTGGCTGTCCGAAATCATGTTGCAGCAAACCCAGGTTACCACGGTGATTCCGTATTTCGAGCGTTTTATAGCGCGGTTTCCCGATGTGCAAAGTTTGGCAGCAGCCGAGCAGGATGAAGTATTGGCTCATTGGAGCGGCTTGGGGTATTACTCCCGGGCGCGTAATCTGCATGCCGCCGCACAGCGAGTGATGCGCGATTTCGGCGGAGAATTTCCGTCGCAGCTGGCGGAAATAATGGATTTACCCGGCATCGGCCGCTCGACGGCAGGAGCGATAGCGGCATTTTGCTTCGGTGAGCGAGCAGCGATCCTTGACGGCAACGTCAAACGCGTCCTCGTTCGATATTTCGGGGTGTGCGAATATCCCGGCCTGCGCGCGACGGAAATGCGCTTATGGGAACTGGCCGAATCAATGTTGCCGGACACGGAAATCGACGTCTATACCCAGGCGATGATGGACATGGGGGCGATGTTGTGCACGCGCACGCGGCCGCACTGCGACAAATGCCCGGTAGCGGAAACTTGCGTTGCGCAAATTACCGGTCAGGTTGCGCTCCTGCCAGCCGCCAGGCCCGGATCCCGATCAGGCAAGCCGCAAAAAACCGCGCAGTTCGTCATCCTCCATCACGCCGGACGGGTATGGCTGGAGCAGCGGCCGGATACCGGAATCTGGGGCGGCTTGTGGAGCTTTCCGGAACTCAGGGATACCGACGATACGCTGGCTGTCTGCCGCGATACGTGGCGTCTCGATGTGATCGAAGTGCGTGATCGACCGAGCTTCAGGCATGTATTCAGTCACTTCGGCTTGACGATCCTGCCGCGCTGGGTCGAGATCGCTCAATTGCCGTTGACGGTTGCCGAGCAGGGTGGCTGGTGGGCAGCGCCGGAAGAAGCGCTGGCGGCGGCAATTCCGGTCCCGGTACGCAAGATATTGATGCAAGGAGCAGCTTGAACGATGGCGCTTACCGATACGCATTGCCATCTCGATGCGAGCGAGTTCGACGCCGACCGCGATAAAATAGTCGAGCGGGCGATAGCAGCGGGTGTAACGCGCATCGTGGTGCCCTCGATTAGCGCCGAAAATTTTTCCGCCGTCGATGCGACCTGCGCCCGTTATCCTCTATGCCGCCCGGCATACGGATTGCATCCAGTGTATGGCGAACGGCATCGTCCTGAAGACTTGCTGCGACTGCGCGCAGCGATCACTGTCGCGCGACCGCTGGCGCTCGGCGAAATCGGTCTGGATGGATGGGTCAGGAAT
Source organism: Pseudomonadota bacterium (assembly GCA_021795395.1). Taxonomy (GTDB): domain Bacteria; phylum Pseudomonadota; class Gammaproteobacteria; order Burkholderiales; family Sulfuriferulaceae; genus Sulfuriferula. The sequence goes on along the minus strand of JAJYPN010000008.1, from coordinate 88,200 downwards.
GTCGATTTCGACGTTCAGACACATTATTTTATCGAGCAGCTAAAAATCGCCCGCGACTTCGATCTGCCGGTTTTGCTGCATGCGCGCCACGCTAATGATGAAGTGATGAAACAACTGCGACGGTTCGATATCCGCTCAGGTATCGCACATGCGTTCAACGGCAGCATGCAGCAGGCCGAGCTATTTATCAAACAGGGATTCAAACTCGGTTTCGGCGGCGCCTTCACTTATACGCGCGCGCTCAATTTGCGCCGCTTGGCGAAACAGTTGCCGTTGCAGGCGATCGTGCTGGAAACCGACGCGCCGGATATGTCGCCCGCCTGGGCTCACGGGCAGCGCAACAGCCCGGAATATCTGGCGCAGATCGTCGCCGCAATGGCCGCCCTGCGCGAGATGGATAGTGATGCTATCATGACGGCGGCGGAGTTGAATGCGAATGCGATTCTGGGGGGACAAAATGAGCGGTAAACCGGTTGAACGCCCTCGTACCTGGGTTCCTCCTCCCTTGGTCTACGCCGCCGGGCTGGGAGCGGCCTGGTGGTTGCAGCATCGCTATCGGCCGTTGAGCTGGCCCGTTCCGGCCCCGCTGCATCGGTTCGCCTGGGCATTGCTGGGCGGCGGCGCCTTGCTCATGGCGTGGGCTGCGATTACGATATGGCGGCATAAAACGACGGTCAATCCGTATAAAGCCGCTTCTGCGCTGGTGACGCGAGGGCCGTTCGTTTTTAGCCGCAACCCGATTTATGTCGCCGATGCCATTTCGTATCTCGCTGGAGCAATATTGATGGGAAGTTTCTGGCCATTTATTTTCGCGCCCCTGGTCTGGCTTATTATGCGCTATGCGGTGATCGCCCACGAGGAAACGCATTTGCTGGCCAAATTCGGTGCGGAGTACGCCGAATATTGCGCTCGGGTCAGGCGCTGGCTATGACCGGAAATTGTCGGTTCACGATATCTGCAATCTATCCCTTTTCCTTTTTACTGTTTCTGAGGGCATCGGCCAACCCGGCGCCGCTCCCGATCAATGCGCCAACGACAGCGCCGGTGGCGGTGATGGTGCCTACCGCACCGAAAATCGGCAGCGCTGTAATCACGGCTACTCCGGCCGCAGCTCCGGTGGCGATTTTTGCAAGACTGTTGACGAATTCCATTACGAATCTCCTCTCGCAACGATAAACCGGCAAAACGATTGCCGTTACGTAAATTCGAATATATCATCAGATATCATTTTTTCAATGGGTACTTCATTCGAGGCCGATAATTTGAATCCCGATCATGCGCACGTCATCGAAAAAACTAAAGAATGGCTGGAAAAAGCGGTGATCGGCCTGAATTTATGCCCGTTCGCCAAAGCCGTTCAGGTAAAGAACCAGATACGTTACGTGGTGAGCGAGGCCACGACCCTCGATTCCCTGCTCGAGGATTTGCTGGATGAACTGCATCTGCTCGACGCCAGCAATGTCGAATCGATAGAAACAACCTTACTGATTCATCCTTACGTATTGACCGATTTTCTGGATTATAACGATTTTCTGGATATCGCCGATGCGGCGGCATCCCAACCCGAATTCGGCGATCAGTTTCAGGTCGCGAGCTTTCATCCGCGATTTCAGTTTGCCGGCACCGATGCCGATGATATCGAAAACTATACCAATCGCTCGCCATACCCGATGCTGCATCTGTTGCGGGAGGAGAGCGTGGAACGGGCGGTAGCGGCGTTTCCGGAAACCGAACAGATTTATCGGAAGAATATGCTTACCCTGCGTCAGCTAGGGCATGTCGGCTGGCAGCGATTGTTTGCAGCCAGCAATTGAGCGGATGCCGGTTTGGCAGTAATGAGTTGCGGGGGAACGGCTCGCATGGCTTAACCGTAATTCGACTGATAGGTAAACGCGTCGGCATAGAATTCGTTTTCCGGCAAACCGTGGGCGATGCACGCGGCTTGCGTGGCCTGAACCATGGCGGGCAGGCCGCAGGCATAAACCTGATAGCCGGATAAGTCGGGGAAATCCTTGACGATGACGTCGTTGAGCCGTCCTGTACGGCCCGGCCACATATCGCTCGCAGCCGGCGAGGAGAGTACCGGGATAAAGGTGAAATTGGCGTGTTCCTCCTGCCAGCGGGAAGGCGTCTGCGGCAGATATAAGTCGCGTAATGCGCGAGTTCCCCAATACAGCACCATTTCGCGGTCCAGATGATGATACAGCGCGTGCGCTATCATGGATTGAACCGGTGCGTAGCCTGTGCCTCCGGCAACGAAAATAATCGGTTTATCGCTGTCCTCACGTAGAAAGAAATTCCCCAGTGGGCCTTCTATGCGCAATATGTCCTTTTCCTTCATGGTACTGAATACATGCTCGGTATATTCGCCGCCGGGCACATGGCGGATTTGCAATTGCAGAAACGTATCATCGTGCGGCGCATTGGCTAGCGAAAAGCTGCGGCGCTTGCCGTTTTTGAGCAGGATATCGATATATTGGCCGGCCAGAAATTGCAGACGTTCGTTGGCAGGGAGCTTCAGATATAATCCCATCACATCGTGTCCAAGCTTTTCCATTTTATGTATGCGGGTAGGCAGGGTTTTAATCTGGACATCGCGGGCAGCGCCGACTTCGCGGCATTCTATCGTTATATCGCCGAGCGCGGAGGCGGCGCAGAACAGGGCCTTGCCGGCATCGATTTCGGCGTCGGTCAGCGTTTTGGACTGAAATTCGCCGTAATCGACTTCTCCGCTTAATATGGTGCCCTTGCACGTGCCGCAGGCGCCGTTTCGGCAACCGTACGGCAACATGAAACCCATGCGCAGGGCAGCGGCGAGGATGGTTTCGTCGTCCTCTGCGATAAATGTGTGCCCACTGGGCTGAATGGTGATTTGATGCGGCATAAATGTCCTTCGGTTAAACGAGTGCTGATAGTCGGTTGCGGCGATGTCGGATTGCGTACGGCAAAATTGTTATTATCGCATTATCGGCTATACGGTCTGGTTCGATCAACCGATAAGGCGGCCGAATTGCGTGACCTCGGAATAGTTCCCGTGATAGCCGACCTCGCCAAACGCGACAGTTTAACGCGGATCGCTGCAATTGCCGATGTTGTACTGCATTTCGCACCGCCCCCTGCATACGGCGAAATCGACGTGCATACGCGAAATTTGCTGGCAGCGCTGGCGCGGCGCGCCAAACTGCCGCAGCGCCTGATTTATGTCAGCACCAGCGGCGTCTACGGCGACTGTGGCGGCGCTCGGGTGAGCGAAACGCGTACGCCGCATCCCGTTACTGCACGCGCCGTCAGGCGCCTGGATGCGGAATCGCGGATACGCCGCTTTAGCCGGCAAACCGGCATGGATACATGTTTGCTGCGCGTCCCGGGGATTTATGCCGCAAATCGCTTGCCGTTGTCAAGGATCGAGCGCGGAATACCCATTTTGCGGGCGCAGGACGACGTATACACCAACCATATCCATGCCGACGATTTGGCGGTAATTGTGCGCGCGTGCCTGTCTCGCGGCGGCAATACGCGAATTTATAATGCCAGCGACGACAGCGAACTGAAAATGGGCGAATATTTCAAGCTCGTGGCGCAGGCGCACCGTTTGCCGGTGCCCTCGTTTATTTCCAGGCAACAGGCAGAACGAATGCTCCCGACGAATTTGTTATCCTTTATGAATGAATCCAGACGTATGGTGAATAGGCGTATGAAAACCGAATTGCGTGTCCGGTTAACCTACGCAAATGTAGAGGTGTTTTTGAAGACGATCGATCTGTCATGTTCTTAGGCATGCCTCACGAAAGTACGGCTCGGGCCGTGACCCAGCACTCGACTTCAGTCGCTCCGGCTTGCAGCAAAGCCTGGGCGAGGCTGTTCAGGCTGCTGCCGGAAGTCATTACATCGTCGATAATCGCGATTCGTTTTCCGGTAAATTGTCCGGTACAGACGAATGCGCTGCGCAAATTGGTACGCCTTTGTTGGACCGACAGCGTAGTTTGAGGCGCGGTATCGCGCACGCGCCGGCAGGCGGTATCCAGCAAAGGTAACTGTAATTGCCGGGCAATCCGGCGCGCCAGCAGTAGCGACTGATTAAATCCGCGTTCGCGCAACCGTTGCGGATGCAAGGGCATGGCCACGAGTGCATCGGGCAAAATGCCGGTCGATACGCGAGCGATGAGCGGTTCGGTCAATATATCGATCAGGGCAAATTGCTGATGGTACTTGAAGGCGCCGATAAGTTTGTCCATAGGGAACCGATATGCATAAGCCGCTACACTGCGCGCGAACTTCGGAAGATGCTTCAGGCAGGCGCCGCAAATTTCCCCCGTTTGATCGATTTGCATGGTAGTCGATAGGGCAGGAGGATGGGCGCATATCGTGCACGAATTCGGAGCATGTAAAGGCAAATCGTTCATGCAGGCAGCGCATAACGCAGTGGAACCGGCAATTGCATTGCATAACAGGCAGTTTTGCGGGAATAAAATCCGATTAAAATTTAATCCACTGTTTAATATAAATTGCCTCAATCTTGACTGCTCGAATAGAATTTACCAAAATACGTCTTTATGTTTAGGAAAGCGAAGCAGTTGATGGCTACCAAAACGGTTACTGCTGCACAATCCTTGTTTGCTGCCCGGATATTCAGCATTGCCAGTATTGTTTCAACGCTGATCGCTCCTCTTTTGATGATATGGATCGCCGCATCGATATTTGTTTATTCCTCGGTCGCATATCATCCCAATCCGCGCACGGTATATTATAACCGGATAGCGGGTTATCGGTTTTATGGCGTGGCAGGCGCCATGGTGATTTTCGGTCAGCCTATCAATAGTTTTTTTCATGGCTGGCATGGTTTGCTCGTAATCTGGCTGGTCATGGTCGTCGTTGTCGTTCCCTGGGGCCTATGGGACATCGTACGTGCCGGTCGCGAAAACTGGCAGGATATAATTATAGAGGTAGACAATCCGTGAACGATTTGACGTACCCCCCGATCAAGCAGGCCGCCTGGCGTGTAGCCGAGGTGGAAGCGCTGTTCGCTTTGCCGTTCAACGATCTGATTTTTCGTGCGCAGCAGGTTCATCGTGCGTTTTTCGATGCCAATCGCATCCAGCTCTCGACTTTATTATCGATTAAAACGGGCGGTTGTTCGGAAGATTGCGGTTATTGCCCGCAGGCAGCTCGCTACGATACTGGCGTGGAAAATCAGGGCTTGCTGCCGATGACAGAAGTGCTGGACGCGGCGCGAGCCGCCAAGGCGGCAGGTGCGACCCGGTTTTGCATGGGTGCCGCGTGGCGTGGCCCGAAGCAGCGCGATCTCGATCCCGTCCTCGACATGGTGCGCGAAGTCAAGGCGCTCGGTCTGGAAACATGCGCTACGCTTGGCATGCTGCGTGACGGACAAGCCGAACAGCTGAAGGCCGCCGGCTTGGATTACTACAATCACAATCTCGATACCGCGCCCGAATTTTACGGCGAGGTCATTACCACGCGCACCTACCAGGATCGTCTCGAGACGCTGGATCGCGTGCGCGGCGCCGATTTGCATGTATGCTGCGGCGGCATAGTCGGCATGGGGGAATCGCGGACTCAGCGCGCGGGCTTGATCGCGCAATTGGGCAATCTCGATCCGCAACCCGAATCGGTGCCGATCAATATGCTGGTGCGTGTCGAAGGTACGCCGCTGGAAGAAACCGAAGCGCTTGATCCGCTGGAGTTCGTGCGTACCATCGCGGTCGCGCGCATCGTTTTATCCAAAAGTAATGTCCGCTTGTCGGCAGGACGCGGCCAAATGGCGGAATCCGTTCAGGCATTGTGTTTCCTGGCGGGCGCCAATTCGATTTTCTACGGCGAAAAGTTGTTGGTGACTGGCAATCCTGATGTCGCCCGCGATCGCGCTCTCCTGGACAAACTAGGGATAAAGGCGCAAGAAGCCGAGGGAAGCCTAGGAGCCTGTCGGACTTGAAGAATCGTTGCGTAATGCTTCAAGCAGGCAAACCGCAAAGCGGTTGCTCGCAGCCGATTCCTTTAAGTCTGACAGGCTCCTAGAATGAAGGAATGAGTTTGGCGGCCCTGGACAGGCTGCGTAAACAACTTGATGGATTGAGCGACCAGGACTTGTTGCGACAACGCCGTCTGCTGCAAAGCGCGCAAGGTGTTCGGATACAGTTCGACGGAAATCCGGTTTTGTCTTTTTGCAGCAACGATTATTTGGGCTTGGCACAGCATCCGGCGTTGGCGACAGCAGTATGCGACGCTCTGCCGCTTATGGGTCTGGGAGCCGGCGCTTCTCACCTTGTTATCGGTCATCATGCCGCGCATCGGGACTTCGAACAGGCTTTCGCACAATTTTGCGATCTCCCGGCCGCATTGTTGTTTTCCAGCGGTTATATGGCAAATATCGGTGTTATTACTGCTTTGGTCGGCCGTAGCGGCGAGATCTTTGCCGACAGATTGAATCATGCTTCGCTCAACGATGCCGCAATCTTGTCGCGCGCCAAATTCAGCCGTTATGCGCACAACGATATGGTCGCGCTGGAGCGACTGTTAAGCTCCAGCCGGGCGGCGGAAAAAATCGTCGCGGTGGACGCCGTATTCAGCATGGATGGCGATCTGGCCGATTTGCCCCGAATGCTGGAATTATGCGAGACCTACGATGCCTGGTTGCTGGTCGACGACGCGCACGGTTTCGGCGTGCTGGGAGCAAACGGTCGCGGCGCGGTAGCGCATTTCGGCCTCGCTTCGCCGCGCATCATTTATATGGCGACGCTGGGCAAAGCGGCTGGCGTGTCCGGCGCGGTTGTCGCGGCGCAGCACGAAGTGATCGCTTGGCTGGTGCAGAAAGCGAAAACCTATATCTACACCACGGCGACCCCGCCGGTTTTGTCCGCTGCATTATTGGCGAGCCTCGCACTGATTGCGGCAGCGGACGACCGGCGGGCGCATCTGCGGCGCTTGATCGTACAATTGCGCCAAGGCCTGCAGAGTCAGGGCTGGCCTTTATGCGATAGCATGACCGCCATCCAGCCCGTTATTATCGGCGGTAATGCGGCAACTCTGGCCCTTGGCGACCGTTTGCTGGGGCAAGGCATGCTGGTACCGGCGATACGGCCTCCTACCGTTCCCCGTGACTCCGCCCGATTGCGGATTTCTCTTTCGGCGGCGCACAGCGAAGCCGACGTCGCCCAATTGCTGACGGCGCTGGCGGCAGCGGCATGACAACCGAAACGAATAATCTCGTATTGTTACATGGCTGGGGCATGCACAGCGGTGTGTGGAACGCGACCGCAGAACGGCTTTCGTCACGATTTAACATTACGGCTGCGAATTTACCCGGTTACGGTGGCAAGGCAAGCGTCGCGCCTTACACGCTGGAAACCCTGGCGGCAGACATTGCGCCCGAACTGCCGCCCGTATTTGATCTGTGCGGCTGGTCTCTGGGCGGGCAGCTTGCCTTGACCCTCGCGCGGCGGCTGCCGGATCGGGTGCGGCGTTTGGTGCTGGTCGGGACCAATCCCTGTTTTACCCGGCGTACCGATTGGCCGTGCGCGATTGAAGCCTCCGTATTGGCAAATTTTTCTCGCGACCTGTCGGTGAACTACGAGGTCACGCTGAAGCGGTTTCTGGCTTTACAGGTCCACGGCGATGCCGCGGCGAGGCAGACGCTGGCACATTTGAGAGGTTTATTATTTGCGCAGGGCAAGCCGGATGGCATAGTATTAAGCAACGGACTGGATATTTTGTTGACCTGCGATCTGCGTGGAGAGATCGCCGGCGTTACCGTTCCGGTTCTGATTATGCACGGCAGTTCCGATCGGTTGGTACCGGTTTGTGCGGCGGAGTGGCTGGCGCAGACCTTGCCGAACGGCAGCTTACGCACGCTGCAGGGCGCGTCGCACGCCCCCTTTTTATCGCATCCCGCCGAATTCGAAGCTGCGATAAGTTCTTTTTTGCAAGCGTAATGCTGAATCTTTGCATGATGGCTGCGTTCGCTGCATCGAGCAAAGGTTTCGTTGAGAGGTTAGGGCTCGTTAATGAATAACTTGAACCAACCCTTCAGGCTGAGGTATTTTGGGCGCGTACCGATGTTGCAAGCCGCTTGTTGCGGATGATACACTCGCGCGCCCCTGCGTCTTGGTCTGCACCCAAGGCAACCCAGCGTATGTCCATGTTATTTATTTAGCGAGCCCTTAAGGATAAGGTATGGCAGAAAGGCCTGAAGTAATTTCGGGAGTGAACAAGCGTTTGGTCAGACTGGCTTTTGAGCGTGCGGCGTCCAGCTACGATGCGCATGCCGTTTTGCAGCGTGAAATAGCCGACAGAATGATGGCGCGATTGGATTATATCAAGCATCAGCCGAAAATCCTGCTGGACGCCGGCGCAGGCACCGGCTTTGGCACCAGAGGGTTGCGCAGCCGTTATCCGCAGGCAACTGTGATCGCGCTGGATTTGGCTGAAGCCATGCTCAAGCGGGCCAATCCGCCGCAGAACCTCTGGCAAAGAATGCGGCGCAGTTCGAATCTTCATAGCGTATGTGGCGATATCGAGGCATTGCCGCTAAAAACTTCCAGCGTCGATATGATATGGTCCAGTCTGGCCCTGCAGTGGTGCAACGACCTGAATGTCAGTTTTGCCGAGCTATATCGCGTATTGGCGCCCGGCGGGCTGCTGATGTTCGCGACATTCGGACCCGATACCCTGAATCAGTTGCGCAGCGCTTTTGCAGTCGTGGACGATTACACACATGTGAATCATTTCGTCGATATGCACGACATCGGCGATGTGCTGGTAAGTGCAGGATTTAATGCGCCGGTGATGGATATGGAATACATAACGTTAACCTATGCCGATCTCAAGGCCATGCTGCGCGAATTAAAAGCCATCGGGGCGCACAATGTAACCGATGGGCGTAATCAGGGTTTGACCAGTCGCGAGCGCTGGCGGAAGCTCGAAGCCGCGTTCGAACAATTTCGTACCAATGGGCGACTTCCTGCCACCTATGAAGTCATTTACGGTCATGCCTGGATAAATCAGAAAATCCCCAAGGCCGCTCGCAGCGCGGAAGGATATCAGGTTGTGCAGATGAATTTACGCGGCAATAGCAATTCAGACCCGAATAAGGAATAAGTAACCATGCAGCGTGCGTATTTTATTACCGGTACCGATACCGGAGTTGGCAAGACGCTGGCCGCCAGCGCTTTGCTGCGGGGCTTTACCGAGCAGGGCCTGCGTACCGTCGGCATGAAACCGGTTGCGTCCGGGGCGACCGAACAGTCAGGCGAGAGAGTATGGGAAGATGTGCTGCAATTACAGGCCGAGAGCAGTTTGGATCTGCCTCTGGCGCTGCGCAATCCGTACCGTTTCGACGAACCTGTCGCTCCGCATATTGCTGCCGCGAAAATCGGCCAGCGTATCGATATCGCAGCAATAAGGCAGGCTTATCATCGTTTGCAAGACCAGGCCGATATCGTGATCGTGGAAGGAGCAGGAGGATTTCATGCTCCCTTGAACGAAACGCAAACGATGGCGGATCTCGCATCGCAGCTTGATCTGCCGGTAATCCTGATCGTAGCTCTGCGCTTGGGCTGCATTAACCATGCATTATTGACTCAGCAGGCGATCCATGCTCAAGGACTGGAATTTGCCGGCTGGATCGCTAACCGTATCGATCCTGCCATGCTGGTGCCGGATGAAAATATCGAGAGTCTGAAACAACGATTGCATGCGCCCTTACTGGGAGTACTGCCTTATCGGGAACATCCGGCAGCGCAGACAGCCTTATTACATTTGCATCTGGAGAAACTGTGATTAGCATTACACAGCGCGGTCTGATAGCCGCTATAGCCGGCCTGCTTCTGTTCGGCGGATGCGCGACGGTACCGCCAGGCAATAAACCGACCTCTTCCGAATCTCCGCCGGTACTCTGCCCGCCGCCATCGATACCACCGCCCTCGCCCCCTGTCCATCCTCCGGTGACGCAGAATTTGCGCCCGGCCGACTGGAGTGCGTTGCCGGGGTGGCAAGATGATCAACTCGTGTCGGCCTGGAATACTTGGTTGCAATCTTGCAATGCACTGAAAGCCAAGCCCCAATGGCAAGTCGTTTGCGCGGCCGCGGCCGGCTTGCAGCCCGGCGACAACGAAACGGTGAGGGCGTATTTTCAAACCTGGTTCAATGTGTATCAGTCATTGCAACCAGACGGTTCGGCGCAGGGATTGGTGACGGGGTATTACGAACCTTTGCTGAACGGAAGCAGAATTCCGTCGCCGGATTATCCGGTCCCCTTGTATCGTGCCCCGCCCGATCTGCTTGATATCGATCTGTCGTCGGTTTACCCCGAATTGAAACATATGCGGCTACGAGGCCGCTTGCAGGGTAACAAGATCGTTCCCTATTGGAACCGGGCCGACATCGACGGCAATGAGCGCCCGCTTGCCGGCAATGAGCTGGTTTGGGTGGACGATCCGGTAGAAGCGTTTTTTTTGCAGATTCAGGGCTCGGGCCGGATACATTTGACCGACGGCACGATGATGCAGGTCGGTTACGCCAATCAGAACGGATATCCTTACCGGGCGATAGGGCATGTCCTGGTGCAACGCGGCGAATTGAAGCTGGAACAGGCTTCCATGCAGAATATCAAGGCGTGGGGAAGGGCGCATCCGCAGCAATTGCCTGAACTGCTGTCGCAAAACCCAAGTTATGTATTTTTCAAGGAATTACCCGATAGCAGCGGCCCTCTGGGTGCGCTGGGACTGCCGTTGACGGGCGGACGCAGCATCGCGGTGGATGCTCGCGCCATTCCGCTGGGAGCCCCGGTCTGGCTGGCAACGACCCGACCGCAGTCGGATGCGCCTATGGATTTGCTGGTCATGGCGCAGGACACCGGAGGCGCCATACATGGCAACGTGCGCGCCGATTTTTATTTCGGTTTCGGCGATGCAGCGGGGAAACAGGCCGGAAAAATGAAGCAGCAAGGGCAAATGTGGGTTTTGCTGCCGAAGACGATGGTTGTCGATACGCCTCAAGCTCAGGCCGCTGGGCAATAGGGCGATTCCGGCATGCTCGCTCGGATTGCAACCGTCGTGCGCGGAGCGGATTCGCCGCCATATAAAAGCGCGTCGCGGATGCAATCGGCTACGCGCAATTAAATTAACGGCTTCGAACGAATTAAACTGTCGTCAGCGGCCGCCGCGCATCGAATCGAAGAATTCCGCGTTGTTTTTGGTGGCTTTTACCTTGTCGAGCAGGAATTCCATCGCTTCCAGATCGTCCATCGGATAGAGCAATTTGCGCAGGATCCAGATTTTTTGCAGTATGTCGCCCTTGAGCAGCAATTCTTCGCGCCGGGTGCCGGAGCGGTTGACGTTAATGGCGGGATAAAGCCGTTTTTCAGCCATGCGCCGGTCCAGATGAATCTCCATATTGCCCGTACCCTTGAACTCCTCGAAAATCACGTCGTCCATCCGGCTGCCGGTATCGACCAGCGCGGTGGCGATGATGGTGAGCGAACCGCCCTCTTCAATGTTACGCGCTGCGCCGAAGAAGCGTTTCGGCCGTTGCAGGGCGTTGGCGTCCACGCCGCCGGTAAGCACCTTGCCGGACGAAGGGATGACGGTATTGTAAGCGCGCGCCAGCCGGGTGATCGAATCGAGCAGGATGACCACATCTTTTTTGTGTTCGACCAGGCGCTTGGCTTTTTCTATGACCATTTCCGCAACCTGGACGTGGCGGGTTGCCGGTTCGTCGAAGGTCGACGCGACGACTTCGCCGCGTACCGAACGCGTCATTTCGGTGACTTCTTCCGGGCGCTCATCGATCAGCAATACGATCATAATGACATCGGGGTGATTGCTGGTAATCGCATGCGCGATGTGCTGCAGCATGACCGTCTTGCCTGATTTGGGACTGGCTACCAGCAGCCCGCGCTGACCCTTGCCGATAGGCGCAATCATGTCGATGATACGGCCGGTGATGTTTTCTTCGGCGCGGATATCGCGTTCCAGCAACAAGGGCTGGGTAGGATGCAGCGGTGTCAGGTTTTCGAACAGGATCTTGTTCTTGGCGTTTTCCGGGGCTTCGCTGTTGACCTTGTCGACTTTGACCAGCGCGAAATAGCGTTCGCCGTCCTTGGGGATGCGTATCTCGCCTTCGATGGAATCGCCGGTATGCAAATTGAAGCGGCGAATCTGCGAGGGCGAGATATAAATATCGTCGGGGCTGGCCAGATAGGATGTATCGGGCGATCTTAAAAAGCCGAAGCCGTCGGGCAGGACTTCCAGCGTACCTTCGCCGAAGATACTGACACCCTTTTTCGCCTGGTTTTTAAGTAGGGCAAAGATCAGCTCTTGCTTGCGTAAACGGTTGGCACCTTCGATCGAATTGGTAGTAGCCATTTCGACTAATTCGGTGACGTGAAGTTGTTTCAGGTCGGATAAATGCATGTAGGGAAGCTCTAGGCCCATACACTGGGCAGAATGAAAACAAACAGGGAGGGTGCGCCTGATGTTCGAATTTGGATTTTTAATACTATTCGAATAGGCTCAGACGCAGAATAATGGAATTAAATATTGCTGTCAACAAAAGCTGTAAGTTGCGATTTCGACAGGGCGCCGACTTTGGTTGCTTCGACACTGCCGTTTTTGAATATCATTAGGGTAGGGATGCCGCGGATGCCGTATTTGGGGGGTGTGGCCTGGTTCTCGTCGATATTGAGTTTGGCGATTTTCAGCCGGCCTTCGTAGTCTTTCGCCACTTCATCGAGGATGGGGGCAATCATTTTGCACGGGCCGCACCAGTCGGCCCAGTAATCCACGATTACAGGCAGGGTGGATTGCAAAACTTCCTGCTCAAAAGTTTCATCGGTAACGTAATGAATATGTTCGCTCATGGAATCCTCGCAGATTGAATTAGGGTAAAAGATGGTATGAATGCGCGAATGCGCAGGAGTTTATATGCGCATCGTAACCAAAAAATGATTAAATGGGAAGCGGTGTCCAGGATTTCATGAAATTTATAAAATCGCTGCGCGAAATCGATTATAGTCTCGATCGGCATTTCTCTCGTAGGGTAAGCAGATTACATCTCTTGTGTATGCCTATATGGCGAATTTAATGGCAGGAGCATCAGGTATGCAAAATACCGATTTGATTCAACGTACGCATGCCGTAGTCTGGCATCCCTGCACGCAGATGAAAGAACAGCAGGCGACGCCGCCGCTGGCGATAGCTCGCGGTAACGGAGTCTGGCTGTACGATACCGCAGGCAAACCTTATCTCGACGGTATTTCTTCCTGGTGGGTGAATCTGTTCGGTCATGCCGATCCGCGCATCAACGCAGCGATTTGCGATCAGCTCGCTCGAATCGAGCACGTCATGCTCGCCGGTTGTACGCACGAACCCGTGGTCGCCTTGTCGGAATCGCTGGTCGCGCTCACCGGGCTGGACCATGTTTTTTACGGCTCCGACGGCGCATCGGCGACGGAAATCGCATTGAAAATGAGTTTTCATTATTGGCATAATTGCGGACAAACGGATAAAACCGAATTTATCAGCGTAAAACAGGGCTATCACGGAGAAACGCTGGGAGCCTTGTCGGTTACCGATGTCGCGATATTCAAGGATGTTTACGCGCCGCTGTTACGGCATAGTACGCAGATGATGAGCCCGGACTGGCGGCTGGCGGAACCGGGGGAGTCGCATGAGCAATACGCGCTGCGGGCGGCGGACGATCTGGCGGCTCTTTTGCAGCGGCAGCATGCGCGAGTCGCAGCCGTCATCGTCGAACCGCTGGTGCAGGCCGCGGCGGGTATGGCGATGCATCATCCAGCGTATTTGCGCCGGGTCCGGCAATTATGCGATGAATACGGCGTGCATTTGATCGCGGATGAAATTGCGGTGGGATTCGGCCGTACCGGTACGATGTTCGCCTGCGAGCAAGGGGATATCAAGCCCGATCTGATGTGCCTGTCCAAAGGCATAACCGGCGGTTATCTGCCTTTATCGGCGGTACTCGCCAGCGATACGATTTATCGGGCTTTTTATGCCGATACGACGGCGCGCGGCTTTTTGCATTCGCATTCTTATACCGGCAATCCGCTCGCGTGCCGGGCGGCGCTGGCAACGCTGGCGATCTTTGAGTCGGACAAGGTGTTGGCAAACAATCTTATGAAAGCGGAATATCTGGACGTGGCGGCGGCAACGTTGCGCGGGCATGAGCGCGTAAATCATTTTCGCCGTACAGGAATGATCTGGGCGTTTGACGTGAACGATGCCGGCCCCGAATTTTCCCGCGATTTTTATCTCGCTGCGCTGACTCAGGGCGTATTATTGAGGCCGATAGGAAATACCGTCTATTTTATGCCGCCATATGTGATTACCGAGGCCGAGATCGATCATTTGCTGGGCGGCGCGCTAGTTGCATTGAATACCGCGTAGCGCTTGAAGCCAAAAAGGACTCAATGCGGCCCATCGCAGGATGGCGCGCGTTCGTCGCCGCTACCGCATAACGGAGGAACGGATGCCGGCGTGACATTGCCCAGCCGGGTTTTTATCGATGTATCCGGCTGCTTGAAATTGCGGGCGTAGAAAATGGTATTGGCAAATACTTTTTTGACATAATCGCGCGTTTCGCTAAAAGGAATGGTTTCGGCATAAATCGCGCCTTCAACCGGTTTGCCGATACGCCAGCGCAATGCGCGCCGGGGGCCGGCATTATAGGCAGCGGTTGCGAGCAGGGCGGAATTGTCCAGGCTTTGCTGGACCGACTTGAGATAATACATGCCGAACTGCATATTGGTATCGAGCTTGGTCAACTGGATCGGATGGAAATGATGCATGCCCAGCTTGTTGGCTATCCAGTACGCTGTTGCCGGCATGACTTGCATGATGCCGGATGCGCCTACGCCCGAATGCGCTCGACTGACGAAACGGCTTTCCTGTCGCATCAAGCCGTAAACCCAGGCTTCGTCGAGACCGTATTCCTGCGCGTAGATATGGGCGGTTTCGCGGTAAGGGGCAAGAAAGCGCAAGGCGAAGTTATGCAATTGCTGCGTACGATCGGCGGTATTGATGGCGCAATCGAGCCAGTTCCGATGGCGTGCGACTTCGGCGGCGGCAAGCAGTTGCCGGTCGCTGAAATTGCGTATCGTCCAGTACCATTCGCTGTAGGCTTCGCCGCGCAAATCCATTTGATAGAGCAGCAGGGCTCGACGTATGCCCGGCATCGCGCCGATGGCTTCGATTTCGTCGGCGGAGACGGAAATATTGCTGGACGGTTTGGTGATGACGGGGCCTAATTCTTCCTGCGCCAGCAGACCGTAAAAATTATATTCGCGCGATAACGGCAGCAGCAGCAGATTGGCTTTATAGGTATCGCCCAGCGCCTTGTCGGCACGCGCCAGCCAATATTGCCATGCCGCATTTGCCCGACCGCTGTCGTCCATGTCGAGGATGCTGTGTTGCACGCTAAGCCAGTCGCCTTCCAGTAATGCTGCCCGAACTTTCCAGCCCAATGCATCGTCGTCGAGCATGGCGGTATTCGCGCGCTCGAACCAGTCCAGCGCTTGCGGCAGATGCTGGCGACTGGCGAATACGGCGATTTGCCCCCAGATTCGTTGTCGTTCAGTCTTGTGGAAAAATTTTTGACTATGTTCCCATTGCCGGGCGGCGGCATCGGCATCGTGCTGTGCCAGACGATAGATGGCGAAAAGCCACACTTCCTGTTCGGCGCGAGTTGCGAGGGGCCGGTCTTTTGCCAGAAAAGCGGCCGGTGCATTGGCGGCGAGATTGAGTTGACGGTTGTCCAGTCTGCTTTCGGGCAGATAGGCCATGATCGCCAGAGCGTTGGGAATATTGTTGCGCTCCAGAGCCAGGCGTACTCGCTGCCAGACGTCCTCGGCGTCGAGATATTTGCCTGCCACCAGTAAGTTGAACAGTTCATCGCAATTCGGCGGTAAGGATTTGCCGGTGAACCAGAGCAGTTTCGCTTCCCTGTAAGCTGCTTCCGCATTCTGATTCTGTGTGATGCGGGCATGCAGATCATAACATTGCAGGCTGATATCGGGCTTGATCGCCAGAGGGTATTCGGCCAGAAAATCCGCCCAGTCCTGCTGTTGTCCCAGTTGTCGCAACCAGGCCAGCCGCAGTTTGTTAGACAGGGGCGTATCGCCGTGCTCAGCGATAAAAGCCCGGATATCGGCTGGGCTGGCTATATTGAGTTGGGAACTGAGCTGCCAATATTGCACATACGGCAACAGGACGGAGTTTTGCAGTCGTTGTGCATACGCCGCCAACAATTCGATATGTCCGGTGCGATAGGCTGCGCGTGCGGCGAGAAAATCGCTGCTTTGGTCGGCGCGGGCAAAACTGCTCAGGATAAGAAATAGCCAGACTAAATAACGCATCAGTTAAGAAACAGGCGATAAGCAATATTTTGAGTCTCGTCCCAATAAGGATAGCCCAATTGATCCAGCGAAGCATGAAAATTGTTGCGTTCCTGGGGCGGAACCTGGATGCCGACCAGGACGCGGCCGTAGTCGGCGCCATGATTGCGATAATGAAACAGACTGATATTCCAGCCATGGCTCAATGCATTCAGGAATTGCATCAGCGCTCCCGGTCGCTCGGGAAATTCGAAACGATAGGCCAGTTCGTGCGCTGCCTGCGGCGCATGACCGCCGACCAGATGGCGTACATGCAGTTTCGCCATTTCGTTATCGGTCAGATCCTGCGCGGTAAGATGCTGCGCTTGCAGCATTTGCACCAATTCGCTTGCTTCCTGCCGGTTGGTGACCTGGATACCGACAAAAACGTGGGCATCGCGATCGTCGGCATAACGATAATTGAATTCGGTGATATTGCGTGCGCCCAGCAAGGCGCAGAATGCTTTGAAGCTTCCTGGCGTTTCAGGGATGGTCACGGCGAGTATCGCTTCGCGATGTTCGCCGAGTTCGGCACGTTCGGCAATATAACGCAAACGGTCGAAGTTCATATTGGCGCCGCTGGCGACGGCAATTACGGTGCCGTTGCTGATCCGTTCGCGTGCGCACCAGATCTTGGCGCCGGCGACAGAGAGCGCGCCGGAAGGTTCGAGGATGGAACGGGTATCCTCGAAAACATCTTTAATGGCGGCGCAGATGGCATCGTTATCGACCCGGATGATCTCGTCCACGTACAGGCTGGCCAGTCGAAAGGTTTCCTTGCCTACCTGTTTGACCGCTACACCGTCGGCAAAAATGCCTACCTGCGATAATACGACACGTTCCCGAGCCGCCAGCGAGCGCGCCATGGCGTCGGCATCCTCCGGTTCCACGCCGATGACCTTGATGCCGGGTTTGAGCTGTTTGATGTAGACCGCCATGCCTGCAATCAGACCGCCGCCGCCCACCGGGATGAAAATCGCGTCGATAGGCGCGCTGTGCTGGCGCAGGATTTCCATCGCGATGGTGCCTTGCCCGGCGATAACCGCCGGATCGTCGTACGGATGGACGTAAGTTGCGCCTGAGGCGGCAGCCAGTTTTTCGGCGTATGCATACGCATCGTCGTAGGTGTCGCCGAACAGGATGGTTTCGGCGCCGCGAGCTCTGACTGCATTGACTTTGATCAGCGGCGTGGGAGTCGGCATGACGATGGTGGCGCGACAACCGAGCTTCTGCGCAGCCAATGCGACGCCCTGGGCATGGTTGCCGGCGGAGGCGGTGATCACGCCCGCCGCCAATGCATCGGGCGATAATCCGGCCATTTTGTTATACGCGCCGCGTAACTTGAATGCGAAGATCGATTGTAAATCCTCGCGTTTTAAATAAATATGGTTGCCGATACGCTTAGATAAGCTCGGAGCGAGTTCCAGCGGCGATTCGGTTGCAACGTCGTAAACGCGGGATGTGAGTATGGCAGTCAGATAATCTTGAGTATTCATGGTTTCTATGGTTATAGTACAAATTTACGGTACCGGTGATTCATGCGGCAAAATATCGCGATTCCGGCCTTGACCTCATTAACTCCTTTCGAGTTGAACTCCTGGGCGGTTGATGTGCTTGCAGTCAGAGCTAACCTTACTGCGTATTTGCGATCGGCGCAAGAAATGGCGATGGGTTAGGTTGGCGTGTCATGACAGGGCGCCAGATTAACAGACCTTGCCGGATTTGTGAAAAAACCGATTTGTCGGTATCCTCTGGCTCCATGCGTAATGATGCAATTTTCTTGAAAGAATGATGCAGCATAAGAACGTATTTCGCTTATAGACTATATAGCCAAGCAAATTCGGGGGATGAACATGACACAGGATGAATTGAAAAAAGCCGTGGCGCGCGCCGCTATCGATTATGTGCCGCAGGGGATTATCGGTGTGGGTACCGGTTCCACGGCCAATTTTTTTATCGAGGAACTCGCCAAGGTAAAGGGTCGAATCGATGGCGCAGTGGCCAGTTCGGAGGCGACTGCGCAACGACTGAAAAGCCACGGCATCACCGTATACGAACTCAACGATGTGGGTGAGCTTGAGGTGTACGTAGACGGAGCCGATGAAATAACCGCGCACATGCACATGATCAAGGGAGGCGGCGGTGCGTTGACTCGCGAAAAGATCGTTGCCGCCTGCAGCCGTAAATTTATCTGTCTCGCCGACCAGTCAAAGCTGGTCGATGTGCTGGGTCGATTTCCGCTGCCGATCGAAGTCATACCGATGGCGCGCAGTTACGTTGCGCGTAAATTGGTGCAATTGGGCGGACAGCCGCGTTTGCGCGAAGGCTTCACTACCGATAACGGCAATGTAATACTGGATATTGCAGGTTTGAACATTATGAACCCGGTGGAAATGGAAACGCGGCTGAATCAGATAGTCGGCGTCGTTACTAATGGGTTATTTGCGTTGCGTCCAGCCGATGTGTTGTTGTTGGGAACGACGGACGGGGTAACGACGATGCGCGCCTGAACGGGCTAAACCAGCAATAGCCGATGGCGGGTTATTCGTCGTCGGCTTTTTCGCCCGGAGGACGATTTACGGGTACAGCATAGCCTTCGCTTTCCCATTGTCCGAGATCGATCAATCGGCAGCGTTCCGAACAAAAAGGCCGGTAAACCTGTTCGCTGCTCCACACCACGGGTTTTTGGCAAGTCGGGCATTTGACGGTAACCGGCGGTTTCATAAATTGCAAAAACCCAAATCGAAGGCTATATCCTCGGTGCAGGATTTGGGCGGCATCTCGGTGAAACACAGAAAGCGCACGTTGATTGCATATTTATTGGCGCTGGTTTCCGGTACGTACGGTACGGTAGGGTCCAAACTGATTTTAAGCAACTGGACATTGCGTCCGGCCAGCATTTGCTGATAGCAGCCTTTAAGCGCCAGCGTCGCTTGAGGCTGTCCGCTTTCGCGCAGCAATTTGAGTACAATGCTCAGGCCGCGATATATCGGCAGCATCGGTGTAATCCAGGCGGTCAGATTGTCGCGGCGCAGCTCCGCTGCCGCATGCAGCCAATGATAAAAAACCGGCAGATCGAAGCCGCTGACGCCGCCGGGTATGCTTGCCCTCTGTTTGACGTTGGCGAGCCATTCGTGTTCCTTAAGCGTTTGATCGAGCCGGCCCGCCAGACTGTGCACGGATTTCAGACATAGATTGATTTCATCGAGTACTTCTTCGAGTTTTACCGTATCGATCGCTCGATTATGCCTTAGCAGTTCCAGGCTTTGACGCTGACGCTCCAATTCCTGCAGCAGGTCCGATTTCAGATCGGCGCGAGCCGCTACTTCGATGATATCAAAAATCGCAAACAAAGCGGTCTGATGCGGCAACGGCTCGTCGAGAGCGATAAAATAGAATGCTTTCTGAAACAAGCCCTCTAGTCTGAGCAAGGTCCTGATACGCTCGTTAAGTGGATATTCGTAATGAATCACGCGGTTATGTCGCTTACCTAAACGATAGGGTATTAATTCTGACACGATAATGAGGGTGTTGGCAAATGTCTGTCGACAGGTGGCGATTGATTATCCCCGTTCGCCTTCGCTGGAAGATCGATTTCGATAAATTTGGGTATACAGACGATCGAGCTCGATAATTTGCTGCCGCGTAAACTCGTACTGACCATGATTCAAAATCACGTCGTCGGCATGCTGCAAACGGTTCTTGCGCGAGGTCTGCTGGCTCATGATGCGTAGGATCGTCGTTTCGGCAAGTTGGCTGCGCGCCATCGTACGGCCGATTTGCTGCGTTTCCTCGCAGTCGACCACCAGTATCCGGTCTGTCAACGGCAGATAGGTTCGTGTTTCCAGCAATAAGGGCACTACGAGCAAAATATAAGCCGCATTGCGATGTGATGCTATCGACTGCAGGGCTACCCGATAAATCATGGGGTGCAGAATGCCTTCCAGTTTCAATTTGGCGGCCGGGTCGCTGAAGATCAGGTCGCGCATGTAAGAGCGGTTCAGCGAGTTATCCTCATTCACGGCTGCGGCACCGAACATGCTGACTATGTCGGGGATGGCCGTACCGTGAGAGGCCGTCAAGGCATGTGCGATTTTGTCCGTATCGACAACCGGCGCGCCCAATTCTTCGAATATCGCGCTCACGCTGCTTTTGCCGCTGCCTATACCGCCTGTCAGACCGATGATCAAACTTTTGCGCATGCTCAGGAAAAAGCGGAAAGATAGGCGTGTACGAGCGGTTTGCCCCAAAACAGCGCTACCAGACCGCCGCCTGCCAGATAAGGGCCGAACGGTATGGGCACCGATTTTCCGCGTTTGGTCAGGATGATCAGCGCTATGCCGACCAGTGCGCCGATAGCCGACGACAGCAGAATGATCAGCGGCAGCATGGTCCAGCCCAACCATGCGCCCAGTGCTGCCAGCAGTTTGAAATCGCCGAAGCCCATGCCATGTTTGCCGGTCATGAGCCGAAATAGCCAATACACGATCCATAGGCTTAAATACCCCGCAATCGCACCGATGACAGCGGTGTGCAAGGGAACGAAAAGCTGGTTCAAATTGAAAAACAATCCCAGCCAGAGCAGGGGCAGAGTGATGTTGTCCGGCAAAAGCTGTGTATCGAAATCGATAAAGGTCAGTGCGATCAGCGCCCAGATCAATAATATCGCCGCAACTGCGGGAAGTCCGTAGCCGAAATGGCCGGCGGCAAACCCCGACAGAATTCCGGTCAGCGTTTCGACAAGAGGGTAGCGTATACGAATGGGGGCTTGGCAATGTCGGCATTTGCCGCGCAACCACAGGTAGCTCAACAGGGGAATGTTTTCTGCAGCCTGCAACATGTGTCCGCAGTTGGGGCATGCCGAGCGCGGCACCGCCAAAGTGTAGGGCGGCTCCTCTGCTATTTCGTACCCGTTTAATTCGGCGCATTGAGCGCGCCATTCACGTTCCATGATTTTAGGCAACCGGTAGATCACCACATTCAGAAAGCTGCCGACGACCAGCCCCAGGATGGCGCAGACCATAACGAAAAACGTGGCATTGGATTGCAGCAGGGATACCATCATTACCCGACCACGCTGCCCATCTTGAAGATAGGCAGATACATGGCGATCACCATGCTGCCGATCAGGCCGCCCAGTACGACCATGATGATCGGTTCCATCAGACTGGACAAAGCCGCCACCGCGTCATCGACTTCGCCTTCGTAGAAGTCGGCGACTTTGCCGAGCATGGTATCGAGTGCTCCGGACTCTTCGCCGATCGCGACCATTTGCTGCACCATATTGGGAAAAACGCCACTGGTCTGCATGGCGTTGGTCAAATTGGTGCCGGTGCTCACTTCGGCACGGATTTTCATGGTTGCGTTAAGGAAGACTACATTACCAGCGGCACCTGCGACAGAGGTGAGCGCTTCGACCAGCGGTACGCCGGCAGCGAACATCGTCGATAGCGTGCGAGTCCAGCGGGCTATCGCGGCCTTTTCCAGTACGGCGCCGAAAATCGGCAATTTGAGCATCGCACGATCCATGAATTCCTGCATTTTTCTCGAGCGTTTCCAGCTATAAAAGAAAAACCAAAGGCCGCCGCCGATGGAACCGAATATCAGCCACCAGTATTTTACGAAAAAATCGGAAATGCTCATCATGATCAGGGTCGGCGTCGGCAGATCGGCGCCGAAACTGCTGAACAGCTGTTTGAAGGCCGGGACGACGAACAGCATGATGATCGCGGTGATGACGAAGGCGACGATGATAATCGAGACCGGATAGAACAGGGCGGATTTGATTTTGCCTTTGATCGCTATCGTTTTTTCCTGATAAGTGGCAAGACGGTCCAGCACCTGATCGAGAATGCCCGCCTGTTCGCCGGCATTGACCAGATTGATATAGAGCGTGTCGAAATACAGCGGGTGTTTGGAAAACGACTGGCTCAGGCTGTTGCCGCCCTCGATGTCGCTCTTGATGTCGATCAGCAGTTTTTGTACGGATGGATTGGCGTGCCCTTTTGCCACAATATCGAAGGATTGCAGCAGCGGTACGCCTGCTTTCATCATGGTTGCCAATTGGCGCGTAAATAACGCGACATCCTTGCCGGTAATTTTCTTGCCGCCGGCGATGCTGCCTTTTTTCTTGATCTTTTTCGGATTGATGCCTTGACGTCGCAAGGTCGAACTGACTACGGCTTCGCCCGCGGCTATCATTTCACCTTGGATTTTTTTGCCGCTTTTATCGACGCCTTCCCAACTGAATGCGCTGTCTCTTTTTTTGGATTTTGTGGTTTTTTTTGCGACAGCCATGCTTCAGTCTCCGAATAGTCTTGTTCTGTTAGCCCCTGGCGCCGATCGTGGCCTGGCCGGAGCTCATTCATTCAAAGGAACGTTGTGCCGATTGCGAACTTTGATTATTGTAGGGATCGTTTCATCACTCTTTCTATTCATTCGTTACAGATTCTATTTCTTCCAGCGATGTGATGCCGAGTTTGACTTTATTCAGACCGGAGCGCCGCAGGTCGTTGACGCCGTCGCGTCGCGCCTGGTCGGCAATGTCCATCGCATTGCCGTTGTTCAGGATGATGCGCGTCATGGCGTCGGTAATCGGCATGACCTGGTAGATGCCAAATCGTCCCTTATAGCCGGTATCCTTGCATGATTCGCAGCCGACTGCACGATAAGCCTGCCAGCTGCCGTCGAGCTCTTCTTCCTGGAAGCCAGCGCGAAGCAGGGCTGCGGCAGGAATTTCAACGGGCTGCTTGCACTTGCATAAACGCCGCGCCAAACGCTGCGCGGTAATCAGGATGACGCTGGAGGCGATATTAAAGGGAGCGATCCCCATATTCATCAATCGGGTCAGAGTAGACGGCGCATCGTTGGTATGAACCGTCGACAATACCATATGACCCGTTTGCGCCGCCTTGATGGCAATTTCGGCGGTTTCGAGATCGCGGATTTCGCCGACCATGATTACGTCCGGGTCCTGGCGCAAAAAGGATTTGAGAGCGACGGAAAATGTCAGTCCTGCCTTGTCGTTGACATTTACCTGATTGACGCCGGGCAAATTGATTTCGGCGGGATCTTCGGCGGTGGAAATATTGATCCCGGGCTTGTTCAGGATATTGAGGCAAGTATAAAGCGAAACGGTCTTGCCGCTTCCTGTGGGCCCGGTTACCAGTATCATGCCGTAGGGACGTTGCACCGCATTGAGCAATAGTTCCTTTTGATGCGGTTCGTAACCCAGCGCATCGATACCCAGCGTAGCGCTGGTCGGGTCGAGGATGCGCATGACGATCTTTTCGCCGTACAATGTCGGCAAGGTACTGACGCGGAAATCGATCGCGCGGTTTTTCGAGAGCACGAGCTTCATGCGGCCGTCCTGCGGTACGCGCTTTTCGGAAATATCGAGTTTGGAGATCACCTTGATGCGCGAAGACAATTTGTCCTTGATTGCCAGCGGAGGCTGAGCGATTTCGCGCAAGATGCCGTCGAGACGATAGCGGATCCGATAAAATTTTTCGTAGGGCTCGAAATGGATATCCGATACGTTGTCGTTAATGGCGTCCAATAATATTTTTTGCAGATAACGCACGACCGGCGCATCGTCGACATCTTGCGTTTCGAGTTCGTTCGCCTTGGCTAACGCGATGGCTTCATCGTTGGTGAAATCCAGCTCGAATTCTTCGGTGGCGAGTTCCGATAAGGCGCTATTTTCGGTTTCGCTGATTTGCGCGATGAGTTTGCCCAGCTTGTCGTCTTCGACGACGATAATGTCGACGGCCTGATTGGTCTGAAATTTGATTTCATCGATCGCCTGCAGATTGGTCGGGTCTGAGACAGCCACGGCCAGACGATTACCGCGCTGATATAAAGCGACGACCCGGCGGCTGAGTACGAGTTTCGGATCGAGTATTTTTTTAGGTATGACGTCAGGATCGATGGCGTTCAAATTGAAATAAGGGAAGCCGAATTGGGTAGCAGCGAATTCGGCCAATTTGGCAGCTTTTATTTTTTTTGTGTCGATTACCTGCGTAACAAAGCTTTCGTTATTGCTTTTGGCTTGCTTGATCATGCTCTCCGCTTCTTCTTCAGTCAGCCAGTGCTGACTGACCAAAGCTCGCGCAAGCCCGGTTAGAATAATGGGAGGTGAAATGGCTGCCATGATGATATATATATAATAATTAGACCGATGATGAGCTTCGCCCCTTGCATGCGGGAGTAATGATGCTCCCAGTAATCGTCTTTGTAAACCCGTCAGGGCGTATTTAGTCTCGGGAAAATCCGTGCCGTTTTTACGAGTCGTTCCTGCACCTGGATAATTTCTATGGGATATTCCGCGATCTTGAGCGTAGTGCCTGGCTCGGGAATGGCTTCCAGATGCTCCAGGATCAAACCGTTGATGGTTTTTGGGCCATGATCGGGAAGATCGAACTTCAATCTACGATTGATCTGGCGGATAGTGCTGGTCCCCTCGACCAGCCAGCTGCCATCGGTTTGCGGAATGTACCCGGAAAATCTGGCATGCGCGCTAATGTCGAGTTCACCCACCATTTCTTCCAGAATATCGCCCAGCGTAACCAGTCCCAGCAATTCGCCGTATTCATCGACAACCAGGCCAAGACTGAGCTGGTTCTCCTGGAATTGTCGCAATTGGGTAAACAATAATGTCCCGGATGGAATGAAGTACGGCGCCTGGGCATGGGCAGTGATGGTTTGCGCATTGATATCGTCGTTACGCAAATCCCTGGCCAACGCGCGCAGATGAACTATTCCTATGATTTCATTCAACTGGTCGCGGTATACCGGTAAGCGCGTATGCCGGCTGCTGGTGAGCTGTCGCGTTATCACCTCGCTCGATTCGTTGATGGCGATGGCTTCGATCAGGTGGCGCGGCGTCATGACATCGTTGACGGTGATATTTTCCAGTTCGAGAAGATTGAGCAACACGCTTTTGTGAGTGGCAGGCAACAATTTGCCGGATTCCATTACCAGCGTGCGCAGTTCGCCTATGCCCAATATGTTTTCATCGTTGTTGGCGTTCGGCCTCAATCGCATCAATCTCAGCAAGCCCTGCACGAACAAATTGACGAACCATACAATGGGGGAGGCAAACGAAAGCAGGGGTCGCAGAATAAAGCTGACCGGGTAGGCGATTTTGTCGGGGTAAGCGGCACCGATAACCTTGGGTGTGATTTCGCTGAAAACGAGGATCGCAAAGGTTACGGCCAGCGTCGCCTCGCCCAGCACCCATTCGCTGTTGCCGAACAGCCGGATCGAAATAATGGTGACCAGTGTCGCCGATGCGGCATTGATAAGATTGTTGCCGAGCAGGATCACGCCCAGCAACTTGTCGGTATTGGCAAGCAGATCCGCGGTTCGGATTGCCCCTCGATGCCCTTGTTTCGCAAGATGGCGAAGACGGTAACGGTTGATCGCCATCATGCTCGTTTCGGAAACCGAAAAAAAAGCCGAAAGCAGCAACAGCACAAGCAATGTCAGCAGTAACGCGCTAATAGGGATTTCGTTCAAACCAGAGGTTATCCGTTTAAATAGATGTCTCTAGTGTATGGCTTGGTTATGCATTGTCAAGTCGATGCCAACAGGCCGATCCCGCGAGTTCGAAAATCGCGAACTCATTTTCGGAGGCGCCCTGCGAGGGGCGGCACTCAAGTATTCAATTATTTTCCCATGTGCGGCGAAGTGGAATACCGTTCCATGATGGTGCGATCCTTCCAGATTTTTTCGTCCAGGACCGCTGCGGGAATCGTAAACTGGTTTTCTTTGGTCACGGGAATTTCGGCGACAATTTTGGTGATGTCCGAATAATTTATTTTATACAGAAACCCGCTTTTGTCGGTCATGCGCGCAATCATTGCGTTGTCGAACAATTTGTAAATATAGATGTTGGCAGGACGTAATTTGCCGTCTGCAGTTCGCCAGGTAATGGTATAACGGGTATTTTCCTTGAAATTGCTTTTATCCACGGGGTCAGGCTCCTGTCTATTGCTGAGCGCGATGCTCGATACGCTGCTACGAAAATTGATGCCGAATAGGGCTTGCAGCACGGTAATGCAAACGGATATGACTGTAGCATGGAAACCGCGGAACGTAAACTGCAACCATGGCTGGCGTTATAATATGGATATGTGCAAGTATGCGTTTTCTTTTTTGGACATGACAGCCACGGCTAGGCAGCGCCGGCGTGGAGAGGCTGACGAAAATATTTCATGAAATTATTTGCATCGCTGGCGTATTTTGGTATATTAATAAGCTTTAATTAACTTGGGGCGGTTATGTACGGTTTCAAAGAAGTCGATGTGCAAGGTCTGGAGCAACTTAAAGCCGCTTCCGGTTGCATGTTGATCGATGTGCGTACGGATGCGGAAGTATCGAGAGGGGGAATTGAGGGGGCAGTACATATTCCTCTGCATTTGCTGCCCATGAAAATACAGGACTTGCCCGAAGACCGCCCTGTCGTATTTTATTGCCAGTCCGGAGGCCGTTCGGCCCAGGCCTGTGCATTCGCCACCTCGAAAGGTTTGACCGAAGTATATAATTTGCAGGGCGGAATCATGGGGTGGATACGCTCTGGCAAGCAACTTTCTTCGATTTGAATCGATGGGAGCGCCCAATAATTATATTATGGGCGTAATTTGCGTTTTATTTTCAATTTGATGGAGACAAGAAATGAACTTTGATAAAGAACTCGATGCGCGTGGTTTGAACTGTCCTTTGCCTATTTTGCGTTGCAAAAAAAGCCTGGGAGAACTGGGGGCTGGCCAAGTATTGAAAATTGTTGCAACGGACCCGGGCGCGATCAAGGATTTCGAGGCTTTTGCAAAGCAAACGGGTAACGAGTTGTTGTCTTCTGCGCAAGCCGGTGGCGAATTTACCTTTTTCATGAAAAAGAAGTAAGGCCGGATACGGTATTGCCGGACACGAGTGCGTAAACGGTGAATATTATAAGAAAGAAAAGGAGCTGACATGGATCAAAAGAAACTTGCGATCATCGCCACCAAGGGAACTCTGGATTGGGCTTATCCTCCGTTTATTTTGGCGTCGACGGCGGCTGCACTGGATTATTCGGTTGAGATTTTTTTCACATTCTACGGCCTGCAACTGGTACGCAAGGATCTTTCCGTGCTCAAGGTAAGTCCGCTGGGAAATCCGGGCATGCCCATGAAGATGCCTTTCGGGCCAAAATGGTTCCGCGGAATCAACTGGAATATGCCCAATGCGATCCAGGCGATTATTCCGGGTTACGAATCTCTGGCGACCGTGCTGATGAAACGAACCATCTCCAATAATGGCGTTGCTACCGTTCATGATCTGCGTGCAATGTGCCAGGAAGCGGATGTGAAGTTCATTGCATGCCAAATGACGGTAGAGCTTTTTGGTTTTGATCATAGCAATTTCATTGACGGGATGGAATATGCCGGCGCGGCCGCGTTTTTCGAATTTGCGGGCGATTCCGATATTTGTTTATATACATGAAAGATAGAGTGCGAAATCGAAATTAAGCACACTCAGGTAATAAAGTGGGGAACAAAATTCCCCTCGCGTTGCCCAAAGCAGTAAGGCGATCAGCCGAACTGTCACTAACTGGACGCTGTAAGCGGATAGTTTCAAAATCTGGCTATTTCTTGATGGAAATGGTATTGTTCTCGTCTTGATATTTTTAAGTCTGGACTACTGCGCTTAGTAGCTACCAGTTTAATGAATACGGCATATAACTGAGAGGTGCATAATGGCAACTTACGCTGAAATGCGCGAGATCTACGATGATATTCGTGGTGATTTTCGCTACGATCATGAATTGAACGGATGTCTGAATTGTGGCATATGTACGGCTACCTGTCCGTCCGCACAGTTTTATGATTACAGTCCGCGTGAAATCGTCCAGTTGCTTTGGACGGAAAACATAGAGCAGATTTATGATGCAATGCAGGAAAAAATCTGGGCCTGCGCGCAATGCATGACTTGCGCCGCACGCTGCCCGTTCAAAAATTCGCCGGGCGGCCTGGTCATGATCATGCGCGAAGTTTCCATCAAGCACGGCATGCAATCGGCAAAAGATGTGTTGCGCCCTTTCGGTCGCGTCATGTTGAAGCTGATTACGACGGGTAACCAGCTTTCACCCGACATGATCCAGCCCGATCATTTTCCTGACTGGGGCCCCAACATCCAGAAGGTTGAGGGCGACCTGAAAACCCTGCGAAAAGCGATTCCGGTACGTACGTTGCAGACTACGGATACCGCTTGGGAAGTTTCCCTGAAGACTTCGGTTGAAATGTATACCATTTGGGAAATGACCGGCGTGCTCTCTTCCCTGGAGGCAATGGACGAAAATCTGTTCGACGTGATCGAAGATTTTATCGACGAAAAGCGTGAAGAATACGATGAGTGGCTGGAAGAGCAGGAAGGCTGATCGTTCCATCAATTCTTTAATTAATTTATCAGGAGGTTCACCATGAGCGACATAGCTAACAGCAGTGAAAGCCAGGGAATTGCAGGACACGGTTCATTCTTCCAGCAAACCAACCTTTCCGGAGCGGAAGCCGCAAAAGCCACCGAATGGGTGCGCAAGCATGTAGACAAACGTACCGTCGACCTGGGCGAGCGTATGGACGACATACGCGACCATATGTGGGAGTTGGAAAAGGACGGCCAGATCATCGTTCACCGTATTACCGACGCGCATGAGCCGGTTGACGTGCAGACCTTGTTCGGCTGGAACAAAAGAGTCCCTACCAAGCAATTGTGGCATCATAAATCCTGCGGTCAGTGCGGCAATATTCCCGGCTATCCCACATCGTTGATGTGGTTCATGAATAAATTCAATTATGTTCCGGGCAAGGATTATCTGGACGAGACCGACCAGACTTCCTGCACTGCCTGGAACTATCACGGTTCCGGTATCGGTAATGTCGAATCGCTGGCGGCCGTATTCATGCGTAATTTCCATCAGGCCTATATATCCGGTCAGCAACACGGATTCGAAGCCGGCCATTTTTACCCGCTGGTTCATTGCGGCACTTCGTTCGGCAATTACAAGGAAATCCGCAAGTATCTGGTTGAATCCGCCGAACTGCGCGAGCGTGTCACCAAGATACTGGGCAAGCTCGGTCGTCTGGTGGACGGCAAACTCGTCATACCCGAAGAGATCATTCATTATTCCGAATGGGTGCACGTAATGCGCAACCGCATTGCATCCGAACTGCAGACCATCGACGTCTCCAATATCCGTGTCACCATGCATGCAGCCTGCCATTACTATAAAATGGTACACGAAGATGCCATTTACGACCCGGAAATTCTGGGCGGCAACCGCACGGCGGTAGGAAGCTCGGTGGCGCTGGCTCTGGGCGCGCAACTCATCGATTACTCGACCTGGTACGACTGCTGCGGTTTCGGCTTCCGTCATATCATTTCCGAGCGAGAATTTACGCGTTCGTTTACGATGGACCGCAAGATTCGCGTTGCTCGCGAAGAAGCCAATGCCGACGTGCTGCTCGGCATCGATACCGGCTGTATCACTACCATGGATAAAAACCAGTGGATCGGTAAGGCGCACGACAACGATTTCGCGGTGCCTATCATGGCGGACGTACAATTCGCTGCCCTGGCATGCGGTGCAGACCCGTTCAAGATCGTTCAGCTGCAATGGCATGCTTCTCCATGTGAAGACCTGGTCGAAAAAATGGGCATATCCTGGACCGATGCCAAGAAAACCTTTGAATCGTATCTGAAAGAAGTTGAAGCAGGCAATATTGAGTATTTATATAACCCAGAGCTGGCATTAGGAGGCCATTGAAGATGTCTGATACCGTTTTAGTAGTGGGGGCAGGCCCGACCGGTTTATCTGCTGCGGCAGGTGTGGCTTCTATCGGCAAAAAAGTCATTTTAGTCGAAAAGGAAGCTGTGCTTGGTGGCGCGCCGATTTTGTCGGGCTATGCAAAGCTGGTTCCATCCGGCGAATGGGCAAAGGACGCGATAGGCCGTATGATCAAGCGCGTGGAAGAAAATGCCAATGTGACGATACACAAATCCACCAAGGTGGTAAAAGTGGACGGCGAGGCGGGCAATTTCACGGTGAAATTCTCCAATGGGCAAACCGCTAATGTCGGCAGTATCATTTTGGGTACGGGATTCACCCATTTCGATTCCATCAACAAACCGGAATGGGGATTTGGAACGTACGAAGACGTATTGACCACGACTCAAATGGAGCAAATGGTCGGTAGCGGGAAAATTGCGTGCCCATCGAATGGGCGCGTGCCTGAACGTGTGGCAATCCTGTTGTGCGTTGGGTCGCGCGATCGGCAGATCGGCCGTGAATGGTGTTCAAAAATCTGCTGCACCGTCTCCACCAATCTTGCCATGGAAATCAAGGAGATTTCTCCTGCTACGGAAGTCTTTATATATTACATGGACATACGTACTTTCGGTCTTTATGAAGACAAGTTCTACTGGAAATCGCAGGAAGAATTCAAGACCAAGTTTGTCAAGGCCCGAATTGCAGAAGTAACCCAGTCGGCAGACGGCCGTTTGCTGGTTAAGGGCGAAGATACGCTGGTGAAGCGCCCTATCGTCATACCGATGGATATCGTCGTGCATGCAATCGGCATGGACCCCAATGAAGAAAACCCCGAGCTTTCCAAGGTATTCGGAATCGGTCTCGAAAAACACGGATTCGTGGATAAAGGCGAACAATATACCAGCAGCTTTAGCAGCACCAGGCGCGGTATTTATGTCGGTGGCGCAGCATTGGGCCCGGAAGACATTGATACCAGTATTTCGCACGGGTTGGCCATGGCCATGCGCGCGGTGGGTGATATGAATGCTGTGGTTCAAAAAGCAGCCTGATCTCGCGGCGGCAGCAAGTGAAACTGACTTGATCGTTCCGGCGAGCCTGTCAGTGCCGCTCGATGCCGCACAGTTTCAGCAGCGCTATACGGCACTCAGGCATAATACCGATGAGGATGGCGGCATAGAAGGTTTTTTGAACAGCCTGGAGGCGAAGCACCAATTGTTCTCCCTGCTGCTCAAACAGGACGCTATCGATCAATTGACGCTGGAAGGTGTTGAAGCGCTGCTGGAAACGGTATTTTCCGCAAGACGCCGGGTATATTTCGTTTTTACAACGATGGGTTCGCAATCCGCCGTCGCTGCAATCAGAGAGTTGCTCTATGGTCAGAACCCCTTGCAAGACCGTATGTCGCGCTTTTCGGAACTGGTTGCCATAGATGAAGCATCGGACAAGGAAGCGCGTAAGGCCGCAGCTAAAAATCGGCGTGCAATGTTTGATTTTGGTGCGGAACTGCTGCATTTTAATGATCCGCTGAAATATCCTCTGATGACGCGATGGGTATGGGATCAGAATACCGTAAGCGGCGCGCTCAGGGAATTTATACGCGGTAATGATTCCATGTCCACAGTACCTTTGGGCAGCAGTCCGGAAACTTATGAAGGCGCACGCGTCTGGTTGGCTGAACAACTGGCGGAGCAGGGTTTGTATAAGGACGTCCATTATTGGGTCGATCTTATGCTGGCGCAGGCCTACTCGGAGTATTTCCGATCGATGGCTGAGGGCATGCTCAGTGCGGATTTCGGTCGAGCAAGCGGACCCGCCGATTATGTAAAGAAATTTTTGGGGATTGATGCTCCCGCCAAGGTAGGTCTGTCGAGAGTAAAACGAGATTTCGCATCATGAGTAAAGCGATGCGGGCGTTTTAAAAACCGGGACCGCTTGACGGATATTGAAGAATTTAGGAGAAGCTTGATGGCAATTCATGAAAAAACGCTGATTGATCCCAACCGATTGGTTACCAGCGACACTCTGGTGGTCGATGGCGTAGATGTCTCGGGGCACTGGAATACCATGATCCTGCCGCGTACGCTCAAAGAGTATGATGACGGATTCGAGGATCACATAAAAAGCTATGCCGGAGCCGAAAACGTACACCGGTGCTGGCAATGCGGTTCATGCACCAACTCGTGCACGATGTATGCGCAGAACACCGATTTCAATCCCCGGTACTGGATCTATCTGACCCGGCTAGGCTTGAAAGATGAAATCCTTAAGGATAAAGATATCATCTGGCAGTGCGTATCGTGCAACAAATGCACCAATATCTGTCCTAAAGACGTCAAGCCTGAAGGTGTCATGAAAGCTCTGGCGCATTGGATAGAAGCTGAAGGATTTGGCGCAAAATCCAACTCAACTATATTCGATGAGGAATTTTCGCGTCAATGCCTGGTGCGTGGTCGAATTGAAGATTCTGAGGTGATGACGAATTTTTTCAAGAATACGAATCAGAATTTGAAAGAAATGGCGCTGCACGGCTGGTTGGGCATATTCGTTGCGCGGATGAACAAATGGACCGATTTGCGCAAAGGTAATGTGTTCAGGTTTCTGACGCGCACACCGCTTATGCATTCGATGCATATGGGCTTGTCGATGATATTCAAGCCCAAAACAAAATCGTGGGGCCGCACTGGTGAAGTGCTAAGCCAATATGTGAAAGAACAAAAGGAGTTCACTCATGGCTAAAGTAGCCTATTATCCCGGATGCGCGCTGGAAGGCTCCGGCGGCCCGTATGACCGGTCTACCCGTGCATTGGTAAAAAGCCTGGGCCTGGAAATGGAAACCGTGCATGACTGGAACTGTTGCGGCGCCATGGAAGTCAAAAATATCCATCCCATGCTGCAAACCTATATGTCCGCACGCGTCATGGCGATAACCGGTGAGCAAATGGGATACGATACGGTGATGGCGCCTTGCAATGGTTGCTATAACAACCTCAAAAAAGCCGAATACGAATTGGCGACGTCCAAGGATACGCTGAATACCTTGCAGGATCTGGCAAAAAAATCCGACGATCCGGTCTATAAGGGCGACGTGCGCACTATCCATTTGCTGGAATGGCTGATGGAAGATTTGGGCACGGACGGGATCAAACAAAAGATTTCCAAAAGTTTGAACGGCATCAAGATAGCCAATTACTACGGGTGTATGTATACGCGTCCGCGCCAGATATTTCCTGAAAAGGATCAGGGTCACGGTAGTGAATCCAGCTACAAGCCACATTTCATGGACGACCTGCTGGCTGCCGCAGGCGCAGTCAATGTCGATTTCCCGTTGAAAACGGCGTGTTGTGGCGGCGCGCATACGCTTTCCGATGCCGATACCTCGACCCAATTGGTATTGAATATCATTCAGGCGGCTGAAGATGCTGGCGCCGAAGTGATCGCCACCGAATGCCCGACCTGCCATTCCGGGCTGGAAATGCACCAGGTGCGCGCCGAAACGGAATTCGGTATCAAAACTCAAGTCAAGATTCTGTATTTTACGCAATTGCTCG
This sequence comes from Pseudomonadota bacterium, assembly GCA_021795395.1. Classification (GTDB taxonomy): domain Bacteria; phylum Pseudomonadota; class Gammaproteobacteria; order Burkholderiales; family Sulfuriferulaceae; genus Sulfuriferula. The sequence goes on along the minus strand of JAJYPN010000008.1, from coordinate 54,443 downwards.
GTCTGGCCATGGGATTGTCTGCACGTAAACTGGGCGTACATGAGAACGTAAGTGATTCCCTGGACTTTCTGCACGATAAGGGCGTGGTTTAAAACATTGAAAACGGTTAAAGCGAGCGCTTGGGCGCTTGCTGTCCGTTTGCTTGAACCATATTAATCAATTTGCCCGAGTGCATGAAGCTATGGATTGTAACGGCTGCGAGTTTAGATCAGAATTATACTACGATGATCAATATCAGATTTGGGCGCGTCGGGAAGAAGATGGCAGCCTGACGGTCGGCATGACGGATATTTCCCAGACGGTCGCAGGTAAGATACTGCATGTCCGTGTACGCAGACCAGGAACCTTGAGACCGATAGGAAAGCCCGTAGCAACCATAGAAAGCGGTAAATGGGCCGGCCCGGTCCCCAATGTCTTCGATTGCACCATCGAAGAAGCCAATCAAAATGTGCTCGAAGACCCGAATCTGCTCAACATCGAACCTTACGAAGCCTGGATAGCTCGGGTCCGCCCTACCGGCACTCCGGAAGAAGCGCTGGCCGGCATGATTACGGGAAATGAAGCGCAGTCCGGATATTGCGAACGCGCGCGTAAGGAAGATATACACTGCGAACGAGGCGCGCGATAAATGTCAGACGAACATTACCTGGACAACGAAGAAAAATCGGTGGTAATCGTGATGAGCAGCGGGCCTTCTACCCCGCACCGTTGCGCTACGCCCTTTTATATCAGCGCGATATTGGCCTCCATGGACGCCGAGGTGAGCGTATTCCTTACCATGGAAGGCGTTAAACTGGGGCAGAACGGTATCGCCGAAAACCTGGCTGCCATGGAAGGCGGTAAAACAATTATAGAATTTATTCGTGATGCAAAATCAGCTGGGGTAAGATTATACCTGTGCAAGCCGGCCATGCCGGGTTATAAGCTTAGCGATACCGATATCATCGACGAAGTGGATGAAATTGCGAACGCGGGCAAAATGGCCGATCTGATATTGGCTTGTGACAAATCCATGTTTTTTTGAAATTAGGTAATCAGCAAAATTTTACGGGTAATTTTTTGTATTTAAATTTGAGGAGAAATAAGTATGGCGACAGTACGTGGTTGCAACCTTCCGGACGATCTTTACTATAACGTTGACAATAACGTATGGGCGCGGCGAGAAGCGGACGGCACTTTGACCATAGGGATGACCGGATATGCCTGCTCGCTGGCCGGCGAAATCGTTTCCTACACCCCCAAAAAGGCAGGTAAGGAAATCGAGCAGAACAAATCGGTATGTACCGTAGAATCCGGTAAATGGGTCGGACCAGTCAAGGCCCCGGTTACGGGCGAAATAATTGCGACTAACGCTGATGTGGCGGCAAAACCCGGCACCATTAACCACGATCCTTACGGTAGCGGCTGGCTGGTTAAAATGAAACCCACCAACTGGGAAGGCGAATCCGGCTCTCTGGTAACTGGCGCTGCTGTCGCAAGTGGCTTTGAAGCAAAAATGAATGCGGACGGATTCGGCGGCTGCTAACTGTCCGCAGGCCGTATGCTTCGGTCACGCGAACGATTCCAACCAGGCAAAATCGGTTGGAAAATAAGGATAATAGGGGTGATTTATCGCCCCTATTGTTTTCTTGAGGCGCAAGACCCTGTTGTAATCAGGGATTAAGGCTATGGGCTCGTTAATGAATAACTTGAACAAACGTTACTGCGTAGGCGCGATGGATGCAAGGCGCGAAGCGCAGCGTATGGTTATTCCATTAGCAAGCTTTGCAACGCCGCAGACGCGCGAATACGCAGTAACCCTCCGGGCTGGAGTTGTTTTGGGCGCATACCGGTGTTGCAAGCCGCTTGTTGTGAATGACACAACCGCGCGTCCTGCGCCTTGGTCTGCGCCCAAAACAACCCCAGCGTATGTCCATGTTATTTATTAGCGAGCCCTAAGCATGAGTAATTGGCTGGAAGTTATCGAGCGGGTAGAACCGCTGGAAGGTATCGATCTGGATGCCGGTCTGGTAAGCGGCATGCAGAAACAGTTTGCAGGCATGGCGGGCGATCACATCGGCCGCGTCAACTTTTATACGCCCACCTTTAAAGCCTATGCCAGCTCCGAAATTAGCGGTTGCGGAAAAAGTGCGTGGCCGGCGATCTCGATTACCGGCGGCGACTGCAAGTTACAGTGCGATCACTGCAAAGCCAAAATTCTGGAACCGATGATCGCGGCAAGAACACCGGAAGATTTATGGCGCACCGTCAATGAGCAGATCAACGGCGGAGCACAGGGGATGTTGCTGACGGGCGGATCGAACCATCGCAATGAAGTTGAATATGGCGATTATTATTCGACCATACGCCGTATCAAGGATACGTTTCCGAATTTTAAAATAGCCATGCATACCGCACTGGTCGATATGGATATTGCGCGTCGCATGGAGGATTGCGGAATCGATGCGGCCATGATGGATGTTATCGGCTCGCAGGATACCATCACGCAGGTCTATCATCTGCGCCGTACGGTGGACGATTTTGAAAAAACGCTGGAATACCTGGTCTCGACGACGCTCAAGGTGGTGCCGCACATAGTCATAGGCTTGCATTACGGCAATTTGCTCGGCGAATGGAATGCGCTGGAAATGATCAGAAGGCATACGCCGCAAGCCGTCGTGCTGGTAGTGGTCATGCCGTTTTACGCACCGGAAAATCGCCCGTTCGTCACGCCGCAGAGCAGCGAAGTGGGCCGGTTCTTCATGGATGCGCGCAAGGCTCTGCCTGATGTGCCATTACTGCTGGGCTGCGCGCGTCCGCCCGGCCGCGCCAAAATGGAAATCGACAGCTATGCGGTGATGGCGGGGCTGAACGGTATCGCTCATCCCTCAGACGGCATGGTCGAACTGGCGGTGCGGCTGGAACGCAATGTGCGCGTAACGCCAGCCTGCTGTTCCATCGCTATCGGCGACGAAGTCATGGCGATAGAAACCAGCGAATCGGGCTTGCAAGTCGATATCGAACGTGTCATCGCGCACGAGCGCGCGAAACGCCCAGGCTTCGGCGGCGCGCTGGCGGGGATAAAGGTGGTGACCAGCGGAATGCCGGAAGCAGTCGGCGGATGTTGCAGCTGACATGGCGTCAAATCGACCCGTCTGGCGCTTGCTGGATACCGGAATACGCCCGGCGGCAGAGAACATAGCATTAAATCAGTCCCTGTTGACGGGACGCCAGCAGGGTATTACCCCCAGCACCTTGCGTTTTCTGGGATTTCAGCCGTCGGCATTGCTCGGTTTTCATCAGAGCGCTGCCCAGGAACTCGATCTGGACTATTGCCGCAACCATGCGATTACAGTGCAAAGGCGCATTACCGGCGGCGGAGCGCTCTATTGCGATGACCGTCAATTAGGCTGGGAGCTGTATTTGCACAAGCACGAACTCGGTACCGCCGATATGACCGCGATTGCCCGGCGCATTTGCGTTGCCGTTGCCGGCGGCATTTCGCGACTGGGTATTGCCGCCCAATTCCGCCCACGCAACGATCTGGAAGTTCATGGAAGGAAAATAGGCGGCACCGGCGGCGCTTTCGACGGCGACGCCTTGATGTATCAGGGTACGTTGCTCATCGATTTCGATGTCGAATTAATGTTGCGCGTATTGAATATTCCGGCGGAAAAATTATCGGACAAGGCGATAGCGTCGGCGCGCGAGCGTGTGACCAGCCTTGCCGAATTAACGGGCAGTGTGCCGGCAAGAAATACTGTGATCGCGTTGATTGCGGACGCGCTGGCGGAGGAATTCGATGTCGAAATGAATCCGGGCGAGCTCAATCCGCAGGAACAGGAACTATATGCCGAAGCGCTGACGCAGATCGATCACCCCGATTGGGTGGATATGCTGACGCAACCGGCCGCAGACAGACCCGTCTTGACCGCAGTGCGTAAATTCGGCGGCGGCATGTTGCGCGTGAATATCGCTTACGACCAGACACATCAGCGCCTTAAACAGGTTTGGTTCAGCGGCGATGTATTTATCAGTCCGCGCCGCACCCTGATCGATCTGGAAGCGGCATTGCGGGATAGCGCCGCCGAACGAATGGAAACGATCGTACTTGAGTTTTTCCAGGAACGTACCGTCGATATGCTGACATTGGCGCCTGAGGATGTGGTCAGCCTGTTAGGCGAAGCGCTGGCGACATCGGGAGTGATAGCATGAACAGCAAGGCGGACGTTCTGATTATCGGACTCGGACCCGCCGGTGCTGCGGCAGCGGCAGCGGCAGCAGCAAAGGGGTTGTCAGTCATCGCAATAGACCGGCGCCACGAAATAGGCGTACCCGTGCAATGTGCGGAATTCATTCCCCTGCCGCTGGGCACGTACGCCCAATGCGACGGCGTCATCTATCAGGCGATACGCGGTATGAAAAGCTACTTGCCGTCGGGTTCGATGGAAGATACGGCATTCCCGGGTTTGATGATAGATCGCGCCGCGTTCGACCAGGCGCTCGCGCAGCAGGCCCGCCGATACGGCGCGGAGTTGTGGATGAACAGCCGTTTGAACGGACTCGACCACAGTTGCCATCGTGCACGGATCAAGACGGCCGATGGCGATGCGACAGTGGATTACCGACTGCTCGTCGCCGCCGACGGCCCTCATTCGGCGGTCGCTGCGGCGCTGCATCTGCCTGAACTGGAACTCGTCAGCACGCGGCAATATACCGTGCCGCTTACGCACGAATACGCCGACACGGATATCTGGCTGTCGGCCGACTATCCCGGCGGCTATGCCTGGCTGTTTCCCAAAGGCAAGTGGGCGAATCTGGGTCTGGGCCTGGACAAACGTTACGCGGACGATATGAAGGCGCCGCTGGATGCATTGCACAAACAACTGGTGGCGCAAGACCTCGTCGGCGAGCAGATCGTTTATCGCACCGGCGGCGCGATTCCTGTCGGCGGAATGCGCGAGCATCTGGTTGTCGATAACGTATTGTTTACCGGCGATGCCGCCGGATTGACGCATCCGATTACCGGCGCCGGGATTTCGGCCGCCGTCCTCTCCGGCGAACGAGCCGGGCAGGCTGCGGCAGCGTATTTGCAGGGCGCACAAGTTGGCGCGCTGGCCGATTTTGAAGAAGACATACGCGATCAATTCGAAGTCACGCTCAATCGGGCGGTAGAGCGGCGTCGCTGGCTGAATCAGTATTGGCAGACCGAAGCGGCGCAAAACGACGAACTGCACCGCAAGGCGTGGATCGCCTTTCCCGACTATTTTGTAGCATAACGTATTCATAACTCTATCTTGTAAGGAGAACCGCATGAGCGCAGTTTTAGATCAACCCCAGGTAGTGCAATTCTATCGGCCTGATTATCACGTCAAAACGCCCGAAATGCGTTCGCCCGAATATGTGCAGATGAGTACGGCGGCAGCGATCACTCTGGGCCTCGTACCGGGCAACATGCATCGCACCGCCTGTACCAATTGCCTGAACCTGCTGGTCACCTATCCCGAAGGCTGCCGCGCCAATTGCACCTATTGCGGACTGGCGCGGCATAGGGAAGAGACGCGCGATTATGCGGACCGCAACTTTATCCGTGTGGAATGGCCGACTGCGCGCTATGACGACGTGATCGAGCGCGTCAAGCTGGGTAACGACAAAGGCCAGTTCCAGCGCATGTGCATTTCGATGATCACGCATCCGAATTCCGATTCCGATACCTTCGTGCTATTGGACAAGTGGATGAAGGAATTGCCGCACATTCCGGTTTCCATCCTCTCCAACCCGACGACCATGGAAAAGAAAGATTTGCAGCATCTGAAAGAAATGGGCGCAGATATCTTTACCGTCGCGCTGGACGCGGTCACGCCGGCCATTTTCGAGCGCACCCGCGGCAAATCGGTAGACAGCCCGCACCGCTTTGAAAAATACTGGCAGGCCATCGAATGGGCAGCCGAGATTTTCGGCCCGGAAAAATTCGGCGCGCACCTGATTTGCGGGATGGGCGAAACCGAACAGGAAATACTGGAAGTCTGTCAAAAAATCAAGGACATGGGCGGCCACAATCACATGTTCGCCTTCTTCCCCGAACAAGGCTCGATGATGGAAGACTGGCCGGCCTGCGATCGCGGCCAATGGCGGCGCGTGCAACTGGCCCGTTTCATCATCGACTACGCCGGCGGCCATGTCAGCAAGATGCTGTTCGACGAAAACGGCGCTGTAATCGATTTCGGTCTGGTGGAAGACGAACTGGCGGGTCTGGTCAATTCGGGCAAGCCGTTCCAGACCTCCGGTTGCCCGGGCAAAGACGATGAAGAAGTATCGGCCTGCAATCGGCCTTACGGAGATTCCAGTCCTACCGACATCTTTTCCTTCCCGTTCGCACTCGCCCGCAAGGACGTGGAAAACGTAAAACGGCAGATGGCCGGTGAGAATATCGGCGCAGGTTTGCTGTAACCGGAATTAGCGCCTCTTCCGCTAACCCCCTGAATGTTACGCGTTCAGGGGGTTTTATCTTTATGTAATTCTTCGAAATCAAGCCATCTCCCCCGACTGTTGCGAAAATGTAACAAAGATTCAAGAATACGTCGGGACGAACACTTTTGACTTGTTCCGTGTCCGTTTAACGATGTACTATAGCTCGGCAAGGTATTACTGAGGAACCTCTGAACAAGCCGCGTAAATGCTGGCGTTGGCTAATACAGGACAGGGCAGTCGCGACGGAAACGTTCTGCCGCAGATACCGGAGAACAGTAGCCGGGAGGAAATGGCAGGCTTGCTCAGAGGTTCCTTGTTATTTTGGTTATGTGCAAAGATTCACACTTTTTTGGAGATGACACAATGAAATTGAAAAAATTATTCGCTGTGATGGCGGTTGCAGGTCTGGCGGCGCCAGGTGCAGCAATGGCAACTAACGGCATGTTCGCATCCGGTTACGGTATGGCTGCCAACGGTATGGGCGGCGCGTCCGCAGCGATGGCCGAAGATACGATGGGCGGCGCGAATAACCCTGCCAGCATGGTATTCGTCGGCAACCGTATGGATCTGGGCGCTTATCTGTTCAGCCCGCAACGTCAGGCAAGTGTCGGCGGTACGCAAGAGAACAGTGACGCCAATTATTTTGTGATCCCTGAATTCGGTTACAACAAACTGATTTCCTCCAATCTGTCTCTGGGCGTCAGCGTCTACGGCAACGGCGGTATGAATACGGACTATGCTCCTTTGGCTGGCGGTTCGAATTTGTTCCATGGAGCTGGTAATCTGGGCGTCAATCTGGAGCAAATGATCATTGCGCCAACTCTTGCCTACAAGATCAATGAGAGAAATTCTATCGGTATTTCGCCGCTGATCGGATACGAGCGTTTTTCGGCTCAAGGTCTGCAAGCGTTTGATCAGCCTGGGATGTCTGCCAACCCGACGCGTATGACCAATACGGGTAACGACAGCGCGTTCGGCGGCGGCGTACGCATCGGTTACATGAGTAAAATCACCCAGGATCTGACCTTCGGTGCCGATTATTCGACCAAGGTCAGTTTTGCCAAAATGGGCAAGTATTCCGGCCTGTTCGCCGGTCAGGGCGGTCTTGATCTGCCGGAGAACTTCAGCGTCGGTCTGGCTTATAAAATCCAGCCCGCTCTGACTCTCGCACTGGATTACGAACGTATCAATTACAGCGGTGTATCCGCCATCGGCGATCAAAGCAATGTACAGACTCAATTCGGTTCCTCCTATGGCCCCGGTTTCGGCTGGCAGGATGTCAATGTCTGGAAACTCGGCGGCGAATATCAGTATAACGAACACTGGCTGCTGCGCGCCGGCTGGAACCATGGCGACGATCCGATCACCGCGACCAATATCGGCATTAACGTCATTGCTCCCGGAGTCATCACCGACCACTTCACCATGGGTGCGAGCTATCTGACCGGCAACGGCGAATGGAACGCGTCGTACATTCACGGTTTCAACAATTCGCTTAGCGGTAATTCAGCTTTCGGCCCTACAAGCATCAGCATGCATCAGGATATCGTAGGTCTTTCCTACGCATGGAAGATGTAATACCAAAGTGGTTGTAGCATAAAATAGTAGGTTGCGTGCAGTAACATTGCGCGATTAAAAGCCGAGGGTTTATCCCTCGGTTTTTTTATGCGCGCATGGACAGGCAATGTTAGACTCGAGTATCGTAATTTCGGCAGGGACGACTATGGAAGAAACGCTCAAGGCGCATGTACTGATCGTCGACGATGACGACGGATTGCGCAGTTTGCTGGAACAATACCTCGTTACCAACGGCTATGAAGTCAGCCTCGCCGAAAATGGTGCCGCAATGGATGGCCGGCTGGCGGCAGGCAAGTACGACCTGATCATTCTCGATCTGATGCTGCCGGGCGAAGACGGGCTGTCGATTGCCCGGCGTTTGCGTGCCGGCGTCAATCTGCCTATCATCATGCTGTCAGCCCGAGGCGAAGACATAGACCGCATAGTCGGGCTTGAAGTAGGTGCCGACGATTATCTGGCCAAGCCGTTCAATCCGCGCGAACTGCTGGCGCGCATTCGCTCCGTACTGCGCCGCAGGCAGCAACAGACCGCTGCGCCGGCAAGCGAAGGCGGTAATATCGTGCGCTTCGGAGCAGGTTTCGAGCTCAATCTCAATGCCCAGACGCTGGCTCGGAACGGCATGCCTATCGGCCTGACTACTGCCGAATTCGGCATCCTTCAGATATTCACCCAGCATCCCAATCGCGTCCTGTCGCGCGATCAGTTGATGGACATGCTCAAAGGGTATGACAGGGATCCGTTCGATCGCAGCATCGATGTGCGCGTCACCCGCTTGCGCCGCAAGATAGAACCCGACCCGGCGGAACCGGTCTACATTAAAACGGTGTGGGGACAAGGCTATCTGTTCGTTCCCAAAGGCGCTGATCAGTGAAGGGGTGGCCGAACACGCTGTTCGGCCGCACAGCGGCGACGCTGGGGGTGGCGTTCCTGCTGTTTCAAACCGTAGTTCTGGCGGTGGTGGCGTTCACCGTGCTCGAACCGATGGCCGAACGATCGGCCGACGACCTGGCGGCACTGATCGTCCTGTCGGCGCAAACCTGGGCGGAGTTGCCGCCCGACACGCGACCGGCATTCGAACAGGAACTGATCGCGCATCATCATCTGCGTATCGGTAAAATCGACCGCGTAAGCAACGATCCTCCCGATCGTTTCCTGAACAGTAACAATATCGAACGGGCTCTCTCGCGCCGTACCGGGCAGGATATCCGCCTGCAGGCCGGAAGCGGAGGCTGGACCTGGGTGAGCTTGCATATGGGCGGCCATCTAATCCGCGTCGGATTCGTGCGCAGCCGCTATAATATACGGTCGCCGCTGACGGCGGTCGGTCTGCTCAGTCTGGGCGCATTATTGACCTGGTTCACCGGTATCATTACCGTACGCCGGATTACCCGCACCCTGGCGCAACTCGGCACAGCGGCAGGTCAGGTCGGACAAGGCCGGATGCCACGGCCGTTACCGGAGACAGGGCCAGCCGAACTGGCGACGCTGGCTCGCGCTTTCAATCACATGGCGAACGAAGTGCAAGCCTTGCTCGCCAACCGGACGACGCTGCTGGCAGGCATTTCGCACGATTTACGTACTCCGATTGCCCGGATGCGCCTGGCCGTCGCCATGCTGCCGGAAACGACCAATCCGGCCTTGCTCGATCAGATCGAGCGCGATCTGGAACAAATGAACAGGTTGATAGGAAGTTTTCTGGAAATGGCGCGAGGCTTGCAAAGCGAGCCCAGGCAAAAAGTCGATCTGCGAGAGATCTTGCATGAACTCGTGGAAGACACAAAACGGGCTGGTGGCAAGGTGAATTGCACCTTGCCCGACGCTTGCGTAGCCGAAATCGCGGTACACGGTTTCCAGCGCATTGTGGTCAACCTGATCGAAAATGCCTTGCGTTACGGCAAGCCGGAGGCCGGTGCCGGTGACGTAACCGTGACCTGCGAACACGATGATGAGGGGATATTGATCAGAATAATGGATCACGGCCCCGGTATTCCTGCCGATCGGATGGAAGCTGTATTCCGGCCGTTCTATCGGTTGGAATCGTCGCGCAACCAGGCCACCGGCGGCAGCGGGCTGGGTCTGGCCATCGCCCGGCAACTGGCGGAAGTCAACGGCTGGGAATTGACTCTGTCAGCGAGAACGGGAGGCGGGCTGGTAGCGGGCCTGCGGCTTTCGCCGGCAAAAAATAATCAATGATCTCTCAGACGACAGGTTTTTTCCTATTTGTAACCTTCCCCCTTTCAAATCGGCAGTTCTGAGGTAAAATCGCGATTTTATCGTTTAAGACGTCACATGCCGACATTTCAGGAAATTATCTTAACGCTGCAACAATTCTGGGCGCGACACGGTTGCGTAGTATTGCAACCTTACGATATGGAAATGGGTGCCGGCACATTCCATACCGCCACTTTTTTGCGCGCTCTCGGCCCAGAGCCGTGGAACGCGGCGTTCGTACAGCCTTCGCGACGGCCGAAAGACGGCCGTTACGGCGAAAACCCCAACCGGCTGCAGCATTATTATCAGTTTCAGGTCGTGTTGAAACCCAGCCCCGGCAATATCCAGGAACTCTATCTGGATAGCCTGAGTGCAGTGGGCGTCGATCCGACAATACACGATATCCGCTTTGTCGAAGACGACTGGGAATCGCCCAGTCTAGGCGCCTGGGGACTGGGATGGGAAGTCTGGCTCAACGGCATGGAAGTGACGCAATTCACCTATTTTCAGGAAGTCGGCGGCCTGCCCTGCAAACCGGTACTCGGCGAAATCACTTACGGACTGGAACGGCTGGCAATGTATCTGCAAGGCGTGGAAAATGTCTACGATCTGGTTTGGACCGAAGGCGTGAGTTACGGTGATGTCTATCATCAGAACGAAGTCGAGCAATCCCGCTACAATTTCGAATACGCCAATGCTGAATGGCTGTTGCGGCAATTCAACGATTTCGAGAGTGAGGCGAGCCGCCTGATGGACGCCGGTCTGGCGCTGCCAGGATTCGAAATGGTGATGAAATGTTCGCATACCTTCAATCTGCTCGATGCGCGAGGCGCCATTTCGGTCACCGAGCGCGCCGCGTATATCGGACGCATACGCTTCCTGTCGCGCAAGGTGGCGCGGGCGTATTTCGACGCGCGCGAAACATTGGGATTTCCCATGTTGAATAAAGGGGGATCTTGAAATGAGTGCTACCTTATTGATAGAAATTCTGACCGAAGAATTACCGCCCAAATCGCTGGAAAAATTATCCACCGCATTTACCCGTAACATCGCTGACGCGCTCGAACAGCAAGCTTACCGCAACGCGACTTCGGCAATATCGTCGTACGCCACGCCGCGCCGGTTCGCTGTCGCTGTCGCCGAGGTGGATGCGGTGCAGGCGCCGCGTCGTATCGAGCGCAAAGGACCGGCGGTAGCCGCAGCAAGGATAAACGGCGAGCCGACCGCTGCGCTGACAGGATTCGCGCGCTCTTGCGGCGTGACGATCGACCGGCTCGAAATCATGCACGACGGCAAACAGGATTGTTACGTATTCCGCAGCGTACAGCCAGGTGTATCGCTGGCGCAGCAATTGCCCGCTATCGTGACCGAAGCGCTGATCAAGCTGCCGACGCCGAAACGGATGCGCTGGGGTGACGGCGAAGTCGAATTTGTGCGGCCGCTGCACGGTCTCGTGATGCTGCATGGCGACGACATCGTTCCCGGTACGGTATTCGGTCTGGCAAGCGGCAACACGACTCAAGGCCACCGCTTTTTAAGTTCGGGCGCAATTGCCATTCACCATGCCGAGGAATATGCGGCGACGATGCGGCAAGCAGGCCGTATCATGCCCGATTACGCGCTGCGGCGCGCCGCCATTCGCGATCAGCTGACCGCTGCGGCGGGCGGCGCGAAAGTGCTGTGGGACGAAGCGCTGCTCGACGAAGTCACCGCACTGGTCGAATTTCCCAGCGTCTATGCAGGAACGTTCAGCGCGGATTTTTTGCAGGTGCCCGCGGAATGTCTGATATTGTCGATGAAACAGCACCAGAAATATTTTCCGCTGGCGGATGCGGCAGGTAATTTGCTGCCGCGCTTCCTGCTCGTGTCCAACCTGCAGACTGACGATCCCGCTCCTATCATTCATGGCAACGAGCGCGTGTTGCGCGCACGTTTGTCCGATGCCCGTTTTTTCTTCGAGCAGGACAGAAAAATTGCTCTCGAAGACCGGGTAGGCAAACTGGCTCACGTCGTTTATCACAACAAGCTAGGCAGCCAGCTTGAACGCGTCGAACGCTTGCGTCGAACGGCGGCGACCATCGCCGGCTTGCTCCAGGCCGACAGCACGCTGGCGGAGCGCGCCGCGTATCTGGCCAAAGCCGATCTGCTCACCGATATGGTAGGCGAATTTCCCGAACTGCAAGGTCTGATGGGCGAACGCTATGCGATCCTGGACGGCGAAACCCCTGACGTAGCGGCAGCCATTGCTGCGCATTACCGGCCGCGTTTTGCCGGCGATGCGCTGCCGCAAGGCGCGATTGCGATCAGCGTCGCGCTGGCCGACAAACTCGACACCCTGATCGGCATATTCGGCATCGGTGCCATTCCGACTGGCGACAAGGACCCGTATGCCTTGCGCCGCGCTGCGCTCGGGATGTTACGGATTTTGATCGAAACGCCGCTGGCGCTGTCATTACCGGGATTGCTGGCGCAGGCTCAGGCGAATTTTCCGGAGACGGTCGTGGCCGCTGGCACCGGCAATGAAGTCTACGCGTTTTTGCTGGAACGATTGCGATCCTATCTGAAAGAGCAGGGATACGACGCGCTGGAAATCGAGTCGGTACTCGCCGGCCGACCGGAACGGATGGATCTGGTACTCGCACGTATTCGCGCCGTGCATCAATTCCGACAATTACCCGATGCCGCAGCCTTGTCGGCAGCCAACAAGCGCGTACAAAATATCCTGAAAAAAAACACTGAACCCTTGACCATAGTGAATCCGGAATTATTCGTCCTCGAAGCCGAGCGTTTGCTGTTCGAGCGCGTAGTTCAACTGACGCCTCGCGTATCGGACATGGTCGAAGCCGGACTCTATGCCGAGGCGCTGACCGCGATGGCGGCCGTGCGCCAGGAAGTCGACGGATTTTTCGATTCCGTCATGGTCATGGACGAGAATAGTTTCGTGCGTCAAAATCGGCTGGCGCTGCTGCATGCATTGGGGGAATTGATGAATCAGGTGGCGGATATTTCCGTGTTGTCCCAGTAGGCGCCTGGATCGGCCATTGCGTCCACCCCGGCGAATGATACCGGCATTGGACGCTTTGGGGTTGCCCGATCGATGCAGTGGTTATCGGTCGGCCGCCGTTTTCAGCTGATCCGCCTGCAACACGATGAGCTTGCCGGTACGATCGATCAACGCGCAATGCACGGTTTTTTGCGGATAGCATACGCGCAGGGCGTCCTGGTATTCCTGTAATTGAGCGCCATGCATCGCTATCAGTTGCTCGTCATCGCCGGCATGGCCGGTTTTGTAATCGAGCAGCCATATTTCCTTCTCGAACTCGACGACGCGGTCGATGCGATACGTGCCGCCGTTGCTGCGCAGATAGGAGACCTCGTTACGGGCGCGTAAATACAAGGCGGGATCGAAGAAACGTTGCAGATGCGCTTGCGCGACGATCGATTTGCTCAAGCTCAACGCATCCTCGAACTGAGAATGACCATCGACATGAGCGTGTAACCGGCTCGCGTCGGTGATCGCAGCGGGCGGTATCATGAGCTCCAGCAATTTATGCACCAGCGTGCCGAATTCCGATGCCGTACTGGCGCTGGCGCTGTTGCGTACGCCGACCCTCATCGGCAGCTTGATATCGGTTGCTACGGAATGGTCGCGGATCGGGGCGACCGCTGCGTCGATCCGGCGGGCGCAGTCAGCGGTCAGATCGTCGCCCAGTACCAGTTCCTTGCCATCGGCAGCCAGCGCCGACCGGATCGTTTGATGCCAGTTCTGGCCGCCCTTGCCGGCTACACCGGAAACCAGCAGCGCCTGGCGCGAACGGGTCATGGCGACATACAGCAGGTTCAGGTTTTCCTGGCTGGCGTGTTCTGCCTCGCCTTGCAGGTAATGCTGCTGATATGGTGCGGCGTTTTCTCGGGTAGACAGCAGGGAAAAGTGCGTTGGTCGGGCCGCGCCGGCTTTCCACTCGAACAATACCCGGTAACTGTCATGTTGCAGATTGCGTGCGCCGGCATCGAGCAGCCAGACGATGGGCGCTTCCAGCCCTTTGGCGCCATGAACGGTATAGAGACGTACGGCGTTGCCGTTTTCCTGTAGATCGCCTTCGTCAGGATTTTCCTCCGCATCGCGCCGCAGAGTGGCGATATCGGTCAAAAAACGGTGCAGGCTGGGGTAACGGCCGCCGCCCAGTGTCAGTGTCAGTTCCATGAATGCGGTCAGATTGGCGGTAACGCCGCTTTGCAACGGGCTGGGAACGGCAGCATGGTAGCGTGCCGCCACATTCGCTTCGAAATAGATACGATCGAGCAGATCGTGCAGCGGAATGCGCGTGGCGAGCCGTATCCATCCCTGCAATAAATCGATGGCGCGTCGCAATGCGGGGCCCGGTTGCGGCAGCGATAGCATCGCCGGCCACCAGGCCGCGTGACATAAGTCTTGAATCTGCGCATTGCGCAGCACCATCAATTCGTCGTCGGTGCAGGAAAACAGCGGCGAGCGCAGGATACGCGCCAGAGCGAGATCGTTGTGCGGACTGCCGAGAAATTGCAACAGACTCAACAAATCACCAATTTCCATGCTGTCGAGCAAACCGCCGCGGCGATTGCTGACAAACGGTATCCCAGCGGTTTTCAGCGCGGTTTCATAAATTTTCAGATGAGTGCGAGTCCGCACCAGCACCATGATGTCACTGTACTCGGGATGGCGCTTGCCGCCATTGCCATCGTCTATCATCCAGGTAGCGATAATCGCCTTTATGCGGCATCCCAATACGTTTGCTTCCTCATGGCGATCGCTGGTGGAATTATCGGCAGGGCGCGGGTCGAGCAAGGGATTGCGCCATTCATCGCGATTCGCTAAAGCGTTTTCCGCTGCTTGCGTCGCTCCCAGCGGCAGCACTTCGACGCGACCGGGGCGATCACTATCGTAACCGCTATGCGGTTGAAACAACGGATTGGCGGTTTGCGCAAAAACGGTATTGATGGCGCCGATTACAGGCGCTGCGTTACGCCGCGTGCAATTTTGCGTAAGATAGGTCGCCCCGTGTCGCGTCAGGTAATCGCTGGCCAGTTTGAATAGCCCGGCTTGTGCGCCGCGAAAGCGATAAATCGATTGTTTTGGGTCGCCGACCAGGAATATTTTTGGCAGTTCGCGCGATTGATGCGCCGCTTCGAACCAATTTTGCAGGATGCGCCATTGCACCGGATTGGTATCCTGGAATTCATCGAGCAGGATATGCCTATAACGGGCGTCCAGCTTGAACTGCAGGTATTCGGCGTGACTGGAATGCGTCAATAGTCGCGCCACCTGCCATTCGATATCGCTAAAATCCAGTACCCGTGCTTCATGTTTGACGTTCTGGTAATGTTCCAGCAGCCTTGCGCCCAGGTATATGCCGCGCTCATTGTAGCGGAAATTGGCCTGGGTCTGCAGGCGTTGCCGCGCCACCATCAAATATTCGCCGATCCGCAGATGCGCCGTATAAAGTGCTTGCGATGACGCGGTTTTTCCGGCGGTGAAGGTCGCGTTGATTTCACCCTTTTGCGTCAGGATCAGGGCAATCAGTTGCTGCAGCCGCAATACGGGCGTAAGCGCGGCATCGAGAATCGCCAGAATGTCCCGGCCCTTTTTTTGCCGCGTTTCGGTGCTTGCGCCCAGCAAGCGTGCGTAATCGAGCAACGCCGGAATAAAATCCGGTTCCTCGAACAGCTGTTGGGCAATGTCGCTGTCTATGCCGAAATCGATTTGTTCCCGTAATTGCGCGATTGCGTAGGCGGCTGGATCGGGCTGCCCTTCGGTATAAGCCCACCATTCGGCGCGGCGGTAGACGAAATTCTGCAATAGCCGGCGCGTATTCGACAAACCGATTTCCGCCAGCATGGTTTGCATCGCTACCGTTAATGGTTCATCCACGGATTTGGCGAGTTGCCGGGTAAAGCGCGTCCAGGCGCGCTGCCTCAGCAATTCGGTCTGTTCGGACAGCGTATGGCCGACCAAACCCGTTTCCAGCGGCGCGCGGCGTATGATATCGAAAAACCAGCCATGAAAGGTATGAATATTCAGTCGGGGCTGTGCGGTCAGGACTATTTCAAACAGGTTGCGTGCCGCCAGCAGATGTGTGTCCAGTTCGGCATCGGCATCGGCAACGGCGCGTTCGCGCAGGAATCCACGAAGTTCCGTGTCGCTTGCTCCGGCGCAGTAACGCAGCCAATCGTCGAGCCGGGTACGCATTTCTCCCGCGGCTTTGCGGGTGAAGGTGATTGCCAGGATTTCAGCGGGTGCGACGCCCGCCAGCAACAGGCGAAAAATGCGTGATACGAGCAGCCAGGTTTTGCCGCTGCCGGCGCAGGCTTCGACGACGACCGAGGTTGCCGGGTCGAGCGCAATGCGGTTGAATTGTCCGGCCGTTTGCGTTTCCAAAATCGTGCGGCGTGTTCCGGCGTCGGGTTTACTTGATCACTACTTTAGTCGGTCCGTCTATGGCTTCTATGGCCGTTTTCGGGTCGGCGCCCGCAATCACTTCGCGGATGCCGGGCAAATAGCGATTGATGCATTCCAGCGAAAACACGATGAGCGTCTGTACCATTTTGCTGGTCAGTTGACCGTCGCTAATGTCCAGGCTGTTTTTGAAATTGATTTCACCGTCGTTCATGTCGATTTCGAAATTTCCCAGCGGCAATCCGTAATTGGCGCGGCTGAGAAACTCGCTCAGGGCGACGATGCGCGGGATGGGTACACGCATATCCTGTGGTCGCGTATAGACGAATAGGCGGCGGGCGTCTTCATGGCTGTGGATAAACATGTTCAGCTTGCCGTGCTCGCTGTCCAGCGGCAGATTGATGACGGGGAGATTGGGAACGCGCGTCGCGGGCAGAGCCATTTCATCCAAACAGGTCTGAGCGATATCGATTAAATTCATGGTTTTTCCTTGGTAACAAAATTGGCGATACGGATAAACTCGGCCACGGAGACGGTTTCCGCGCGTCTTTGCGGGTCGATGTCCAGATGTGCAAAGTCCGCTGCAGTCAATATTCCAGCCAGCGTATTACGCAGGGTTTTACGCCGCTGCGAGAAAGCGCAGGCAACGATGCGCGCCAGTTGGGCCGCATCATCGGCCGGCATTTCAAGGGTGCGGCGCGGAATCATGCGCACCACCGTCGAATCGACTTTGGGCGGCGGCTCGAAGGCGGCAGGCGGTACATCGAACAGCGCTTCCATGTCGAAACGGTATTGCAGCATGACCGACAGTCGGCCGTAATCGTGCGTCCCAGGACAGGCCGTCATGCGATCGACGACTTCTTTTTGCAGCATGACATGGATATCGATGATGCGTTCGGCAAATTCGGCGAGATGAAAAAGCAAGGGGGTGGAAATATTATACGGCAGATTGCCGACAATGCGTAACGCTTCGCCGGGCGTGGCGAAATCGAAGCTGAGGGCGTCGGCGGCATGAATGGTAAGCCGTTCCGGGGGATAGGTACGCTGCAATCGCGCGACGATATCGCGGTCGAGCTCGACCACATGAAAATGCGGCATATATTGAAGCAGCGGCCGGGTAAGCGCGCCTAGCCCGGGACCGATTTCGACCAGATTGTCGGTATCGAGTGGGCGGATGGCATGGACGATGGCTGTGATCACGTCCTGGTCGGATAAAAAATGCTGGCCGAAGCGTTTGCGCGGAATGTGTTTGCTCATGGCGTTGGGCGGCGGCTCATTTGTGCCGCGACATCGATGGCGGCGAGCAGGCTGCCGCTGTGGGCTCGCCCGCTGCCGGCGAGGTCGAGCGCGGTGCCGTGGTCGACGGAAGTGCGGACGATGGGCAAACCCAGCGTGACATTGACGCCGGCGCCGAAACTGGCATATTTCAGGACCGGCAAGCCTTGATCGTGGTACATTGCCAGTACGCAGTCGGCCTCGCCCAGCCGGTCTGGATTGAACAGGGTATCGGCAGGCAAGGGTCCGGTCAGGCGCATTCCATGCGCGCGCAATCGGGCCAGCACGGGTTCGATGATGCGGATTTCTTCGTCGCCCAGGTGTCCGGATTCTCCGGCATGCGGATTGAGACCGGCAACCAGGATGCGCGGTTCGGCGATGCGGAAGCGATGGATCAGTTCATGCTGCAAAATTTTCAGGGTGGCGGTCAGCGATGCGGCGTCAATCGCTGCCGCGACGTCGCGCAAGGGCAGATGCGTAGTCGCGAGCGCGACGCGCATGCCGCCGCCGACCAGCATCATGACGACATGCGGTGTACCCGTGAGCTCGGCGAGAAATTCGGTATGACCGGTAAACGCTATCCCCGCTTCGTTGATCGTCGCCTTATGCACGGGAGCGGTGACCATCGCGGCGAATTCTCCGGCTGCGCATCCGCCTGCCGCACGGCGCAGCAGGGCAAGTACCGACGCGGCATTGGCGGCATTGAGTTGTCCGGCGCGGACCGGGTCGGCCACCGGCATATGCAATACGCTCAGCGCGCCGGCTGCCGTTGCCGCTTTACCCCCTTCGTATTGCTGTAAAATTAGCGGTAAGTTTAATTGTTGCGCGCGTTCGCGGAGGACGTCGCGGTCGGCGAGCACGACGATCGCATGTTCGCGTTGCTGCTGAGCGAGCATGACGCATAAATCCGGCCCGATTCCTGCGGGCTCGCCGGCCGTGAGCGCAATGAGCTCGCTGGGAGAGGTCATGGCGATTTATTGCGTTTCATTGCGGTACTCGACGTAAGCGCCGTCGCGCAGCTGTCGCAGCCATTCTTCCTGAGCTTCTTCGATTTTACGCTGGCGTATCGCCTGTCGTGCGAGAATGCGTTGGCGTTCCTTGGTGACGTCTTCCTGTCGCCGTTCCAATACCTGGATCAAGTGAAACCCGAACGGCGATTGCACCGGTTCGCTGATCTCACCCGGTTTGAGCGCATCCATCGCGTGTTCGAAATCCGGTACGGTTTCGCCCGGCGACAGCCAGCCCAGATCGCCGCCTTTGGAGGCGCTGGCGTCATTGGAGTATTGCCGCGCCATGTCGGAAAATTTGGCGCTGCCGTTCTCTATCCTGGCGCGAATCTCCTCCAGCCGCTTTCGGGCGTCGTCGGCGGAAACCACTTCGCTGGTTTTGATGAGGATATGCCGGGCATGCGTCTGGTTGATGATGGTAGTCTTGTCGGCGCTGCGCTTGTCTATCAGCTTGATGATATGGAATCCGCTATTGCTGCGTAATAGGTCGCTGGTTTCGCCCGGTTTCATGGCAATCAGCACGCGGCTGAACAGCGCAGGAATTTGAGCCGCCCGGCGCCAGCCCATCTCGCCGCCTTCCAGTGCGTTGGGGGCGTTGGAGTAACTCGCTGAAATCTGGGCGAAATCCGCTCCCGCCCGGATTTTATTCAGTGCTTCTTCCGCTTTGGCATGGGCGAACTGTATCTGTTCGGTGGTGGCGTTTTCGGGAATGCTGATCAGTATGTGCGCGGTATTGTATTCGTCGTCGGAACCTTGTTTGGCCAAGGCATTGAGATAGGCATCGACTTCGGCTTCGGTAACATTGATCTTGTTGTCGACTTCGCGTTCGCGCAGATGGGTCAGGATAATCTGGTCGCGGATATCGGAGCGAAACTTGTCGTAAGGTATGCCTTCCTTGGCGACGGCTTCGCGAAACTGGGCCGGGGTCAGCTGATTCTGCGCGGCAATTCTGTCTATGGCGCGATCCAGTGTAGGATCGTCGACGCGAATGCCCGTCTGGTCGGCGAATTGCAGCTGGATACGATCGTTGATCATGCGTTCGAGGATCTGTTTTTCCAGCACGGCGCGCGGTGGCAACGGAATTTTCCGACTTTCCAGTTGCTGTACCGCACGGTTATATCGTTCGTCGAGATCGTGGCGGGTAATCACGTCGTCGTTGACCACGGCGATAATGTGATCGAGTTCTACCGGTTGCGATGCGCTATCCTTGCCGTCGGAAACGGTTGCACTTGCCGGTGCGCTGGCGGCAGGCGATGGGCCGGCCGAGGGGGTAGCGGCGGAGGACGTTGGGGGCGGAGCGGAAACGGCGGGCGCGGTGGGCGACGCATCGGCGGCCAGCAGCAGACCGGGCTGCAGGGCAACGCAAAGCAGCAGGAATTTAAGGATTGTTGAGCTCATCGGTATTGGTGTATCCAGGTACGCTAAGTTTAAGAACGTCGAGCGGGTTAGAGCCTAAACTGCCCAAACCGTTCAACTCCAATTGGAAGAAAAAGGACGTGCTGGTGGTGTTCGCCGCAATGGCGATCGTCTGGAAAACGCCGCGCAATGCCCAGCATCCGCCATTGTATTCAAGTCCCGCCAGCCCTTCCACGATGCTTTTATCCAGCAGGGAATAGTTATAACGCATCATACCGTACAAGCGTCTGGTGAGCGGCCATTGTCCGGAAATATCGATCTGGTTGATATTGCCGTTATAATAAGCTTGTCCGTAGAGCGCCTGCGCATACAGCGGCATACCCGGAACGTTGACCATCGCGGCCGGATTGAAATTATTGCTGATCGAACGATAGCCGAAGTTGATGGCTTTGCCCGGCGCGGGATGGTAATTGACGGTAAAGCTGTCGCTGACCGCCTGATTGAGTTGCATGTTGTACTGCACCGCCGCATCGGCGCGCCATTGATCGTTGATCTGTCCGCCTACGTCGGCCAATACGTCGCTCGACTGGCTGGTGCTGGGGACTTCGCCAGGCAGCGTGACCAGTTGCGGGGTGAAATACAGGCGCTGTCCCACCGATAAGCTCAAGCGTTCCAGACCGCTCTCCTGGTCGAGAAAGCGCGTCGACATGCCCATCGTCAACTGATTGGCATTATTGATGCGGTCGCCGCCGACATAGCGGTTTTCGGTAAACAGCGTGGCATAGTTGATCTGATCCATCGGCGCGCTGTCAAAGTTGGGCAGCATGCTTTGATTCTGATAGGGGATGTAGACGTAATACAAACGCGGCTCCAGCGTTTGCAGATAGTTATGACCGAATGCGGTGATGCTGCGATCGAAATACATGCCGCTGTCCAGACTGATTATAGGCAGCGACCGGGTGGGGTTGAAAGCCGGAGTGGTGGATGTCGGGCTCAACTCATACCCGGTGAAATTGAAGCCTACCTTGGGCGTAATATAGCCGTAATCGTTTTTCAGCGGCAGATCGAGGCTGGGATAAGCGATGAAACGGGTGCCGTTGACCAGAGTGGGGTGTACGAAACGCGTCAGTTCGCTGGTGAAATTGAAATTCAAACCGTAGTCATTGGTGAGCAAACCCGACCAGTGCAGATCCGGCATCCGGCTATATGGAGGAATCACCGGTGCGAAAGGATTCTGCAATACCTGGAACTGCTGAACGGAAGCGCTCGCCTGCCACCAGCTGCCCTGATAATTGAGGGTCGCTTCCTGATCCAGGTCGGTCAGCGATGTCGTGCTTAACTGGTTGGTCAGATCCTGGAAATAGTTATTGTCGGATACCGCCTGATAGACGAAGTGCCCGGTCAGTCCCGGAACGAAAGTCTGGTCGTGCTGGGCGAATATATCCCAGCGCGCGGTATTGGTAAGATGATCCTGCAAATAATTGGTATCCAGCGAACCATGCGAGGTATCGGTCAGGTAACGAAACTCTCCGCCCATTTGCAAACCACGCTTGCTGATGACGGTAGGCGTCAGTGTGGCGTCGTAATTGGGCGCAATATTCCAGTACCAAGGGATCGACAGCTCGGCGCCGCTGGTCCCGGTGGTGCCTTCGATCGGAGCGAGAAAGCCGCTTTTGCGCTGATCGTTCAGCGGAAAGCTGATCCAGGGCGTATACAGAATGGGTGTGCCCTTGAAATCGATTTCCGCCCCGTGCGCGGTGCCTACCTGCTGGGCGTTGTCGATTTCGAGCTCCTTGACGCGTAAATACCAGTCGTTGTCGCCTATGGGGCAAGTCGTATAAATGGCATGCATCAGGCGGTAATGATTTTCGCCCTCGAAATTGATAATTGACGCGTCGCCACGGGAATTTATGACGACATGGCTATTCTGCGTCGGTGCGGCGATGCCCATGAGCGAAAAAATGGGCTGATCCATGTAACCGATCTGAGTGTTCATCTGCAGGTCGATTTTCGGGCCATTCAAGGTCAGGCCCTGCTGTTTGAGACAAACCTTGCCGTCCGCCTTTACCGTATCGGTAGCCTGGATATAGTGGAGCTGGTCGGCCGTCACCACGGTGCCGCCGCGCCGCAATTCGACATTGCCGATAGCGTTGGTCTGTTGATTCTGCGTCCCGCTCATGGTATCGGCGCGTATGAAAACCGGCGGATTCTGATCGTTTTTGGCAGGCGGCGCGAGCACCGTGGAATTTTGCAGCAGCGCAGAGTCGTCGGCTGCGGCGATTCCTCCGAGTAGCAATAAGGGCGCTGTGATATAGCGGATAAAACTATGTGTAGGCATTATTCAGGCGGTCGAACGAATGGTGCTAAAATGTGCCGTAATATTGTGTCGGCAAGGACTTTCATGCAGCGTCAACATCTTATCCAATCGTGGTTAGAAACATTATTTCCCGATTTGTCCCCCGTTCTCACTCCTGCTTCGGCAGATGCCAGTTTCCGGCGGTACTTTCGTACGAATTTATCCAATGGCGAACATTATATCGTGATGGACGCGCCACCGCAGCAGGAAGATTGCGGACCGTTTGTTTTTGTTGCAGAATTATTCGCCGCCGCTGGCTTGAATGTACCGCGAGTCCTGCAACAGAATCTGCAACAAGGGTTTCTGCTGTTGACCGATCTCGGCGACGACACTTATCTAAGGCGATTGAATCCGGCCACAGCTTCAGCCTTGTACAGCGATGCAACGGATGCGCTGATACGTCTTCAATCGGCCAGCGAATCGGGAAAACTGCCGGATTACGACAGGGCTTTGCTGGCGCGCGAGCTGCGATTGTTTCCGGACTGGTATGTGACGAAGCATCTGGGCATTATCGCAAACCCCCAACAGAACGAGCGCTTGCAGACCGTATTTGCCCGGCTGCTGGATAATAATCTCGCCCAGCGCCGTGTTTTCGTCCATCGGGATTATCATAGCCGTAATTTGATGGTGACTAGTCCGAATCCGGGAATACTGGATTTTCAGGACGCCGTCTACGGCCCGATCACCTACGATCTGGTGTCCTTGCTCAAGGATGCGTATATTTATTGGGACGAAGAACGAGTGCTCGACTGGGCGATACGCTACTGGGAAAAGGCGCGTCATGCCCAATTGCCGGTGCCGCCCGATTTTGCGGATTTTTACCGCGATTTCGAATGGATGGGAATGCAGCGTCATCTCAAGGTGCTGGGGATCTTTGCGCGTTTGTGCCATCGCGACGGTAAGGCGGCTTATGTCCAGGACATGCCGCTGGTGCTGGATCATGTGCGGCGCACCGCGGCGCGGTATGCCGAATTCGGACCGCTGCTGCGTTTGCTCGATGAATGGCACGGCAGCATTGCCGATAGCCGTTATACTTTTTGAATACGGACGCCTTTTTGAATAGCGCCATGATACTGGCGGCAGGCCGCGGCGAGCGTATGCGTCCGCTTACCGACCATACGCCCAAACCCTTATTGCCCGCAGGCGGCAAACCGCTGATCGCATGGCAGGTGCAGGCGCTGGCGGCAGCCGGCTTTACCCGGGTAATCGTCAATCACGCCTATCTGGGGGCGCAGCTGGAAGCCTATCTCGGCAACGGCACGAACTGGGGCGTGGAAATCGTTTATTCGCCCGAAACGCGTGCGCTGGAAACGGCCGGCGGCATTGCTCATGCCTTGCGCTTGCTCGGCAATACACCGTTTCTGGTGGTCAACGGCGATATCTGGACGGATTACGATTACCGGCGCATGCGCAATGTCGATCTGGCGGGCCAGCTGGCGCATCTGGTGCTGGTCGACAATCCCGCACACCATCCAGCTGGCGATTTCGTCCTGGACGCGCAGCGCGTGTCGCACGATGGCGAACCGCGGCTGACATTCAGCGGTATCGGCTGCTATCATCCCGATTTGTTTGCCGGTGTCGCCGATAACGAACCCGCACCGCTGGCGCCGCTATTGCGCAACGCGATGCGGCTGGGCAAAGTGGGCGGCGAGTGGCATGACGGTTTATGGTTCGACATCGGCACTCCGGACCGTCTGGCCGAGCTTGATGCCTTGCTGAGGATAAAACATGGATGCTGAAGCAGTACGTCAGGCGGTGAGCCTGGCTTCCGACTGGCGCGATGAATTGCGTGCTTATTGGCTGCGCTTGATGGAGCTCGCGGTATGGGGCGAAGTCAAGTCCGGCCGAATGGGCGCTACGGCAAAAGTTCGCAGGCGATTGCTCGAACTGGGGGAAAAGCTCTGCTCGCTGTTTGCCGATCGCGCCTGGATCCCGCATCCGCGCGAGCAGGTTAAAAACGCGCTGGGTTCGGCGTATAGTCTGAAAGATGCGTTATTGCAGTTCGAACGGGCATCGCAGGATCTGGATGGCGGGGCCGATCTTGCCGAATTTTCTGCGGCGGCGATCGCTTTGCATCAATGCCTGACCGAGCGTTTGCCGGCTCTGGAAAACCGTTGGGCGATGCTGCTGGATTCGCAATACGATGAGGAAGAAGAAGCGGATGAATGATTGCACGATTTTCAGGCAGCGCCGAGCGCGGCTGCTGCAACAGATGGGCAATGCGGTGGCCGTGCTGGCGACTGCGCCCGAGCGGCAACGCAACCGCGATTCGCATTATCCCTATCGCTACGACAGCCATTTTTATTATCTGACCGGATTCGAGGAACCGGAAGCGGTACTGGTGCTGCATGCTGCATCGGGTCGTTCGATTCTATTCTGCCGCGACAAGGATCCCGAGCGCGAAATATGGGACGGCTTCCGTTACGGCCCTGATGCCGCCGCAGAATTGTTCGGGTTCGACGAGGCGTATTCCATTGCGCAACTCGACGAGCGCATGCCGGCCTTGCTCGCCGATCAGGCGGCGTTGCACTTTGCGCTCGGCGCCGATGTCATCTGGGACGCGCGCGTGATGGGCTGGCTCAATGCCGTGCGGGCGCAGGCGCGCAATGGCGTGACCGCGCCCGGCGAAGTGCGCGACATGCGTCTGGCTGTCGATGCCATGCGTCTCGTCAAGGACGAATCCGAACAGAATCTCATGCGCCGTTCCGCGGACATCGCCGGCGCGGCGCATCGCCGGGCGATGCAGGCGGTACGGCCGGGCAGTTACGAGTATCAGATCGAAGCGGAGATTCTGCACGAATTCCGTTCCCGGGGGGCGCAGGCCCCCGCTTATACGTCTATCGTGGCCGGCGGCGCGCACGCCTGCGTTTTGCATTACGTCGAAAATAATGCATTATTACGCGATGGCGAGTTGTTATTGATCGACGCCGGCTGCGAACTTGACGGCTATGCTTCCGATATTACCCGTACCTTTCCGGTCGGCGGTAAATTCAGCGCCGTACAGCGCGACGTTTACGAAATGGTATTGAGCGCGCAGAGCGCGGCGCTGGAAGCGATACGGCCCGGCGTGTCGTGGCAGGCGCCGCACGATGCGGCGGTGTGCGTGCTGGCGCAAGGTATGGTGGATTTCGGCTTATGTCGCGGCAGCGTCGACGGCGTGATCGAATCGGGCGATTACCGGCGGTTTTACATGCATCGCACCGGCCATTGGCTGGGCCTGGACGTTCACGATGTCGGCGACTATAAAATTGATGGCGAGTGGCGGCAGCTGGAGCCGGGAATGACGCTGACGGTAGAGCCGGGTTGCTATATCCGGCCGGCTGACGACGTGCCGCCCGAGTTCTGGAATATCGGAGTCCGGATTGAAGACGATGTGCTGGTCACGGCGCAAGGCAAGGAAGTGCTTAGTGCCGCGACACCGAAAACCGTCACCGACATCGAGGCGCTGATGGCGGCGCGTCGATAGGAGGTTCCCCGGTGGATCGAGAGGATCAAGGATGCGTGAACACAGCGATGTGGTGATTATCGGAGGCGGTCCTGTCGGCGCAGCGCTGGCGCTGGCGCTGGCCGATAGCGAGACGGACGTGCAAGTGCTGGAAGCGCGGGCCGACCTGGACCGTCCCGCGCATAAACGTACGCTGGCCTTGTCTTACGGCAGCCGTTTGATCCTGGAACGCCTGAACGTCTGGGCGGCGTTGCGCACGGTAACCGAGATTCGGGACATACATATTTCGCAGGCGGGAAGTCTGGGCATGGCGCGCCTGCACGCCGCAGAAGAGAGCTTGCCGGCCTTGGGTTACGTGGTCGATTACGCCGAGCTCGACAGCGGTCTGCATGCGGCCTTGCGACGTACTGAAGTGGCGGTGGTCACCGCTGCGCACGTCAAGGACGTCGCTTCCTATGCCGGCTATGCCCGGGCCAGGGTTGAGATCGCAGGAGTGACGCGGCATGTTACCTCCAGGCTGGCGGTGGTTGCCGACGGCGGAACCGGCAGCAGCATGCCGCGACAGACGAAAGATTATGCGCAGCATGCGTTGCTGGCATTGGTAAGTGCGGAAGTCGGGCCGCACGGCTGGGCTTACGAACGCTTTACTGCTGAAGGTCCGGTAGCGCTGCTGCCGCAAGACGACGGTTACGCGTTGGTCTGGACTGCCACGCCAGAACGCGTGAAAGCCTTGCTGGAACTGCCAGACGATGTCTTTTTAAGAGATTTGCACGCGCATTTCGGCGATCGGGTCGGGCGTTTTCTGAGCGTATCGAGCCGCAACAGTTTTCCGGTCAATTTGAGTTATGTGCGCGAGACGATCGCTCCGCATCGGGTGATTATCGGCAACGCGGCTCATATCCTGCATCCGGTGGCGGGACAGGGGTTTAATCTGGGTCTGCGCGACGCCTGGGAACTGGCGGCCGGCATCCGCGACAGCCGCCATGAAGAATTGGGCAGTCTGCGCATGTTAAAGAATTTTCAGGGAGGGCGTCGTCTCGATACGGCAGGCAGCATGTTTTTCACCGATTTGCTGGTGAACCTGTTTTCCAACGACATTCCCGTATTGCGGCATGGCCGCAGTCTCGGTTTGCTGGCGTTGCAGCAGATCCGCCCGCTGAAACGTTTCGTGGCGCGGCGCATGATATTCGGAGCGCAGGGATGACGAGACACGTCTACGATACAGTAATAGTGGGGGCCGGCATAGTCGGCGCGGCGCTGGCGCTGGCGTTGCGCGACAGCGGCTTGAGCCTGGCGCTGGTCGAACCGCAGACGCCGGTCGTGCCGGAAACGGACTGGGACAGCCGGATTTATGCGATCAGCCCCGGCAGCGCGGCATTTTTGCAGAGCATGGGGATCTGGCAAAAATTCGACGTTTCCCGTATCGCGCCGGTTTACGGCATGGAAATCCGTGGTGACAACGGGGCGTTGCTGAATTTCGATGCGTATCGCGAAGGCCTGCCGCAATTGGCGTGGATCATGGAAAGCAACCGTATCCAGCATGGCTTGTGGACAGCATTGCAACAGCAATCCAATTTGACGATCTTTTCGGCGCGTACCCGGCAATTATCGTGGTCGGCTGAGGCAGGGTATTTGCTGCTCGACGACGCCTCCGAGCTGTCAGCGAAATTGATCGTTGCCGCCGACGGTGGGCAATCATGGGTGCGCAGTCAGGCCGGTATCGGTTCGCGCTCCGAGACGTATCGGCAGTTCGGCATAGTCGCCAATTTCGCCGTGGAACGCACGCATGACGGCATTGCGCGGCAATGGTTTCGCGAAGATGGAGTGCTGGCGTGGCTGCCTTTACCGGATCGGCATATTTCCATCGTCTGGGGCACCGACGATGCGCATACGCAGACGCTGCTCGCGGCGAATCCTCAGGATTTTGCCGACGAAGTGGCGCGGGCTGGCAATAGGGTGCTCGGCGAATTGCGTCAGACCGGCGCGGCTGCGGCGTTTCCGCTCAACTTCAAGCGCGTGGACGCGCTGGTCAAACCTCGTTTGGCTTTGATCGGCGATGCAGCGCACAGCGTCCATCCGCTGGCCGGTCAGGGCGTCAATCTGGGTTTGCGCGACGCCCAAAGCCTGTCCGGGGTACTGCTGGCGCGCGGCGCGGCGGATTGCGGCGACTTCGCGCTGTTGCGACGTTACGAGCGCTCGCGCGCCGGCGATATTGCGGCGATACAAACGGTTACCGACGGATTGCATCATTTGTTTCGCCACCGTAACCCCTGGGTCGCGAAGCTGCGCAATACCGGCCTGGCTCTGGCCAACCGTATTGATCCGTTGAAATCCTTGTTGGTACGGCAAGCATTGGGTTAGTATGCAATCGTTGTGCAACGCTTTCAATTAAAGGATTATCATGTTTAAACGTATTTTGTTGTCCTTGCTGATGCTGGCCGGACTGCTGGCGTGTACTGCAAAAGCCGATACCGCATCGATCAAAAAAAATCTGGAGGCAAAATTTCCCAAAGCCGACATCACCAGTGTGACCAAAACGCCGTACGCGGGTTTATACGAGGTAGTAATCGACGGCCAGATCGTCTATTCGGATGAAAACGCCAATTATTTGTTTCTCGGCAGCGTCGTCGATACCAGAACACATAAAAATATCACCAACGAGCGGCTGGCCAAACTCAATGCCGTCAACCCAGACAGTTTTCCGCTCGATCATGCGATCAAATTCGTCAAAGGCGACGGCAGCCGTAAACTGATTGTATTTTCCGATCCGGAATGCCCGTACTGCAAACGGCTGGAACAGGAATTGGCCAAGATGAATAATGTCACGATCTACGATTTTCCTTACCCTATCGAAAGCTTGCATCCTGGTACCACGGCCGTCTCCAAGGCCATCTGGTGCTCCAGGGACAGAAATGCGGCGTGGCAAAATGCCTTGCTGAAAAACGTCTATCCCAACAACGACGGCAAATGCGACAATCCGGTCGACGCCAATATTGCACTGGGAGACAAGCTGCATGTAACCGGAACGCCGACCTTGTTTTTTAGCAACGGACAGCGCGTGCCCGGTGCGGTGCCGGCCGACAAGCTGGATCAGATGCTCAATGCGGCGAAATAGCGCCATCGATGAGGATTAAGGGCTCGTTAATGAATAACCTGAACAAACATTACGCAGTAACCCGCCGGGCTGGTGCTGTTTTGGGCGCATACCGGTGTTGCACGCCGCTTGTTGTGAATGACATAACCGCGCGTCCTGCGCCTTGGTCTGCACCCAAAACAACCCCAGCGTATGTCCATGTTATTTATTAGCGAGTCCTAAGCCATGAGCATGTGGAATGAACGATATAACGTGCCTGAGTTCGTTTTCGGCACGGAACCCAATATTTTTTTGCAGCAGCAGGCTTATCGGCTGCACCCCGGACAGCGCGTACTGGCGGTCGCCGACGGCGAAGGCCGCAACGGCGTCTGGCTGGCCCGCCAAGGACTGTCGGTATTGTCGATAGACAGCTCGGATGTCGCTCAGGCCAAAGCCCGGCGTTTTGCTCAGGAAAACGGGGTCGAGCTGGATTTTGAATGTGCGGATTTATTGAATTGGCGTTGGCCTGAGAGCGAATTCGATGCCGTTGCCGGTATTTTTTTCCAATTTGTCGGCCCGGCGGGCAGACAGATCATGTTCGACGGTATTAAAAAAGCGCTCAAACCCGGCGGTCTGCTGTTGTTGCAGGGCTATACGCCGCGCCAGCTCGAATACAAGACCGGCGGGCCTCCCGCAGCTGAAAACATGTACACGCAGGCGCTGTTGAAAGAGCAGTTCGGCGACTGGGAGATCCTGCATTTGAGCGAACACGACGAACATATCAGTGAAGGCACGCACCATCACGGCATGTCGGCATTGATCGATATGGTTGCCCGTAAAGCCGGTTGATACCGGCAATCGGTGAGCCGAACTGTTGCATAGCTCGGTCAGCACGTTTTAACCGAATAGTTCTGCTAGCGCGCGTCCCGGATCTTCCGCTCGCATCGGCGTTTCTCCGACCAGAAAGGCGTGAACGCCGTGCGCTTGCATCAGCGCCACATCGTCGCGCTTATGGATACCGCTTTCGGTAACGACGATGCGTTCGCCGTCGACCTGGCTCAACAAATCGAGCGTTGTCTGCAAACGGGTGTCGAAAGTGCGCAGGTCGCGGTTATTGATGCCTTGCAGCGGTGTGCGCAATTGCAGCGCGACGGCGAGTTCCTCGCTGTCATGCGATTCGACCAGTACCGACATCCCGAGCTGTTCGGCCACGCTTTCCATTTCCTGCATTTGCGCGAGGCTCAGCGCCGCTGAGATCAGCAATATGCAATCGGCGCCCATCGCCCTCGCTTCGTAAACCTGGTACGGTTCGATCATGAAATCCTTGCGCAAGATGGGGAGCGGACACGCAGTCCGAGCTTCGCGTAAATATTCCGCGCTGCCCTGGAAATACGTTGCATCCGTCAGCACCGACAAACACGCAGCGCCGTTTGCGGCGTAACTCCGCGCAATCGCGGCGGGTTGAAAATCGGCGCGCAGCAAGCCTCTGGAAGGGCTGGCGCGTTTGATTTCGGCAATGACGGCAGGCCGCCTTTGTCGCACACGCTGACTGATCGCAGCGGCGAAATCGCGGGGCGGCGGCATTGCCCTGGCAGCGGCTTCGATTGCGGAAAGCGGCATCTGCCGTTTCGACTGCTCGATTTCTGTGCGTTTGGTGGCGAGAATGTTGTCGAGGATATCAGGCATGAGCAGTGTAATCGATGAGTTGTTGGAGCTTGTGTTGCGCCGCGCCTGAACGGATGGCTTGCTGTGCAAGCGCCACGCCGTGCGCCAGCGTCTCGGCAATTCCTGCTGCGTAAATCGCAGCTCCCGCATTCAGGGCGACGATATCGCTGGCGGCGCGATGTTCGTTGCGCAACGCGGCGAGCAGCAGTTCCCTGGAGCTATCGACGCTGTTGACGACGAACTCCGTGCCAGCGGTGCGCAGCAGGCCGAATTGTTCGGGGGTGACGGTCGTTTCGGTGATGACGCCGTCTTTCAGCTCGGCAATGTGGCTGAGCCCGCTCAGGCTCAGCTCATCGATACCGTCTGCGCCGTGCACTACCAGTACATGGCGGCTGCCCAGGCATTGCAGTACCTGTGCGAGCTTGACGGTCAGCGGCCGGGCGTAGACCCCGACCACCTGATTCGGCGCATTGGCCGGATTCGTCAGCGGTCCGAGCAGGTTGAACAGCGTGCGCACGCCGAGTTCGCGGCGCACCGGTGCCGCGTGCCGCATGGCGGAATGATGAGTGGGCGCGAACATGAAACCGATGCCGATTTCGTCGACGCATTGCGCGACCTGTTCGGCGCCGAGACTGACTTTGACGCCCAGCGCCTCGAGCACATCGGCGCTGCCGGAAGTGGACGATACCGACCGGCCGCCGTGCTTGGCGACCCGGGCTCCGGCAGCGGCCGCCGTCAATGCGGCGGCGGTCGAGATATTGAAGGTATGGGTGCCGTCGCCGCCGGTGCCGCAGGTGTCGACCAGATTCTGAGTTTGCGTCAGGGGAACCTTGAGCGACAGCGAGCGCATGACTTCGGCCGCTGCGGCCAGCTCGACGACGGTTTCGCCCTTGCCGCGCAAGGCGACCAGGATACCGGCGATAAGCGTGGGGGCGACTTCGCCGTTCATGATGGCGTACATCAGGGCGAGCATTTGTTCGCGGTCCAGGTCGCGTCTGGCGATGAGCTGGTTGAGGAAATAATGTATCTGTTTCATGCTGTAATAGGAGTAGTTTGTATCGGCCTGAGGAAGTTGGCCAGCATCTCGTGCCCGTATTCGGTCAGTATCGATTCCGGATGAAACTGCACGCCTTCGATGGCTAGTGTTTTATGCCTGACGCCCATGATTTCGCCGTCATCGGTCCAAGCCGTGATCTCCAGGCAATCGGGCAGCGTTTGCCGTTTGATGACCAGAGAATGATAACGGGTCGCGCGCAGGGGATTGGGCAAACCGGCAAAGACGCCGCTGTCGAGATGCCGGATCATCGAGGTTTTGCCGTGCATGAGCTGCTGCGCGTGGACAATTTCGCCGCCGAAAGCCTGCCCTATGCTTTGATGCCCGAGGCACACTCCGAGTATCGGCACCTTGCCGCCATAAGCACGGATCAGGGGTACCGATACGCCGGCTTCGTTGGGCGTACACGGCCCCGGCGAAATAACGATGCGCTCGGGTTTGAGCGCAGAGATGTCGTCGAGCGCTATTTCGTCATTGCGAAATACCCGCACATCTTCCCCTAGCTCTCCAAAATATTGCACCAGATTATAGGTAAAACTGTCGTAATTATCGATCATGAGCAGCATGGTTCAATTATCCTGTTGATTTCACGGCTATCAGTCATTGTGTGATGGACGGCTACCCGCTATTTTACCCGCTAAATGCGTCAGCGTCCGGTAAAACGACAGAAGCGCGTACGCCGTTCCCGAAATCCAGCAGGCGTTCCGTTCATTGGTTTCTTGCATCGATTGCGAATACGCAGTAACGTATCCTGCTTCGTTAACAACACGGATAGAGGCGTCAGCCCTAACCGGCCCGATGAGAAAATAGCATGAACAAGAAAATAATCGTATTTGGACCGAGCTCGGGATCCAATGTGTTTCAACATTTTTCGCAATCGCTAAAAACGCAATTCGCAGCCATCGGCGTTACGGCGGTTACGCTGGATTTGCAGGCGCAGGATTTTCAGCAGCGGCTGTTATCGCTGATTCAGGAAGCTCCCCTCGCAGTGCTGAGTTTTGCCGGTATCGGCGGCATGTTTAATATCGACGGCAAGAATTTCTGGGAATTATCGAAAGTACCGTTCATTTCGATTTTTGGAGACAGTCCGGCGTATTATTTCGATTTACATTTCATGGGATCGAACTGGCAATCGGGTTTGTACGGGTTTCCCGAACACGCCGAACTAAGGAAGTGCTTGCCTTTGAGCCATGGATTCGTGGGGAGGATCGAGACACCTTTCATGTTGCCACCGTTAATCGAAAAACCCGTCGATATCGAGAAAAAACTTTCGGGCAAACTGGTCTTTCCCAAAACCGGCAATTCCTCGGTGAAATTGCGCAATGATCTTCGGGCAGCTTTACCTAAAGCGGTTTTTGCGGTGTGGGGGTCGGTCGCCGATGTCATCGATACGCATTTGAACACCGTGACCCATGGGTCGATTTGTACTCTGGTAGACGAGCATATCCCGGCATTATCCCTGGAAGGACGCTTCCTTGCCAAGGTCAAACTGCTGCTGATCGCGCTGCTGGACGATTATGCGCGCCGGCTGGAGAGCGAGATGGTGGCCGATGTGTTGATGGATTATCCCGCCATCGTTTGCGGGAGCCGATGGGAGCATTTGAATAGCGTAAACAGGACAGGC
This sequence comes from Pseudomonadota bacterium, assembly GCA_021795395.1. Lineage (GTDB taxonomy): Bacteria > Pseudomonadota > Gammaproteobacteria > Burkholderiales > Sulfuriferulaceae > Sulfuriferula. The sequence goes on along the minus strand of JAJYPN010000008.1, from coordinate 20,916 downwards.
GCTTATATCCCGGTTTCGGATTATGCCTATACCGATGAGCTGATTGCCGCTTCGCTGGCGGTCGTGCACGCTTCGCCCAATACATCGCACGGCATACACGACCGGCAAATACGGGCGATAGCGCACGGCACGGCCTGTTTGTCCAATCGGCAGGTGTTGGTTTCGGAGGGGTACAATTTAGCCGACGACATCATTTATGATTTCGCCAGGGATAGTTTGCGCGACAGAATTGAATGGATACTGGCGAATAAGGAAGAGGTCGTAACGCTGGGGATGGAGCGGGCTGCAATATATAAGGAAAAATTTCATATTTCCCATTTTTACGAACAGATCGCGAACATGGCCGAGTTCATCCGTTTTGCCAACGCGGATGTCCGGGCCGCCGCATTTCCCGACTATCTGGCATGGCCGCCGGCGCTCGGCTGAGTTCGGTGTTCTGCCAGGCAGCGAGCGCTTACATTTCTTCCAGTTCGGACAACACCATTTCGGCAGCGCGTAATACTGCCCGCGCCTTGTTTTCCGTTTCCTGCCATTCGGATTCGGCGACCGAATCGGCGACGATGCCTGCCGCTGCCTGCACGTAAAGCTTGCCGTTTTTAACGATGCCGGTGCGGATCGCGATCGCCAGATCCATTTCGCCGTTAAATCCCAGATAGCCTACCGCGCCGCCGTATAGCCCGCGCTTGCTCGGTTCGAGTTCGTCGATGATTTCCATGGCGCGGATTTTCGGTGCTCCGGTCAGGGTGCCGGCGGGGAAAGTGGCGCGCAATACGTCGAGATTGCTGGTGCCGGGTTTGAGTTTGCCTTCGACCGAGCTGACGATGTGCATGACATGCGAATAGCGCTCGACGATCATCTTGTCGGTCACTGCGACCGTCCCCGTTTGCGCGATGCGGCCGATATCGTTGCGGGCGAGATCGATCAGCATCAGGTGTTCGGCAAGCTCCTTCGGGTCGGCCAGCAATTCCGCAGCCAGTTCTTCGTCGCGCTGCGGGGTATCGCCTCGCGGCCGGGTACCCGCGAGGGGGCGTATGGTCACGAAATTGCCGTCGGCGCGTTGCTCCTGCCGCACCAGGATCTCCGGGGAAGCGCCGACCACATGGAAATTGCCCATGTCGTAATAATACATGTAAGGCGAAGGGTTGATCGAACGTAGCGCGCGGTACAGCGACAGCGCAGACGCGGCAAAGGGTTTGATCAGCCGCTGGCCGATCTGGACCTGCATCATGTCGCCGTCGGCGATGTATTGTTTGGCGAGCGCAACGGCCTTCAGGTAATCGGCTTTGGACGTTTCGCGTTCGGTTTCGGTATCCACCGTCGGCAGCGACTGCGGAATGACCAAAGGTTTGCGCAATGCGGCGCGCAATTGATTGAGCCGCAAATTCGCCCGGGCATACGCATCGTGGTGCTCGGGGTCGGCATAGACGATCAGGGTCAGTTTGCCGGTGAGATTATCTACTACCGCCAGTTCTTCGGTGAGCAGGAGTAGGATATCCGGTGTATTGAGCAAATCGGGTTTGTGGCAATGCGCCAGGCGTTTTTCCATGTAACGCACCGTGTCGTAACCGAAGTATCCGGCGAGGCCGCCGGAAAAACGCGGTAACCCGGAGAGTTTCGCCACTCGGTAGCGTTTGAGCACCGATTCGATAAATTCCAGCGGATCGTCGCTGGTGTGCTGTTCGGTTTTTTCGCCGTCGGTTTCCAGCGTGACGATATGCCCATGCACGCGCAATACCGTGCGGGCGGGCAACCCGATAATCGAATAGCGGCCGAAGCGTTCGCCGCCGAGGACTGATTCGAGCAGGCAGGAATAAGGCGCGTTGGCGAGTTTGAGATAGACGGCCAGCGGCGTATCCAGATCCGCAGGCAGCACGCGCGTGATCGGAATGCGGTTATAGCCCGCGCGCGCCAGTCCATTGAATTCGTCTTCAGTCATGCGGTCCCCATTTACCTGAATTATAGGGCGCCGCAGCGCGGCACGGCGGGTTGCGCCTGCGTCCGAGGGCGATTCTGCGGCGGGTAAATGTGCAGAGCATGATCAGTGGGCTCGCGTAACCAGTTTTGCCGCCTCGAGCAAAGAGGGAACGACCGCATCCGGCTGCAATTCATGTACCGGAACCCCGCGATTGTAGCCGTAAGGCACGCAAAAAATCGCACAGCGCGCGGCGCGCGCCGCTTGAGTATCGTTCAGCGAATCGCCGATCAACAGCAACTGGGATGGTTCTGTACCGAAATGATGACCGGCATGCAGCAATGGCAACGGATCGGGTTTGCGCCGCGGCAAGGTGTCTCCGGACAGCACCAGTTCGAAATATTTCAGTAATCCGGTATCACGCAACAGCGGAATGGTGAAGATTTCGGCCTTATTGGTGACGCAGGCCAAATGCAATCCCTCGGCCTGCAGGCGCTGCAGGCCTTCGACTACGCCGTCGAAAGGACGCGAATGGCGCGAGACGTTTTCACTGTAATGCTTCTGATAAATGGCGTAGGCACGGGCGAACAGTTCGGGATCGGGATCTGCGTCGAGATCGCCGGTCAATACCCGCTTGACCAGGCGCGATACGCCATTGCCGATATAGGATTTGATCGTATTTAATTCCGGAACCGGCAAACCCAGATCCCGCATCATCAATTCGGCCGCGTAAGCGAGATCGGGCGCGGTATCGAGCAAGGTTCCGTCCAGATCGATGACGACCGTCTTGATTGCGATGGGAAAATCCATTACGCCACCTTGTCCAGTTCTGCGCGCAGCGCGGCGACGACAGTATCGTACCGATGCGGGTCGGTATCCCTGGCTGCACCGAATATCGCCGAGCCGGCAACGAACACGTCGGCACCGGCGCGTGCGACGTCGGCAATGTTATCCACTTTGACACCGCCGTCGACTTCCAACCAGATGTCGCGTCCGGACGCATCGATGCGCTGGCGCGCCGCACGGATCTTATTCAGGGTCTCGGGGATGAACTTTTGCCCGCCGAAACCGGGATTGACCGACATCAGCAGTATCATGTCGATTTTATCCATGACATGGTCGAGATAGTTCAGTGAGGTAGCGGGATTGAATACCAGCCCGGCCTTGCAGCCCGATTCCCGGATCAGTGACAGGGTGCGATCGATATGCTCGGACGCTTCCGGGTGGAACGTGATGATGTTTGCCCCCGCCTTGGCAAAATCGGGGATAATGCGATCAACCGGCTTGACCATCAAATGCACGTCAATGATGGCTGTAGTGACCGGACGCAAGGATTCGCATACCAGCGGTCCGATAGTCAGATTGGGGACATAATGGTTATCCATCACGTCGAAATGAATGATGTCGGCACCGGAAGCGACCACGTCGGTCACTTCTTGTCCCAATTTGGCAAAGTTTGCGGATAGAATGCTGGGTGCGATACGAAATTGTCTGGACACGATGGCTCCTGAATGACCGCTAAATAGTAGAACATGGAATTTTACCTGTAATTGCCTCTCAGTAACAATATGAGTTTTATTGAAAGCGAACCATGGCCGATATCAGAAAGAAACATATCACGATCAACGTGCAAACCGCTTATCTGCCCGAGCAGTCCGATCCGGATGAGGAGCGTTATGTATTTGCGTACACCATTACCATTTCCAATACCGGTACGGTCGCGGCGCAATTGGTATCGCGTCACTGGCTGATCACCGACGCCGAAGATCGGGTGCAGGAAGTGCGAGGCCTGGGCGTCGTCGGCGAACAACCCTTGTTGAAGCCCGGCGAAGCGTTCGAATATACCAGCGGTACGGCTCTGAATACGCCGGTCGGCACCATGCGTGGCACGTATCAGATGATCGCCGAAGACGGCGAGCATTTTGACGCCGAAGTTCCGGCTTTCGTATTGGCAATGCCGCGCACTCTGCATTAATTCCGTCGTTTATGGGTATCGACGCGCGGGAACCGGAAATCAGCGTGCGCGCGCGCAGAATCCTGGCGGCATTATTGATATCGATCGGTTTGCATGCTGCGCTCATCGGCTGGCTTCGGTTTCAGATGATCCCCAGCTCGGCGCTGGCGCAAGCGCCTATCTCGATCCGGCTGGTTTCCGTAAAGCGTGCTGTTCAGGATAAAGTCAAGACTCAGACCCAGACTCCGGCTCCGGCTCCGGCTCCGGCTCCGGCGTCAAATTCGCCAGAGTCTGCGGATAACCCGGCCAAAAAACGAGACCGCATGGCGATAAAAGTACCGGTACAAATAGACGATACCTATTATCCGACCAGGGAGCTCGATGTTCCGCCTCATCCGTCGATAGAAGTAAATCCGGTATATCCGGCTCAAGCTGTACGGGACAATTTGCAGGGATGGGTGATCTTGAAAATGAAAATCGATTATTTGGGACGGGTACAATCCATCGATGTTCAATCCGCCGATCCCCCCGAAATATTTGACGAGTCATCTCTGGAAGCGTTTCGGCGGGTGAAATTCATTCCGGCTCAAAAAGACGGTCATGCGGTGAATTCCCTGATACAAATCAAGGTCAGCTATCAGATGAAATAGCGACACCGATATCATGGTTTCCCGTTCGAGCCGTTACGCGATCGCTGTAAGGATCATTAAACCTGGAAACGGCAGTTGGACGCGTTGAAGTGTGCGTTCATCGCGGTGCAGGGCCAGGCGCGACCATGAATCATCATGGGCTTAACCCGGCTGGCTAGCGGTCAACTGCCGTTTCTAGGTTAACGATGCGTTATAGGTTACACTATGGGGGAAGCTGGTCAGGCAATCGCCGCCTTGAGCGATCAGGGGGGAGGAAAGTCCGGGCTCCATAGGGCAGGATGCCGGTTAACGGCCGGCCGCCGCGAGGCGAGGAACAGGGCCACAGAGACGAGTATGCCGCAAGGCGGACGTGAAACGCGGTAACCTCCATCCGGAGCAAGGCCAAATAGGCAGACGATGAAGCGGCTCGCCGAGTCTGCGGGTAGGCTGCTTGAGCGATTGAGCAATCAATCGCCTAGAGGAATGATTGCCCACGACAAAACCCGGCTTATCGATCAGCTTCACTTCCATTTCTGCTGGGATTCGGCGCCGTTCCTTTTCGTTGCGCGACCGTTGCCGATACCTCCATCGGCAGGTATACGCTCTCCCGATTTTTTATGTCGCGTTTTTGCATTCTGGCTATAATGGTGTTTGCTTTTGGAAAGTCATGCCGCAAAACGCCGACGAAAGAAGATTAAATGCGAGTTTTGATAGTTGAAGACGACGAGCTGTTGGCCGCCGGTCTCGTTCGCATCCTGGACCAGACCGGCTATGCCGTGGATCGGGTCAATAGCGGTGAGCGGGCGGATCTGGCACTGAGTTCCGAATCGTACGATCTCGTCGTGCTTGATCTGGGTTTGCCGGGAATCGATGGGTTTACCGTGCTTAAACGTTTGAGATCCCGCGGCCAATCGTGTCCGGTGATGATCTTGACGGCGCGCGACGACGTGGCCGACAAGGTGCGGGGCTTGGATTCCGGAGCGGACGATTATCTGGTCAAGCCGTTCGAACTGAACGAATTCGAAGCGCGTATCCGCGCTTTGGTGCGACGCGGGACGCAGATGAACAGCTCGCAGCTGAGTTGCGGGGATCTGTTGCTCGACACGCTGTCGCATCGCGCCTGGATCAAACAGTCGCCGCTCAATCTTACCGCCAGGGAATGGGGCGTGCTGGAATATTTGCTGATGCGGCAGGGGCAGATCCTGAGCAAGGACAAGATATTGCAGGCTGTGTGCAATTGGGATGAAAACATCAGCCCCAACGCCATCGAAGTGTATATGTCGCGGTTACGCAGCAAGCTGGAGCCGGCCGGAGTCAATATCCGTACCATACGCGGCTTTGGCTACCTGCTCGAAGCCGGCGATGGCGCCTAATATCCGAAATCACAGCCTGCGCAGTTTATTGCTGGCATGGGTTCTGATTCCATTGCTTTTTTTGCTGGCGATAGCGACAGGGGGCGCGTTTTATATTGCCAGGGTATCGGTTACCGATGCCTATGATAAAGCTCTGCTTGATCCGATACAGGCATTGAGTCAGCACATCGAGATCAGGAACGATCACCCGGTTCTGGTCATGTCGCCCGAATCCTTGCGTTCGCTCTTTACTCACGCCTACGACAGCGTGTATTTCCAGATCGTCAACGAGGACGGGAAAAGCTTCGCCGGCGATCTGCGTCTGCCCCTGCCTGCCTATCTGGGCAGCAAGCCGATCTTTTATACGACGTACTATAGCGGTCGCAAAGTCCGGGTAGGCGTGTTGCGCATACCGTTGGACAATGGGATGCGGTTTGACAATGTGCCGCATTTTGTCGTAATTCAGATCGCGGAGACCCTGATACGACGGGACCGAAATCTGTACGAGCTGCTGGCAGTCATGATTACCCCGGCGCTGATCATCGCTTTCGCAGCCATTTTACTGGTGTGGTTCGGCATCAGCCGCGGTCTGACACCGCTACGCGACTTGCAGGCGGAGATCGCTGCCCGCTCCCTGCTGGATTTGAGCCCCGTCCCCGAAGAGCACGCGCCGATAGAAGTCAGACAGGTGATCGGCGCGCTAAACAATCTGCTGGTGGGATTATCCGCCTCGATCGACGGGCAGCAGCGTTTTCTGGCAAATGCCGCGCATCAGTTGCGAACGCCGCTGGCGGGTTTGCAAACACAACTGGAAATCGCATTGCGCAACGACATGGCCAGCGAATTGCGCGGCATGCTCGAACAATTGCTCGATGCCACCCAGCGCGCTGCCCACATCGCCAATCAGTTATTGGCGCTGGCGCGCGCCGAGCCCGGATCGCAATATCTGGTGACCCAGCAAAGGCTCGATCTGGCCGAACTGATAGAAGAAAGCATCGCATTCTGGCTGCATCGGGCTGCCATTAAAAAAATCGATCTGGGTTTCGAGATCACGTCCGCGCCGTTCATCGGAGACAGGCTGTTGATCGGCGAACTGCTCGCCAACCTGATCGATAACGCGATTCGCTATACCGGCGAGAACGGCTATATTACCGTACGCTGCTATCAGGACGACGGCGCCGTTCTCGAAGTCGAGGACAACGGCATCGGCATTCCGGTTGCACAGCGCGACAAAGTGCTCGAACGCTTCTACCGTGTCGACGGCAGCCCGGGTAACGGCTGCGGTCTCGGTCTTGCCATCGTGCAGGAAATCGTCCGCCAACACAACGCGGAATTGCGGATTACCGATCCCGATACCGGAATGGGTACTCTGATCATCGTGCGCTTCCCCGGAATAGCCTGAATCTTCTCTCTTTTCCGCCTACTTTTTTTTGCCATTTATATTTCATTTATTAGTAATAAACTAATGCTATATTGATATTGTAAATAATTAAAAAAAGCAGATATGGTCGTGGATAATCCCATAGAAATACAATTGCGAAGAAACCTGCGCCCGAGGCTGGAAGCCAATCGGGTAACAGTGCTCTTGTTAGGATCGCTGGCAGTCAATATTGCGATGGCCGTAGCCCTGGCGTCGTTGATGCCGCTAAAAGAGCGCATTCCTTATTTCGTTGCTTCCGACAAGGATACCGGTTTGGTGCAGGTGTCGGCGCTTGCGGCCAGAAAATTCACACCGGGCGAACAGAATATCAAATATTTTGCGGCAAAATTTGTCAGGGAATTATTGACTATCGACCCTTATCGCACCAGAAACGAATTTTTGCCTTCCGCCAAAATGATGGTGCTGAGCAAGGCAAAAACCCAGGTCGAAAATTTCCTGACCGCCGACAATACGCTCGAGCGTATGGATAAGGACCCTTCGCTGGCCCGTAATGTGAGCTTGCAGCGTATTACGATATTGCCCAGTGCAGAAAATGTCATCACCGCCATCGTCAAATTGACCACGCTCAGCGGCAATAGCGAATCCACTACCGTTACCAGGGCGATCACGCTTCATTATGTGCTCGAGCCCGTCAAGAGCGACGAGGAAGCCTTGCACAATCCCATCGGCTTTTATGTGACGCAATTCACCATAGACGAGGAAATGGGCCAATGAAACCGGTTTATTCCTTTGTTCCGGTTTTGCTGCTGATGTTTGGCAACGCTTCCGCCGAAACGATTTTTCCTCCGCCGGCGGATAAGGACAATGCGATCGTCGCGCCGGATTTATTCAAGGACACGAAGCTGGTGTCGTATGAATACGATCCGAATCGCACTTACCCGATCAAGACGCGCGTCAAGGTATATACCGAAATCGTCGTACCGGAAAACGAAAGGATTACGGCTTATTATCCTTCCGCGGACGATAAACGCGGCTGGCCTTATACCATATCAGGAGACAAGCGGCACGTATTCGTGATGCCGAAGGTCGCGGGCAGCGTCAATACCGCCACGCTGATTACCAACCAGCGTTCCTATCTGCTCACTTTTGAAGCCGCAGACAGCGGCGTGTGGTTTCAGCGGGTGCGATGGCTGGTGCCGGAGCCGGATCAGAACGAATTGCCCGCTCAATACGAAGAATCCGAGCCGGACAATAACGATAAACAGGAGGCGGCTACTCCATCGTTGGCGGATATGTTCGTTAACTACACGATTAGCGGCGCAGCGAATTTTGCCCCATCGCTGGTCGCCGATAACGGCAAGTTTACGTGGTTCAGAATCCCTCGCGATGCGCAGGAATTACCGGCCCTTTTCGTTCTGGACGACAAGGATCGCCCGGAACTCGTCAATTATACGATAGAACCCGACGGCATGTTCAAGGCCCAGCGTGTGGCCGATGCCTGGCTGCTCAAGCTCGGAGATCAGGAAGTCAAGGTCATGGTCAAGGGCCGCAAACCGGTTTCCAAATCCTTTTTCGGATGGTTCGACTGATGGCGATCGCCGATAACACACAGGGAAAAGGAAAAATCAGCAAGCACATAGTGCTCATAGTCGCTTTCGTCATGGTGGGCGGATTGATTATCGCCTTCATGCTCAAGTTCAGCGTTTCGGGCGATGAGTCGCAAAAACACATGGCCGAGCAAAAACGTGCCGAAACGATCGCCGCTCAGATCGGCAACGATCAACCTGAGTCGGAATCCAGTGCAAAAGCGGATATAGCCGAACGCGATAGACTTGCAAAGGAGAAACTCGCCGCCGAAGCCAAGGCTGCCAGAGAAAATGCGGAAAAGGCAAAAAAAGCTGACGGTATCCGCTATCCCGACAGCAAGCTGCCTTTCGAGACAGGCGTGGTCACACCCGAGCAGATCGACAACTATCAGGCTGCCAAGAATGCCTTGAATTTTAATTTCGACGATCTTAAAAAAAACCTGTTCAAGAGCAACGATCTGCCTGCCAGTTTCGATGAAGCCAAGCCCGACGAAAGAACAGCCGTAGCCCCGTCTGCAACCAGGCTCGATCAAGCCGCTATGCCTGCCGGCGTGGCGCAGCAGATCAAATCGGCAGACGAAAGCGCGCATGCGCAAGCGCAGCTCGCGATTGCCGCGCAACAAGCCGTCAGGGAAAAGGAAGCCCGCGATCCTAATGAGGTCTGGCAGGAAAGGCAGGAAAAGGCCAGCGTATTGCACCAATCGAAACGCTTGCTGCCGGACTTGGCGCCGTCGAGCAATCTCCTGCAGGAAGGCGCTGTTATCCAGCTGGTTCTATTGACCGCGATCGATAACACCTTGCCCGGGCACGTATCCGCCCGGGTAACTGAAAATATTTACGATTCCATCCATGGCGACCAGCTGGTCATTCCGGCCGGATCGCGCCTGGAAGGCGACTACAACCAGTCTACGCTGTTCGGCCAGGACAGGATGATGTTCGGTTTCAAACGCATCATATTGCCGTCCGGCGCATCCATACGGATTTCGGCGTGGAACGGCACCGATCCGTTGGGGCGGTCGGGCGTCAAAGGTAACGTCAACAATCATATATTGCCCCAATTGGGCACAGGAATTTTCCTCGCCGTACTGGCCTGGGCGTTGCAGCCGCCCGATTCGTCGGGAAATTTCATTCTGAACGCCACACCTGGCAGCACGGGCTCCATCGGCGATGCGGCTGGCCAGATCGTCGATTCCACCGCTACCGGCATTTTGGGTAAATATCTGAATATGAAACCACAGTTGACCATCGATGCCGGTTCCAAAATTTCATTGATCGTCTTGCACGATATAGAAATTCCCGATGTGGCCAACGCGGAAAGGAGCGTGAATTGAAAAAAACATTATTGTCCCTGTTGTCGGCGGCGTTCCTGTCAATTTCGCACGCCTCGGAATTGCCGGGATACGACTTTCATTACAGTTCGGCCGGAGATACCGCCGTACGGCCGGTACAGATATTCGACGACGGCAGTCGTCTTTATTTGCAGTTTCGTGACCCCGACCTGATTCCTGCCTTGTTCGTCAATACCGAAAACGGTGTAATGCGCCTGCCCGTCCATCAGGATTTTCCTTATATTGTCGTCGACAGGCTTAGTCCCGAAATACTCGTTAAGGTCGGCGAACAACAGGCTCTTGTTCACTATGACGGAGGACGACCCCTGACCGATAACGGATCGATGACAGGGTCTTCCCGGCCGCTGACAGTGGCCGCCTCGGCAAGTATCCCGCCAGAGCGCGATACCGGTCTTTCGACACCCTTTGCCCGCTCCGAAAACAAGGATCAATTCGCGGGCGAATTGATATTCAATCAAGCTCCTGTGGTACCCCTGACCGAGCCCCGTTCTGCTGCTACCACCCGATATTTGCCTGCAAATTCGCCTATTTCCGCCCTAATTCCGGCTGCAATAAAAAAATCCGATAGCCATATCGTCAGCGCAGGTGAGTCGATATCGCTCATTGCACAAAAATACCACGTTTCAGTTCGCCAGATCATCCTCTTGAATAATCTGCACAATGCCAACTTGATTTACGCAGGGCAAAAACTGGTGTTGCCTGCCGAAATAAAAACTGAAACCCGCATGATCGAAACTGCCGCTCGGTCGATTCGAAGACAGGATTCCGGCTATAAGAAGATAACGGAACCCGCCGGCCGAAACATGCCTGCAAACCACTCGTGTGACCGCACGCAATTCCGTCTTTATGAAAAAACGGCCAATGGCGATGTCGTCGTCAGGAAAATCCGTTCCCTGGCGGAAATCGGAGCCATGGCCAAACTTTATCATGCGGTGTATCTGCGCGGCACCGAGGCGGATATCGATACGCGTCGAGGGGCATTGGCGAAGTACGGCATAAGCCCGTCCAGGATTCATGTAATCAAACGTTCATACGATGGCGGCTCTGATAATGGAATCGTCGATATCGTCTTTTCCGATAAGGACTAAGCGTGCGTAATTTAATCATTTATCTGTTTTTGGCCGCAGCGATTCAGGTGCCGCAGGTCGTGTATGCGGAAGAATGCCAATTGGGAGCCCATTTCGGCCCGGTATCGTTCGATAACGAACGGCCCGTTGCCGCTTTGAGAAAAATATTGAAAGGGACAGGAATTTCATTGGTGGAGACCGGCGAATTTGACGCCGGTACGATTTCCGCACGGAACGTTTCCGGCACGGTGGGCGAAGCGGTGCGGCGTCTCGCTGAAGGCACGAATTTGAATTACACCTGTAATAACGGAGTCATGCGCGTATCGCAAAAGCCCCATCCGGTAAATGTGGCGCTTCACTCTCCTGCGGCGCCTACAGCTGCCGAAACCGCACCGCAGCCCCCGGCCAAGCTGCCGTTACCGCAGCCCACGCCCGCCCATGCATCGATCAAAATCAGTGCGGGCGACAGTATCCGCGCCAGATTGACGCAGTTTGCCAAAGAGAACCAATACCGGATCAGTTGGAGCGGTGACGATTTGTTCGCCAAAAAAGACGCCGATTTTACTGGCGATAACTTCGAGGATGTGATCAATAAATTGTTTATCGCTACAAAAATTACCGGTTACATCACCAAAGACGAAGGAAGGATGCTGAATGTATTCGTTCAGTAGGAAACATATGGCAATGATGCATCTTCCGATAAGAATCGCGACGGCAAGCGCGGCATGCCTGCTGATTATCGATCTGACGGGATGCGCAACTGCATCGCAGTCCAGGCAGGTACACGACAAGACGCAATCAGCGATCACCGCATTTGCCGCAACCAAACCGGTATACGGTTTGAAAAGGGTCGAATCGGTCGCCGATTTGCCTGGAGGGTTTGTGGAGAAAGCCGCTCCCGGCAGCGGCCGGGGCGATGTATCGATTACGGCGAGTGGTAAGATGTTGGGCATAATCGATGCCATCGCCGATAACAAATACGCCGTCTCGTTCGTCGACGGCGTCGATAAGAACAGGATAGCTTCGGTCTCGGTACGCAATATGAGCATAGCCGCCGCTATTCGGCAAGTGGCTGCGAATGCGGGTTATGTCGCCATTACCGATGATCAGGTCCATAGCATTACGATAGCAGAGCAAGCCGCCTGGACTTTCAGAATCCCCATCCGCTTGATGGAGCAATTGAATTCCGATTATTCCGTGGGTGGTTCCAGCGGTGCGGGCGGCTCCGGCGGCGCACCGGGAGCCGCGTCGGGAGCGCCCGGCGGAGCGCAGGGAGGGGTAGCGGGAGCGCCCGGCGGCGGCATGAGCACAGGCCCGGGTAGCGTGCCGGGCAGCGCCTCCAGCGGCGTTTCCGCCACGTTTGATGCGACTTCCAAGCTGGCGGCCGTCAGCAATATCGCCATCAAAGGCGGCATAGACGAGTTTTTTCGGTCCATAGCCGGTCAGAATGCGGTGGTTTCCGTCTCGAAAGACACCGGTTACATCACGGTGCGCGGTAACGGTGCCGCATTGAACCGCATGCACCGGTTCATGAACCAATTCGTCTACGATAACGACCGGCGAGTCGAAATAAAGGTATCGGTCATCGAAGTTTCGCTCGACAACAGTATGAGCTACGGCATCGACTGGTCGCGGGTATTGAGCCCCCTGCAAAACTCTTCGGCGACGCTAGGCCTGAGCGGGGGTGCCGCCAATGTGGTCAATCCTTCGTTGACGCTCAATTTCACTACCGCCTCCATCACCAGCGTGATCAATGCGCTCCAGACCTACACGGATGTCGCCGTGATCACGCAACCTTCCATTACTGCCATGAACCGCTCGCCGGTGGCGATTTTCGACGGTAACAGCGTTCCTTATGTAGGCAGTGTTACCAGCCAGTCGGCCGGCCTGGGCGTAGCCACTGCCGGGGCCATGGCGAGCTTTGCGGCAAGCGGCGTGAGCTTGTCGGTCATGCCGGATATTTTGAGCGACGAGGAAGCGCAGATTACGCTCGCGCCCATCATTACCGATATCACTTCCATGCAAACCTTTAATATCAGCGGCGTCGGTACCGTCACGGCACCCGAAACCGCCGAAAAACGCATCCTCATGCAAACCATCGTACATAACGGCGAAACCGTGATTCTGGGCGGTATCCGGATAAACACCAATAACAACGCCAAAACCGCCCTGCCTGTATTGGGTTTGCCGTTGGGCGAAAACGCCGATAAATCGGCATCGGAACTCGTGCTGTTATTGCAGAGTACGGTTATCGTACCGCAGCACACCGATACTCTGGTGGCGGAGAGCCTGTGATGCGGATGCCTGAATTCCTGCGCCGAAGTTCACGGGCCGCCACCGTTCCGCTTTCGTCGAATACGATATCGAACAGGTATGTGCTCGACTGCCGGATCGAATCGGGTGTGCATCTTTATTATGAAATTCATCTTGACGGCAAGGTCGAGCATATCGCCGAGCCGATCAAGGGGGTGCCGCTGGTATCGGCAGCGTATGCGCCGCCGGGTAAGCCCGACGACGACACGGCGGACGATTACCGTTTCAATTTACCCAAAAAAATGACTGCTTCGCAGGCGTCCCGCCATGTACAAAGAGAACTGGGCCTGTTTCACAAATTGCGTTCCGTAGTCGTTCATTCTTCCGGTTACGTCGCCTATTCGGTAATCGAAGAAAAAGTCCCATCCAAAGACAGGATATTGCCGTTTTCCTTACCGCTGGAATCCCTCATGGCCGGCGATAAGCTGATTCCGCCCTGCGTAACGGGGGTGCTGTTCGGCGCCTCCGATTTGCTGATCCTGATGGCTTATCCCGGTAATGGGCGTACGTTTGTACAAACCTCGGTTTCGCCTGACAACCTTGCCGAAATCATTACCTCGTTCGCTGCCGCAAACAGCATCAATGTCGATATCGAAGCCGTCCCTTTGTATACGGGGACCGAATTCATTGCTGCGCTGGCAAGCATTCCAGCGTATCCCTACGATGCGGATGTGATGGGGTTGCCGCTTTCGACAGTAATCAAAGGCACGGTGGCGGCATCCGCGATGGCATTGCTGGCCTCGTCGGCTATGTATCTGTATCTGTATCGACAAACGCAGGCAATTCATTTGACAACGCAATCGTTGATCCGCGAAAGCCAATCCGCCCAGGCGGAAATGCTGGCCAGGATACGCTCCAATCCATCCGCCTTAACGTCGGCATTATCGGTGAATTACTCATCGCTCATCCGGCATGCTGCCGAATTATGGGAAAAGGGAGCGACAGTTGAAAGCAACGGGGTTCGAGATCGTGAGCATCACACCGTTATTCTGCCGCTGCGCGAAAAGAATGCCGCAGTGTCCGCTGCACAAATCAGCCAGCTGATACAAAAAAGCAATATTCCGAAACCCTGTAGTTTTACCGGATTTACGATCGCCGCGGCCATGAATTCGATCAAGGCGACTTACGACTGCACTTCGGCAAATAGCCCTTTGCAAGTATTCGGGGATGACGATGCAACCAAATAAAAATACCTGGCTGTTATTGGTGGCTGCCATAGCCTTCGGCGCTGCGATCAAGATCGCTTTGCTCAGTCAGAACTGGCAACACCGACTCGCTGATGCGCAGCGGAACCTGTCCGCAGCTCAAGCCCGTATGGATAACGCGCGCATCGTCCGGAAAATGGTATTTGCGACTATTCCGGTCGGCAATGGGCGTCTGGAAGATTTGAAGCTTGAATTGGCGCGAGGCGGTTTGGCGCTGTATCAGTTGGCTGTGGACAGCCATTTGACAGTGGGTCTCCTGACGATCAAGAGCGCGGCTCAAGGCGATATTAATTTGGCTACAGTCAAAAAATCGCTTCCCTTGACCAACGAGACGATCAGCCGTATCGGTTTCCTGCTCAAGGCGAATTTCCAAAATTTAAATGACCTGTCTGATTTTATTGGGAGAATTCCAGCGACAGGGGGCTACCTGAGCAACATAAAAATCAGGGATGGCGAAGTTGCGTTAACCGTAAAGTTTATAGGGGTATGAGATAAATCATGGCTATTTATCTGGGGAAAAAAAATACCGTTCAGGAAGAGCCGTTATCCAGGGCGACTCCTATTCCGCCATTTTCCGAGGCTGCGTTGAGCGCATTGGCCACCGGGCAGGAAGCGCGAAGTTCCTTGTCGCACGACGACTCCGTAAACGCTGGAACAATACCGGTTTTTCCGGAGGAAATGCGGTTCGATACGAGTGCCGTGCTGCCAGACATTACGCCAACAGAACCCGCCATACCGACCGAATCGCTGCGTACCGCCCTCGACGTACAAAACGAGGAGTTGCAAAGATATGCCGGTGAACCGCTGGAAAGCATCCTGATCGCTTTGGGCGCAAAACGCGAATATGTACGCGAAGCGCTTAAACGCAAAAACGAAACGCATGAACCTTTGCCTGTCATAGTGCGCGATATGGGTCTGGTGTCCCAGGAAATGGTTGCAAAGGCCATTGCCTACCATACCGGATATGAATATTTCAGCTTGGCCGATGCCGACGCGATGGATTTGGCGGACGTCAAAAAATTACAGCACGTTATTGATAATATTTCAAAATTTCATTACAGCGGTTACATATTGGTAGGTTTCAACAATAAGGGCGGCGTACAGATTGCAGTGGATACGCAAGAGCGCGTCAATGAAGCGCGCAATCTGTTTTTCGATTACCAGCCCTCCATCGTGATCGCTTCGGGGCAGACGATACTGAAAATCTATCGTAAACATTTCGCTAATACGGAATCCGCGTTCAAGGCAGCGGTTACCGCTTACCATCAGGCTTTGCAAAGAGGCACGCTCACCGACGAACCGGGCCTGGTGTTCCGCGTCATCGGCACGCTGTTGCGCCATGCCTGTTATGCGGGCGCATCGGATATCTTCATTTGGGCTACGCGCAAGGTTGGACAGATCGGTCTCAAGATCGACGGTAAAGGTTCGATCTTTACCGTATTGAAAAACGAAACCTTCGATTCCACCATGGAATTATTGATCAGCTCTTGCGGGCTGACCGAAACGATCAAGCTGGGGCCTCAGGAAGCCAAAATCGAATTCAGCGGTTCTCCTCCCGATATCCGGGCGGAATTCGATGACATATTCGGACGCTTTCATTTTCGCATGGAAGCCGTCATGAGCCCTACCGGCAAAAAGAATGTGGTTATCCGTATCAATGACGGGCAATCCACCGAAACCGATTTTTCATCCTTGCCGTTCGATGCGTCATCGCGCGAAATCATATTGAAAAATGTCCACGCGCCGACCGGTCTCGTGTTGATCACCGGCCCTACCGGCTCGGGTAAAACCACTACGATGTATTCGATACTTCGTGAAATCAATCCGATACAGCGCCGTGTGTTCACGGTGGAAAATCCTGTCGAATACCATAACGGCATGTGGATACAGCACGAATTGCCGAGGCCGAAAATGGACGGCAACAAGCGCCAGACCGAAGGCGATGTCGGGCGCGAATATTTGAAAGCCTTGTTGCGCGAAGCGCCCGACGTCATCCTGTGGGGCGAAGTGCGCGACGATCAGGAACTGGTCAAAACCTTGCTGGCCGCAGCCAATACCGGCCATCTGGTATTTACTTCCCTGCATACCAATTCGGCGCCCAAGGCCGTATTGCGCCTGCTGGAATTGGGCGCAAACCGCGATGCGCTCGCCTCGGTACTGCGACTGGTGATCGCCCAGCGACTGGTAGCCAAATTATGCGACTACTGCAAGATACCCGATACCCGGGCGGAAACGGCACGAACCTTCAAGGAACAGCACATACATCAATTCAAGCCGTTTGTCGCTGTCGGGTGTCCGCATTGCGGCGATTTTGGCTACCGCGGGCGGCAAATGATTTATGAAATCATGCCGGCCAATAATGTGCGCCAGCTCATAGAAGAAGGCGCATCGATATCCAAAATCGAACAGGAAGGGGTGCCCAAGACCGATACGATCTGGTATCGCGGTCTGAACCTCGTCGCCGAAGGCGTCACGTCCATGGACGAGTTGATGATCAGGGCGGAAAGGGGATGACATGAATTTCGCCTATCGTTACAACGCGCATAACCAGTCGTCCAAAGCGGTCACTGGTCTGGTTTACGCCGAAACATCGGATTCCGCTTATGCCAAATTGAAGCGTGCCGGTTTGCGCGTGGCATCGTTGCGCTTCGATATACTGGGCACGCTCAACGGCTTGTCGGGTAAATTCGATATCCGGGAACTGGTGCGATTTTATCGCACCATGGGCAAGCGGCTCGAGGCCGGAAAACCGATGATCAGCGGGATGGAAGCCGCCATTTCGTTTACTACCGACCCCTTGCTGATCAATGCCTTGCGGCTCATGCAACAGCGCCTGATGGATGGCGCGAAGGTCGCCGACGCGATGCATTCCGCCGGCTTCCCGGAACGCGATCTGAATGTGATACGCGCCGCCGATGCGTCCGGCAAGCAAGGCCAGGCGTTTATCCGGTTATCCGAAGATGTCGAGCGTACCGAGCGTTTGCGCTCGGCGATCAGTTCGACATTCCTGCCCATGAAAGTATTGGCTATCGTCGGATTGATCGGCGTTTACGTGGCGATGGGCTGGTTATCGCCGACGATGATCCGGTTTTTCGCGCAATGGTCCAATGGCAATGCCCCGCATCTGCCGCCTGCCATTGTTCTTTATAACGCGGTAGCGGTATGGGTGGCGGCACACAAAATTGCAGGCGCAGCAATGTTGATGTTATTGGTATTTGCCGGTAACGCACTGCTGAACAGCCGGTTGGTCAAGCAATCGGCCGACTACTGGAACAACTGGCGGATGATTTCGGAAAAATCCGATCATTCTTCCGCCTGGACTTCCTTTGGTCTGCTCTACGACGCCGGCGGCATATCGGCGTACGAATCGGCTGCCGTAGTCAGGAAAAGCTGCGTCCGCCAGGATTCGCAGGACATGTTCAACCGCATGGACAAGATCCTGCGTCTGGGCGTGCCCATTTCCGTGGCGGTAACCCGAGCCGGCTTCCCCTTGTACGTGATCAACGGCGTCAAATCCGCGGAGGAAGGAGGCGCCAGCCTGGCGGAAGGTTTGTTGAGCATGGTCTCGGATCTGGAACAGGACGTCGAGGTCATGACCGGCATACTCAAAATCAAGATCACCTATTTATCGCAAATATTCGGCGGCTTGATAGTCAGCGGGTTTTTCTACGTAACACTGTATCCGATGTATATCCAGATCGGACAGAAACTATGACCCGGCCTATTCCTATTTGCCCATTGCGACCACCCGGATTGCAGACCGGATTCAGCCTGGTCGAACTGATCATCGCCGTAGCCCTCATCGGCATCATTACGGCGGCGGCCATGTCGTCTTTCAGTGGCAGCGAGGAAACGAAAACGGCCGCGGTCATCAGCAAAATGGAAGAAATCGCCAATGCCGTAGCCATGTACAAGAAGAACACCGGCTGCGTGCCGAACAATGTGTCCGTGCTGTTTGACAAAACCCTGGCGACAGCGGCGAACAACTTTTGCGGCGCGGATACCACGGCGAGTTACGGCAACCAGGATTATATGGCGCCGATGCCCGGCGACGGCGGTAGCGGAGTGTATTTGAGCCAGATCGGCATCTCCGGCGCCGACCTGCTGATCCGGCAAAATCTGTCGGGCACCAGCTCCAATAACTATGCACTGGAAGTTTACGGCCTGGGCAACGCCATCAATTCCGTAATAGGCAAATGCAACGGAGTCGATTACACCAATGTGCCCGTCAGCGCACTGCCTCACGATTTTAACAATGGTAACGCCTGCGTTTATGTGACCGCCGGTAACAGCGTAGGGATGTTGATCAGCCGATATTGATTTTTGAATTGAAATTTTTTAATTGAAAAGGGGGGAGCCAGTATGAATGCGTACAAGCAAAGCAGCAAAACCCGGCAAGACGGTTTCAGCCTGGTCGAAGTGATCATCACCATCGCCATCATCGGCATATTAACAGCGGGATTGATGACGGCATTGTCCAGCGGCAACGATTCCAAGGTCACCGCGCTGTTCGCCAAGGCGCAGGACATCGCCAAAGCAGTCTCGCTGTACGAAGCCAAAACCGGCTGCACGCCCAATCAGTTGCCTGTGCTGTTCAATAAGGCGCTGGCGACTGCCGCGAATAACTATTGCGGCCAGGACACGACGGCCTTATACGGTCACGAAGATTATATATCCGCCATGCCTGTAATAGCAGCTAACCCCAATCAGCTGGATTTGACCAAGGTCGGATTTCCCGGAGCGGCTATCTGGATCGATACCAATTATGGCGGCATCAACGATTACATCCTGGCCATCGGCGGTCTTCCCTTGAAGGATGAACAGCTCTTGATAAGCAAATGCAACGGTGTCGATTATACCAATGGCACGCCGCTACCGCCGGGTAACGCCATCGTCACCATGCCTTGCGTGGACAACGGATCGGGCACTGCGGTGATGCTGATCAACAAATATTGAGCTCAAACACTACGTGACCGTTAATCGAAAAGGGGAAAAAAATGCATGCGTATCACCTGGGCAGCAAAATCCGGCAAGGCGGTTTCAGTCTGGTCGAAGTGATCATTACGATAGCCATCATCGGCATCTTGACGGCAGGGTTAATGACCGCTTTGTCCAGCGGCAACGATTCCAAAGTCACCGCACTGTTCGCCAAGGCGCAGGACATCGCCAAGGCGGTCTCGCTGTACGAGGCCAAAACCGGCTGCGCGCCGAGCAGGCTGGATGTGCTGTTCAATAAAGCGCTGGCTACTACCACGGGTAACTTTTGCGGGCAGGACACGACCGCATTATATGGCAACGAGGATTACATTTCGGCATTGCCTATTTCTGCTGTCGGTACAGGGAATGGCGCCACAGGCGCACTGGATTTGACCAAGACAGGATTTGCCAATGCGTATATGTGGATTACTCAAAATTACGGCGTACAAAGTTATGACCTGGTAATCAGTGGGCTACCGGTGAACGACCAGGAAGCGTTAATGAGCAAATGCGACGGCGTCGATTACACCAACGGTACGGCCATGCCGACAGGGGCTGCAATTGCCACCATGCCGTGCGTTCAAAGTGGCACCGATCTTGTGATGCTGATTAATAAATATTGATAATCATGATGATACGAAAACATCAGTCCGGTTATATAGCCATCCTGTTCGCAGCCTTCCTGTCGCTCGGGTTGGCGTTGACGATCGGCACGCTGGTCGCGCATCTGCAAAAAACCGGTGCATTGAATCGCTCGTTTGCGCCGGGCGAAAACACTACGCAACAGAATGAGCTGATCGCCGACCAGCAACGCTTATTGGCCTGGTATCAGAATCCGGCTCATGCCTATGCCCTCGACAGCAATCCGGGTCAGCCGGCTCTGAATCCGATATTAAGCGAGGCCGATGTGCAGCTCGATGGCGCGACTGCCGGCGTGAGCGATTTGGTCGAGAGCAACGGCGTCGGTTATCACGTTTTTGCAATCTGGTTTCCCGTGGCCGGCGCAACCGGTACCGGTCTGGTATGCCAAAGCTGGCAAAACTCGATATGCAGTTCGGTTACGTTCAACCCCGGCACGCTTAACGGCGCTCCTGCCAATACACCCTATATCCTGGTCTCTGGGTTTGCTATCGAGTCGCTTTTCGTACAGCAGACACGGACCAATATGTACCGCATTGCCGATTTGCTGGT
>JAJYPN010000032.1 GCA_021795395.1 Pseudomonadota bacterium | reverse complement strand
CTGTCGCATCAAGCGCTATGAGCGGCTTGCACTTCCAATGGATAAGCCCCATTGACACGCGCTTCCAACAAAACCAACTCGACCGCACTACCATCTTCGGCATAGCTGATGTGTGTATTCCAGTTTTGTGAAACTTCGCGCACTATGGGTTTGTCAGACAAACGAATAACGAGAATATCATCCTCATCAAAATAAGTAGTATGCATGACACTCTCCTACAAAAGCGCGAAATGGTGCATTACCGTTTTAACGACAACACAATTTTCCAGCACAAGAACCGCGCACAATAAATTGTCCTGACGCTCCGGATACTCTTTGAACGCCCACAGATGAAAACCATCCTTGTAACGCACCTCGCCTAAATCGATCACCTCAAGTAATATCTCATCGCTGATGCAACGTTCTATCATACGAATTTTCGCATGACCAGAAATAACGACCAATCGCTGAAAGCGAGTGCTAAACATGATATTTACTATACTAGTCGGCTACTGAGCTGTCCAATAATTATACAAACCAAAAGGACTTGAAGCATGGCGGCAAATGCCGGCAGTATCGCCGATCACCACGAACTAACCAACCGCATCCATCCCGACTTCAGCCAACTTTCCATGCTCCAGCCGGAACACCCGATTGCAATAAGTCCGGATCAGTTCCGGGTCGTGCGATGCAAACACGAATATTTTGGCGGCAGCGATCAATTTTTGTATGCGTGACTTGCTTTTGTCCTGGAATGACGCATCGCCAGTAGAGAGCATTTCATCGATCAGCAGTATTTCCGGGGTATTGGCGGTGGCGACAGCGAACATCAGCCGCATGGTCATGCCCGAAGAATACGTCCGCACCGGCAATTGCAGGAATTCGCCCAGCTCGGTGAATTCCTCGATGTCGGGCAGGATCGCCTTGACCTGTTTGTAGCTCATGCCCATCATCATACCGAGATTGAACACATTTTCGTAGCCGGACAATTCAGGCTCCAGCCCCGCGCCGATTTCAAACACGGTGGCGACTCTGCCGATGCGTTCGATGCGCCCCATCGCCGGCTGATAGATGCCGGCCAGCGTCCTGAGCAATGTGCTCTTGCCGGCGCCGTTATGACCGATCAAACCGATCGCATCGCCATCTTTCAATTTGAAACTGACATCATTCAGCGCGGTAACGACCGTGGTGTGCCCGGCTTCCTTTTCTATCCTGCCGCCGGTGGCGATGCGCACGATCTGGTTTCTGAGCGACATGCCGCGCGAGTTATAAATCGGATATTGCAGGGTAACGTGTTCAAATGTGATGTTTGCCATAATATTATAACCAGAAGGCGAGCCGATGACGGTATCTGCGATTCAGCAATACGCTCGCACCCGCGCCGAACGCCAGTAAACCCAGCATCACTGCGTAAGCCTTGAGCGTTGGTATCTCGCCGAAGACCGGTGCGCGCACCACCTCGATAAAGTACGACAAGGGATTAAGCCAGATGATTTTCATGCTGATAGGCAATTTGTCCGCCCGGAAAATAACCGGGGTGATAAAGAAAAACAAGGGCATGAGCGATGCGATCGTATATTCGATATCCCTGAACCGCGCACCGAACAAACCCAATACATAGGTAATCCAGGACAGGTTCAGAATAACCAGCAATAAACCCGGAATCGCGAGCAGGCTCACCGGCGTGAGCGGTAAATGGAAATACCAGATCACGCCGGCGACGATAATCATATTGTGCAGCAGGTTTATAATTTGCCTGGTCAATGACCTGACCACAAAAAACCAGGTCGGCATCGATACATTGCGAATGATCGCCGCCTGCCGTATGAATGTCGTCGCGCCGTCATTGATCGCGCCGGATACCAGCTGCCAGACGATCATGCCTATCGTGATCGTGGGCACGAACGTGTGCATGTCCTGCTTCAACAAAGCACTCCAGACAATGCTCAAACCGAGAATGCTGATCAGGTTGCCGAAAGTCAGCCAGAACGGCCCCAGGACACTTTTACTGTAACGCGCGCGCGTATCGCTCCATGCCAGATACATCGCATTAAATACCAAACTCATTGCGGCCTTTCGGTTAATTGATTTTAGTGGTTATGGCAACACTCATACCAGACCGTATTTTTGCGCTTCCCGCTTCATAACGGTAACGATGCCGATCAGCATTTCGGTGGCGGGCCGAGCCGCCAGCAATGCATCGAGGAACAAGACCGTATCTGCCATGTATTCGTGTACGAGCAGATTACGCAGCTTGCGTACACCGATAAATTCTTCCGCATTGTCCACCCATTCCATACGCTCTGCAAAGGCAATGACATCCAATAGCGATTTAGGCTGTCCGCCGATCAGTCTGGCAAATGCCGGTAGCAGCTTTTCACCGATATGATCTTGCAAGCTCCCGAATCGCCCCACAAACGCATCGATTTTTTCTGCCAGATCCTCCCGTTTAGCCAATGCGGCGACCCAGGCAAGATCGATAGGCTCTGTATATAAAGTGCGGTAAGTATATTGCAGATGGTTCGCCTCGCGTTCCGCGAGATCGAGTGCGATCAACGCGGAATTCGCATGTTCGGGCAAATAATCGACATTCACAGCAAGATTCCCTTATCTTTGGCAACTCGAAAGATCGGCGCATCGCAGGGCCGCCCGTCCTTGAGCAAGACATCGATCTTGCGATCGCCCAAACTCATGACCAGCGCGCCTTCCAGCTTGCATAAAACACTCGCGCGACTGGGAAGCAGCCGTTCGGTTTCAACCAGAAGATCGATGTCTCCGCCCCGTTTGCTGTCATCCACGCGCGAACCGAACAGCCAGACTTTGCTGTCCGGACCGATGATTCTGGCAACGGCAGATTTGATGAGGTTGCGTTGTGTCTCGGTTAGACGCATGGTTTAATATTCAGGTTAGAAATCCTTATCAAGCTATTTCAACGAGTCATATATAGTTTTTGGCGAACGATTCGATCCGGTCCAGTACCGCAAGCAAATCGTTTGCAAGCTCGTAAGCCTTGTTAAGCATGGCTGACTGGAATACCGGGTCGTCGGGATAATCATGCGAAAACTGATTACGCATTTCGCGCAGCAGTAACCATCGTTCGGCAGACGAAATTGCGCCGATTTTCTCCAATTGGTTCAATTTATCCAGAAAAGCGACCAAATTTCCTTGTTCTTTGGTGAGCTCCAATATGGCCGGAAATAAATTTGCGCCCATTGCGTCCTGCAATTTGGCAAAGCGAGTAGAAAACTGGTCCAGAATCGCCAATTCAATATCGTCGAGCTCGCGCAATTTCGCAGCAGTCAACGGAAATTTCAGCCGCAAGCGAGCCATGGCCCAGGATAAGCGATCGGCGTGTCGTTTGCATACTTCCAGCGCTGCTTTATATTTCATGCTCATAATATGCGCACTCCCGTTTCTTTCGCAACGCGGTAAATCGGAAGTTCATCGCTGACCGCACGGCGTATCACCACGTCGATTTTCTGTTCGCCCAACCGCTTGTGCAATTCGAGCAAAAAATGAAGCTTGGCGGCAACCAGCTCGTCGGCCTCCTGAATTTCGGGCTCGATATATAAATCGATGTCACCGCCTTTTTTACTATCGTCGAGCCGCGATCCGAACAGCCAGACGCCCGCCTTCTCGCCAAAACTTTCAGCGCTGACGGTACGAATTACCGCTTGCTGGGCTGGCGTAAGACGCATAAATCGCTTCCGTTCATAATTCATGAATAGCTGCCTTACATCGTAATCGCTACGCTGACAATATCAAGCGTAAGCAATTTCATAACATTATACAGCCGCGTTACTTACAATATCCTGTTCCGGCCTATCAAAAGGTACGGCCGCTCATTCACCATTTCACCACATGCAGATGGCTCAGTGAGCGCCCGAGAAAACGTTCGCCTATCGTCTGGAATTTCACCGGCACATCGGTAATGTAATATTCGTAAGTCGGCAGTTTCTGGCTGGCATTGGCAAGCCCGCGCTCGGACAGCAAGGCCGCCGTGCGATTTGCCATCGCCTCGGCGGAATCGACCAGCCTGACGCCGTCGCCCATCACTTCCTGCAACAAGGGTTTGATCAGCGGGTAATGCGTACAGCCCAACACCAGCGTGTCGACATGCTCGGCGATGACCGGTTTGAGGTACTCCTGCGCGGTCAGACGCGTGACTTCGTTATCCAGCCAGCCTTCCTCCACCAGCGGCACAAACAGCGGACACGCCTGCGTATAGATCCGCGCGCTTTGAGTGAGGCTGTGTATGGCCCGTGCATAGGCATTGCTGTTAACGGTAGTCGGCGTGCCGATCACGCCTATCTGCTTCGTTTTACTGGCTTGCACCGCGGCCCAGGCACCGGCCTCGATCACATCGAGCACCGGCACCGGCGACAGGTCGCGCACGGTTTGCGCGGCGACCGCAGCCATGGTGTTGCAGGCGATAATCAGGATCTTGACCTGTTTTTCCAGCAAAAACTGGGCGATCTGCGTGGTGTAGTGCGCGATCGTTTCCACCGACTTCACGCCGTACGGCACGCGTGCAGTATCGCCGAAATACACGATATTTTCGAACGGCAAACGCTCCATCAGCGCACGCACTACAGTTAATCCGCCGATACCGGAATCGAAGACGCCTATGGCTTGTTCAGTGTCGCTATGCATGCGTCATCAGTTCGTAAAATGCATATCATATCATTTGCTTACTAATTATCGCTATCTGAAAACCGCAGCGAATTTCTTACGTTATTCAATAAACATCGATTAACCAAGTTGCTAAATTAAATTGACGGAGTTAAAATTCTTATGGAAAAAGGTATGCCACATTACCAGTTGTCGATACTCAAAGCATTAATTCATGACGGTCATGTACGAGCAACCAACATAGCACGCAAGGGAGCCACCTCGCTGGGATTCGATTTCGATGGCATGCTTGCGGTCATACTGGCACTCAATGCTGCCGATTTTTACAAAAGTATGACTACCCATATTGACCATCGGGTATGGCACGATGTATATCGCCCGATTACACCGATGGGAGAGGTTTATATAAAACTGACTGTAATCGACGATGTACTGATTGTCTCGTTCAAGGAGTTATGATCATGAAATGTCCCATTTGCGGATTAGCCGAGCTTATGCATGATAAGCGCGATTTGCCTTATATCTATAAGAACGAAAGCACCATTTTGCCACAAGTAACCGGTGATTTCTGCCCAGCCTGCGGCGAATCGATACTGGATGGAGCAGAATCGCGACGCACCATGAACCTGATGCTGGAATTCAACCGTGAAGTCAACGCCTCCATCGTCGATCTCGGCTTCATTACCGGTGTACGCAAGAAACTCGCGCTGGACCAGCGCCAGGCCGCGGAGCTGTTCGGCGGCGGAGTCAATGCCTTCTCGCGCTACGAGAACGGCCGGACCAAACCTCCCCTGGCGCTGGTACAATTATTCCGGCTGCTGGACCGACACCCTGAACTGCTGGACGAAATCAGAACTTCATAAAACATCCTTCAAAGCTTGGCCGTCAGGATTCGCAGCCGATTCGGCGTATGGCGTTGCCCTGCAAACGACTGCGCACCGTCCCCGGCACCATTCGGCAGGCCGACTACGCTTGATGCCGTGTTTTGCCATATAATCCATCTCGCCGGGAAAGTGGTGCGCCAGCCGGTCGATCAGAAGGGCTTTCGTCGCGCAAAGATCGCACTCGGCAATGCCGATGCCTGCAAACCGAATTCGGCGCCCCAACTTTTACTTGTTGCGCTAACGAGACTAAATTTAATCGATCATGACTCATACCGCTGACGACTCTCTGCTGAGCTATTCCCGGTTTCTGCCCGACGAGGCTGCAACCTTGAGACTGGGTGCGGAGATTGCCGCCACGCTATCGTCCGGCACGATCATTTATCTGCACGGCAACCTCGGCGCGGGCAAAACCACCTTGTCGCGCGGTATCTTGCGCGGACTCGGTCATACCGGCAAAGTCAAAAGTCCGACGTACACATTGGTTGAAGTTTATGCTGTTTTTAAGATACACTTATATCACTTTGATTTATATCGCTTCAATCATGCGTTAGAATGGGAGGAAAGCGGCTTTGACGAGTATTGCAATGGCGACAGCATTTGCCTGATCGAATGGCCTGAAAAAGCGGCGGGCGTGCTCCCCGCCGCCGATTTGCAATTGCATTTGACGCCGGATAACGAAGGCCGCATCGCGCTCGTGGAAGCGCTTAGCGCAAGGGGTAACTCATGTTTAAAACGAATAAACGAATATTCATAATCTGGCTGCAATTCATCATTGCAGCGACAGGCCTTGCTTCGCTCGGAGCCGGCGCCGATTCGAGCATCACCGGCATACGCTACTGGCCGTCCGAAGATTATAGCCGGCTTACGGTGGAATCCCCCGATCCGATCCGCTATAAATTATTCACCCTGAACAATCCGCAAAGGCTGGTCATCGACCTGGAAGGCGTCACACCGCCGGCAATGGCGTCGCTGGCCGACAAAATCGGCACCAACGATCCCTGGATCGCCAAACTGCGTTACGCTGAGAATCGGCCCGGGGTGCTGCGGCTGGTGCTCGATCTGCGCGACGAGGTCAAACCGACTGTTTTTACCCTGAAACCGGTTGGCAGTTACGGCAACCGTCTCGTGCTCGACGTCTATCCGGCCCATGCACGGAATGTTACGGAACCCAAAAATACCGTCTCTCCCACAGCCGACCCGGCTGCGACGCCCAGCGAAAAACCTGACCGCAATGCTTTAGCCGATAACGCCGACACCGATAGCCATACGGATTCGATACCGGATCTGAACGATGCGCCGTCCGCAACCCGCGCCAAACGCGTACGGCATGACACGCCATCGAAATTCGAAGTCACCCGCCTGATCACGGTAGCGATCGACCCCGGACACGGCGGCGAAGATCCGGGTGCGCACGGCGTCAACGGCACCCTGGAAAAAAATGTGACACTGGCTATCGCCAAACGCGTCAAAGCCAAACTCGACGCGCTGGATAATGTCCATGCCGTATTGACACGCAATGGCGATTACTTCATTCCGCTGGCCGAACGGGTCAATAAAGCGCGACGGATGAACGCCGACCTGTTCGTCTCGATCCACGCCGACGCCTTCATCCGCCCCGATGCGCGCGGCTCCAGCGTATTTACCCTGTCGGAACACGGCGCCACCAGCGCGGCGGCGCGCTGGCTGGCAAAATCCGAAAACAATGCCGATCTGGTCGGCGGCATCAATGTCGGCGTCAAAGACCGCAATCTGGCGCGTACACTGATCGACCTGTCGCAAACCGCCACCAATAACGACAGCCGCCGTCTGGCGCATTCCGTGCTCGAACAGCTCTCCGAAGTCAATCGTCTGCATAAGGGCGAAGTCGAACAAGCCGGTTTCGCCGTCCTCAAAGCGCCCGATATCCCTTCCATCCTGGTCGAAACCGCCTTCATCTCGAACCCGCAGGAAGAAAAACGCCTGGACGACGATGCCTATCAGGACGAACTCGCCTCGGCGATTGTCGACGGCATCAAACGCTATTTCGCCAGCAATCCGGCTACCGCCAGATCGAAACTGGCGGCACGGGAATACTAATTAATACGACAGATAAATTTAAAAATTATCCGCTGCAAAAACAATTGATACTTGTAACGAGCAAATGCTGAAACAGATAATTACAAATATTCAAATCAGAAACCAGAGCTATTCAGCTATCTTTAAAACAAAAAGCATCCTTTACATGACGCGGCACCCTCGTCGAATTAAATAGCCCCAATTGAACCTAGAAACGGTAGTTGACCGCTAGTCAGTCGGGTTAAGCCCATGATGATTAATTATTTTCATAGTTATTCGTCATTCACCTGATGGGTGAGTACGCTACGAGTAGAATTGTACGTCCCTCGCGGTCATGGCGTTGTTGCTCCGCCCCTGAATGGAATGGCCATTCAGGGTTGTCTCGCCTAGCCCTGCACCACGATGAACGCACACTTCAACTCGTCCAACTACCGTTTCTAGGTTGAATCTTACAAAGCAAATATGCCATGACAGGCTTATGTTCTCTAATAACGCCCTCGGCAATCCGCGAGCGAATATGGCTGACTGATTCTATTCTGGAATTGCGATAATCCAAATAAGATTCATGTGTTATGAAATCATGATCTCCCATTTGCACAATACACGCAGCATCATGCCTGTCGCCGGGCTGAATACTGCAAAAAGGCACGAGCAGGATTTGTTCGCCTGAACCATACCCCGGAATTTTACGGGGTTCAAAAAGAATAACAAACAGATGATCGCCAGTCGGTCCGCTGGCAATAAACAGCGTGCCGCCGGCAATGGGCATCCATTCCACCATGTCTGAATCCGTCAGGTACTTAGTGTCGACGCAACCCAGGCACGCTGATGAAGCTGAGAGAGCAGGACGTTTCTTTCTGCTTCTGAAAAACCGAGCGCTTCGAAGAGCGTTTCCAATTTGATAGGGACACTGGAACCATCGGGATCTTCCCATTCAGGACAGTTTTCATGTCGATGTGTATATTCCCTAAGCCAATGTGCGGACTTATTTCCAAATTCCGACCAGATGGATTGAAGAATTTCCACATCAGATTCACTCAATTCCCTTAAATCTTCTTCCGATGACATAAGGTCGGGAGATTTGAGTGCCATATCCCGACCACTACGCTCGGCAATGAGCGTATCCCATCCTCCATCAAAATTGTTCTGCGAACCAAAATTGATCAGATCCAATGTATTTGAGAGAACCGGCCCGTTAGGCATAGACACCAACGCATCCCCGATAATAGGTTCTCCATATTGTTGATACGATCTGCGTTCAGCCAGATACATCAACTTCATAAGCTTCAAAATGGTGATATTTGCCTCGCGTTGCGATGCCTTAAAAAGAAAAAAAGCGGCTACCTGGGCTGCTTTTTTTTCATTGAAAAGAAGGGCGAGTTTACAATCCACAGAAAGTCCAAAAAGGAATAGATTGGAGAATACCAATAAATCGAGTCTGATCCTTTAGTATTACATCCTCTTGTTGAATATTAGCATACATTAAATGTATTTTTGAAATATCAACCTGATTGCTCTTAAACAATTACTTCCTTGCTATCCCATAATCCTTACATTAAAGTACTACCTTCGTATTTGTATCTGAAATGACATGTATCATACAATCAAATCGAACCATCACTAACATCGTGTCATGGCCAAATACTGAGCTGCTTCGTATTATTAATAAAAACGCAGCCAGAGATGTCGGCATGCACTTGATAACCGTACATTGAATCGATGCACCCCATCCGCTTACTCCCCGACCTGCTGATCAGCCAGATTGCCGCAGGCGAAGTCGTCGAACGCCCGGCCGCAGCGCTGAAAGAATTGCTGGAAAACTGCCTGGACGCGGACGCAACGGAGATCCGCGTGCATCTGGAACAAGGCGGCATGCAATTGATCCGCGTCGCCGATAACGGGATCGGCATAGAGCAAACCCAGCTGCCGCTCGCACTTGCGCGCCACGCCACCAGCAAGATCGGCAGCCTGGAAGATCTGGAATGCGTCGCCAGCCTGGGCTTTCGCGGCGAAGCGCTGGCAAGTATCGCAGCGATAGCGCGCGTCAGGCTGATCAGCCGCACCGCCGCTGCGGCGCATGCGGTCGAAATACGCGCCGAGGGTTCCGAAATCGGAGAATTGCAGCCGGCTACCTTGCAAACCGGTACGGCGATAGAAGTCCGCGATCTGTATTTCAACACCCCGGCGCGGCGCAAGTTCCTTAAATCCGCAGCCACCGAATACGCCCACTGCGACGAAACATTCCGCCGTATTGCTCTGGCGCGCCCCGACGCAGCCTTCAGCCTGTTTCATAACGATCGCGCGCAACGGCAGTTGCCGGCGCATAGTCTGGCTGAACGTATCAGCGCGCTGCTGGGCGAAGAATTCGCTCAGGCGGCGGTCGACATTCACGAATCGTCTCCTGTGCTGAGTGTGGCTGGCTTGAGCACGCTGCCCGCTTATTCGCGCGCCGGCCGCGATGCGCAATATATATACGTCAACGGCCGCTTCGTTCGCGACAAGCTATTGAGCCATGCGTTGCGCCAGGCGTACCACGACGTTTTGCATCATGACCGGCATCCGGCTTACTGCCTCTTTATTACGCTGGATCCGGGAGCGGTGGATGTCAACGTCCATCCGGCGAAAACCGAAGTACGCTTTCATGACGGTCGCGCCGTGCATCAGTTTTTATACCATGCGGTGAACAAGGCCTTATCCGCCCGCGGCGGCGAAAATCCCGGCGTACACGCATCCTGGCCGGAGACTTCCAAGCTATCGACGCCTATCGTCAAGCTGCCGGAAACTTACCGTCAGCCTTATCAAGCGACCCTGAATCACGGTATTGCGCAACCTGCCAACTATTATGAAATCGTAACCCGCGAGGCGGCTGAGCCCGTGAAAACAGCCGGCGGTAGCGCGGTTGCCGAAAACGATCATCCGCTGGGTTACGCGATAGGACAAATTCACGGTGTCTATATACTCGCGCAAAATGCGGCGGGTCTGATTCTGGTGGACATGCACGCGGCACACGAGCGCGTCATGTACGAAAAATTCAAAAATTCCTGGGACCAGCGGCGCATCATCAGTCAGCCTTTACTGATCCCGATCACAGTCGATGCCGACGCCATCGATGTCGCCGCCGCCGCGGAATACGCCGCCATTCTCGAAGAGCTCGGTTTTAGCATGACTGCGCTATCGCCGACCAGCCTGGCGATACGCGCGATCCCGCAGCTATTGCAGCATGCAGACCCCGACCGGCTCACACGCGACCTATTAGGTGAATTGCGCCGATCCGGCGTCAGCCGTACGTTGAACGAATACCGTAACGCGCTGCTCGGCACGCTGGCCTGCCACAGCGCAGTGCGCGCCAACCGCCAGCTCACCGTCGCCGAAATGAACGCGCTGCTGCGCGATATGGAAAATACCGAACGCGCGGATCAATGCAACCACGGCCGTCCGACTTGGTTTCAGATCAGCATGGCCGAACTCGATAAGATGTTCATGCGCGGCAAATAAGCGGTAAAGAGCACCGTATATTTATTCGAAATCAGGTAATCGGCATTGTTCTGTTATAATGTGGCACTCCGTCGTGCGTTTTTCCAGTCCGCGCAGGACGCGACCGGTTTATTCTTTGTCTTCTGCCTGCCATGGACTGGTGTTACTTGATCGTAACAACAGGCCGACCTATTATCAGGAAATTTATGTCTTTCGCTACTCTCGGCTTATCCCCGGCCATCGTTCGTGCCGTTACCGAACGCGGTTACACCGAACCTACCCCCATTCAGGCGCAAGCGATCCCGGTTATTCTAGCCGGCACGGACCTGCTTGGGGGCGCCCAAACGGGAACCGGCAAAACCGCCGGCTTCGTGCTGCCCATTCTGCATCTGCTCTCGCAACGGCCAGCCGCCAATGCGACTGCGGGCCGTTCGCCGATACGCGCGCTGATCTTGACGCCGACGCGCGAACTCGCGGCGCAGGTCGAAGACAGCGTGCGCGAATACGGCAAGCATTTGCCGCTCAAGTCGATGATGATGTACGGCGGCGTCAATATCAACCCGCAAATCCAGAAACTGCGCGGTCAGGTCGATATTCTGGTGGCGACGCCAGGCCGCTTGCTCGATCACGCGCAGCAGAGAACGGTGGACCTGTCGCAAATCGAAATCCTGGTGCTCGACGAAGCCGACCGTATGCTCGATATGGGATTTATCCGCGACATCAAAAAAGTCATGTCCCTGCTGCCGAAAAAACGCCAGACACTGCTGTTTTCCGCAACCTTTTCCAACGAAATAAAAACGCTGGCGGACAGTCTGCTCATTAGCCCGGTCACGGTCGAAGTCGCCCGGCGCAATACCGCCAACGAACTCATCGCGCAAAAAGCCTATGCTGTCGACCGCGAGCGCAAGCGCGAACTGCTTACGCATCTGATCAAGGAAAATAACTGGTTTCAGGTATTGGTCTTCACCCGGACCAAACATGCGGCCAACCGTCTGGCGGAAAATCTCGTCAAGGACGGCATTCCTTCCATGGCGATACACGGCAACAAAAGCCAGGCCGCCCGTACCAGAGCGTTAAACACTTTCAAGGACGGCAGTTTGCAGGTACTGGTCGCCACCGACATCGCGGCGCGCGGGATCGACATCAGCGAATTGCCGCATGTCGTCAATTTCGAATTGCCCAACGTGGCCGAAGATTACGTGCACCGCATCGGACGTACCGGCCGTGCCGGCAGCCAGGGTGAAGCAACTTCGCTGGTGTGCGTGGATGAGCTCAAACTGTTGACCGCGATCGAGCGCCTGACCAAAAGCCCGATTGCAATGGAAACCCTGCCGGGTTTTGAAGTCGACCCGCGCATCAAAGCGGAACCGATTCTGCAACGCAGCCAGCCCGGCAATACCCCGAACAGACAGCCGAGACCGGCCGCCAAATCCAATAGTCGCCCGGCCGGGCACGATTATGCGCGCGTTCCTCCGGCGCATCGCAGCGGTGGGCGCGGACGCTAGCGCAACGTAGCACCGCTTCTTTCCCCGTGTAACGACAGGCAGCTTATGCATGTATGTACGTCCTAACTATCGCTCTGCGCTGGCATTCATTCACGATATCGGCGCGGCAGCTGCCGGCTGGTTATTAGCGTATTGGCTGCGTTTCAATTTAAGTATTCCTCCGGAATATCTGCCCAGCGCACTGAGCACCTTGATATGGGTAGTGCCGGTACAAGGTCTGGCATTCTGGCGATTCGGCTTGTATCGCGGCATCTGGCGCTTCGCCAGCCTGCCCGACCTGCGCCGCATCCTGACGGCAGTGGGGCTTTCGGCGTTGCTTATTCCGCTGATATTATTCATGTTTCGCATCCATGCCGTAGTGCCGCGTTCGGTATTGATACTTGATCCAGTAGTATTATTGCTGGTCATGGGCGGCAGCCGGCTCGTATATCGGGGATGGAAAGAACACAAGTTCGGCGTGCTTGCGCATGAGCGGCAACCACTGATCATACTTGGCGCAGGTACCGCCGCCGCGTCGCTGGTACGCGAACTCGCTCACAGCAGCGAATGGCGCGTGGTCGGTTTGCTCGACGATAAACATACCAGGCAGGGGCGCGATGTTTATGGCATAACCGTATTGGGCAAGCTGGAAGAACTGCCGCGATTTGCAGGCCGGCTGGGAGTAAAACACGCCGTCATCGCCATGCCTTCCGCCTCTCATCTCGTTCGCCGTCATGCGGCTGAAATCTGTAGCAATGCGCACGTTTCGGCCTTGATCGTCCCGGCTTTCGAAGATTTGGCCAGCGGCAAGATCACCGTCTCCGCGCTACGCAAAATCGAACTGGACGATCTGCTGGGCCGGGATCCGGTGCAGCTCGACGATGCCGGGTTACATGGCTTGCTCACCGGCCACGTAGTCATGGTTACCGGTGCAGGCGGCTCTATCGGTTCCGAACTGGTGCGGCAGATCGCCCATTATCAGCCTAAGCTGTTGATATTTCTGGAATTGAGCGAGCTTGCACTGTACCGGATCGAGCAGGAACTGTCCTCGCATTATCCGCATATACCGATACTTTGCGCCATCGGCGACGTCAAGCATCGTGCTCTGATAGACGATCTGCTGGCACGCCATCGACCTTCCATCCTGTTTCATGCGGCAGCGTATAAACACGTACCGCTGATGGAACAGGGGAATGCCTGGCAAGCGTTGCGTAACAATGTGCTCGGCACGCATACGCTGGCTGATGCCGCGCAGCGGCACGGGGTGGCGAAATTCGTCCTCATATCGACCGACAAGGCGGTCAATCCCACTAATGTAATGGGCGCGTCGAAGCGGCTCGCCGAAATGGTATGTCAAAGCCTGCAAAACGAAACGCAGAGCGGCACGCGTTACATCGCCGTGCGTTTTGGCAATGTGCTGGGCAGTTCCGGCAGCGTCATCCCGAAATTTCAGGAACAGATCGCCGCCGGCGGCCCCGTTACCGTCACTCATCCCGACATCACCCGCTACTTCATGTCCATCCCCGAAGCATGTCAATTGGTGTTACAGGCCGGGCTGATGGGGCTGGGCGGAGAAATTTTCGTCCTCGACATGGGCGAGCCGGTTAAAATCGCCGATCTGGCACGCGACATGATACGGCTTTCCGGCTATACGG
This sequence comes from Pseudomonadota bacterium, assembly GCA_021795395.1. GTDB lineage: Bacteria > Pseudomonadota > Gammaproteobacteria > Burkholderiales > Sulfuriferulaceae > Sulfuriferula. The sequence continues at coordinate 20,027 of JAJYPN010000032.1, read as the reverse complement.
AAAATGAAATCAAGATCGTGTATTCGGGCTTACGACCGGGTGAAAAGCTCTACGAAGAACTGCTCGCCGACGACGAGCATACGCTGCCGACTCCGCATCCTAAACTGCGTATCGCCAAAGCGCGTGCCGTCGACGAAACATGGCTGAAACTCGCCTTGGACTGGCTGACTCAGGAAACGATCGTGAGTGAAAAGGAAGTCAAGCTGAAACTTCAATCCTGGGTGACGGAATATTTTCCCGGGCAATCGCAGCAAAAATAGTTACGTCGGTCATGCGCTGTCCATTGCGCGTTTCCAGCTGCGCAACGGTACGCAGGTTTGCAGGCGATAGACGGCCTTATCGATTAGCGCACCGGTGATTTCATGACCGCAGTCGGGGGCCAGATCGAGCGTGACATCGCCTTCGAGATCGGTAAGCGCTGAGTACGCCGCGTACGCATGTTCGACCGGAATCACGCTATCGCGTTCGCCATGGAATAAATGTACCGTAGTGAGTTCGGGCGCTACCTCGGGCAATTCGGCATAACGACCGGAAAACACCAATATTCGGCCTGCTATACCGTCATGTCTGGCGCTCAACTCCAGCGCCATGATGCCGCCTTGCGAAAAACCCACCAGCGCCGTATCCGAGGACAATATCTTCAATCTGTCCTGCGCTTGCCGTACCAGCGCAATCAAAGCCGGCATCGCTAGGGCGACGCGCTGGGGTCTGGTTTCTTCCGAAATTCCATCGATATCGAACCATTGCCTGCGCAGGCCTGATACCCCCAACGCATAAATCCCTTCCGGAATCAAAAACGCCGCGTCCGGGTAATCCTTGCGAAATCGTTCAGCCACCGGCAACATATCCGCTGCATTGGTACCGAACCCATGCAGCAGGATAAACAGCTGTCGGGGTTTTACCGACTCCGGCAGCAACTCGATACCGGGTACTGGGGTTTCAGCCATAGGTTTTCTCCGTCAAATATGCCGACGCATCGCTCGGATTGATGTCTGCGGTAAATTGATAGGCATCCATCGACAGCACGCCGTAAGTATGGCTGCCATGGATCTTTGCCGCTATCGCTTCGACGCCGGCTGCGCCCAAGGCAAAAAACAGCGGCGACAAATGTTCCTCGGTTGGATGGTTACGCCTGGCGTACGGAGCTAAAGTCCGATAATTCATCAATTCTTCATGGCGACCTTCACACAGTGCTCGCTCTATCCAGAATTCGAATTCCGTGACCCAGTCCGGCGCTCGGTCTTCTCTGGCGTGGCCCATGAATTCGTACAGATTATGCGTCAGCGAACCCGAACCGATGATGAGCACTCCCTGCTTACGCAGGGTCTGCAACGCACTGCCGTAACGATAATGCTCGCGCGGACTCGCGCCCGCTATTAATGATACCTGAAATACCGGTATTTCGGCATGCGGATACATGAGGATCAACGGCGCCCATGCGCCATGATCGAGTCCGCGGCTTTCCGCCCGTTCCACCCGATACCCCGCTTCGCGCAATAGATGGATGGCCTTCTCGGCTATTTCCGGCGCACCCGGCGCGGGATATTCGATATCGTACAAGGCCGGCGGGAAGCCTCCGAAATCGTGTACGGTACCGGGCCGGGCAGCAGTACCGACTGCCGGCCCACCCCGATATTCCCAATGTGCCGACGCCACCAGTATCGCTTGCGGCGGCTGATGATGCACACGCCAGTCGGTCAGAAAACGTCGCGCCGGACTGTCCTCCATCACCAACATAGGCGAGCCGTGTGAAATGAACAAAGCCGGTTGCGGTTTCATTTTGCCGTATCCTTTCCGTCGGCAAACCGGCCTTCGCGAAAATCGGCGATAGCCTGATAGATCTGGTCCTGGGTATTCATGACAAATGGACCATATTGCACGATAGGTTCGCCCAAAGGATTACCGGCAACGAGTATGAGACGGGCCGCCACAGTTGCAGTCAATATCAAACCTTCCGCCGTTGGGTCGTTCGTAAGGATCGCCATGCGTTTTTCATCGACAGCGGTGCCATCGATGTCTACAGTTCCACGATACACATGGATAAAAGCATTATGCGTAGCGGGTATGGCCGTGGCAAAAACACTGCCGGCCGGCAGTGCGATATCCAGATACAGCGGTTCGGTATCTTTACGCGCCATGGCTCCGGCAATGCCGTTGCTCATCCCGGCAATGACGCGTACGGTCGCACCTTGCTCCGTAACATATTCCGGGATATCCGCGGCCGCTATGTCGCGATACCACGGTGAACACATTTTGCTGTGTGACGGCAAATTCAGCCAGAGTTGAAACCCTTCCATTACGCCGTCTTCCTGTTCCGGCATTTCCGAGTGGATAACGCCGCGTCCGGCTGTCATCCACTGCACGCCGCCATTTTGCAACAGACCTTCGTTACCTGCATTATCGCGGTGCCGCATCCATCCCGCCAGCATATACGTGACAGTTTCAAAACCGCGATGGGGGTGATCGGGAAATCCGGCCAGATAATCGTCGGCATTATCGCTGCGAAATGCATCGAGCATCAAAAACGGATCCAGTCGTTTTTGCAAGGGCTGCGCAATGATCCGCGTCAGCTTTACTCCGGCACCATCACTGGTCGCAATTCCGCTCACCAGGCGTTCGATGCCGCGGCTGCCCGTGACACTATCCTGTTTGAATTGATCCTGCATACATCCTCCACTGAATTGCTTCAATACACCTTTTAATCTAATCACAGTTTTATAATAATCATTTCATTAACAACACGTAAGCCTAATTTTTGGGATAAAATGTTCCGTATATGGAACAATCGAATTTATCTGCCGACGATTTATTATTGTTTATAGCCATTGCCGAACTCGGCAGTTTTATCGGCGCAGCCCGTTATTTAGCATTGCCGAAAGCCACCGTCTCTCGTAGGCTGGCGCATCTGGAGGATCAACTTCGGCAAAAACTGGTAATACGGACTACCCGAAGATTGATCCTGACGGAATTCGGGCAGGATTTGTTCGAACATAGCCAGCGGATAGCTGCCGAAGTCGAAACCGTCAGGGATTTTGTCAGGAGCCGGGAATTCCGGCCGCACGGCCGATTGCGCGTTTCGATGCCCGACGATTATGCAAGATATCGCTTGTCGCGGGCCTTGGCGACGTTCACACAGCAATATCGGGAAATTCATCTGGAGTTGGAATTGGAAGCGCGGCATGTGGATGTCATCGGCGAGCGATTCGATTTGGCGATACGCATGGGAACGCTTGAAAACGATGCGACACTGGTAGCTCGGCAAATCGATGAACTCGGTTTCGGTCTCTATGCCAGTCCGTTATACCTGGCCATGCGTACGTTTCCGACGACACCGGAAGACCTGCAATACCACGATACCGTCCGATTACTGTCGTCACGCGGCACGCCCGTTCCCTGGAAACTCCGTAAAGGCGATATGGTGCTGGAAGCGGCTTCCACCGGCAAACTCAGCGTTAATTCGCCAGGAGTTATTCAGCAACTATTACTTGATGGCGCCGGCATAGGCGCTTTACCCGACAATTTCGTCAGAGCAGAAGTACTGCATAAGAGCCTGATTCGCATACTGCCCGACTGGAGCCTGACCGCCGTGCCGACTTGGGCCGTGATGCCGACACGGCGATATTTGCCGGTAAAAACGCGAGTATTTCTTGCTCATCTGGAAAATTTTCTGAAGCAAGACCATGGTTCTTGATAGCGAATTTTGCAAACACCGGATCAAAAACGGGAATTGGAACAGACCAGCATACCCTAAACATTATTCTGACACTTCAATAACGATCGTGGAAGATAAACAAAATTTTTAAGGTAGAATGGCCGCATACCACAATTTTGTTAACGCGGAGAAAACCATGAAATACCTGGCGGCAAATATTCTGGCTGTTGCTCTACTGTTTTTTCTTGCCGGATGCGCAGGCATGGATTTTGAAGAAGGCGGATACGGAGCTTATCCGGAAATGGGCTATGGCGGCTACGGCGGCTATGAAGGGATGGGTTATCCGGGTATGGAATACGGCGGCTTCATGGGCGGTTACGAAGGGATGGGCGGCGATGACGACGATGAGGGCGACGACGATTAAGCTGGTTCTGCGGCGGTCTCGAGCACCCCTGAAATCTTGCAAGTGATGATATAACGAGCTGCATCCTACCGGTTTTGTAGATGCCATTATTTTATTTCAAAAGGTTTTTATTTCAAAAGGAATTGCCATGAAATTTCGTACCAGATTCGCACTGCTTCTGATCTCTTCCTTCCTTACTTTTGCTGCGGCGAACGCAACGGACAATTGTCCGGGAATGCAATGCGGGGATAGCGGCACATCGATGCAAGGCAAAAACAAAATGGACCCTGTCGCTTTTGCCAATAAACGGCTGAGCGAATTGAAAGACAAGCTCGATATTACCCAGACTGAAGAACCTGCCTGGCAAATCTTTGCCGATAAGGTAAACGCTCAGGCAAAAGCGACTGCCGCCTTGCACGAAAAGATGCGGGCGGAAATGAAATCCCCCAATCTGTCTACTCCGGATCGAATGGCTAAAATGGCCGAGTATCTGAGAATACGCTCACAGCACATGGCTGCGATGGCCGATGTCACTCGTGCCTTCTATAATGCGCTCACGCCTGAACAAAAAGCCGTTTTCGATAAAATGCATCGAGGTCGCATGCAGCATAAGCACGGCGGATAATTGGAGAAATTATTCCGGGGGTCGATAAATAAAACGCCGTCCGCCCTGAAAACTGGTCGAATCGTTTGACGGCACGGACAATTAGCGAATATCGGGCTGGATACGTTTTCAGCCCGGAATTCTTCCACCGCAGAGTAGGGGGCTAGCAAGCACTGCTGTACGCGCAGGGTGATCGCTGGATTTCGAAAATTTACGCGCAAAAAATTTCCCCGAACTCATGATATCAGGCAAATCGGTTTCCTGAATTTCTTCCGGGCCACTACCCCGCGATTTCCAGATAGTGAAATGGTTAGCAGGCAAAATATTCTGAAATCGGCTATTCCCTATTATAAACGGGAAGAAAATTTCGTCCGGACCCCATAATTCTGAAAAATACTGCACCAATCCTTTTCTGCCTGCCTGCTCGACAATATAGGAACATACCTGACGAGAAGCGCAAAACCACAGGCTTCCAACAAAAAATTTACGATGCATGACTAAAGTGGGCAAATATAAAACCGACGAGATCGTTCGTCCAATTATTTGTTTAATCCTGGCAACAGGCGAGACGGTTTGCCGGGCTATAGGTATACCTAAACCGGCCATCTTTTCCAGTTTATGCGGCCCGGGACCCAACGCCCATATCCTGAAACGCTGGAAAATGCGATAAATTAAACTTTTTGATGAGATATAACGATATGCATGACTGATAAACAGATCTTTGTTGCTGCTGACGTCGATCAGGTCCATCATGATGTCGGGACGCCGGGATAAGAGCGTTTGCTTGAACTCGGTCAGAGGCTGGACAGGCAAACAGGAATCGCTCAACAACTGGAAATAATCGAATTGATAATGCAGCAATGCGTGGCGAAGCAACTGCAATGTAGCTTCAGCCAGCGTCCAATTGCCCCATTCGGTAAGAATCGGATTTTCCAGTATGCACACATTATCGCCCGTGAGCACAAAATCGGGACGCTGACTAAAGTCATGATGCACAAGCACCATACAGTCGCTCCCCAGTACGTCTATCGTTTGTTGCACGATGTCCGCCGGATTATTAGCAGATAGAATGCCAAAAACTATTTTTACATCCTGCTTGGGTAAAGACATGGAACCCCTTCCCTGAAGAACGTTGAAGCGCGGACTGCGTTGACGATTACTATTTGGCAACCATAACTCGTGAAGCACAATAATTCACGCCGATTTTCCCGTTTCAGTAACGGCGCCACCCTGGGAGCCTGTCGGGCTTAAAGGAAATCGGCTGCAAATCCGACAGGCTCCCAGCCTGAATATTGCATAAAAAGGACAAGCAGTACAATAAGTATTTGATATGGCGGCTTATACCTTGCATCAGCAGCTACGCGTCATCAGCTTGAAAAACATGGCGTTTGCCAAGGGCATAGCCCAAGGCAGGGCTCAAGTCTGACGGACGCCTTGCTATATTGCTCGCAATGCATGCACGCTGAACAATTGCCTCGTATCGGTCCACACGGCAACAGGACTATAACCGGACTCCCGCGCCAATTGCTGAAATTGCGGTATCGTATATTTATACGAATTTTCGGTATGGATGGTTTCGCCGTCTTCAAAATCGAAACGGCGTCCTTCGATATACACGGATTGTACGCGCTGGCTGACCAGATGCATTTCCATCCTCCCCAATTCGGGATTCCATAACGCTTTATGCGCAAAACCAGTCAGATCGAAAGTCCCTTGCAAAACATCGTTGATTCTGCGCAGCAGATTACGGTTGAATGCAGCGGTAATTCCGGCGGCATCATTATAAGCCGCCGTCAACACGGCGCCATCCTTGCGCAAATCGACACCAACGAGCATCATCGCTCCATTGCCCAGCAAGGTATGCGTACGCCCGAGAAAAACACGCGCTTCCATCGGAGTAAAGTTGCCGATGGTAGAGCCGGGAAAAAATCCAACCTGCGTATCCGGCTCCAGGTCATGCAGCGTAGGCAACGCAAAGGGTTGCGTATAATCGGCACAGACAGGTGCGATGCATAAATCGGGAAACTGGCGCGCCAGATCGGCTGCGGCGGCCAGCATATGTTCGCGGGATATATCGACGGGCAAATAGGCACGCGGTTGCTCGAGTGCCTCCAACAGCAACCGAATCTTGATGCCGGCGCCCGAGCCGAACTCGACCAGGCTGGCATGCGGCCCGATCAATCGGGCGATTTCGCCTGCATAAGTCTCAAGAATTTGAAATTCGGTGCGCGTGGGATAATATTCGGGCTGCTCGCAGATGCGCTCGAATAAACGGGAACCTTCCGCATCGTAGAAATATTTGCAAGGCAGGGTCTTGCGCGGTTTCGAGAGCCCCTCAAACACCGCCGTCCTGAATTCGGCTATCGATGGTTCGAGATCGTGTAAATACAATGATGCGTCCGGTGCTTTCATATATCCTCCGCAAGACGAAATCCGCTAAATTGCCAGCGTACGCAGGGGTCGAAAAAATTCCGGTAGGTAATTCGCTCATGCCCCGGCGGAGTAATGCAGGAGCGGCCGCGCAATATCATCCGGTTGACCATGAATTTTCCGTTATATTCGCCGATTGCGCCAGCTGGCGTACGATATCCCGGATAAGGCATATAGGCGCTCGCCGTCCATTCCCAAACGTCCTGTATGAATCCGTCCGTCATTGGACGCGGATGATGGGTTAGGCAAGGAAGCATCCCGTTCGCGCTGCCGGCGTGTCGCGCAGCGCATTCCCACTCGAACTCCGTCGGCAAGCGTTTGCCAGCCCATGCCGCATACGCCGCCGCTTCGTAGTAGCTTACGTGACACACAGGCTCTGCTGGATTTAGCGAACGCATTCCGTACAAGGTAAAGATACGCCAGTCCATGCCATCGCGTTCCCAGTAAGCAGGCGCTTCCCAATGTTGGGCAAGCACTGCGGACCAGCCGTCGGCAAGCCAGAATCGGGGAGAACGGTAGCCGCCGTCGTCAATGAACTCCTGATATTCGGCAACGCTGACCGGCCGGCGCGAAATCCGGAAATCCTGCAGCAAAACCTGATGTGCCGGGCGTTCGTTATCGAAAGCAAAACCATTGCCATCATGGCCGACCTGATGATTCCCGCCAACTATCCTTAACCAGCCGGCAAACGTAAAGCAGGAATATTTCCTCTCCTCTTTCAACTCAAGATAGCTCGGTCGCAAGGGGTTCATCGAAAAAGCGTGCTTGATATCGGTCAATATCAGTTCCTGATGCTGTTGTTCATGCTGCAAGCCGACTTCGATCAGACCGCTCAAATCCTCAGGCATACGATCGAGCAATTTGATCATGGCGTGATCGACGGCCTCGCGATAAGCGGCAATATCCGCCACCCCCGGTCGCGAAAGCAAGCCGCGTGCCTCGCGTGCGTGTCTGGGGCCTACGGTTTCATAATACGAGTTGAACAGAAAGCCATAGCGCGAATCGAATGCTCGATAATCAGGTAAATGAGGCAACAACACGAATGTCTCAAAAAACCACGTCGTATGCGCTCGATGCCATTTGACCGGGCTGGCATCAGGCATCGACTGCAAAGTTTGATCTTCTGCCGTCAACAAGGACGAGAGCGTTTCCGTACGCTGACGCACCTCATTATACCGCTTCTTGAGCGCACCGATACCCGGATGCCTCGCAACAGCCTGAGTGTTCATGGTTCCATTCGCCTCGTTCGGGTAACAGGAATATTTATGTATTAACCGGTTTCCTCAACTGTCATCGTTAAGCTTGACGGATCAAAAAAGCTCATAGGGGGTTGGACAATGAAAAGCAACCGGCCAACAACAGAATAATATGCGGTAGTAGCGCTTCTGTATGCTCTCACACGACCATTGCATGCTGCGTTCAACGAGTCTTGAATTTTTTCACCGCGTTAACCATTTGGACATAACGGCCTATTACCTTATCGATCCCGAATTGTATGCTTTCCAGTAACATGGCAGGACCCACGGACACCTCGCGTATATCGGGCAGTTTCAACAATCCGACCAGATGTTCCAGATTCAAATCATGACCGACGCTTACTCCCAGCCCTTCGCCATGCGCCCGTTCTACAGCTTTTTGTAACGCAGCGAAATTCTCCCCGCCTTTATCGGAATCGCCTCCACCATAGGTTCGGGTGCAGAGCTTGACCCTATCGGCTCCTACCTGCCGTGCCTGAGCCATGTTACCATAATCAAAATTGACATAGAGACTGGTACGTATATTGGCGGCTTTCAATTCGGCAATCACTTCCTTAAGCATAGTGGCGTGCTTACCGATATCCCAGCCATACTCCGCATCGGGCGAATCGACGGCATCTGCCATCAAGGTACATTGCGCGGGTTGCCATTGTTTGACCGCATTCAGAAATTCGACGGCAGGGTATCCTTCCACGTTCAGTTCGCCGCCGTATTCCTTACATAAATGCACCAGCGGCTCTATATCCCCATACCGTGCATATTTTTGATTCTTGCTCGGCTGAAACGTCAGACCATGCGCACCCAGTTCCAGACAGCGGGTAGCAAAACCCTGGACATCACGAAAATTTTTTCCGCGCCAATTTTTCAAGATCGCAATCTTGTTGAGATTAACAGATAATTTGGTCATGTCGATTTAAATGATAGAACGCAATGAACGACATTAATTTCCGAGTGCAGTTCCATATTCGAGGTACGGCGATCCGCCGAACACCGGCACAGCGAACCTCATCGTCAAGGAATTCGAACGCGCAGACAATCCGGAATTACTCCTTTTGCATGAAAACGACACGTATCAGCAATATGAAAAGAGTAAGCATAAGCAGGGGCGGCGCCGTGACCCATAACAATCCACCCCAATTGCCGCTTATTCTCAAACTGTGCAGATGCTCAAAAGGGGCTTTCATACCGCCGAATAACAAAACAATGACTAGCGCACAGACAAGAATGACCACTGTCCCAGTTTTTGTTTTTGTACTCATGAGATATCTCTCCTTCGTGCATTAACAATTAGACCAGTCCTTTGTTTCATGGCATTCGATATCCATGGCACACTGGACAGAAATAGCAATGTACACTTCGCATGAGGCATTTCAGTGCGGTATCATGCATAGCCTCACTGTCTTATACGAATTGACCGATTAAATGTACATTCATTCTGAACGGAATTAATCGCCATTTTATTGGCACGATCAAATTACAAACAATTTTATATTAACTATCAAAAAGTTATCTTAATCCGCTACTGAATTTTCATCAGCCCCCGGCTCCTGATTTTTCCTGGCTTCTTTCTCGATAATCTGAAGAAACGGTGTGATCAAATCCATGGGCATGGGAAAAACCACGGTAGAATTTTTTTCTACCGCTATCTCGGTCAAGGTCTGCAAATACCGCAACTGCATCCCTCCCGGTGCGGAAGCAAGAATGGAAGCGGCATTAACCAGAGTTTGAGACGCCTGAAACTCCGCGTCGGCATGAATCACCTTGGAGCGGCGATCGCGCTCGGCTTCCGCCTGTTTGGCAATCGCTTGCACCATATTCTCCGTCAACCTGATATCCCGGATCTCGATATTGCTTACTTCGATACCCCAAGATTCGGTCTGCGCATCCAGTATGTTCTGAATATCTGCATTGATCTTGTCGCGTTCGGATAGCATTTCATCAAGTTCATGCTTACCGAGAACGGAACGTAATGTGGTCTGCGCCAGCTTGCTGGTAGCGGAAAAATAATCCGCTACCTGGATAAAGGCCTTTTCCGGATCGACAATATGAAAATACAACACAGCGTCCACTTTTACCGATACGTTATCGCGCGAAATTACATCCTGCGGTGGCACTTCATGCACTTGCGTGCGCAAATCCAGTCGCGCCATCCGCTGAATGACGGGCCAGACCACTATCAGTCCCGGCCCTTTGATCCGATGAAAACGGCCGAGCTGAAACACCACGGCACGCTGATATTCGTAAATAACTTTCAGCGAGGAAACCAGCAATAACGCCAACACTATCACTATCAAAAAGATGGAAGACGGATAAAACATGGGATTCCCTTTATCTGATCGCTGAGGTATGCTCAGGGCACCGGCAAATGATTATAACGTCTCGACCGCGCCAATGACATCGCATTTTTATATAAAAGCATAATTCTTAAAGATTTTACAAAAGGGACATTCCGGGTTAACCCGGCAGCTTACAAGGAACCTTTAAGATGAATCCTTATCCAAATTATGAATTGATGTGGCAAAAAACCCATCATCAGGCAAAAGGAGGCAGTTCATGAAAATAATATTAATATTGGTCTTGATGAGCGTGACCGCGAATGCAGCCCAGGCAGACGGACATTGGCGGGGCGGCGGATGGAGAGGCGGCTGGCACGGGGGCGGATGGCGGGGAGAAGGTTGGCGCGGCGATGGTTGGCGAGACGGCTGGCGAGAGGGTTGGGGCGGCTGGCGTGGAGGTTGGGGCGGCGAAGGCTGGGGCGACGGCATCGGCTGGCTGGCGCCCGCGCTCATAGGCGGCGCTCTGGGTTATTCCCTGGCGCAACCTCAACCTGTTTATGTTCCGCCTCCTCCGGTTTATGTACAACCACCGCCTGTCGTTGTTCCGCAAGCCGCTTATTCCGCCCCTCCCCCGCAACCGGTTTATAAACAGGTAATCGAATTCAATCCTGCATGCAATTGCAATATCCAGGTTTTGCGTCAGGTCGGCTGGCAATAAATTTCTGTCCGGTAATACAGCTAAAACGCAATCGCGGCCACCGCAAGCCATTCCTGGCGTAGCTCGCCAGCTATGAAACGTTTCAGGGAAAATGATACGTCGTCCCAGCGTTTTACGGGATTGAAATTGTATTCACGGTTTTTTGGTAGTCACCGCATCGACACTCAAGCTGTGTTTTGGACGCAAGGACACCGCATAAATCGATTCCCCGCCACGATACACGCGTGCCGTAGTGTATGCAATAACGCAGGTCAGCATCAAAGGCAGCGTAATATTATAATCCAGCGTCATCTCGAAAATCATTAAGATCGACATCAGCGGGGCATGAGTAGTCGCTGCCAGAAAAGCGCCCATGCCGACTATCCCATAAGCGCTGGAAGGCGATGTCACCGCAGGAAACAAATTGCCCAGAACGGTACCGTAGAGCGAACCGAAGGTCGCACCCATGAATAAGGTAGGCGTAAATACACCTCCGACCGCCCCGGAACCCACCGTCGCTGCGGTAGCAATAACCTTGAATACCAAAATCCAGGCGAGCAGCTGCCAGGCGATATTTTGATGCAGCAAACTGTTCACGACACTATAACCGTTGCCCCAGACCTGCGGGAACACGATGGAAATCAATCCAACGCACAGGCCACCCAGGCCGAGTTTAAGCGTAATCGGCAACTTGAATTCAGCAAACAGTTTCTGGCTGATTTCCAATAACTTGATAAACGGCGGCGCCAGATGGCCCAATAAAAAACCGAGGCCGGCGTAAAAAAACAGCTCCCAATCCGAATAGAACTGAAATGCGGGAATTCTGTAGACTGGCGCATAGCCCAAAAAATGATGGATGGTCGCATTGGACACGACGGACGCTACGATCAGCGGACCGAAACTCTCCATGGCAATACTTCCCATCACGATTTCGGCGACGAACAGTGCGCCGGCAATGGGCGCATTGTACGCCGCCGCGACGCCGGCAGCGGCGCCGCAACCCACCAGCAGCCGCTGTTTATCCAGAGACATGTGCGCCCAATGACCACCGGCCGAAGCCACCATCGCCGCCAATTGCACCATCGCGCCTTCTCGTCCAATCGACCCTCCCGACCCTACTGTAAAGATCGACGACAAGCTTTTCAGCAAACTCGCCGGTACACTGATACGCCCGTTTCCGGCGACGATGGCCTCCATGTAATCGGTAGTTTTGTTACCACCATGCAACATGCGCAGGCCGAATTGCAGTACAACCCCCGCCAACAACCCGCCGACCAGCGGAATCAGCAATCTTTGCCACCATGTAATCGCTTCGGCCGCAGCAACCAGACTACCGGGGTGGCGATTGAGGGTCGTTTCGACCAGCGAGATGCCTTCGCGGAATCCGACGGTAGCCAATGCGCCCAGCACACCTATGATTCCCGCGATCAGAAGCATTCGATGCGTGCCTTCATGAGGAGAACCGCGCAGCAGCGATCGCATGTGGGTCAATATCTGCAAAAGCTTACCCGCTGACATGGAAGAGATTTTTCCAGGCGCTATAATGGTTGAATTGCCGAAATGATTTCACATTCTGCATTAAGATTTGCCTGTCGATTTCATACATAGGTATCGTGTGTAATTCATGAATTGTAACATGGCAAGAAAATCGAAATCGAAGTAACTGTCAGGAACAAACCTTGCAGAAGAAGTCATGGATCATGTTCGACCGGCGCAAGACCAAACAGGGAAATATATGTTCGACAAATATTTCAAATTTTTTAGAGAAAAACCGTCTCCCGGTGCGGCACATCCTGCCGAAACGGAAGCCGTAAGTGCAGCGGCTGCAGATACCGGCACCGCGCCGGCTGCACATGGGTACGAAATGGAGACGAAAGGCAGCCTGCTGATCGACACCAGCGATATCGTTTCTGATCAGGTAATTACCGACACCCTGGAAATCGATACGTACGGCGCACAAACCAGCACTCCCGAGATGCTCAGGCGTTTCATCGGAAGGGAACCGGTGCTCAACGCCCTGCAACAAATTATCGGCTATGAGTTCAGCCTCAGGAATGAACCGGAGACCGATGAAGCGCCAACCCTGCGGCAAATGCGCGATGAAATGCTGCTGGCCAGCATAATCGATCTGGATATTGCGAGTAAGTTGGGCAATAAATCTGCTTTTATCGGGATCACTTCCGCTACCCTGAACAGCGAGTGGCTAATGCAGTTACCGCCCGACAAAATCGTGCTCGCTATCGATGTTTCACAAATTATCGATATCGATCAGGTACTGGATCATTGTCGAATACGGCTCGCTAAAGGATTTCGCATCGCACTGGACAAAGCGGTCGCGATTCCGGAAATGGCGGAATTGTTGAAACTTGCCGATTACATCAGGATAGAGACGGACTTATACGACGCATTGACGCTGGGCAAACACGTAATGTCGCTGCTGCATTATACGAAAGCCACGCTGATAGCCGGAAACGTTACCTCCGAAGACGATTTCAGCGCGTTTCGGCTGATGAATTTCGGCGGTTTTCAAGGCTATTATTTTACCCGTCTGCAACCCGGTTTGCCGCAGCGCATCGATAATTCCCGCGCCAAGGTACTCGAATTACTGAACATGACCAGAAACCATGCCGAAATCAATGCCCTTGAAGCTGCGCTCAAACGCGATGCGGTATTGTCATATAAGTTGCTCAACCATATCAACGCACCTGGAAACGGTTTGATCCATAAGCTCGATACGATTGCCCAGGCCCTGATTCTGCTCGGTTACAACCGGTTCTACCGCTGGCTGACCTTGTTACTGTTTACCAGCGGCAAACTCGATGCACGGGACGAAACCTTGTTGCACAATTCCCTCATCCGTGCACGATTGACCGAAACTCTGGCATTCTCCCTGTCGCCCGAAGAGTGCGACAGCTTGTTCGTTACGGGTATTTTTTCCTTGCTCGACGCGCTGTTAAATATTCCTATGGAGCAAGCGATCGCGCATCTCAACCTGCCTGAAAAGTTGACACAGGCGCTCATACACGACGAAGGCGAGTACGCTCCTTATTTGCGTCTCGCGATCGCTTGCGAAAACGCTCCGCAATCGCGTATCGCGGAGCTGGCTCAGGCAGCCGGACTCAGCGTCGACACGGTTAATCTGGCTCATGTCAAAGCCTTGATCTGGGCAGACGAATTTAGTAATTAATATTCGGCGGACTCCTCGAAAATCGCATTGAAGTCCACGAGATTATCGCTGACCGGCATTTTTCGAGATATCTTGAATCCTTGGCCCGAGGCGCTTAATACTATATGTGTACGCTCAGGAAATTCACCGAGCATCCAGTAAATCTCGGAAGGATGTACCGGCATTCCGTTGCGCATCAGATGTCTTATCAGCAAATTCCTGCCATCGATTTTGATCAGCAGCGGCATAGGCAGGCACAGCGGCAAAACATGACGCTCGACCATCCATTCTATCGGAGTAGGACGTTTTGCGGGAAGCGTACGCGCATCGAAACGAAAATGAGCACCACCGCCAGCTTCCTTCATCAATTCGCCGACCCAGCCTATCGTCAACCCCTGATGAACGATAATCGTTCTGCCCGCAAAACGGTCAAGGAACCGCTCTCGCAAGTCGATGCGCTCCGACCGGAATAGCGCGAGGATTTTACGTATCATAGTATGTGTCTACATCTTTATGGTTGCTTGAGTACAAGATTGGCACGAAATCGCTGTGTGCATCCCTGTTTGCGTTTATGTATTTTCTCCGACCGGCACATTTTGATCAAGCAACCGGCACAAAACCCGATCGCTTTTATGTAACGAACCGTACAGAGCTTTTGCCGCAATCTCTTTATTGTGAAAATAAAATTGTATTGGCAGAATAAATAAAACGACTGCATTTACGTCTGCGGATACCACCCATATGGAAACCGAAAACGAAGCAAATTCGGAAACATCCGAACAAATAGAACAGAATATAGAAAAGGTTTTAGCTTTCTATAAACGGGAAGATCGCAAACTTGGCCCTTTACAGCGCATCGTCGAATTGGCGAGCAATTATATAGGCCGGCCGATGTATCTGGCGCTGGTATTATTGTTTGTATCGATCTGGGTGGTCTTCAACCTCGGCGGCCGGCATTTCGGATGGCACGAATTCGATCCGCCGCCGTTTGTATTGTTACAAGGCCTGATCACGTTTGCATCGTTGCTCACAACCACCATCGTGCTGATTTCACAGAACCGCATCGCCAAAGTCGAAGAACAGCGAGCAAACCTGGAATTACAGGTGAATTTATTGAGCGAGCAGAAAATTGCCAAACTGATTAATCTGATTGAGGAACTGCGACGGGATTTACCGATGGTCGAAAACCGGCACGATCCCACCGCCGAAGCCTTTCAGGAACCTGCCGACACCGATCAGGTCCTGTCGGCTCTGGATGAAAGACGTACAGGCGAAAGCATATATCAATCCGCGGCAGGATTCGATCTGGAAGATCGCTAGCCTGCAATCATATCGAGATTTTGGATGGATTATGTGCTAATGTATACTTGTTTGCATTAATCTCGATTTTTCGCTAACCAGTTTATGTTAACCTGTTTTTTTTGTATCGCTGCCTTCGCACACTCTCTCGGAGCCACTCATGGCAGGGTTAAATAAAAATTCGCCGATTCCCACCGAAATCAAATTGCATCAAACTTCCCACCTGCTGGAGATCGCCTTTAACGATGGCAGCGTGTTTCATTTATCTTACGAATTTCTCCGTGTTTATTCGCCTTCTGCCGAGGTACGGGGGCACGGTCACGGACAGGAAGTGTTGCAGATCGGCAAACAGGACGTAACGATTACCGGTATCGAACCGGTAGGTAATTACGCTATAAAACCGACCTTTTCGGACGGTCACGATACCGGGATTTATTCCTGGGATTATCTGTATGAAATCGGCAAGGATCAGGACCTGCTCTGGAACCGTTATCTGCAACGCCTGGCCGATGCGGGGGCTGCACGGCAATCCTTGTAACTCGTTACCGACGATGCAACAACTCATCCTTGATATCGCGCCACAACCGGCTCCGAGTTTTGAAAATTTCATTACTGCCGAAAACGATGAACTGATAGACGTTTTGCGGATAAAAGCGCTCAAGCACGATCATGAGCCGCAGCTCTACCTTTGGGGCACAGCCGGCAGCGGCAAGACCCATCTGTTAAAAGCATGCGTACTCGCCGCACAGAAACTCGACCGCAGCGCTGCTTATTTCGACACCGAAGACTTTAGCGCCGCCCCCTCGCTCGAATTCGATCTGATCGCAATCGATAATGTGGGACTTCTGGATGACGCAGCCCAAATAAAGCTGTTCAATCTTATCAATCGCGTCCGGGAAGAGCACGGACGTTTGCTTGTCGCCGGCAGCGCTCGGCCTGCGTTCTTGCCGCTGCGCGAAGATCTGACTACCCGGCTGGCCTGGAATCTGGTTTATCAGGTACATCCCTTATCGGATGCCGACAAACTGTACGCCCTGACACGGATTGCGAGAGAACGCGGCTTTGAATTGCAAGGCGGGGTAGCGGAATATCTGATGCGTCATTGGCGGCGGGATTTGCCATCGCTGATCGGCGCAATCGAAAGCCTCGACCGGCATTCCCTGCAATTACAGCGGCCGGTCACTGTGCCGCTGCTCAAAGAATTGCTGGCGCAATCGTCGCATAAGCATATTGAATCCACTTGAACCTGTCAGCGAAATTTTCTGCCGTTATTCAGAAAATCGAGATCTTTGCACAATGTATGAGCACCTCTCGATAAAATGCAAAAGGGCGCTCCATGAGCGCCCTTCCCTTACGGTTTACCGAATGCGATTACATATTGTAAGCGCGCTCGCCGTGCGACGTGGTGTCCAGACCTTCACGTTCATCTTCTTCGGAAACTCGCAGACCCATGACCATATCAACCAGTTTGAACAACACGAAACTCACTACGCCTGACCAGACTACTGCGATGCCGACTGCCCATAATTGGCTGATCATCTGCGCTGTCAAATCAAACGCCGCGACTTTGTTGGCGACGTAATCAAACACGCCGGAACCGCCGAGCAACGGGTTGACCAGAATACCGGTCCCCAAAGCGCCCACGATACCGCCGACGGCATGCACGCCGAACGCATCCAGCGTATCGTCATAACCCAGCCAGTTCTTCAGGCTGTTGACACTCCAGAAGCAGACTACAGCGACGACCATTCCCAGTACGATGGAGCCCATGGGACCGGCGAAACCCGCTGCCGGCGTCACCGCCACCAGACCGGCCACCGCGCCGGATACTACGCCCAGCAAGCTCGGCTTGCCTTTGGTCATCCATTCGACGAACATCCAGGTCAGGCCTGCCGCAGCCGTAGCCACGATGGTATTGGCCATTGCCAGCACAGCGGTAAACGTCGCTTCCAGATTGGAACCGGCATTGAAACCGAACCAGCCTACCCACAGCAGCGAAGCGCCTATCATGGTCATGACCATGCTATGCGGCGCCATGGCTTCCTTGCGATAACCGATGCGTTTTCCCAACACCAGTGCACCCATCAAAGCGGCCATACCGGAATTGATATGGACAACCGTACCGCCGGCAAAATCCAGCGCGCCCTTACCGAACAGAAAACCGGTGGGGGCATTGGGAGCAGACGGACCGCCCCAATACCAGACCATGTGCGCGATCGGCAGATAGGAAAACGTGAACCACAGCACGGAGAACACCAGCAGCGAGGAAAATTTGACCCGTTCGGCCAGACCGCCCACAACCAATGCAACCGTAATCGCAGCAAACGTCAGCTGGAAAACCATGAACACCATTTCGGGAATAAACACGCCTTTGGTAAAGGTTTCCGACATGGCATTGGCATCCAGTCCTTTCAGGAAGAACCTGGAAGTACCGCCTATCCAGTTATTCATCGAACCGCCGTCGGTAAACGCCAGCGAATAACCGTAAACCATCCATAACACCGCAATCAGGCAAAAAATGGTAAACACCTGCGTCAATACCGACAGCATGTTTTTTGACCGAACCTGTCCGCCGTAAAACAGCGCCAGACCGGGGATGGTCATCAATATCACCAATGCCGTCGAAATCAGCATCCAGGCCGTATCTCCCTTGTTGGCAACCGGTGTGGCAGCCGGTGTGGCAGCCGCCGGAGCAGCGGTTGCCGGAGCTGCCGCCGCAGGTGCTACCGGTGCCGCTGCGGCAGTAGCCGCCGACGCGCCCGGTGCGGGAACAGGAGCGGCATCGTCGGCGATGGACGATCCATGTATCCCTATCGTTACTAGCAAGCTTAACGCAACTAGCCATTTTTTCATGTCGCTCTCCCCTTTATAGTGCTTCTGGTCCGGATTCGCCGGTACGTATCCGTACGGTTTCTTCCAGGTTGAATACGAAAATCTTGCCATCGCCGATTTTTCCTGTATGCGCCGATTTTTCGATGGCTTCGATTACCTGGTCGAGCAGTTCGTCGGCAATCGCCGCCTCTACTTTGACCTTGGGCAGGAAATCCACCACATATTCGGCTCCCCTATATAATTCGGTGTGCCCCTTTTGCCGTCCAAAGCCTTTGACCTCGGTGACCGTAATGCCCTGCACGCCTATGGCGGAAAGAGCCTCTCTCACCTCGTCCAGCTTGAACGGCTTGATGATTGCCGTAACGAATTTCATGGTATCTCCTTTAAAAAAGCGGTACGGTATTTTAGAACTTGTAGAGCGCTTCGAGGCCTTCGGAAGTCTGGCTATCCTTGCCGACGCCGGAGGAGTTGAGGAAGGAAGCGACATTGGAGCGATCCTGGCGCAGTTCGCCGCGCAGTTCGACATGCGCCGTCGGCATGTAGGCGAGGGTCAGCGTGCCTTCTTTCCACTTCTGCGCTATGCCGGTACGAAAGCCGTTCTGGTCGTTGAAATATTCGCCGCGTACCGACAGCCGCCATTGGTCGCTGAACTGATAATTCACATAACCGGCCACGCCGTCCCAGGTGGCGGTGCCGATCGTGCCGTTCTGCAAGGTGGCGTTCGCCTGGTTGCCGTAATCGTAGTTGACGACGAACGACAGCTGGCTGGTGGCGGTGAGCGTGGCGACGAAGTCGTACAGGTTGCGCATGCCGTTGGCGCCGGTTACGGTCACGGCGGGCGGCGTGGCGGCAGGATACGGCGAGGTCGGATACGGCGTGGTCGTGAGTTCGTTGCCGCCGTAATACACGCCCGACAGCGCCAGCATCTTGACCGGCGTGGCGGTAAAGCCCAGTTCCACCGACTGTTGGCCGTTCAGGCTCGATACCTGATCCCAGCCGTTGTTGATGCCGGCGATCAGGTTGACGCTATCGCTGACAGCATAGGTGGCGCGCACGCCGGTATGCGTAAAGGGAATGGCGTAGCCGAACAGGATGGAGCGCGAATAGTTGGTGTCGGACGGGCTGGCGATGACTTCGGCGCCGGCCAGCGTGACGAATTTACCGGCGATGACGGTCAACGGCCCTGTCGCATAGCTGCCGAACGCTTGCGTCAGGTCGAAATTATGCTGGCTGCCCGCGCCTTCACCCCACGACGCGATGGTACTCGCATCCTGCCCGGCGGTAATATTGACCAGACCGCCGAACCCTTGTTTGGGCTGCATGGCGACGGTCAGCGCCGCCTGGTTGAGATTGAATGCGCTGAAGTTGTGTCCGGCCGCCGCCCCCGGCGCGTCGAATACGCGCGATGCAGT
>JAJYPN010000031.1 GCA_021795395.1 Pseudomonadota bacterium | reverse complement strand
CCGCGCTGGGCTTCGGTCTGGTGTGGTATATCTGGTGGCTTGCCGTCGCCGGGCTGGTAGTCACGATCGCAGCTGTCATCGCACGAAGTTTTAAACGGGATACGATGCGCGTCATCCCGGTCGAAGAAATCGAACGTACTGAAGCACGGTGGCATGCCGTGCTGAATGCTGCCATTCCGGTATCGCGCGATCAGGAAAATTCGCCGGCCAATGCCGGACTTGCAGAGAGCATGTCATGACTCATACTACTGTACCGCAACCGCGGCTTTATCCGGGCATGAATCTGGGGCACACCGATCCTGAGACTCATAAAGCCGCTGAGGAATTGGTGTTCGGCTTCTGGGTGTTTCTGATGAGCGATGCCGTGCTGTTCGCATTGCTGTTCGCAGTCTATGAGACCATGACCGGCAGCACGGCCGACGGTCCGATCGCAGCACAGCTATTTCATTTGAAACCTACTCTCATCGAAACCCTGGTATTGCTGACCAGCAGTTTCACGTTCGGCATGGCATCGCTGATCATGAAATTCAAACGGCATATCCGATTGCTACAAATCGTCTTGATCGTCACTCTAATATTGGGCCTGACCTTTCTGGGTTTTGAAATCGGCGATTTCGCGAAGTTGGCGCGACAGGGCGCCGTCCCGCAAACCAGCGGTTTCCTTTCGGCTTTTTATGTATTGGTTTCGACTCATTTTCTCCATGTACTGAGCGGATGTATCTGGATAGTCGTGATGGTGATACAGCTCAGCGTTTTCGGTTTGGATGAAACCGTCAAAACCCGCTTGCTGCGTCTGGGCATATTCTGGCATTTTCTCGATATTGTCTGGATATTTATCTTCACTTTCGTTTACTTGCTGGGGATACTCTGATGGAAGCCGATATGAGTTTAGGCCGCGAACTGCGCGATTATGCGACCGGCATGGTGCTGGCGCTCATTCTTACCGGTACGGCGTTTGGATTGACGCTATGGACTCAGTGGCCGGTAAGGACTCGATTCATCGTAATCTGCACCTGCGCGATCCTCCAGCTGTTGGTGCATTTTCGCTATTTCCTGCACATAGATCTGGATAAATCGCATCGCGACGACTTGCAGCTCATCCTGTTTTCCAGTCTCATTATCGCGCTGCTGGTCGGCGGTATGCTCTGGGTCGTGTTCAATGAGAATATGCGCATGATGTGACTAGGCGCACAGGATAGCAAAGATCTCCTTATCCTTGAGAAAGTTCGGTGAAGTCCATAGACAGAAACGTATACATTCCGGCTCATAAACCATTCAATACGGTCGCTTTCAAGGATTATCTATCCCTGACCAAGCCGGGCATCATACTCGGCAATCTGATATCGGCAGCAGGCGGTTTCTTTTTGGGCAGCCGCGGATATCCCGATTTTCAACTGCTGGCGGCAACGCTCTGCGGCATTGCTCTCGTCATCGGCGGCGCTTGCACCCTCAACAACGGGATCGACCGCGATATCGATGCACTCATGCAACGCACCCGTAATCGCCCTCTGGTCAAAAAGCGGATCCCCTTGATACACGCTTATCTACTGGGCTGGACGCTGGCTTTGCTCGGTCTGTTTTTATTGTTTCATTATACGGATGGATTGGCGGTTGCGATTACCGGTATCGGATTCGCCGTATACGTCGGCGTGTATAGCCTGTGGCTGAAACGCAGTCGCTACGGAACCTGGGTGGGCAGCATATCAGGCGCGGCGCCGCCGCTTGCTGCATATTGCGCAGCCAGTCAACAATTGGATACTGCAGGAATCATTTTATTCGCCATCTACGTTTTATGGCAGCTGCCGCACGCCTACGCCATCGCCGTGCTGCACAAAACCGACTATGCCCGAGCCTCGATCCCGGTACTCCCTGTCGTCCGCGGGATAAACTGGACGAAAAGAGCCATGCCGGTTTATATAGGTCTATTTACGCTATGCGCGCTTTTGCTGTTTTTTACCCATAATACAGGCGCGATTTATTTTGCTGCAATACTTTTTTTGGGGCTGGACTGGATGCGCGTTGTCTGGCGCGACCGCAACGAAGCCGACAGCCGCCGCTGGGCGCGCAAATCCATCGGTTATTCCATCGCGATGGTCGTAGCCTTGAGCTTGACGATGTCCATGGATTTTTCCACTCCTGTCACCCCACTTCCAGTTAAAGACAGGCCGGTTAAGCTATTCGCTCATTTTTGATCGACGGTCCCGGTAGCAATTCAGGCATGAATCGGAATCCTGAAGTTGAAACCGGATTTACCTGTCGGGTTTCCGCCGCATTTGACAGAAAAAACGGCGAATTAACGGCTTCGCTTAAAATAGCTTTCAAGCTTCGCTCAGGAATGTCGGAAACGACGCTGGCTTCCCCTATCCGTTTGAGCAGCACAAAGCGAATCTTCCCATCCTCGAGTTTCTTGTCCAGCCCCATCAAAGTGAGATACCGCTCTACTTCGAGATCGGGAACAAGGCAAGGAATACCGGTTTTCAATAACAATCGCCGGATACGAACGACTTCGTTCTGCGCCAGCCATCCCAAACGAAGGGGAGCGCGATGGATGTTTTCTTGACAAGGCGCCTGCGATGCGGGAACCGTCACGGGAGCGATGGGATGATTGAGCGCATCGAGCAACGTGAACGGCAGGCGTTCGATACTGCTGTTCAATAGCAATGCCGTTCGTTCTCTGCTGGCAAGCAGTCCTACCGCCACCCGCATGTCGTAACCTGTGACGTTTTCGAATACCATGGCCGGTCCGATGCGAGTCGGCGGCGCGACCGGCGTACCGGCCCCTATCCTGCGATAAATCCCGGCCAATTCCCCGTTTGGATCGACTGCTTTTTTGGTGGTGAGTAATTGGCCCGGACAGGATTCAAGAAAATCCAGGGCTGAACGCAAATCGCGTATGGCCTGGGCCGGCGACATTTGAATCTCATTGGCTGGAAGCATGTTGATCTCCGTTTTCTATCATTCCATTACAATCGGCCGTTTAATCCATAAAAACACGAATCTTCTTAGTCCGAAACATCAGGATACGGAAGATCTTTCGCGTAGGGATTCCGTATATCGATCCAGGTCTCGGGCGGCATGTCCACTCCCAGTTCAACCAGATGACCATCCGGATCCAACGCATAAAAGGCATGCATGACCAGATGGTTCACACCTTCAGAAAGTATAATATCGGCGTCGCGGCATTTTCGATACAGCAGACACAATGCGGCTTCGTCCACCACATTCAGGCAGAAATGCGCGAGACCGGTCTGCTCGGCAGCGGGCGGTAAGGCGTCCTTTCCTACCTGAAGCAGGGCAAGGTCATGATGATGCGCACCGGTCGAATAAAACCGCATTCCCGAACGCTCCCCTACCTGCTCCAAGCCCAGAATTTCCCGGTAAAACCGGTCGGAAGCCTCAAGATCGCGCACTTTCAAGGTAATATGATTGATGCCGCGTATGCACATGCTGTTTCTCCTGTACAGCTTTGTTCATTCATCGCCCTGAGGCATATAAAACATCACCGTAAGCACCACCGCCAGAGCGACTGGCACGAGCGCCGCCGCGCCGGTCAACACCACCGCCAGCGGGCCGTCCGGATTCCGGCCACTCCGCCGCAGCAGATACGTCACCGGCACGTTGGCGGCCAATGCGACCAGAAGCAAGGCATTGATACGCAATGGGGTCGCGGAATAAAAACGCCCGACCAGCATGACGCAGCCCAATGCCAGAACCGCGACAGCCGTACCGGAATGCCCCAGCAGGGCATGGGGCCGCGGCCAGTTCCACAACAGCCACGCTCCGAGCACCGCCGCCAGGGCACCTCCGAGTTGCCCCAACAGCGTGCTGCCCGTCAATACCGAAACGATGGCCGTACCGGCCGATACGACGAGCAAGGTCATGCCCGAATTTGCATTGTGCAGCGCGTGCCGATCGAAATAAACCCATGCCGCCAACCACAAGCCGCTCACCGCAGTAAGCACCCAGGCTGCATGCATTAGCGGCAACTGACCCAATACGGGTCGCAACAAGAGCACGGCGGCAAGCACGACGGTCGCCGCCATCAGGACAAAACGCGTCGCTGCGCCAAAATCGAACAAATCGTCCATGGCATACACCGGCAACGCTGCGGCGATCAGCAAAGGCATCCAGTCCAGCGCCTGGAGCGGCGGCAGGGTAAATTTCCCGTAAATCAAATGATACGCGGTCAGCATCGCCGCGCATATCGTCAACGCACTTATCAACGGCAACGTTCCGGGAGACGCCATACGGCGCAGAATTCCCAGCCCCATCGCCAAACCGCTCATTACTACCAGCATCGGCCAAGCCACGGTTTGAAGCAACAGGCTGGTCATGACCGCAGAAGGAAAGAGATTCATGATAGTTCTCCAAACTCAAGGTAAAGACAGGCAGCCATGCTGCCTGTCGGAAGGATTACTGACGCTTGCCTTCGATGTTCAATTGCACCAGAATCGAATCGCTGATACCGTTGAGCATATAGTTCATACCGAAGTCGCTGCGTTTGATCGTCGTGGTTGCAACATATCCCGACCGGTAACCGCCCCATGGATCAGGCCCTGCGCCGATGCGACGGATATTGAAAGTGACCGGACGGGTCACGCCGTGCAAGGTCAGATTGCCGGTCAGCTGACCGGCGTTCCTGCTTTGCCATTGCACCTTCGTGCTGGTGAACGACATGGTAGGGAATTGTGTTGCATTGAAATAATCCGGCCCCAGCAGATCCTTGTTGCGCTGGGCAAAATTAGTGTCCAGGCTGTCTATCGGGATTTGTACTGATACCCGTGCCTGATCGGAATTGGCCGAATCCAGACTGAAACTGCCGCTGATCGTGTCAAAACGCCCCACCAGCTCACTTACACCCAGATGCCCGACGGTAAATGTCACCATCGAATGCACCGGATCGATTTGATAATTACCGGCGGGGTTACCGGTCTGGATATGATAGGCATCAGCTGCGGCGGCAGGCAATGCCGGGAAGGCCAGCGCTGCCAGCAAAGCCAGACCGGTCATCGAACGAGTGAAACGTGTAGGGGTGTTTGCATTTTTCATGATCATCTCTCCTTTAAATAAAATATAGTCAGGCCAGTGTCAAATGCGTACCGTCGCAAAACGGACGCGTGGCAGATTGGCGGCAGCCGCACACCGCGACCGTCTGGCGTTCCTGTAACTCAACCTGGTAAGGCTGATGACTGCTGCCTTTATGCGTGCCATCGCAATAAGGCAGATTTCCGGATTGACCGCAGGCGCAAAAATAATAGGTGCCTGGATCCAGCTCTACAACGAACGGAACTTTTTGCATGATATTTCTCCTTTAAAAAATGCTCGCGGCGGAGCGTATTTTCGGTTCGTATTATGATAGTCCTAATACGTACATATAAGTTATCACAGGAATAATACTAATGCAAACTATTTTTTATAAAAATTTTAATTTTTTTAAATTTTATTTTTCGTTGCATTAACGCCTTCCATTTCAGTTTGAACGGATGCGGCTCACCGTAAACGGTCTTCGATCGATAGACGCGGGCTATCCTCCCTCTCCACGCATAAACTTGTCCATATTCAATAAACAACGGCGTAAATTTTCATTCGCTTGATTTAAGTCAAGGCTATAAAGATGTATTTAAAGTATAACTTTAAACGTACGCCGTCCCACGCCTTTACAAAGGAGCTAACCATGCAAGAAGTTTTTACCAAATCAATGGCACGCAACATATTTCTCGGAAGCGCTGTTTTTTTTCTGATCATTTATCTGGCGCTTACTTACGACACCTGGCAGCAGATACCGGTACGGGATCACGCTGACAAAATAACTGCATCGGTGATACGCGGCAAGTATCTGGTCGACACCAACGACTGCATCGGCTGCCACACCATTAACGGCGAAGGATCTTATTACGCGCCCGAGCTCGACAACGTCTACAAACGCCGCGGTCCGGAATTCATCAAGTTGTGGATTCCGGCACAGCCTTCCGGCGTAGCCGGCAGAAGACAAATGCCGCATTTCAATTTCACCCCCGCGCAGATCGACGACATCGTCGCCTATCTGCAATGGCTATCCAACGTCGATACCAATCATTGGCCGCCAAACATTGAGGGTTGATTACGACTTATTTATTACTCTCTAAATCAAGGAGAAATCATGAAATACCAGTCTCAATTGGTGGCAAAGCCCTATTTCATCGCCGCTCTGGCGCTGTTTTTCGGCCAAATCGTGTTCGGCCTGATTGCCGGCATGCAGTTTCTGGACGGAACCTTCCTGTTTTCAGCAGCCCATTTCAATATCGTGCGCATGACGCACACCAATCTGTTGATCGTCTGGCTGCTGATGGCTTTCATGGGGGCGGCGTACTACATCGTCCCCGAGGAAGCGCAGACGGAGCTCTATAGCCCGAAATTGGCGCTGATCACGTTCTGGGTATTCCTCATTGCGGCCGCATTGACCGTAGTCGGCTATCTGCTCGTGCCGTACGCGCACCTGGCCGCCATCACCGGCAATGCGATCGTGCCCACCATGGGACGCGGTTATCTCGAACAGCCGTTGCCTACCAAGATCGGCATCGTACTGGTTGCCCTGTCCTTGCTGTTCAATGTCACCATGACGCTGATCAAAGGCAGAAAAACCTCGATCAACCTGATCCTGGTGGGTGCGCTGTGGGGTCTGGCCTTATTATTTCTGCCCTCCTTTTATTTTCCGGAAGACACGGTAAAAGCCAGTTATTCGTGGTGGTGGATCGTACACGGCTGGGTTGAAGGCGACTGGGAATTGATCCTCGGCGCTCTGCTTGGCTTTATTTTAATCAAAATGACCGGCGTAGACCGCGAGATCGTGGAAAAATGGCTCTATATCATCATGGCGATGGTGCTGATCTCGGGGCTGGTCGGTATCGGACACCATTATTATTACATCGGTGCGCCGGCCTACTGGATCTGGCTCGGTTCCATCTTTTCCGCCATGGAACCGATTCCCTTCATGCTGCTCATCGCCTTCGCCTTCAAGATGCTGTTTCAGCGCCGCCGCGAGCATCCCAACAAGGCTGCCATGCTGTGGGCGATGGGTACGCCCATCATGGCCTTCCTCGGCGCAGGTTTGTGGGGATTCATGATCACGCTGGCGCCGGCGCAATATTATATCCACGGCACCAATTTCACCGCCGCTCACGGACATCTGGCCTTCTTCGGCGCCTATGCCATGGTTTCCATGGCGATCATTTCCTACGCCATGCCCATGCTGCGCGGTCGCGAAGCCAATAGCGTCAGGGCGCAACACTGGGAAATAGCAGGATTCTGGATCATGGTGCTGAGCATGATAGGCATTGCACTGGCGCTGACCGGTGCCGGCCTGGTGACGGCCTATCTGCAACGTTCTGGAGCTGATCCCTTGGGCTTCATGCAAGTCCAGGACAGAGCGCGCGTATTCTTCTGGGGTCGTGAAATCGCCGGCGCAGGGTTCTTTACCGGCTTACTGGTGTATCTGAGAAGCTTTTTCATCCAGGGCGAATATCAGTATACCGCCCAGGTAAAACGCGCGTTGGCGACTTAAGGTAAAACGGCGGGACGTTGTCCCGCCCACTTCGGACACTTCATCATGCACAACGCACTTACCGCCGATCCGTTGCAGCAATCCCGTGGGCAACCACTACCCGGAGATTTTGCGATCTGGGTATTCATTTTCGCCGAGCTCACGGTTTTCGGCGTGCTGTTCGCCGCGTATGCATTTACCCGCAGCGCACATGTCGATCTGTTCAATGCTTCCCAACTCACGCTCAATCGCGCTTACGGTTTTGCCAATACGCTGCTGCTGTTGACCAGCAGCTATTTCGTCGCCCGCGCTCTGCGAGCCATCAAAACCGGTCGCAACAAGGCTTGTGGCAACTGGCTAGCCGGCGCGCTCGGACTGGGCGCACTGTTCCTGCTGCTCAAGCTGATCGAGTTTCATCAGGATTTCGCTCGCGGCATCACGCTGTCCGCCAATCTGTTTTACATGTTCTATCTTTCCCTCACCTTTTTTCACTTCATGCACGTGGCGATGGGCATGATCATCCTTGCGGTGGTCGCCGTCAAAGCCTATGCCGGTCGTTACACCGCCGACCGGCATACCGGCGTGGAAACCGGCGGTTCTTACTGGCATATGGTCGATCTGGTATGGATCCTCCTGTTTGCGCTGGTTTACGTCATACACTAAAAGGAGAAATTAATGAAAAACAGTTACTTGCATGCGATAAAACCGTGCACCGGAGCATGGCTGTCATTGCTCGCGCTGGCGGCGATCTCTTTTCAGCTGGCGTACGACAAACCGGGCCGGATACTCATGCTGCTCGTGCTCGTGCTGACCCTGCTCAAGGGGCAACTCGTGGTCGATCATTTCATGGGGCTGCGTCATGCGCGTCCCGTGTGGCGCGTGACCATGAGCGTCTACCTGATCGCCGTCGGCACGCTCATCGGCGTCGCCTATCTCATCCGTTAAAGGAACCCTCATGTCAGTCACTCCTCTGTCGCGGGGCACAAATCAGCCCAACCACATCCCTTTTTACACACCTATCGGCAACGAGACCGATATTTTCGAATCCGCCTACCGCAATCGGTTGCCGCTGCTGATCAAGGGCCCTACCGGTTGCGGTAAGACCCGATTCATCGAACATATGGCCGCCAAACTGGGCCGACCGCTTTATACGGTCTCGTGCCACGACGATCTGTCCGCCGCCGATCTGGTCGGACGCCATCTGATCGGCGCAAATGGAACCTACTGGGCCGACGGGCCGCTCACCCAGGCGATACGGCACGGCGGCATCTGCTATCTGGACGAAATCGTCGAAGCGCGCAAGGATACGACGGTCGTGCTGCACGCGCTGTCCGACGACCGACGGATACTGCCGGTAGACCGTACCGGCGAAATCCTGGAAGCGCCGCCCGAGTTCATGCTGGTCGTATCCTACAATCCGGGTTACCAGAACTTCTCGAAAGGGCTCAAACCCAGCACCCGTCAACGTTTCGTCTCGCTCGCTTTCGATTTCCCGCAAACCGCCCGCGAAATCGACATAGTAGTCACCGAATCCGGGGTCGAGCGCGACACCGCCAAACGTCTGGTTACCCTGGTTCAGGCTTTGCGCAGCACGGCGGAACACGATCTGGAAGCGGCGCCCGGCACGCGGCTGATCGTCTGTGCCGCCAGACTGATCGCCAGCGGTCACGATGCGCGCGCAGCCTGTCGCGTCGCCGTGATCGAATGCCTCTCCGACGAACCGGAAACCGTAACGGCGCTGATGGAAGTGGTCGACGCCATTTTCGGCGACTGAACCGGAGGCGGCATGGAAGAGCAAGTCGGCATACTGTGGCATCGCTGGATAAATAAACTCGCCGCCCGGCGTTTCCCGCAAATGGCCGTCGAACTCACCGACGTCGCCCGTAGCGCGGCATTGCTGTATCGCGCTCTGGGCGGCGACCCGGGCGCGACCCTACAGGCCGGCGCGCAAACGCTGCACGGCGCGCGCCGCTCCATGCTGCAGCGGTTGGCGGGCAGCGAACGCAAAGCCGGTCTCGCGTGGGCGGACAGCGAAGCATTGCGGCTGCCGTCGCGGATCGACGTTTATCCGGAGCAACGCCTGAACCGCGATGCATATTTCTGGCTGGCGGCGTTATGCGCGTGCGACCGTGCGCCGGATTTGCCGTGGGCGGCCAGAAACCAGACCGCAACGGCGGCGGTAATCCGCAATTATCCCGGATTAAGAGCGCGGTATTTCCGCCTGGTGGACGCCGAAATCGCACGCCGCCCCGAGCCGCACAAGCTGCCCGCCGCCGAAGCGCTGCAGGAACAGGCCATCCGTGCAGCATTGCAATATCCGGGCAGCGTCACGTCATGGCCCGCCGCCGGCAGATCGCCGTATCCGGTGATGCTCTGGCTGCGTCCCGATGCGCCCGCGCCCATCGGTATTGCCGCCGGTAAAACGCAACCGTTCGCCACAGCTGCGAACGTCGCGCAACCCGACAAAAAACGCTGCAGCGCCGAACAGGCGGAATTACCCGAGCGCCAAGGCGGGATGTTGCTGTTCCGCCCCGAAACCATCTTCAGTTGGAGCGAATACGCAAAAGTCGAACACAGCATCGACGACAACGACGACGAAGATCTCGCGCAGGCGGCAGACGATCTGGATGTCATCAGCATCGCCCGCGACGGCAGGCAAGTCGCAAAAAAATTGCGCATGGAACTCGACCTGCCTGCGGCAGCCCTCGACCAAACGCCGCTCGACGGCGTGCGGATGCTGCCGGAATGGGATTACCGGGCCCGCTTGCTGAGACCGGCGCAATGCCAGATTACGCCGATACAGCCGGCGCAGACGATAGCAGGCGTATTGCCAGCCCGTCTCAAGCGCGACCAGCAGCGGCTGAAACGTCAATTCGAAGCGCTGGCGCCTGCCCGCATCCGGCTCAAGTCGCAACCCGACGGCAGCGATATCGATATCGATCCGTATATCCGGCATCTGGCCGACGGCGGCGAGGGAAGGTTTTTTACGGATATGCGCAAACGCGACCGCGATCTCGCGTGTCTGCTGCTCGCCGACCTGTCTTTATCGACCGAAGCCTGGATAGGACCGGAGCGCAGCGTCATCGACGTCATCCGCGACAGCTTGGTGCTGTTCTCCGAAGCGCTGAGCGTCACGCGCGACCGCTTCGCCCTGTACGGCTTCAATTCGCACGAGCGTAACGACGTTCGGTTCTACGATTTGAAATCGTTCGACGAGCCTTACGACGGCAAGATACGCAGCCGCATCCTGAGCATCAAGCCGGCCTACTACACGCGCATGGGTGCCGCGGTCCGGCGCGCCGCGGAAATCCTGGAACGGCAACGCTCGCGCGAACGTCTGCTGTTGCTGCTTACCGACGGCAAACCCAACGATACCGACCACTACGAAGGCCGATTCGGTATCGAAGATACGCGCAAGGCGATCAGCGCTGCGAGGCAGCAAGGCTTGCGACCGTTTTGCGTCACCATCGACCAGGAAGCGCGCGACTATCTGCCGCATATTTTTGGCAAAAACAATTTCATCATCATCCGCAAAGCTTCGGAGTTGCCGGCCAAACTGCCGCTGCTGTACGCCATGATCACGCACTGAAGTTTTTCAATGAAGTTACTTCCAACAATGTTTTACGCACAGGGTTATTTGAAAGCTAGTCAGACAGTGACGGCGATAAATTCCAGGCCGTTGTCGTCGGGGTCGCGGCAAAACAGGGCGTTTCGCCCCGAACGGCTTTGCGTATAGGCGATTCGAGCTCGATCCAGCCGCTCGCGAAGTTCGTCGAGGTTTGTCACCGTCAGGGCTAGATGCCGGTCGCGTCCGACGTGTGAAGGGCGTATCAGCCCTGCTTCCGGATTCGGTACGCAAAGTAGATGGATCTGCGATGCTCCGATATCGTACCAGACGCCGTCGAACGACAGCGCCGGCCGATCAGTAGAGGGCGAGAAGCCGAGTATGCCTTCATAAAATCCACGCGCACGCGACAGATCTTCCACTACGACGGACGCATGATGCATGCCGATAACCAGATTCATGATCCAGCCTCCCTGTCGAGCCGTCCCGAAAACAGACTGGCGACCATGATCATGGCGGCACCCAGCCATTCTTTGCCGACCAGCGATTCTCCCGCCAGAAAATACGCAGACAGCGCCGATACGATCAACTCGAACAGCAAAATAACGATAGCGCGGTTCGCCGCCACGTGTAACAAGCCATACTGCAATACCACGGTAATGATCAGCATGCTGACCGCCAGCATGAATAATACGCTCCAGGTCATCGGCGTATACTTTCCCCATGCAGCGAAAGCCGCCGGTTGCAGCAAGAGCAGCGGCAAGGGCATCAATGCGCCGCCGATGCCGATCGCGACGGATTTGGCTTCGATACTGAGCATGCCAGCGCGCTTGGACAGGACGTTGGTCAGGGCAAAACTGACGCCCGCGGACAACCCTGCCCATTCCGCGGCATTAGCCGGAATCGGCAGGCGGCCGTGCGGACGCCACAACATCACCAAGGCTCCACCCAGGGAAAGCAGCACGATGTAATATCCGGTACGACTCAAACGCTCGGCGAGCAAAATCCTGGAAAACAGGACAGTCCACAGCGGAGCGAGATAAAACAGCAGTGACACCCGCATCACTTCACCGTGAATCACCGCCAGCACATAAGCGGTATTGGTCCATCCCGAAAAGAAGGCGATTGCCAGCCACCAGCGTCTGGCTGTCATCACGTCTGCCCAGCGGCCGCGATAGAACGGCAGCCCTATCATGAGCGCGGCCACATACGTCACGAATGTCGACATCAGTCCCGACACGCCCATGTGACTGAGCCAGCGATAGGGGAACCAGATCATTCCCCATAAGCTTGCGCTCATCAATAGCGCCAGTACCGGCAAACCGCCGCGCTTGCTATCGGACCGCACCTCCGTCATCGTTTTTGGCCCGGCTCTGCAATTCCGTCAACAAACAATCTGCCATTCCATGGTGGACTCATCAACTTTTATTCCAATGCATCGATTGATCAAATTCGCATGCGCTACGCGCGCGCTTACAGCTTATAATAAGGGCTTTTTCCGAACCCGTGGGTCATGAATCCCTATCTTAACCGTTTACAGGCGTATCCGTTCCAGAAATTGCGCGAACTGTTTGCCGACATCGTTCCTGCTACGCAATTTCGGCCGATCAATTTATCGATAGGTGAACCCAAACACGCCACGCCGGATTTCATCAAACGGGCGCTGATCGACCACCTCGACGGCCTCGCCAGCTATCCGCTTACCGCCGGCATACCGCAACTGCGTATCGCCATCGCCGACTGGATCGCTCGCCGCTACGAGATCGAAAGACCGGATCACGACAGCCGAATATTGCCCGTCAACGGCAGCCGCGAAGCCCTGTTCGCGTTTGCCCAGACCGTTGTCGATCCCTGTCTGGGCGAACCCGTCGTCATTTCGCCCAATCCGTTTTACCAGATCTACGAAGGCGCGGCGCTCTTGGCCGGCGCCCAGCCGCATTATCTGCCTACACAGGCGGAAAACGGCTATCGTATGAACTTCGGCAACGTGCCCGAAGCCGTCCTGAAACGCACGCAACTGGTCTACGTCTGTTCTCCCGACAATCCGACAGGACACGTGATGGATCTGGACGAGTGGCGCACTGTGTTCGATTTGTCCGACCGCTACGGCTTCGCCATAGCGGCAGACGAATGCTATTCCGAGATTTATTTCGACGAATCCCGGCCGCCGTTGGGCGCATTGCAGGCGGCGCAGCAACTGGGACGCGGCGATTACAAAAACCTGCTCATGTTTTCCAGTCTGTCCAAGCGTTCCAATGTGCCCGGCATGCGCTCCGGTTTCGTCGCCGGCGACGCCGAACTGATCGCCAAGTTTCTGCTCTATCGCACATATCACGGCTCGGCCATGTCGCCCAGTATACAGATGGCGAGTACCGCGGCGTGGAACGACGAAACGCACGTCGTTGAAAATCGCCGCTTGTACACCGAAAAATTTGCGGCGGTACTGGACATACTCAAACCTGCTATCGCAGCAACGATGCCCGACGCCGCCTTTTATCTGTGGCTGGCGGTACCGGGCGGCGATGACATCGATTTTGCCCGCCGTCTCTATCATGATTATCACGTCACCATTTTGCCAGGCTCGTACCTCGCGCGCGACTACGCCGGCACGAACCCGGGCCGCGGTTTTGTCCGCATCGCGCTCGTCGCGCCGCTCGCCGATTGCACGGAGGCCGCTCATCGCATCGTCAGCCAGATCGCGCAGTATTAATCCTTCCTCATAAACCGATTTTTCAACCAGGGAACTACTCATGACAGACATCCAGCAACTCATCGAAGCCGCTTTCGAACGGCGTGCCGACATCACTCCGCATAATGCCGATCGCGAACTCAAGGACGCCGTCGCCCACGTCATCGAAGATCTGGACAAAGGCCGGCTGCGTGTCGCCAGCAAGGAAAACGGCGTCTGGGTCACGCATCAGTGGTTAAAAAAGGCGGTGCTGCTGTCCTTCCGTCTCGAAGACAATTTTTTCATCAAGGGTGGCTTCACCAATTATTATGACAAGGTACCGTCCAAATTCGCCGACTATAACAGCCGCGATTTCCGCGACGGCGGCTTTCGCGTAGTACCCCCCGCCGCTGCCCGGCGCGGCGCGTTTATCGGTAAAAATGTAGTGCTGATGCCCTCGTATGTCAACATTGGCGCGTATGTAGACGAAGGAACGATGGTCGATACCTGGGCGACGGTCGGTTCCTGCGCGCAGATCGGCAAAAACGTCCATCTCTCCGGCGGCGTCGGCATAGGCGGCGTACTGGAGCCGGTGCAGGCCAATCCGACCATCATCGGCGACAACTGTTTCATCGGCGCGCGCTCCGAAATCGTCGAAGGCGTGATCGTCGAAGACAACGCCGTCATCTCGATGGGCGTCTACATCGGGCAATCGACCAAAATTTACGACCGCGAAACCGGCGAAGTCACTTACGGCCGCGTCCCCGCCGGCTCGGTCGTGGTCAGCGGCAACCTCCCTTCCAAGGACGGCACATACAGCCTGTATTGCGCGGTCATCGTCAAAAAAGTCGACGAAAAAACCCGCAGCAAGGTCGGCATCAACGAACTGCTGCGCGGCATCTGATCGCCCGCGTTATTGATTCACCACTCCGGCGAAAGCCGGAGTGGTGTCATGGTAACCGGGAATGCCGGAATGAAATCATCGTAGCCCGGCGAAATGCACCCGCAGCAGTAGGCCGCGGGCAAAATACCAGAATCAGGACACCGCAGCATCGTCGCCGAAATTCCCGCTCTGGATCTTCTGCAAATACGTTCTCGCCTCGTCCACCAGTGGCGCAGGCAGGCCGTTTTTTTCGGCAATGATCAAACCCAGCGATTTGCCCGCCAGACCGAATTCCAGCTGGTACGTCGGCGTCAGCGTCGCATAATCGAAGCGCATGGAAGCATTGCTCAGATAAGGGTGCTGATCGGCAAACGCTTTCAGGGGCGTCAGATGGGTGGTCACGATGCCGTGCACCTTGCGCGTCGCCAGCTCGTCGAGCACCGCCATCGCCAGCGATGCGCCCTCCTCCGGGTCGGTGCCGGTACCCAGCTCGTCCATCAGCACCAGCGTCCGGGCGTCGGCCTGTTCGAGCAAACGTTTCAGCACTTCGACATGCCCGGCAAAGGTGGACAAGTGATTATACAAACTCTGCTTGTCGCCGACATCGACGATCACGCGGTCGAAATTGCCGACTATGCACGGCCCTTCCGCCGGCAAATGCAGGCCGCAGTGCGCCATCGTCACCAGCAGCCCCACCGTTTTCAGCACGACCGTCTTGCCGCCGGTATTCGGTCCGGTAATGACCAGCATCGCTTCCCGCTCGGATAAATCGATGCTGAGCGGAACGAGGCGCGAAATGGTTTTTTCCTGGAATTGCAGCAGCAATTGCGGGTGATAGGCGCCTTGCAGCGACAAGCTCGCCTCATCCGTCAGTTGCGGCGGCGAAGCATTGATCGCAGCGGAGAATTGCCCGGCGGCCAGGGCCAGATCGATCCAGGTCAGCGCGTCGACCAGCCGGTCCAGATCGTCCAGATGCGCGCGTACCGTATCGGTAACGGCGCGCAACACGATCTGGTTCTGCGCTTCGATCTTGCTGTTCAGGGCTTCCAGCCGGTTATTGTGACCGACCGTCTCGACCGGCTCGATCAACGTATCGCGCCCGCCGCCGCTGGTGCCGCGACGCACGCCCTTGAGCTTGTCGGCATGCACGGTTTTGACGGCCAGCACCGCACGCATGCCGTGCCACTGCACGCGGCTGCGCTCGTCGAAAAACCCGGCGTATTCGGGTGCCGCCATCAAGGCTTTCAGTTGCGCTTCGATAGTCGTTTGCACCTGCTGATATTGCTGGTGCAGATCGGCGAGCTCAGGCGTAGCATCGTCGCGCAAACGCCCCGCCGGATTGATCGCGCCGTCCAGCGCCTCGACCAGCGGCGCCGGCGCTTTCAGGCTCTGTATCTGACCGTACAATGCGGGATAATCGGCCACCAGCTGGCGATAAGTCAGCCCGATCTGCATCAAGGTGCGCAGATTGTGCAAAGCGCTGGCAGGCAAGGCCGCACCCGCCTGATTGGCTTGCCTCAAAGCGGCCCGTACATCGGGCACATTCTGCACGCGCGGCAGCAGATAGGCATCGACGATCTGCCGTGCCGCCGTCACCGCCGCCTGCATGCTGCGCGCTACAGTGAGGTTGGGAGCCGGTTCCAGATGCCGCGCCGCGTCGGCGCCGTAAGGGGAAAAAGTCAAGCGCTCCAGTATCCGCCGTATGCCGTCAAACTCCAATACCTTCAGATCGCTTTGCATAAAACGCCTACAAAAAGCTGAATCGTAACAAACTGACCGGGACTATGCTAGCGTTGCAGACGGTTAAACAGCAAGACTAGTTACCGTGTCGCTCATTACTTCTTTTTTAACAGGCTGTTTGTCGATGCAAACGCCTATGCAACCAGTCTTGTCCATTGAATACGAGGAAGACCCAGACACTCGAATACAATAGCGTACCCCCGATAATGATTCCGGGTGCCATGATGCCCAGGCCCCAGCGCGATGTATAAAGATGCGGAATTACCAAACTCGCCCAGCCATGACGATATAGATGAAGTTTACTTGTCGCGTCCCTGGTCATCATGTCGCCATTAACCCAGCCTATCGGAATCTTGATGATCCCCAAATCACCTAATGCAATCAGGCCATAGAAGAAAACGATTATTGGAATAGCTATTATTTCTATCAAACGGCCGCGGGAGACCGTTTTTTCTTCGTAAGCTTTCGTCATCCGCGACTTGGTCTCCTGATAAGCGAGGATCAGCAAATAAATGACCGAGTTCAGTAACGAAGCCGTGAACGGTATGATCGCCATTCCCCAACCCACGGCAAAAACCAATTGCGAGATCTGTGGATACAGCGCCCCGACCGATAATCGCTGTATTGCAGCGAAATACCGTCCCATGAACTCCACATACCAATACAGCAGCAAATGATCGCGCAGCACAGTAGGACTGGCGAATAATGCAATCCCCATGCAAGAGACGCCGACCAGCACCAAGCCGATATCCCTGATCCACAGCAGCCATTGCCGAAATACGGGATAAGCCGAACGTTGTGCAAATTGCTCATACCACGTCGTCCATTTTTGTAGCCAGATTTTATTCATGGGACCGGTCCCCGTTGAAATTTTGAATAACCAAAAATTTTTATTATCAACAGCTATCGTTTTAAATAGGCTCAATGTCGATTGTCATCTACCAAGACCCAGACCCGGAAACAGCGCAACCGCCGGCTGAAAATCCGGTTGCAACCAAACTAATTCCCGGAAAAAGCAATATTTTTTTCCGGCTGTGGGAGGTTGGACAGTATCACCAGTTCCACCCGCCGGTTTCTGGCGCGACCGGCGGCGGTATCGTTAGGAAGAATGGGTTTATTGGAACCGTAGCCGACCACTTTCAAGCGGTCGCCGGCTATGCCGTCGGCGACGAACTGGCGGGCGACGCTGCTGGCTCGGTCTGCCGATAACTCCCAGTTGGAAGGGAATTGCGGTGTATTGATCGGGACGTTATCGGTATAGCCGTCGATTTCCAGGTTGTTGCGCTGGTCTTTGAGTACGAGCGCAATGGCGTGCAATGCCTTGACGGAAACGTCGGTCAGTTGAGCGTCGCCGGTTGCAAACAGCAGGCTGGCGTTGATTTCAACATTGACGCCGCGCGACGTTTGCGTGACCCGCACCTCGCCCGTATTGACCAGCGGGGCGAGAATTTGCAGCAGTGTTTTGGCGATCTGGGTCATCTGCGTATGCTCCTGGCGTATCACGCCGACCACGCTGGTCTTGGGCGACACGGAAATACTGCGATTTTCCCTGATTTTATTCGGCACTACTGCGGAATGGCCAAAGGCGTTGCCCAAGGCGTTGGACAGCACTTTATATTTGCCTTCGTTCACCGCCGAGATTGCGTACATCACGACAAAAAATGCGAACAGCAGCGTTATGAAGTCGGCGTACGACACCAGCCAGCGATCGGGATTATCGTGTTCTTCGACATAAGGTTTGCGAGCCAAGATCGTTATCTCAGATAGGCCGTCAGGCGTTCTTCGATGATGCGCGAATTTTCGCCGCTGGCGATGGCCAGCAAACCTTCCGCCATCATTTCATGCTGGTTCACCAACTGGGCGACGATCATTTTGAGCCGGTTCGAAATCGGCAGAAAAATCAGGTTGGCGAAGCCCACACCGTAGATCGTCGCGACGAAAGCGACAGCTATGCCGCCGCCTAGTTTGGTCGGATCGGACAAATGCTCCATCACTTGTATCAAGCCGAGTACCGCGCCCAGGATACCGATGGTAGGCGAATATCCGCCAGCCGCTTCCCAGATTTTAAGCGCCTGACGCTGCTCGGCCTCGTAGGCATTGATTTCCGCGTCGAGGATTTCCCGCAGCTTCACCAGCTCAATCCCGTCGATGATCAGCCGCAAGCCTTTTACCGTAAAGGTGTCCCGACTTGCGCGCATGTGCGGTTCCAGGCTCAGCAGCCCTTCGCGCCGGGCGCTCAGGCTCCACGTCATGACGTCCTGAATGACGCCGCGGCGTTTATCCTGCGGCGGCTGGAATACCCAGCGCAACATCCTGACGCCGCGCAGGAATACCGGCGTATGCGTTTGCAGCAGTACCGCGCCCAGAGTACCGACCATTACGATTACAAATGCCGCCGGCTGGAACAGGGAACTCAAACGTCCGCCGTCCAGTTTGTCTGCGGTGAGGATGCCGGCAAACGCCAGCACCAGGCCGATCAGGCTGCTCCAGTCCACAATTGGCCCCTCAAATTGGCCCGGACGCGTGCTATGGCCTGGCTATGCAACTGGCAAACGCGTGATTCGGAAACGCCCATGACGGCGCCGATCTCCTTGAGATTCATTTCCTGTTCGTAATACAAGCCCATCAGGATTTTTTCGCGTTCGGGCAAGTCCTCTATCGCCCCGATCAAGGCGGATTTGAATCCTTCATCCAACAAACCCGCCAGCGGATCGCCCGAAATATCCGAGCAATATCGATCGAGAAAGTTATCGTGATCGTCATCGTCGTGATAATCTTCATAATATACCAATTGATGACCGCTGCCTTCGGTGAGCATGTCCTGATATTCCTCCAGGGAAATTTTCAGCGAGCGCGCTATCTCGGTTTCATTCGGCATACGTCCCAGACTTTGCTGCAATGCCGAAATGGCGGCCTCGATCCTGCGCATGTTCTGCCGCAGATTGCGCGGCAGCCAATCGGTAGTGCGCAATTCGTCGAGCATGGAGCCGCGTATCCGTTGTATGGCATAGGTTTCGAATTGCGCACCATGGGTATCTTCGTAACGGTTAACGGCATCCAGCAAACCTATCATGCCGGCCTGGATCAAATCGTCGACTTCCACGCTGGGAGGCAGTTTCGCCTTGAGCTGGTACGCCAGACGTTTCACGAGCGGCGCATGCTCAGTTAGCAATTGATTTTTGTCAGATTTTCCGTTAACCGTGTACATGTCTAGGATAAGGGCTCGCTAATAAATAACATGAACATACGCTAGGGTTGATTTGGGTGCAGACCAAGGCGCAGGACGCGCGGTGGTCATTCACAACAAGCGGCTTGCAACCCCGGTATGCGCCCAAAACAACCCCAGCCCGGAGGGTTACTGCGTCGTCGCGCGTCTGCGGCGTTGCAAAGCTTGCGAATGGAATAACCATTCGCTGCGCTTCACGCCTTGCATCCATCGCGACGACGCAGTAACGTTTGTTCAAGTTATTCATTAACGAGCCCTTGGTCCAGTTGTCCTGCAATTCGCCTGAATGCCGCCGATGCCAGCGCCAGGGGAAATGCTTCAATTACCGAACGGCCGAGTCTTGCCGCACGGCTCAAATGATCATCGGCAGGAATAGACCCCATGAAATGCAATGAAACCGCCAGATACCGGTTTGCCGTTTGCGCAAGATTAGCATAAACCAGCCTTCCTTGCGCCTCCTGGCACTGCGTTACCAGAATTCCGAACGAGCGACGCCCCAATACGCCGCCAAGACGCTTGATCAGACAATACGCGCTCTTGATCGATTCCGCGCCTGCCGTCAGATGGATAATGATTGCCCCATCATCCAGCGCAGACGCCGCCAGCCGGTCTTCGTTGTCCAGTTCGCCGTCCACCAGCATCATGCCGTATTGCTGCGCCAATACCGAAAAAACTCTGGATAAACGCTGATTTTCCGTTTCGTCGTCGCGTACGCTGGCCGTCCGCTCGCCGCTCATCGCGACGACACTGTAGCCTTGCGGCAAAGTCTGGACGACGTCGTTCAGCGCACATTGATGGCGGGCGACTTCCAGCAACCCCTGTTTGCGCTGCATTTTCAAATGCACGCCGACGCCATTCGTACGGCGGCCATCGACCAGCACCGTATCGCTGCCCATTTGCACCAGCGTAGCGGTCAAATTCGTCAGCATGGCATTTTTTTCGGCCGCGCCCTGCGTAGACAATACGGTCACTACGCGCGGTTTGGGCTCCGACAGCATGCGCCGCAAGCCTTCCGCCTGATCCAGACTGAAGTTAGCCAAAATTCACCTCACGCAAAGTATAGTCCCTGGATACGCGTGCTGCACCCGACACCACCAGCGCCAGCTCGTCGTCCTGCAGCTGGAATCCCGGTGTTTCGCGTTTCTGCCGGAAAGCGCGATCGATCAGCAACTCTCGATTCATCAAATGCAGGTCTTCCGGAACCCGCTGACCGTTGGCGGCATAATACAGAGCCAGTTTGTGGCGGATGATCACGTCGATCACATTGCCCATGGTCGCGGCTTCGTCGAGCTTGGTGATGATGCATCCGGCAAGCCCTGCCCCCTGATAGGCACGCACCACTTCGGTCAGGGTCTCGCCGGTAGACGTCGCATTCAGGCATAACAGGCGTTTGACCGGTGTGCCCGCCCCCGACAGCATCGCCACCTGCTCCGCCACCATTTGATCGCGCTGGTTCATCCCGACCGTATCGATAAGCACGGTATGCTTGTTTTTCAGTTCTTCCAGCGCGATGCGCAAATCGCTTTCGTCTTTCACCGAATGCACCATCACTCCCAGAATTTTACCGTAGATGCGCAGTTGTTCATGGCCGCCGATACGATAGCCGTCAGTCGTGATCAGAGCCAGCTTGCTGGCGC
Organism: Pseudomonadota bacterium; assembly: GCA_021795395.1. Lineage (GTDB taxonomy): Bacteria > Pseudomonadota > Gammaproteobacteria > Burkholderiales > Sulfuriferulaceae > Sulfuriferula. Next base: position 13,021 of record JAJYPN010000031.1, on the reverse strand, counting down.
CGTGCCGCATCACACAGCGCGCGGCCAGTTTTGCCGTAGTTGTGGTCTTGCCGACGCCGGTCGGCCCGACCAGCGCAAAGACGCCGCCCTTTTCCAGAATTTCGTTTTCGTTGTCCTTGACGAGCAGGTTGCGCGACAGCACGGTTTTCACCCAGGACACACCTTCTTGCAGAGTTTTGACCTCGGGCAGATTCTCGGTCAGATGCCGCGACAGACTGGGAGTGAATCCGGCAGAAAGCAGTTCGCGCATGATGGCTGAACGATGCGGTTGCCGGTTCTGTGTTGCACCCCAGGCGATTTCGCTCAACTGCATTTCCAGCATGTTACGCATGTCGCGGATTTCCTGCATGACATCGGTCAGTTCGGCCGCAGCTTGCGGGGCACTCGATGCGGCAGGAATCTGAGCCGGAGCCGCCGTCTGCACCACTTCGGCGAGATCGGCTGCCTGATTGCGCCGTTTGGCCGCCCTGCCGGGCGCCGACGGCGCAAACGCCATCAAGTCGGGCAGCGGTTCGGCTTCCCTTACTGCTGCAGGGCTGACCAGCGAGGCAATATCTTCGCTCGCCAGCGCGACGATTTCCACTCCGCCTGGGACGCTGCGATTGGATAAAATCACTGCATCCGCCCCCAATGTATCGCGCACTTGCCGTAATGCTTCGCGTGCGCTGTTCGCTATAAATTTTTGTACGTTCATGCCTGTCCCCCTACCAAATTAGTCACCCTGATCGTTTTGGAATCCGGGATTTCCGAATGCGACAATACTTTTAATTGCGGAATTGCGCGATGTAAAAACCGTGCCAGCAATACGCGCAAGGAATGCGGCACCAGCAATACCGGCGGCAAACCCATTTTTTCCTGCTGCCGCGTCGCTGCGTCGGCCTGGGTCGCCAGCGCATCGGCCAAGCCGGGCTCCATTCCTGCCTGATCCGGTCCGCTCGCCTGGATGGCTTGCAGCAGCAGGCGCTCCAGTTTGTTATCCAGCGCCATCACCGATAATTCTGTAGCACCCGGATAGATTTGCTGCACGATGGCGCGACCCAGCGCAATCCGCACCAGTGCCGTCAATTCGTTGGTATCCTGAATCCGCGGCGCGTGTTCCGACAGGGTTTCGATCACGGTGCGCATATCGCGGATATGCACGCCCTCGCTCAATAAATTCTGCAATACCTTTTGCAAGGCCGACAGAGTCATGACCTTGGGCACCAGATCTTCGACCAGCTTGGGCGATTCGGTCGCCAGATGATCGAGCAACTGCTGCACTTCGACCCGGCCCAGTAGTTCGGCGGCATGTTCGGTAATCAGATGATTGAGATGAGTAGCGATCACGGTACTGGAATCCACTACCGTGTAACCCATCGTCTGCGCCTGGTCGCGCAGGCTGGCATCGATCCACACGGCAGGCAGGCCGAACGCGGGATCGGTCGTAGCGATACCGGGCAAAGTGCCGCTGACCACGCCAGGGTTGATAGCGAGAAACTGACCGAAATGCGCTTCGCCGCTGCCGATTTCCACATCTTTCAAGGTGATGCGGTAACCGGAAGGCTTGAGCTCCAGATTGTCGCGGATGTGCACCGAGGGCGGCAAAAACCCGATTTCCTGCGCGAATTTCTTGCGTATCCCCTTGATCCGCTTCAACAGATCGCCGCTTTGCGCCTTATCGACCAGCGGTATGAGCCGATATCCCACTTCCAGTCCCAGCGTATCGACCGGAATGATATCGCGCCAGCTGGCCTCTTCTTCCGCCGGCGCGGCCGCAGGTGCCGGTAAAGGCGCAGTCGCAGCCAGTTTCGCTTTCTGCGTCAGCACAAAAGCGCCTCCTGCCAGAACGGCAGCCAGTATGCCGAACGCTGTATGCGGCATGCCCGGAATGATGCCCATGCCGCCGACGATACCGGCAGCGATATACAATACCCCCGGCTTGGCGAACAACTGATTGAGCAATTGAGCGCCGATATCCTGCTCGCTGGCTACGCGCGACACCACGATACCGGCCGCGGTGGAAATGATCAGCGAAGGGATTTGCGCCACCAGACCGTCGCCGATGGCCAGCAGCGTGTAATCCTTGATCGCGACATTGAAGCTGAGATCGTGCTGCGCCATGCCGACGATCAGGCCGCCGACGATATTGATGATCGTGACCATGATGCCCGCGACCGCATCGCCCCGCACGTACTTGCTCGCGCCGTCCATCGCGCCGTAAAATTCGGCTTCCTGCGCGACCTCGGTACGCCGCAGCCGCGCTTCCTGTTCGCCGATCAGCCCGGCATTCAGATCGGCGTCGATCGCCATCTGTTTGCCCGGCATCGCATCGAGGGTAAACCGTGCGCCGACTTCGGCGATCCGGCCGGCGCCTTTGGTGACCACCATGAAATTGATGATAGTCAATATGATAAACACCACGATACCGACAGCGTAATTACCGCCGATCAGAAAGTGCCCGAACGCCTCGATCACCTTGCCCGCCGCATCGGGACCGGTGTGGCCTTCAGTCAGCACTACCCGGGTCGAGGCGACGTTGAGCGACAGGCGCAGCATCGTGCTCACCAGCAATACGGTAGGGAAAGCAATGAAATCCAGCGGCTTGACGGTATACAGGCTGGTCAGCAGAACGATGATCGCCAAGGCGATATTGAAACTGAAGAAAATATCGAGAATAAACGGCGGCAAAGGCAGCACCATCATCGACAGCATGACGATGATGATAAACGGTGCGACTAAAATGGCGCCATTCGGCACCGACAGCCAGGCCGGCAATTTAAATCCGTTCATGCCAGGTCTCCGGCAAGGGGTTGCAGTACGGTCGCTGCCTGCAGAGGATCGAGCTCGGGCGGCACAGCGATTTCATCAGGCGTAACCGGCGCGACGCCGCCTTGCTCGCGGTAAATGCGCAACTGAAATACATACGCCAGCACTTCGGCGACGGCGGTATACAGCGCTTCGGGGATTTCGTGTTCGAGTTCCGTGTGCTGGTACAAGGCCCGCGCCAGCGGTGGCGCTTCCAGAATTGGGATGGCGTGTTCGAGCGCCAGCTCGCGGATTTTGGCCGCGACTTCGTCTGCACCCTTGGCGACGACGACAGGCGCACGCATCGCGCCGTCTGCATATTTGAGCGCCACGGCATAATGCGTAGGATTGGTGACGACCACATCGGCAGTCGGAATCGACGACATCATCCGCCGCCGGGCCATTTCGCGCTGCTGAGCGCGTATCTTGGCCTTGATCTGCGGATCGCCGTCGGATTCCTTGGCTTCCTGACGCAACTCCTGCCGCGTCATCTTGAGCTTGTTCGAGTAATGCCACAATTGATAAGGCACGTCCATCATGACGATCAAACCCAATGCCCCGGTCATCGAGATATACGCGATCCACAGCAGATTCGCCATATGCGCGACTCCGGCGTGCAAGGGCTCCAGTCCGAGGCCCAATACGGCTTCTTTCTGCTTCATGATCACCAGCCAGGCGACGACGCCGACCAGCGTCGCCTTGGCGATCGCCTTGACCAGTTCCACGATCGATTGCGTGGAAAACAGATTGCCGATACCGGTCAAAGGATTGATACGGGAAAAATTCGGCGTCAGCGCTTTGGCGCTGAATAGCCAGCCGCCGATCAGCGCGGGTGAAAATACAGCAACCAGAATCAAAACGCCCGCCACCGGCGCGAAAGCCAGCAGCAAATCGCGCAAATCGCGCTCCAGATAGGAATATAGCAAGGTAAAATCGAACGCCCGCGCACGATCGAAATTCATACCCGAAGTCAAATTCGCTTCCAGTTGACGAATCAGCCGGTCGCCCGAAATCCAGATCGCACTCCCTGCCGCCAACAAGCCCGTAAAAGTAGCCAACTCGCGCGAACGCGGCACATCGCCTTCCTCGCGGGCTTTCTCCAGTCGCTGCAGCGACGCCTGTTCCGTTTTTTCAAGATCGCTGTCTTCAGCCATCGCTCCGTCACCCCGTTAAACCAACCCATCCAAGACGGATTCATGAGTTTCATTATCGGCGAAGTCGGCATGGCGTTAACGGCGGAACAAAGCAATAAAAGCCTTGCTTTTCTTGATACGGACAACCAGGGATCAATATTGCAACGCCATAATATCCAAACAAAATAGGACGGTAACAAAAAGCTGTTATCGTCTTTCAAATGCTGAAAATTCTTTTTTCAAGAACAAGTAACGATTTAATATTTCACATGAATATCAGACCAGCCAATTTCATAAACACTCTAAAAATTGCTGAAATTCATGTCGAAACATGGCGTATAGCTTACAAAAATATTTTGCCGGAGAAATATCTTGCCGGATTATCGGTCGATACTTCGAGGCAGACATGGGAAAACGCAATTAAATTGGGCACGCCGGAAATCTGGGTGGCTGAACACAATGGATTAATTATTGGCTGGATTGCTTTCGGCCCATCGCGCGACGACGATGCATCGTCTGTGGTGGGAGAAATAGAAGCTGTTTATGTAACAGCAGAATATTGGTCCTGCGGTTTTGGAAAAGGCTTGCTCGATACCGCCAAAAAAAAGACTAACATCTCGCGGATTCGAACGTTTAACTTTATGGGTATTATCGGAAAACAGGAGAGCCCTGAGTTTCTATACTTCCTGCGGGTTCATTGCCAACGATGCGATGATGAAATTTATCACTATTGGCGATACGCAATTGAAGGAAATACGCTACGAGGTTTCGCTTATGTCTCTTGATACTAATGGACCGGCTAAATGATTTCTTCGTAATAAAATTCTTGATTACCAGGAGAACAGGATACATGAATCGGATAATTACATATTTTACGACATCGCAACCGCGAAAATCTCCTCCCGCATTGTTTGCCAAGACTATGAGTATTAGCTGTTTTCACGCCTTATCCAAACACTGCCGGCTTGACTGTAGTTTTTCCAAGAACGCTTATACCGAGCGACGGATTGCAATTGGATGACTATCATATCAATCCGGATTTTCAATAGGAACCACTATCATAATGAAAACGGCAAGCAATAATCACTAACTCAGATTCGGTTGCGCGGTACACCAAACGATTTTCATCGTCTATCCGTCGAGACCAGTAACCGGATAAATCGCCGCGCAGCGGTTCCGGCTTGCCGATACCCGAGTACGGATCACGCGCTGCGGAGGTAATCAGGATATTAATCCGCTTAAGCGTTTTCTTATCCTGCCCGTACCAATACAGATAAGCATCCCATGCATCGGGCACAAATCGAATACTCCTCATCGTTTGGCTAATCGTTTAACAATTGACGTTCTTGAGCAAGCCCTGCTTTATCTTGTGCAATCGCCCGGGCCAAGGCGGCAGCATTCGCCGGGCTACTGGTCAAATACAGCGTTTCCATGATGCTGTTATAGCTATCCAGAGACATCACTACGGCATCTCCTTCCGCATCGCGGCGACTGATAATAGTCACGTCCGCGTCTTGAACGACATCATCCAGAACGGACTTTAGCGAATTACGCGCATGACTATAGGTAACGACTTTCATAGCTTTAACCTGATCAATAAGTTGTACAATATTAAATGAATTGGGAAGTCGAAACAAGATGTTTTAAGCCCCGTTTTGAGAACCCATGAGCGACATGAACGAGTTTACGTATCATGGCTCCGATAATCATTTTAGGTGCTTACCCCGAACCCGAAGCGGTTGCGGAAACGTTTGCCCAATCGGTTTTATAAAGGGTGGTCATGGCCTGCATGGGGCAAACCCCTCGTTCAGATAAGGTATTTCAGGCCAACCATGGCGAGGACCGCGATGGTCCCCATGAGAAAAGCTCGTTGATTAATGCGCATATGCAAGCGATTACCTGTCCACAGACCAAGCAGCAGCGGCGGAATCAGCATGAGGAATACCACCATCAGTTTCCGGGTCAGCAGGGCGAGCGCTATATACATAAACGCCCGGAGAAGGCTCTCGGCAAGGGAAATACCCTGAAACGTGGCGCGGAAAGCGCGTTTGTCGAGATGGCGCATTTGCAGGTAAGCGACGATAGGCGGCCCTCCTCCGCCATATAAGCTGCCCACCAGGCCACCAAAAATCCCCAGCGGCACGCCCCATGGCAATCCGGCCTGGGGTAATCGTTCGGGTTTCATTGCTAGCTGGTAACCCACGTAAGCGAGAATGAACACGCCAAGAAAACGGGTGAGCTTCTGATCATTGATATCCGCGAGAATAAAGGCGCCGATGGCCAGCCCGATCACGACGCTGGGAACCAGCCAGCGCAATTCCGGCCAGCGTATTTCCTTGAAATCGTAAGCGCCCAGTAGCATGGAACCGAGCAAGTCCAGCAGCAGCACCACGGGTACCACTTCTTTTATGGGGAAAACAAGCGTCAGCAAAGCCACCGAAATTAGTCCCGAACCAAAGCCGATCACCGCACGGACATAAAAGGCTGCCAGAGTGATGCCGCCGGCGATGCCCCAGAGCAAAGGATTCTGTATCAGGGTGGCATAGGACAGAGAAGCATGCGTTATCATATCAACCAGTCTATATGATTTATCAGGCTTGTGTCATCGTTGATTGCTGACGTCAGATCGTTATAAAAATCGTAATGCCTTCTTATTCTTCCGATTTGCCATAATCGGTTATGTTTTTTTTGCTATCTGGCGCTCGGCCGATTAGGCAACGGCTTTTTGCCTGAAGAAATGCGTGGATGTCCACGCCTGCGCCACCATCCTGGCGCATCCATCGGCCAACCGCTAAAATCCGAATACAAATAGCCGCCATTCAGATAGGTCTGATTTTGATTTTGCTGCTCTGCCGCCAGCAAATTCTGTTGCTGCGCAATCAGCAACTGTTGTTGCTGCACCAATAAAGCTTGCTGTTGAAGTTTCTGCGCTTCACGCTCGCGCAACGTTTCCTTATGCTCTTTTTCCTGCGCCAAACGCTGTGCTTGCTCCTGCTGCAAGCGCTTGCGCCGATCCGCCGCATGCAGCAAATGATATCCGAGCACTTCCTGCTGCATGAATTGCGAACTCTGATGCAAATTCGATACCCGATCGAAGTCGGTATTCAATTTCGCTTGTGCGGCATCTACTGTTTGCTGGAGAGCATGCAGCGTTTGCGCATCAGCGCCCTGGGCTTTTCCGTCGCGCAATTTCTGCCTATCCAATTGCAACAATTGCTGATCGATCTGATATTGCTGATCCATTGCATCGCTGGACTGCGCTTGCTGCATGGCCTCGCGTTGTTGAGCCGACACCTCTCCCGAATTTGAACCTTGCGCCAACACGGGATCAACTGCCAGCAAAAATATTGCCAGCAATACCGCATCATTTAGCAACAACCGGGTTGCGTGACTCATAGGTTTCCTTGCTCGGTATCAATGTTTTAAATATAGACGTATCCAGGGCAAAAGTGCAACTGTCGTTAACCATCCAATTACGCAAAATAATATTGGGTTTTCTATTTGCAGGAATGTGAGACCCCGATTTCGTTACCACCAACCGCGATAAACAACGCAAGCACAACATCCATTATTGTTTTTTCTCCTTGGCGGCTAACTGGCGATAGCAATTGAACAGAAGCGAGATCGACTCAAATACTGGACAGAATGGCTGGCGAACGGTGATGATAGTCATTGTGGTATCAGGACCGCGTGCCGGCCAAGCGCAGCATCAGAGTCATCGGATGGGCGGGAGATGCCTGGAAACCGTAGTGTTCGTAGAACTGTCGGGCACGGTCGTTCAGGGCGTGCACCAGCAAGGCTCGCACCCTGGCGTTCTGCGACACGGTCACAGCGCGTCCGACCGCATCCTGAAGCAGTGCGGCCCCCAGCTTGATGCCTTGCGCCCGTTTATCAACCGCCAAGCGCGCGAGCACCATTACCGGCACCGGATCTGGCATATTGTGGCGGATCGCGCGAGTTGCGGCCTGATGAGCAACAGCCCCGGCTGCCAGGGCATAATAGCCCTGCACGGTGTGCTGGCTGTTTGCCACCACGAAGGTCCGGGTGGCTCCGCTCACCTGATTGGCCAATGCGCGGCGCTTGAGCCAATCATCGAGAACGGGCTCTCCGCAGTAGAAGGTGTCAAGCTTGTGATGCTGGGTAAGCGGCGCGGGTGGTTGCAGATTCATGCATCTGCCTGCCACGGCGCCTTGACAGCCATCAGGCGGTCAAGTCCCGGATTGGACGTGGGCGGCGTATCCAGCAAGACCGTGAATTCGCGAAACTTGGCCTCGTCGAGGTTGAAGAAGACTTGATCGAGCAGCACTGCCTGCGCCTTGTCGCAGGCCGCTTCCAGCATGAAATCCGAGCGACTCTTGCCGAGCAGTTGCGCGGCCTGATCGATTAGGTCTCGTTGTTCGGGCATCGCCCGAAGATTGATGGCGGCATCGCGCATGGGAATTCCCCTAAATACACAACAGAGATCGAAACTCTAGACGGGTGTGTAGCAAATGTCAATACACCTATACCAGAACAAAAATTGATCCATTACCAAGACCGCCCAATAACAAAAAGAGAAGCTACCCTTTGCTAAATGATACTAATTTTTGGGTCATTTCCATTATGCGTCCCAGTTGGATGGTGAATTAGGCATTGCATTATCATCGGGCCTTTCCACCAGTGTTCCTTGATGATAAACAGCAAGCCAGTGATCGTTTTTTTCTCGCCACAAAGTCGCGCGCCTTGTTATGCGTTCTCCCTGGTGCAACGTGTAGGTAAGCAGATAATGACTGGGGGCAATCATTTGACAGTAAAAATCTTCTGCACGCCATAAATCCGCCTCCTCCTCGGAGTAGCGTCTCATCACTGTATCGATTATGATGTCTCGGCTATACCGTCTGCCCGAGGCGCCAGTTTCCCAGAAATCATCAGCAGTCATCGACTCGAATACTTCGCGAGTTGTGGCATGCTCTGGCCGATGAAGGAGAAATTCACGCCGAATAAGTTCTTCCTGCACAGCCAGCAAACCCTCGATTGTTTTACGCTTCGATTCCATGATGATTCATACTGCCGCTATTCCTGAATCGCGGAGCTATGTCCGGCCACGACTTGCAAAGCGTTGTTTTTCGATCGACACCAAACGCGAGTATATCGAAGATGCCCTGCAAAAGGCTTGCCATCGTAGAGCCCGGATATTTTCATGCGCACTGAAACGATAGCCATATTCTCACGGATCTTCGTCTGGCTTTCCGAAGGTTCAAGAGTGTGAAATTTAAGCATTCCCGATTGGTGCAAAGCAAGATCGTCCTGTTTGCCTAGTATTTGACCAAAATGATTCGTGAACAAAAGTTCCGGAGAAATCAGTTCATCCAGTATTTGCAGGTCCGACGCAAGCATGGCACACCGCAGGCGCTCCTCGGCAATGTGTAACCGGCTTTCGATTTCTCGGGGCATAGAGTGCATTCTGTTGTGTGGCCTAACGTAATAAAAATATATTCCAGAAACAGGAATGTCGCCTATAAGTAACTATCCTGTCAAGATTAAGCATCTTTTTGGTTCTACGGAGCATTTACACAAAATTTTTTACAGACTCGAGATAACCGCACAAACCAATCGTACCTACGCATCATATTATTGCCATATTCTACGTAATACCGCGCTTGCACTATTATCAGCAATCTATTACGATCTAATGGAAATTGCTAAAACCTCGCAAAATTAATAGCAACCGTTTGAACTATCATGCATGAATCCCAGACATGTATATTTTGCGACATTGCATTTGCTCGCATTTCATCCCATATCGTATGGCAAGACTCCAATTACGTTGCTGTTCTCTCCCCATATCCCAACACCAGTGGCTTTACTGTTCTATTTCCACGGAAACATATTCCGAGTGACGGATTACAACTTGATGACCAGCAATTGTTCGATTTAATGTCTGTTGCTCGTAAGGTAAGTGTTCTTTTAAGAGAAAAGTTACCAGTTGCTCGCGTTGGATTGATTCTTGAGGGGTATGGAATTGATCACGTACATGCTAAACTCATTCCTATGCATGGCATACCGGATGGCCCATGGAAGCCAATTATCAGCGCTCCGGAAGAACGTCGTTATTATGCAAATTATCCTGGCTTTATTGCATCCCACGATGGGCCAATCATGAATGATTCCGAACTCGATTTAATACTTAAAAAATTGTTGAATTAAAAATCTATCGAGTCCGATTCATCTGGTCAATGATGATATGCTCCAACGGTCCAACCGTTATTTATCGATGCAATGGAATTGTTGACTAGCGATTCAACCCTTCACCGCTTCCGTAAACAGTTCCTCCGGCAATACGACGGCCGTGCCGAGCTTGGCGACGACGATGCCTGCGGCGCGGTTCGCCCACGATACGGCCGCTTCCAGGCTTTCGCTTGTCGCCATCATCGCACCCAGCGTGGCGATGACGGTATCGCCTGCTCCGCTTACGTCGTACACTTCGCGTGCAACAGTCGGCTGATGCAGCACGCCGGTTTCGCTGAACAAGGTCATGCCGGCTTCGCTGCGGGTGATCAACAGGGCTTGCAAATCCAGGCTGGCGCGCAGGGCCTGCGCTTTCGCGCAGAGTTCCTCTTCGGTTTTCCAGCTGCCGGCGACAGCGCGAAATTCAGCCAGATTGGGAGTGAGGACACTGGCATGACGATAGCGCGCGTAATCGTCGCCCTTGGGATCGACCAGTACCGGGATGCGTTGTGCGTTCGCCGCTGCGATCATGGCTTCGATATGGATCAGGCTGCCCTTGCCGTAATCCGACAGTATGACCAGATCGTAAGCAGGCAGCAGACTGTGGTATTGCATCAACTTGTCGGTCAGCACATTATCGCTCGGCGGCGCTTCGAAATCGATGCGCAACAGTTGCTGCTGCCGTCCGATCACGCGCAATTTGATGATGGTGTCCAATGCGGCGTCTTTGTGCAGATACGCATCGATGCTGGATTTCTCCAGCAAGCGCTGCACCGCGCTGCCCGCTTCGTCGGGACCCACCACCGACAGCAGCGCAGTGGTAACGCCCAGCGCGGCGGTATTGCGCGCCACGTTGGCGGCTCCGCCCAAGCGCTCTTCCTGGCGATGGATCTTGACCACCGGTACCGGCGCTTCGGGCGAGATGCGCGCCACATCGCCGAACCAGTATCGGTCGAGCATGACGTCGCCTACGACCAGAATCCGGGCGGCCGACAAACGTTGCGGAATCGACGGCGGCACCTTGTTCATTTACGGCCTATGCCGAAATATTCGAAGCCGAGTTCGCGCATTTGCTGCGGCTCGTACAGATTACGGCCGTCGAAAATGACGGGTTGTTTCAATGCGGAATAGATGACGCTAAAATCGGGGCTGCGGAATACTTTCCATTCCGTCACGATCGCCAGCGCGTCCGCGCCAGCCAGGGCGGCTTCGGGGCTAGTCACCAGCGTCAATTGGGGATGATCGCCGTAAATCCGCCGTGTCTCATGCCTCGCAACCGGATCGAAGGCGACGACATGCGCGCCGCGCTGCCACAAACCTTCCATCAGCACGCGGCTCGGCGCTTCGCGCATATCGTCGGTATTCGGTTTGAACGCCAGTCCCCACAACGCAAACCGCATTCCCGACAGATCCGCGCCAAAGCGGGAGATGATCTTCGACAGCAACAAATGCTTCTGCGCTTCGTTGGCGGCTTCCACCGCGTCGATGACGCGCATGGGCACGCCGTTTTCCGCCGCCGTGCGCCGCAAGGCCTGCACATCCTTGGGAAAACACGAGCCGCCGTAACCGCAACCCGAATAAAGAAAATGATAGCCGATACGCGAATCGGAACCGATGCCGTGGCGTATGTTCTCGATGTCGGCACCGAGCTTTTCGGCGAGTATGGCAAGCTCGTTCATAAACGATATGCGCGTCGCCAGCATCGCGTTGGCGGCGTATTTGGTCAATTCGGCGGAGCGTACGTCCATCGTGATCAGCCGTTCGTGGTTACGCTGGAACGGCGCATACAGTTTGCGCATGAGGACGGTCGCGCGCTCATCGTCGCTGCCGACGATGATGCGGTCCGGGCGCATGAAATCTTCGACCGCCGCTCCTTCTTTCAGGAATTCCGGGTTGGACGCCACATTGAATTCCAGCGCCACACCGCGTTTATCCAGTTCCTCCTGCAAGGCTGCGCCGACTTTATCGGCAGTACCCACCGGCACGGTGGATTTATTGACCACCAGCGTGTACTCGGTCATGTATTTGCCGATATTACGCGCAGCGGCGACGACGTATTGCAAATCGGCCGATCCGTCTTCGTCCGGCGGCGTGCCAACGGCGATGAACTGGATTTTACCGTGCGTGACCGCGGCTTCGATATCGGTGGTGAACTGCAGGCGTCCGGCGGCAACATTTCGTTTCACCATATCTTCCAGGCCCGGTTCATAAATCGGAATGCCGCCCTGATTCAACGTAGCGATCTTTTGACTGTCGAGGTCCAGACACATCACATTATTGCCCACTTCCGCCAGGCATGCGCCGCTTACCAGCCCGACATATCCCGTGCCTACCACGGTAATTTTCATAACTCTCTCCTACGGATTCGTGACGCTTGATTAAATCGATAATTCCTGGCGTATCGCCAGCAATGCCTGCATCGGATCGGCGGCATGGGTGATCGGCCTGCCGATGACCAGAAAATCCGCACCGGCATCGCGCGCGGCAGCGGGTGTCATGATCCGGTGCTGATCGTCCGCAGCCGACGATGCCGGACGTATACCGGGAGTGACCAGACGAAACGATGTCCCCAGATCGTTTTTGATCTGTGCGGCTTCCTGCGCCGAACAGACCACGCCATCCAGACCGTTGTCCTGCGCCAGCCTCGCCAGTCGCATTACCGCTTCCTGCGGCGTGCCGTTCAGGCCGAGTTCGTGCATTTCACTCTCGCCCATGCTGGTCAGCAAAGTGACCGCCGTCAGCAGCGGCCTGTCCGCCGCATCGCCGGTAGCCGCCCGAGCCGCCGCCAGCATCGCGCTGCCGCCCAATGCGTGGACATTCATCATCCAGACGCCCAGATCGGTTGCTGCCCGGCAGGCCAGATTGACGGTAGTAGGAATATCGTGAAATTTCAGATC
>JAJYPN010000007.1 GCA_021795395.1 Pseudomonadota bacterium | reverse complement strand
TTGCTGATTGCGAGTAAATAAAATAGATTGTCATGAGGGGGGGTATGGACTAGACTAGGCTAAGTCAAGTTTATTCTGTGAGGCATGCCATGTTGATTTATAATATTCATGATGCTAAAAGTAATTTTTCCAAACTTATCGCCGCTGTAGAAGAAGGCGAAGAGATCATTATCGCCAAGGCAGGTAAACCGGTAGCGACACTGGGTCCGGTCAAACGTAACAAGCCGGCCAGAGTCCGCGGCTTGCTGAAAGGACAAATCCGTCTGGGTGTGGAGTTTGACGAGCCTCTTCCTAGTGATGTGCTTGATGCGTTTGAAGGTAAAATGTGAGACTGCTGCTGGATACTCATATTTTTATCTGGCTACTGGACGACGATGCGCGTTTGTCCGATGCGGCCTGGTCCAAAATAGAAAAGGCAAATGAGGTCTATGTAAGCAGCGCCAGCTTGTGGGAAGCCGCTATTAAATACCAATTGGGTAAATTGCGCATCGAGCCCGAAAAGCTCGTTGACGCGATAGCGGCAAGCGGTTTCCTGGAACTGCCTGTCACCTTTCATCATACGTTGGCACTCCGGCATTTACCCGTTTTGCATCGAGATCCATTCGACCGGTTACTGGTGGCGCAAGCGATAAGCGAACCGATGACCCTGCTGACCGCTGATACCATGCTGCAACAGTATTCGGCATTGGTTTTTCCTGTTTGATTTTGCGCGTCATTGCTTGATTAAGCCTCCAGCAGCCTCAAACAGGATGGTATACTTTGTTCAGATAACGCCTTTTGCCGGGAAATGGGCTTAATTCGATTAATGATGGAGATGACGATGACATTCAAAAGCAAACCGTTCGATTTTGCAGGGATACGTTATTTGGCGGCCGCAGCGCTGGGTTCTATTCTGGTTATTGCTTCAGCAAGCGCAGGCGCTGCTGGTGCCGATCCTCATCAGGAGCAAATGAATGCGCGCATTCAGGCCATGCACGACAAACTTAAAATCACGCCCGCGGAAGAACCGCTCTGGAGCAAAATGGTGCAGGTCATGCGCGACGATGCGAAAACCATGGACGCATTGATTCAGGCCAGACTCGATCGCAGTAAAAGCATGAATGCCGTCGAAGACCTCGAGTCCTACAGCAAGATTACGCAAGCGCGCGCCGACGGTGCCAGAAAACTCATTCCGGTTTTTTCGGCTCTGTACGCGAGCATGTCACCTGAGCAAAAAAAGCTAGCCGACACCATGTTTCGTAACAGCGACAAACAACAGGCCGTTCAAGCCCGCCAACCTAAACAATAATGAATCCTGAAATCCAACAGGGCCGGACAATAATGCAATCGGCAAGACTGTTGATTATGGTCTTGCTGGCAAGTCTTGCAGTTGCTCCGGCTTTTGCAGACCGAAACGATAATGGAGATGGCGGCGACTGGCATGGCGATCACGGCCGGCACTGGGGACGCGACCGCGGCGAAGATCATGGGCGCTGGCGCGATTACCGGCAACCCTACGGTTACGAGCAGCCCGTTTATGTCCCTCCGCCAGCCTATTATCCGCCCCAACCGGCTCCCGGACTCAATATCTTTATTCCGCTTAATTTGAGATAAGTCGAGACGGATCAATCTGCGCAGCTGAGGATAAGCAAGATTACTACGATACCATTCCATACGCTTAAAAAACGCATGGAATTAGGAGGCAAGTTCGCGCATGGAAAACTTGAGCGAGTTTTGCCCCACATTCTTAGATGAAATCAGTTACTGCTATTTTGCGTTTGTGTGCGAAATTGCCGTTCGGAATTTACACTTTCCGATTCAACAGTCCATTTTGAGGTTCTTACGATACGTCGCGTAGCGTACGGACAGGATTGTCTAACAAAAATATAAATAGATTCCTATGTAACATTCGTATTGTCACTTTATGATTGCTAATAATGCCCATGGTTACCCGTTGGATCAAACTTCCTTTATCAGGAGTTGCCTGTATTGTATTGGGTGCGTCTCATGTCCGGTATTGGCTGGCCCTCCCTTTCAAACCGCCGATCCGCAGCCGACGCAATATCGACAGCACGAACTCTATATGGCAGTTCAACCGATTAAAACCAGCAAAGGGATAAGCGGGCCGTTGCCTTATTTTGAGCTCAATTACGGAGCATTACCCAATCTTGAATTGCAAATCGTGGCGCAGGCCGAATTTGACAGTACACAGAACGAACCGGCGCAATACGGGTACGGCGATACCGAATTGGGAATGAAATATCGTTTTGTTCAAGAAACACCAGATCATCCGATGGTGGGAATTTTTCCGTTGCTGGAAGTGCCTACAGGTAATGCAAGCGAAAATCTGGGTAATGGAGGAACGCAAATATTCTTGCCTGTCTGGATACAGAAAAAATGGAGCGATTGGCAAAGTTACGGTGGCGGCGGATATTGGATCAATAACGCGCCCGGTCAAAAAAATTACTGGTTCTGGGGATGGGAATTACAACATGATTTATCGCCTTATCTGACTCTGGGCGCTGAAATTTTTTACAATACCGAGCAAAAACCCGGACAAGGCAGCAGCTCGGGCTTCAATATCGGCGGTTTTTACAAATTCGATAGGCAAAATCATCTTCTGATGGCGATAGGTAAGGGACTGGTCAATGCTTCCGTGACAGATATTGCCAGCCTGTATTTGGGCTATGAATGGATATGGTAGGGCCGAACTGTTTTGCAAATATTCAAGCTATCCCTATCCGGTTAATCCTTGAACATTATTAGCCGACTTATTTGATGTTATTATTTGTTCAGGACGTCTTATCCAGCGGGACAGTCCTTTTTTGCTTGGTCACTATAGATTTCCATGCGGAGGTTCCTTTGGCACAACACATCGATTATCCAACGATAGCCCCAGACGCTTACAAGGCGATGGCCGGTCTGGGAATTTATATACGTCATTCCGGACTGCTGGAGCCAAATCTACTCGAATTGGTGAAGACGAGGGTCTCGCAGATCAACCGATGCGCGTTCTGCCTCGATATGCATACCAAGGATGCAAGAGCGAACGGCGAGACGGAACAACGTTTGTACGCCCTGTCAGCCTGGCGCGATACTACCTTTTTTACCGACAGGGAGCGTGCGGCATTGAGCTGGGCGGAAGCGCTGACCGAAATTTCTGCTAAAAACGTGCCTGACGATTTGCAAGCCGATATGTTGAAAACCTTCAGCGAAAAGGAACTGATCGATCTGACTGTGGCTATCGTGGCTATCAATGGATGGAACCGGTTGTCCATTGCCTGCCATACGCCTGCAGGAAGTTATCAGCCGCGGAATATTCATTTTCCGGGAGCATGATTGCTCAGTGCAAAGGTCTCATAGTCGATAGCTTAAAAAACCTGAGTACATTTGCTATGCTGATAATTATCTATATATAATCTCATGGAATTCAATCTGGTTTGGGATGAAACGAAACGACAGGCGACACTTGAGAATCGGGCAATTGATTTCGCAGATGCTGAATTGGTATTTGCGGGGCCGACATTTGAATTCGAAGATACTCGTTATCAATACGGCGAGTGTCGCATGATTTGTTTTGGTTTGCTGGCAGGCAGAATGATGGCTGTTGGTTATGTGCAACGGGATAATCGACGTCACATTTTTTCGATGAGGAAAGCTAATGAACGCGAAATCACACGGTATCAAGAGCAACTTGGGTGAAGTGGATGCGCATAAATCCGAGCAGGAGGAATTTGGCGAAATCCCGGAATTGACGGCGGAAGATTTTGCTCGCTCCGATCTCGTTTGGCGTATGGACGGCAAAATTGTCGAAGCAAATGCAGGAAAGAGAGCTTTTTCTGCCGCGATGAAAAAACAAAAAATAAGTATCACACTAGATCCGGATGTTGTAGCCTGGTTTAAGTCCAGCGCTGGGGGGCGCGGATATCAATCGCTTATCAATGCAGCGTTACGCGAGGCGATGCAGCGGAAGACCATTGAAGAAGTTTTACGACGGGTGATTAAGGAAGAATTGCATAACGGCTAGCAGGATGGCTCATGGAAATTCGTATGTTACAAGCGTACGACAACGGTTCTTATTCGGCGCTCTGGGCTCAAGCATTAAAAGAACAGGACGCGTTTATGTTTGCCCACGAACCGGAAGCGGTGAATTTCGACGGAATCTTTGTCGATGAAGATCAAATGTTGCTTTTTTTAAATGCTCGCAACCGATCTTGATAAGATATTGCCCACCAGTAAAAAACGTGTTTAAATAATGCAGAGCACTACACGTCAGGTGATTATGAGAGCCGTTACAGCAGCGGATGCGAACCGGCATTTTTCAAGTATGTTGTGCGCCGTCGGTCAGGGCGAGGAACTCGTTGTCTTGTCGAGAGGGAAACCGGTGGCAACACTGTCGCCTATACGCGGTCGATCAGCCCGAAAACAAATTGCAAAAGAGGTATTGTTGGCGCGATTGCAGTCGCAAGTCATGACGGGCGCCAGGAATTGGGTACGCGATGAGTTATACGATTAATGAGAGTGGCGCTGGATACCAATATCCTGGCTTATGCCGAAGGGTTGGGGGATGCGCAGAAATGCACGTCGGCTATTAATTTAATCAGACAATTACAGCCTGAAGCGGTGGCGCAAATTCTGGTTGGTCAGAATGCTTGAATCTGCAGCCGGAAACGGTAATGGCAATAGGCAGATCATTGTTATGGCCGAAACATCCGCTGCGTAAATTCCAGCCCGTGTCCCAGTACCGCTTGCATGGGCGTTGCCAGATACGGCAGCGTCAGCGCAATCGCCAGATAGCCAAGACCGATGGTAATGGGGAAACCGATACCGAATAAATTAAGCTGGGGCGACGCGCGCGTCAGTATGCCCAGGGCGATATTGGTGATCAATACTGCGGCAACGATGGGCAGCGATAACTGTACGCCGTCCCGGAACAGGATGCCGCTCCAGTCGACCATCTGCAAGAACAGGTGATTGCCGGGCCAGATGCCGATGGGCAGCGTCTTGAAACTGTCAACAAGATTGGCGATCAGTAGCAGATGGCCATTGATTCCTAAAAATATCAGAGTCGCCAGCAGCGTCAGAAATTGGCTGATGGAAGTGGTTTGACCTTCGGTTTCGGCATCGAAAAAGCTCGCGAAACTCAAACCCATCGTCATGCCGATAATCGCGCCTGCCATATCTATCGCCATGAATACCAGCCGCATGACGAACCCCAGCGCGGTGCCGATGATGAATTGCTGGATCAGGATCAAAACGCCGGGCAATGAAGCCGGGTTGATCTCGGGCAGCGGCGGCAGATTGGGTGCGATGATGATCGCCAGCATGACGCCCAGCCCGATCTTGAAAGTGACGGGCACACTACTGTGACCGAATACCGGAGCGGCGCTGATCAGGCCGAGGATGCGCGTCAACGGCCAGACAAATGCGCCGATCCAGGCATAAAGGGTTGCGGCGGTAAAGGTGATCATGGGGGCTGTCGCGCTATCCGATCAGCGTAGGCAGATTCGTGAATACTTCGCGCATGTAATCGAGCATGATCGATAACATCCAAGGACCGGCCACGATCAGCGCGATGAAAATGCCGACCAGTTTGGGGATGAACGACAGCGTCGTTTCGTTGATCTGCGTCGCGGCCTGAAAGATGCTGACGATCAGGCCCACCGCCAGCGCCACCAGCAGCATCGGAGCGGCGACCATCAGCGTAATTTCCATGGCGTGACGTCCGAGACTCATTACGCTTTCAGGGGTCATGTCGGTTCCTTGGATTCGTTAATAACCATGTCAGTAAAAACTCTGCGCGAGCGAGCCCATCAGCAATTGCCAGCCGTCCACCAGCACAAACAGCATGATCTTGAACGGCAGCGAGACGATAGACGGCGCGACCATCATCATCCCCATCGACATCAGCACGCTGGCGACGACCATATCGATGATCAGAAACGGGATAAATATGGCGAAGCCGATCTGGAACGCGGTTTTCAGTTCGCTGGTCATGAAAGCCGGTACCAGAACCCGCAAAGGCACATCCTCAGGACCCTGCAATGCTGGCGTATTGGAGATTTTTACAAACAGCGCCAGATCGGCCTGCCGGGTCTGTTTCAGCATGAATGCTTTTAACGGCACGCTGCCTTTGTCGATGGCCGTCTGGAAGGTGATTTTGTTGGCGGCAAACGGCTGATAGGCGTCGGCATAGATTTTATCGAAGACCGGCCCCATGACAAATAGAGTCAGAAACAGCGCCAGCCCGATCAATACCTGATTAGGCGGCGAAGATTGGGTGCCCAGCGCCTGACGCAATAGGGACAATACGATGATGATGCGGGTGAAGCTCGTCATCATCAGCAGGACCGCCGGCAGGAACGACAGCGAAGTAAGAAACAGCAGCGTCTGGATGGTGAGCGAGTAGGTCTGGCCGCCGCCTGCGGCGGGTGCGGTGGTAAAAGCGGGCAGGGCGGAGGGTTCCGCCCAGGCGCAAAGAGGCAGCAAGCTTAGAGCGATAATGCCCGCCAGACTATGGCGGAAACGTGAGATTAAAGACATGGCATTCAACAGCGGTTATTTAAATTCGAGTACATGAATTATCAGCTTTCGGCTTTACGGCTGTCATTCGTCTAACTGCCATCATGCCTTGTTTTCGCTGCGAAGTTGTCTGAAACGCTCTGTCATCGCGGCGGCAAAGCTCTTGCCCGTTTCACGCGTATCGGGAGCACCGGTCTCCTGACGCGGCATGGTGGCGAGCGTACTGATATGCCCGGGCGTGACGCCGACGACCAGCCATTGTTCGCCGACTTCCAGCAATATAACCCGTTCGCGACCGCCCAGATTCAAGCCGCTTATCATTTTGATGGTGCTGTTGGCGCGCGGCCCGATGTTCAGATAGCGCTTTGCCAGCCATGCCGCGGCCATGATCAGGGCCAGGATCGCAAACAGGCTCAGCGCGACCTGCAGCAGGCTCACCGTCGGCGACAGCGCAACGCCGGCATGCGCCGTCATATGGTCGGCAGCGTGCGCCCGGTCGATCGCGCACAGCGTGGTCGGAAGAAGCCAGCGTCTCATTTGTTCAGTTTGCGGATGCGTTCCGCCGGGCTGATGATATCGGTGACGCGGATGCCGAATTTATCGTTGACGACGACGACTTCGCCTTGCGCGATCAGGCAGCCGTTGATCAGTATGTCCATCGGCTCGCCAGCCATGCCCGCGAGTTCCACGACCGAACCCTGCGCCAGTTGTAGCAGGTTTTTGATGGCGATTTTGGTGCGGCCCAATTCGACTGTCAGCTGTACCGGTATATCCAGGATGAAATCGATGTCGTTATGCGTTTCCGTGGCCGGACCGCTATTGCCGAATTCCTTGAAAATGGATCTGGCTGGCGCTTCCTTTGCCGCGGCGGCAGGCTGGGCGGTTTCCGCCGCAGTCTGCTCAGCCATGGCGGCGCCCCAGTCGTCCATGATTGCATCGGTATCGTCGCTCATGATTTATCTCCTTGCATAGCATCGCGTGTCGAATACGAAATCAGTTTTTCCACACGCAGCGCATATTGCCCGTGTAAAGTACCGTACGTGCATTCCATGACCGGCACCTGATCGACGGTGGCGACGATGGTATCGGGAATGTTGAGCGGAATGATGTCGCCAATCTGCATGTTCAGAATGTCGCCGAAGGTGCTTTGCGCTGCGCCCATATTGGCGACGATTTCCACTTCGGCGGTTTGTATCTGTTGCGTCATCAGCCGGGTCCAGCGTTTGTCAACGTCCAGGGTTTCGCCCTGCAGACTGCTGCTGAGCAGATCGCGGATCGGTTCTATCATCGAATACGGCATGCAGCAATGGATTTCGCCTTGCGAAGGGCCGATTTCCACATTGAAAGTGGTAGTAACGACGACTTCGTTGGGCGTGGCGATGTTGGCGAACTGGGTATTCATTTCCGAGCGTATGTACTCGAATTCGATAGGGTAGATATGCGACCACGATTTTTGGTAATTTTCGAAAAAAATGTTCAGGATACGCTGGATGATGCGTTGTTCGGTTTGCGTGAAATCGCGGCCTTCGACGCGGGTATGAAAGCGGCCGTCGCCGCCGAACAGATTGTCGATGATGAGAAATACCAGTGTGGGGTCGAAGACGATGAGCGCTGTGCCGCGCAACGGCTTGACCTGAACCAGATTGAGATTGGTCGGTACGACCAGGTTGCGGATGAATTCGCTGTATTTGGATACCTTGACCGGACCGGTCGATATTTCCGCGGTGCGCCGCATGAAGCCGAACAGCCCGATGCGAAACAGGCGGGCAAAGCGTTCGTTGATAATTTCCAGCGTAGGCATGCGCCCGCGCACAATACGTTCCTGAGTGGCAAGATTGTAGGTACGTACCGCAGAGGTATCCACCTGCGCTTCGTCTTCGTCTTGTTCTCCGGTGACGCCTTTCAGTAAGGCATCGACTTCGTCTTGTGACAGGAAATTTTCGGCCATGATACGTAATCAAGCTCTCAAGTTATTGGATTACAAAAGAGGTAAAAAATACCCCCAGAACTTTTTGCGGATCGCCGCCCGGTTCGAAAGGCTTGTTGATTTCGGTGACGATTTCTTTCATCAATTGATTTTTCCCGGCTTCGGTGAGCAATACCGATGCTTTCTGGCTCGACAGCAACAACAGCAGCCGGCTGCGTATCTGCGGCAGGTGCGCCTTGAGATCGTCCGCTTCCTTGTCGTCCGGGACTTGCAGCGTTAACGCTACTTGCAGGAACTTATCGCCTTCGTCCGGCGACAAATTGACCGTAAAGCTGTCGAGCGGAATAAACACCGGCGGTTTCGAATCCGCTTTTTTGGCTGCCGCCGGTTTGCCTCCGGTTTTATGCATTAAAAAATACGTGGCAGCGCCACCGGCGAGTAATACGACGAGAACGGCGCCGATGATGATCAGCAGCATTTTTTTCGATTTTTTGGCAGGCTCCGCTTCGACGGCTGCCGGGGCGGCCGATTTGGCGGAAGCTGCTTTATTTGACACTTGGGCCATTTCTTATTCCTGGTGTAAAAATTAACTGTTTGAATTATTCCGGCAATACGTTCAGACGAAGGTATTGACCAACCCTTTGCCGGTAATGAGCCTGGCGGACATGCCAGCTGTCTTGTCGGCGGAGAGCGGCCGTATCCCGCTCAGCGGACGAAAGGACTGCGCTTCCGGCTGGCGGTCCTGTTGGCTCGATGTATCGGACCGGACATTGGTCTGGCCTAACTGTATGCCCGCATTATTCATCATTTCGTGCAATTTGGGTAAGGCCGCCTCGATCGCCAGACGCACTTCGGGCTGTGCGGCGATAAACGTGGCGTTGGCCTGATTATTGGTCACATTTAAAACCACTTGCAGCGGACCGAGATCTGGCGGGTTAAGGTTCAGCGATGCGGTTTGTTCACCGCCTCCGCCGGACATCCACACGATTTTTTCGCCCAATGCCTGATTCCAGGCTGCAGTGCCTACCGACGGTCCCAGTCCCGTCGATGGTGGCGCGCTGGCGGCTTGCGCCGCGGCGGCTATCGTCGCCGGATTGGGCAGGAACGGCGTCATGCCGGTTACAGGGAGCGGCGCCGGATTCTGGATTTGTTGCAAATTGGCCGGTGACGTATCGTTGCCCGATAGTACGGCGGTTTTTAGCGTCTCGGCGAATTTGTTCGCGGTGGGTGACGATGTTTGCGGTACGGCCTGGCCGGTGACTGCATCATTGATTTTGGTCGCTGCAGCGGCGGTTGCGGCTGCGGAAACCGGCAGCAGCGGCGCAGTAGTGAGAACTGTTTGCTGGTATCTGGCTGCAGCAGGCGTGTTATTGGCCGGTACGTTGCCGGCGTTTGTAGGACCGGATGCGCCGGTTGCCATTGCCGGGGCGGCCGGCGATATGTGAGCCACAGGATAGTTCCCCATCATGGCCAGCAGTTCGGCGGATATCGGCGGCAATGCCGACTGTAACGACGCGGCAGCATTGGCGGCATCGGCTTGTGACGTGTCGGCAGTTTTTCTGGATTTGGCGTCGGTTGCGGTCTGAGTCGCTGGCGAATTCGAGGTGGCCGGAGTATGGGTGGCGGACGCCGCCGTTTTGGCGTTCTGCTGTTGCGACATTTCGTTGTTCAGCACGTGGTTGAACGATGTGTCGGCAGACGCGGCAGGGAAGGGTTTATCCTGCGCCGGCGGGGTAGCGGTAATCTGGATTGCTGGAGAGAGCGGCATGGCCATCGGATTATCCTCGTTTTCTCATCACTCTTGCCCGATAGACGGGTCGTAAGGATGCGGTTTGTTCGCCAGCGCTCGGCTGGCGTATTCATCGGCCGATTTTTGCTCGCGCCGCAGTGTTTGCCGGTGCGCTTGCTGTTGCGCGCGTTGTGCCAGAGTATCGAAGGACATGCGCTTGCGCTCGGCCGCTTGCCATGCCTGACGTTCAAATTCGATGGTAGCTTGCAGCTGTCGCACTATCGCCAGCTGACCGATTATCGCTTCGTCCAGTTTGGCTAAAAATACCCGGAAATTGTGATGGTTGCTGATACCCAGTCCTGCGGCCATGCCTTCATCATAGCGTTGCGCATAATCTTCGCGGTATTGCTGCAACACAGTCAGTTTCTCTTCGTTTTCCCGATGATTGCGCAGGGCAGCGCCCAAGCGCCCGGCTAAGTGTTCCGCTTCCTTGTTCGCCAGTTCGATGAGCGTTTGAATCGCCGATTGTTGCGCCATTAATAACACCTCGGAAAAATAGCCCGGCCGATAGGGGGCTTTCGTTTCATTGTAGACCGGTTTTGCCGGTTCAATCACGTAAACAGAGCGGAAAGTTGCCCTAAACTCGTTTGAATGCCGGATTGCTCATTG
This sequence comes from Pseudomonadota bacterium, assembly GCA_021795395.1. Taxonomy (GTDB): domain Bacteria; phylum Pseudomonadota; class Gammaproteobacteria; order Burkholderiales; family Sulfuriferulaceae; genus Sulfuriferula. The sequence goes on along the minus strand of JAJYPN010000007.1, from coordinate 84,687 downwards.
ATATCCTGTTGTAAAAACGTCTGCAGCCGCTGGTATTTGGCGATCGCTTCGTCCAGTACCGGATCGCTGCCTGCGCTGTAAGCGCCGACGCTGATCAGGTCGCGATTGCGGCGGTAACTGGAATATAACTGCTTTAAGCGCCGTGCCTGGTTTTGCTGTGCGGGAGCGATAATATTATGCATGGCCCGGCTGATCGATTGTTCGATATCGATAGCGGGGTAATGTCCGCTCTCGGCCAGATTGCGGTCGAGGACGATGTGACCATCCAGAATGGCCCGCGCGGCATCGGCGATCGGATCCTGCTGGTCGTCGCCTTCGGTGAGTACGGTATAGAAGGCGGTGATCGAACCGCCGCCGGCTTTGCCGTTGCCGGCGCGCTCGACCAGAGCGGGCAGCTTGGCGAAAACGGAAGGTGGATAGCCTTTGGTGGCGGGCGGCTCCCCGATAGCCAGTGCGATTTCGCGTTGCGCCATGGCGTAGCGGGTAAGCGAATCCATGATCAACAAGACGTTCTGGCCCTGATCGCGGAAATGTTCGGCAATGGTCGTCGCGTATGCGGCGCCCTGCAAGCGCATCAATGCCGGAGTATCGGCCGGCGCGGCGATGACGACGGCGCGGGCCAGCCCTTGCGGTCCCAGGATTTGTTCAATGAATTCCTTGACTTCGCGGCCACGTTCGCCGATCAGTCCGACGACGATAACATCGGCGGTGGTATAGCGCGCCATCATTCCCAACAGCACGCTTTTACCGACGCCGGAACCGGCAAACAAGCCCATGCGTTGACCTCGACCTACGGTGAGCAGCGCATTGATGGCGCGTACGCCGACATCCAGCGGATCGGCGATCGGCGCCCGATTGAGCGGATTGGTCGCACGCACGCTGAGCGGTGCGGTTTCCATGGCAGGCAGTGGACCGAGACGGTCGAGCGGGCGACCGGCGCCGTCCAGCACCCGTCCCAACAGTGCCGCGCCTACCGGCAAATGCCGGGTACGATCGGTGGCGCGGCGCTTGGGCGCGTTAGGAGCGAACAGGGCGGGGGTAGCGGCTGGCGGTTCCAGCGGGAAAACCAGCGTACCCGGAATGATGCCTTCGACATCGCTTTGCGGCATGAGGAAAAGACGGTCGTGGTCGAAACCGACCACTTCGGCTTCCAGCCGCGCGCCAGAAGGCAAGGGAATGACGCAGGCGCTGCCCACTGGCAATTTTAGTCCTACCGCTTCCATGACCAATCCCGCTACCCGTGTCACGCGCCCGGATAATTGCACCGGATTGATGGCATCAAGCAATAGACCGCAATTGGTCAGATAGGCTTTCCAGTAATCGCTGTGTGCGGTGATCGCAGTCATGCCAGCCAGTCCGGATTTTGGCCCAACGCGATTGCCAGCCGCTGCCAGCGGGTAGCGAGCGTAGCGTCGAGCTGATTGCTGCTGCTTTCGATCTTGCAGCCTCCCGCTTCGATATTTGCGTCTTCGATAATATTCCAGCCGTGCTGAGCAAGTTCGTCGTGTAACTGTTCCTTGACCAGAGTCACGTCCGCGGGATTGAGTAGAAGCTTGGTATTGCGCTGCATGGCGGGCAGGTCGCGCATGGCGGCGCCGATGAGCGGAAGCAGAAGTTCCGGATGGATGGGCAGAGCCGTTTTAAGCATGGCCCGAGCAAAGCCGGTGGCCAGATTGAGTAAATCGGCGGCGATTTCCTTGTCGGCGCGTAGGAGTTCTTCGTTGTATCCGGTAATGATGGCGTTCAATTGCGCTGCCAACTTCTGCGCGGCGATACGGCTTTCGTTGGTTCCTGCCTGGATGCCTTCGTCGTAGCCAGCCTGATAGCCTTCGCTCAGTCCCGTTTTATAGCCGTCGCGCTGCGCCTGGTCACGCAGAGCACGGAGTTCTTCCGCTGCTACCATATCGGTTGCGGGAGAGCCTGGGACATCGTCGAACGAGGCCATTTCCCAGCGCTGGTAAGCGGTAAGCTGTTCTTTGGGGATCATCGCAGCGCCTGTAGAAAATAGATGTTCGGGTTAAAGAAACGCATCGTCGCCCTTGCCGCCCAAGGCAAGCTGTCCTTCGTCGGCCAGACGGCGGACGATGAGCAGGATCGCCTTTTGTTGCGCTTCGACTTCCGATACCCGTACCGGCCCTTTGGCTTCCAGATCTTCGCGCAGCATGTCGGCCGCACGCTGCGACATGTTCTTGAGTATTTTCTCCCGCAGATCGGGCGCGGCTCCCTTCAGCGCGACGATCAGCGAGTCCGACTGTACCTCGCGCAACAAAAGCTGGATGCCGCGATCGTCGATATCCATGAGATTTTCGAAACCGAACATTTCGTCCATGATTTTTTGCGCCATATCGTTATCGTAATTTCTCAGCGCCTCCATCGCCGAGGTTTCGACTGCCCCGTTCAGGAAGTTGAGTATATCCGCTGCCGTGCGCGTGCCGCCCATCGGCTGTTTCTTGATGTTGTTTTCCGACCCCGACAGCAGTTTGGTCAGCACATCGTTCAATTCGCGCAACGCCGTAGGCTGCACGCCATCCAGTGTGGCGATGCGCAAGAGTACGTCATTGCGCAGGCGCTCGGAAAAGTTCGTCAATATTTCGGCCGCTTGGTCGCGTTCCAGATGCACGAGTATGGTGGCGATGATTTGCGGATGTTCGTTCAGCACCAGTTCGGCAACAGATTCGGCATCCATCCATTTCAGGCTTTCTATACCGCTGGCGTCGTTGTCGCCGAGTATGCGGTTTAATAAGGAAGCGGCCTTGTCGTTGCCCAGCGCCTGGATCAGCACGCTGCGTATGTATTCGTCCGAATCGACGCCCAAGCCGGAATGCTGTTCGGTAATTTTGGTGAAATCGTCCAGTACGCCGGCAATTTCGTCGTGCGCAATGGCAGACATGCTCGACATCGCTTCGCCCAGTTTGTGCACCTCGCGCGGGCCGAGATGCTTCATCACCTCGGCGGCTTCGTTCTGGCCCAGCGCCAGCATCAATACGGCGGCGCGATGGATGTTATCGCTACTCATTGCCGTTCACCCAGGTTTTAATGACATTGGCGACCACTTTGGGGTTGTCTTTGGCCATCTGTTTCACTTTTTCCAGATTGTTATGGTAGTTCGAATCGGTTTTTCCGCCGTTTTCCTGATGCGAAAGATGAACTTCGCTGCCGTCGTCATCGTCGTCGATCATGGGTTCGCCGTGAGCATGATGATGCACCGGCGTCATCAGTTTGTCGAACATCGGGCGGACAAATTTTTTGTAGACGTATAGCAGTGCGATGAAAGCCAGTAAATAGCGACCTGCCGTTTTGGCCATGTCGATATTGGCCGGCTGTTTCCACCAGGGAATCTGCGGAATGATTTCCGGGGTCACCGCAAATGGGCTGTTCACGACATTGAGCGTGTCGCCGCGGGTTTGCTCGTAGCCCATCGCTTCCTTGGCGAGATCGCTGATCTGGTTTTTTTCGACGCTGGTCAACGGAACGGTTTTGACTTTGCCGTCTTTCCCGGTCACGGATTTGTAATTGACCACGACCGCTACCGACAAGCGTTTCAATCCCCCCATCGGTTGCTGACTGTAGCGGATGGTTTTATCGACTTCGTAATTGGTAGTTTCATCTTTATGGACGACTTCCGGAGTCCCGGCTGGCGAGGTATTGCTGGCCGCATTATTGCTGGTTGCGGACGCTGCGACCGGAGCGTTGATCGGTGCGCTGGCGGGAACGGGCGGCTGGTTCGACAATGCTCCGGGTATGCCGCCGGGCCCATTGTTGTCGTTGAGCGTCTGGCTGCTCTGTTTGCTGCGCACCGAAGCGGTTTCGGCGGTAGGGTTGGGTTTGTAGGTTTCGGCGGCCTGTTCGCTATGGGAAAAATCGACGTCGGCAGTGACTTCGGCATGCACATTGTTGGCGCCGACTATCGGCGTAATGATCGCCTCGATCCGGCTGGCGATACTTTGCTGCATCGATTGTACGTATTTCAGCTGGGCGGGATCGAGGCCGTCGTTGCCTGGTTTGTTGGCGCTGTCGGAAAGCAGGTTGCCGTTCTGGTCGACGATGGTGACATTGGTCGGCAGCAGATCGGGTACGCTGCTTGCCAATAAATGCACGATAGCGCTGACCTGGGCAGGGTCCAGCGCGCGTCCGGGTTCCAGGTTAAGCAGTACCGATGCAGTGGGTTTTTGCTGATCGCGGACGAAAACCGAGGATTTGGGCAAGGCAAGATGGACGCGCGCCGCCTGTACCGCGCTGATCGCCTGTATCGTTTGCGCCAGCTCACCTTCGAGCGCGCGCTGGAAATTGACCTGTTCGAGGAATTGGGAGGTGCCGAGTTTCTGGTTCTCCATCAATTCGAAGCCGACATTGCCGCCCTTGGGCAAATCCTGGGCTGCGAGCTTGAGGCGCAGGTCGTTTACCTGATCAGCCGGGACGAGGATCGCGCCGCCGCCATCGGAGTATTTATAGGGAACGTTCATTTGTTGCAGTACGGCGACGATGGCGCCGCCGTCATGGTCGTTGAAGTTGGAAAACAATACGCGATAATCCGGTTTCTGGCTCCACATCCAGATGCCGGCCATGACGGCGATCGCAGCGGCGATGCCCAGCGAGAGAAATAATCTGCGACCGTTTGCCGACTGCGCAAAATTCGACAGTCCCGGTGTGGCGAGTGTTGCGCTGTCTGCCGCCATGATCTTCCAGTCCTCAAATATGATTGTCGTTGTTATGCGTGAATTCGAACGCAATTGATAGGCCCATGAGCCCTTATGAATATTATCGGTGGTCTCAAGGCAAGGCAATGTGAGGAATAAAGCCGGATTCATCCCGCTAATCCGGCATTGGCTTGGATGCATGCTGTCTTAATATTGCAATCATGAAACACAGGGAGGCGATATGACGATAACCGGCGGAATAGATTCGACCAAAATAGAAGCCATGCTCGCGCAGTTGAAAGCGACCGCTGCTCGCGCGCAAGGGATGGAGAACCCCCTGCAACCCAGTGCAGCCACGCCGAAAGCAGGCTTTGCCGATATGCTCAAATCCTCGCTCGACAGCGTCAATCAGGCACAACAGCAAGCGCAGCAAATGGGCCAGAGTTTCGCTACCGGCAACGACAAGGTGAGTCTGTCCGATACGATGATCGCCATGCAGAAAGCGAACCTGTCTTTTCAGGAAGCAGTGCAGGTGCGTAACAAAGTCGTCGCGGCGTATACCGCGATCATGAACATGCAGGTGTGACGACTAAATCGAGCCACCTCAATCGTTCCAGCGATAAGGGGTGAGATCCATCTCCGGTGTTTTATCCTCGATCAAATCCGCCACCAGATTCGCAGAAATCGGTGCCATGGTGACACCGTAACGGAAATGTCCGGCATTGATGTAGAGATTGCCGACGACAGGATGGCGCGCTATGGTCGGAATATTGTCGGGCGAGCCGGGCCGCAAACCGCTCCAGTGTCTTTCCAGCGATGTTTCGCGCAACGCGGGAAAGACCTGCAATGCATGATCGAGCAGCATGTTTTTCGCTTCAGCGGTAGTGGATTTGTCGAAGCCAACGTCTTCGATCGTGCTGCCGACCAGGATGCGGCCGTCCCGGCGCGGGATAATGTACATCCCATCGTGATAAATAACATGCCGCAAGCAATCCACTTCGGCCTGAAACAATAGCATTTGCCCGCGTACCGGCTTGACGGTTTTGGCGGGCGGATGATCGCTCAACATGATCTGACTCCAGGCGCCGGCGCAAATGATGTACTTTTCTGCGGAAAGTTTGCCCTGAGCGGTATCGATGTAATCCACCCGATCTTCGCTGATTGCCACGCCGGAAACCCCGGTATGTTCCAGCAACCGCACGCCGCGCGCCAGCACCGCCGCGCGCAGCGCCTGGATCAGACGCGGATTGCGTACTTGCGCGACGTCGGGCAGCCACAGCGCCGGGCCGGTTTCCATCGTGCCATCGGACTGTTCGATCGTGTGTAAAGGCCACTGATAGCGATCGCACCAGGCTTTTGCGGCCGCTTCATCGTAGGGTGGCAAGATCAGCATGCCGCAACGCCAGTATTCGGCATCGAGTCCCCCGGCCGATTCGACCGCGGCGATCCAGTCCGGGTAAAGTTTGGCGCCAGGATGGCATAAATCGTTGACCGCTGCCGGATAGTGCCAGGGCAGCAGCGGCGAAAGTATGCCGCCGCCCGCCCACGAAGCTTCGTTGCCGACGGCGCTGCGATCGACGACGGTGACCGCAGCGCCAGACTCAGCCAGCCGAAACGCAGTCGCCAGGCCGATGACACCGCCACCGATGATTAGGATGTCGGGGTTCAAGTAATTTGAAATTAGTTCGAGTGAAGAGCGGAATAAATTATCGTAAAGCGAATTGATAACAAGTATATCGCGATGATAGTTAGGCGGCAAGCGTGCCAATGGTACCGTTCATTGAGATAAAACCGCCGTTTATCGAGTGTTGCTCGCAGTATAGGTAAATGCTTCATATCATTCACCTTGGGGGAATTGAAAATGCGTATTCGCGGTTTTACACTGATTGAGTTACTTGTCTCGCTGGCGGTGGCCGCTATTATCTTGGGGATTGCATTGCCATCCTATCAAGCAATGGTGATGAACAGTAAAATAACGGCGCAACGAGATGGATTAGGCAATGCATTACGTTATGCCCGAAGCATAGCGCTAAGCCAAAATGTTAATACCGAGGTGTGCCCGGTCGGAGCGACCAATTCAACTAGCTGTGGCAATAACTGGGCGTCCGGCTGGATGGTCGTGCTCAATCCTCAAGGCTTGGCTACCACCAACCCTGCAATACCTACCAGTTTATTGCAAAGTACCCAGCTCGTTGTTGGCGGGGCAACGATTTCCAGTGTCAACGCAGTGAATCAAGTATATTTCGATCCGCGTGGTATGAGCAGTACGGCGGCGGAATTTAAAATATGCGACAGCAGAGGTAGCGCTTATGCCTATTCTATGCAAGTACAGGTTACCGGCTCTGTGGAAATAGATACTACAGCAGGTGCAGCAGTATGGGGAGGGAATATTACATGTCCATGAGCAATCTTCGAGACTATTCGAGACCATTAATCAAGAATGCAATCAGTCGTCGCTATGTGCGCTATGGCCTGGAATCCAGGGGAAAAGGCTTTACTTTGCTGGAAGTATTGGTCGCGCTCGTAGTTTTATCCATCGGCATGCTGGGTATCGCTGCCATGTTGCTCGCTACCGAGAAATCCAATAGTTCCAGCTATACCAAACAGCAGGCGATTCAATCGGCCTACGATATATTGGATCGCATGCGCGCCAACCAGGCTCAGGCATTACTCGGCGCTTACAATGCCTCGAATATTGGAGGCGGTGCCGTAGTCGCAGCGCCGCCGGTAAATTGTAACGCCGGCCCTTGTACCCCATCGCAGATGACTGCGTACGATATCTGGCATTGGCAAAGCGCATTGCAGAATCAATTACCCAGCGGTTGCGGCTCGGTAACAACCCAGGCATCGGCTGTCGCCAATATGCTGGTAACTGTGACCGTACAATGGAATGACGCCTCAGCCAATCAGACGCTGGGCGTTTCAACCAGTAATACTGCTGCCGGCAGTTCGCTGGCGCACTATACGATACAAACCTTGATATGAAAAATCAATATTCCGCAATTATAAAAAAAGGCGGCTTCAGTTTGGTTGAACTGATGGTTGCGTTGACCTTGGGTTTGATTTTGCTCGGCGGAGTTCTCGCTGTTTACATGGCGCAAACCAATAACTATAAAACCGCAGGTGCGCAAGGCGCCATTCAAGATGAAGAAAACGCTATCGCAGCATTGGTAACGCCCTTGGTGCGCAGCGCGGGATTTATGGGTTGTTCCGGTACCGCAAGCGTATTGTCGACTTTGGGAGCAGGAGCTCCGCCGCCTTTGGGCGCACAAAGCACCAGCAAAAGCATGATCCAGGGTTATGATTATGCGGGGACGGCAGGGGCGGGGTCTGCCTATACTATTGCAGTCGACAATCCTCCTGATGATGGTATGGTTGCCCATTGGGCGCCGAATCTGGATCCATCCTTCGTTGCTTCCGGAGCTTCCGTGGCTCCTGGTAGCGATGTTCTCGTTGTCTTTGGTGCAACGCTACAAGGCAAACCCGTGGGTGTTTATCCAACTCCTAATGCGCATAGCGTAAGTATGGTCGTCAATGATGCAAGCGGATTTCAGGCAGGCCAGTTCGGCGCCATTTCCGATTGCGCAAAATCCGCGTTATTTCAAGTATCTACGCCGATGTCTGCACCCCCAAACGGAACGCCTGGAGCTATTACGATCATTCCAGCTTTGGGCGTAGCTTTTTCTCCTGGCGCGCAAGTCATACCGATACAACAGAATGCATTTTTCGTCGCATACGGTCAGGGTGGTGAAAGCGTGCTAATGAAAGCGACCTTGCAAGCAACCAGAACGGGAACGTTTAGCTGGTCTACTTCCGGTAATCCGGCCGTGACCGGAGTTCCTCTAGTGTCGGGAGTGGAAACCATGCAAGTGCTGTATGGCATAGGCGCCAACGGCGTGGTAACGCAATATCTGCCTGCCAGTGCGGTAACGCAAGCAAATTGGCCGAATATCTACGTCATACGTATGGGTTTTTTACTTGAAGGGCGGCCTGGCTCGGGCAGCATAGGGCAGCCCACGACTTTCGATGTGTTGGGGACTACGATTACCGTACCCGCCGATACCAGATTGCGTCATGTATTCGAGATGACGATTAACGTGAGGAATGCGTCATGAAGGACGTCCGGATGTTCATTGGGCAAGCAAAATCCCAACAATCCGGCAAACAGTCCGGATTTGTATTGATCACGGCGCTAATTTTGGTGGTTATCTTGACTATATTAGCGCTGGCCGGGGAGGTGTTGAACAGTACTCAAACTCGTATTGCTGCCAATACCGCTTCCCAACAGACTACTTTTCAAGCTGCTGAAGGAGCGCTTAATCAGGCGCAAACTGATTTATATACTGGTTTATATACTAAAGCTTCTTTTCTTGCTAATAGTAACGGCTTATATACCTATAACCAGAATGCTGCACCGTTGTGGACTACGGTTAACTGGAATAGCGGTGGCGTGATTGTTAGCGCATGGGGCGGCTTGCCGACGGGAGTAAGAGCGGCTTTTATAATTGAAATGATGCCTTCCGTTAACCTCCCCGGCGGTCCGAGTAATGTATATCGTATTACAGCCTATGCGACTCAATCGAGCGGTGGAAGTCCGATCATGCTGCAAAGTATGGTATTGATTCCAATATAATTTAGATAAATAAAACGCAGTCGAAACATGCGAAACAGGCGAAATATAATTATTCCAGAGTTCGCGTCAGTTGAGCGGGAGATACCATGAAATACATACATGAGTTACACAAAAACTCTTACTGGACACGATACATTGCGTTAGTCATGTTGACGCTAGGCGTTAACCTGTTTTATGGCGGCGCGATACCTCTGGCACGAGCAACTTCCTCGTTGCCGATTTCTCAAGTACCGTTGACAATGAGTACGCCGCAGCATGCGCAAGTGCTTATTGCAATCGGCAATTCGCAATCGATGGATGGCGATTTGAGCGGAGCGATCATGACCGGTTCCGGCGCTCTCAGCTCAGCTTTAGCCTCCCTGGCAAACTCCAGTTCTCCGGTAAATTACACGGTACCTGCTGGGTTTACTCCGCCGGTGCAAGCCGCTAACAGCGCCGGACAAGCGCCGTACACGGTAAACCAAAGCGGAATCTTGTTGGATAATGGCGCCAGCCGGCTCAATGTCGCCAAGCAAGGAGTACAGGCTATCCTGCAGGCATATATGCAGGATACCGATTTTGCCCTGGAAGAATACAGTACCAGCGGAACTTCTCGTTATACCACTTGGGTCTATTACATGTCGCCGCAAACGGGACCTTTCACATTCACCAATACGTATTCGGCCGCAGTAGTGAATAACCCTTGCGCGAATTACACTACCGCATCGTCATCGGTAAAAAGCTATTGCACTTCCATGGTGAATCTTTATGGCGCGAGTGCGCTATCGGAAGCGTACATGCAAATCGGTGCAACCAGCGATGCTCCCAATATCAATGATGTGCTTTATGCAGGCGGTCTCAGCGGGCTGTTTGTCACTTATAACGGCCCAAATCCTTCTTCACCTTATCCGCCTAATTTTACCTTATCGAATTACAATAATGGTTCGATTTATGTGTCGTATAACTCATCGGCCCCCAATAACGGCGGGTTTGGTACCAGTCCAACCAACGCGGGTTATGTTCCTTATTCTCCGCAGGTCATGTATGCACAACGCGGTTTTGGCTACTACGTACAAACGGTAAATGCCGGTACGGGCACTATGCTGGTACCGATGACGACTGCTGGCACCAATCCGACTGCCAGCAGTGTGAGTACCGCCATCGCAAATTTTACGTCCAGTCTGCAACCGGAAACGGATAACAGCTCTAGTGGCGAGATCAAAGCCCTGGCTTATCAGTCGCCGTTGGCAGGATTATTGAGTAAGGCAAAAAATTATTTGGTTAATCTGCCTTCCAGCTCAAGCAGTTGTGCGCCACAAAAATACGTCGTATTGATTTCGGACGGTTTGCCTACAATGGATCTTCAAGGACTGGCTTGGCCGCCGCTGGGTAGCGCTGCCGCCGCAGGTTATAATGTAACGGCGAGTTTTAACACGAACGGTTCGTTGAACACGACTAACGATCAGGCTTTGACCGATACGATCAATACCATTGCCGCCTTGAAGACTGCAGGCATAAAAACCTATATAGTCGGTTTGGGAGCGGGGGTAAATGCTACGCTCAATCCTGCGGCAGCCAACACGTTGACAGCTATGGCCATGGCGGGCGGGACTTCCAACTTCTATGCGGCGACTAGCCCGTCGGCCTTAGTCAGCGACCTTAATTCCATACTGGTTGCCATCCAGAACGGTTCGTTTTCTACGTCAGCGTCGGCAGTCAATTCGACTATTATTAATTCCGGTAGCGTGACCTATCAAGCTACGTTTACGGCTAGTGATACCCTTTATCAAGACTGGACGGGCAACTTGATTGCAAGCTCGCCGCTTACACAGACGCCACTCTGGTCAGCGCAAAAGCAATTGGATATATTAGCTGCCGGGTCCGGTTGGGCAAATAACCGCTATATCGCAACCTGGACACCTGCACTTAACGGTAGCGCTGGTGCGGCTGTGCCTTTCGAGTGGAGTAATATCAGCGCGGCACAGCAAACAGAGTTGCAGCCTGGTGATAACCTGGGGCAAAGCCGCTTGAATTATCTGCGCGGCGACACCTCACAAGAGCAGCGAAACGGAGGCGCTTTTCGTAATCGGACGCACTTGTTGGGTGATATAGTCGATAGTCAGCCTTTGTACATCGGTGCGCCTAATGGTACATATTTTACCAGCAGTTATTTTAATTTCGAAACGAGTGAAGCCAATCGTACTCCAGTAATATATGTGGGTGCGAACGATGGCATGTTGCATGCCTTTAATGCCAATAACGGTAACGAAATGTTTGCCTTCGTACCGAATGCGGTGTTTGCCAACCTGATTAATTTGACTGCGCCGCTTTATAATCAAAGTCACCAGTTTTTCGTAGACGGATCGCCTAATACCGGCGATGTGCAGTTTAGCGGTGGAACATGGCATACCGTACTGGTCGGCGGCGAAAACGCGGGGGGTAACTCTATCTATGCGCTCGATGTGACGAATCCTCAATTATTGACGAGCGAGGCGCTCGTTGCCAGTCATGTATTATGGGAATTTACCGATGGCGATATGGGTTTAAGCTATAGTCAGCCCCAGATCGCACCCATCGCGCAAACGGCTACCAACGGGGTGACAGTTCCGCCCATGAAAAGTGCCGTATTTTTCGGCAACGGTTATAACAGCCCTAATAACAACGCCGTGTTGTACGCGTTGAATCCGCAGACCGGAGCGGTGATCAGCAAAATCAATCTTTGTACCGCTGTTGCCGGTGCTTGTAATGCCACTATCCCTGAAGGTTTATCGACGGTAGCCGTGGCCAATTCGGACGGTTTGCTGGGGATGCCGATTACTACCGTTTATGCTGGCGATTTACAAGGCAATTTATGGGCGATTGATGTATCCAGCAGCGCAGCTTCGCAATGGTCGGCGCGCTTGTTGTTTTCTGCGCAGATAGGAGGTGTGCCTCAACCCATCACTACTCCTCCAGTGGTGACACTTAATCCGAATTATCCGCGCAGTCCCGGTCTCTTCGTGATGTTCGGTACGGGGCAGTTGCTGACGGCTAGCGACTTGACCAATACCCAAACCCAAACAGCATACGGAATTTGGGATGATCCGGCCGCCAGCAATCCGATTACTTTAGCAAATTTGGTGCCGCAAACGCTGACGCCTGCTACAGTCACTACGCCAGCAGGGGTTTCGCAATCAGTTTTGACCGACACTACGACTACCATTAACTGGGCTAACCAGATGGGCTGGTATGACAATTTTCCAACCTCAGGTCAACGCCTTATAGTTAACCCATTGGTATCCGATAGTTCGTTCGTGGCCAGCTTGAATACGCCGCCTGCTTCCTGTAATGCACCATTTACCTCGATAACTCTGGATATTAACTATCAGAATGGCGGTGCGGCTTTGTTTTCTCCTTTTGCGCAGGATATTACCGCCGCGAGCAATACGACATTACCGGCCAATATCGTAGGTCTGACATTCGGGCCGGGCTATCAAACTTCTCCCTTTATGATGACTATGAGTCCGAATGCGATGAGTGTTGGTGCTACTGTTTCAGGAGGGGGAGGAGGGCTGGTGGTCCCAGGGGGTACTCCAATGCCTCCAGGTTGTACGGCTGCAACCTGCCATTTGATTTGGGTCACTGTGAATGGTGTACAAACAGCGCAGTGGGTACCTTGGAATCAAGCGCCGCGCTTTGCCTGGTGGCAGATCCAATAATTAATCGAGGTGGCATGATGCGCAAAACTTACCCTAGACGTTTTTCGAATCCTTCTGAGCGGAATGGCGGGTTTACCTTGATCGAGCTCATGGTGGTGGTGGCGATTATCGGGATACTGGCGGCAATCGCTTATCCGTCATACCAAAATTATGTGTTGAAATCGAGGCGTTCCGATGCTTACACAGCGCTTGCGCAAGACCAGGCGACGATGGAGCGCTGTTATGCGCAAAGCTTTACCTACAGCAACTGCCCGGCAACGCCTTTCGCCAATTCGCCACAAGGGTATTATGCCATCGCTATTTCTAACCAGACTGCTACGACGTATACGCTGACGGCAACGCCGCAGGGGACGCAAGTCGCCGACACGGCGTGTCCGTCGATAGGTATCGACCAGGCCAATCAGAAATATGCTAATGGCAGCGCGATTGTCCCGCCTTCAACCTGCTGGGGGCAAAGTTAAACCTAGTTACGGCGGTTGGCCGCTAGTCAGCAAGGTTAAGCCCATGATACCGGTGATGCTGATGTTAAAAAGGCTTTTGGATCAGATGATTACGATTTCCCCCCGCACCGCCACGCTGTCGTCGCCCATCAGATACAGATATACCGGCATCAGGTCGGCGGGCTGCGCGGTGGAGAATGGATCTTCGCCGGGGTGAGTTTTGCGCCGGCTGGGGGTGTTGACGGGGCCCGGCACGATGGCGTTGATGCGCAGGTTGGGGTGCAGGTTTTCCCATTCCTGCGACCAGATTTTGACCATCGGTTCCAGCGCGGCTTTGCTGACGGCGTGCGCTCCCCAGAATGCGGTCGGCGTATGGCCGTGCGATTCGCCGGTCATGATGACCGAGGCGGACGGCGATGCTTTCAACAAAGGCAGGCAGGCGCGTGTCAGTGCGGCCGGTGCGACGACGTTGACACGCAGCGCATTGTGCCATTGCTCGACGGTGAGCGCTTCCATGTGGCAGCCGCGATAGGGCGCCGCGGCATTATGCAGGATGCCGTCCAGGCGTTTTAGCTGCAGACCGATGGAGCCGGCCAGACCTTCGTATGCCTGGTCGTCGGCTTCTGCCAGATCGAGCGGTATGATCGCCGCTAGCGGATAGCCGGCGGCCTCGATTTCATCGTAGACGGTTTCCAGTTGCGCGACATTGCGGCCGTGCAGGATGACGGTTGCGCCATGCGCCGCAAAACTTAACGCGGCTTCGCGTCCCAGGCCTCGACTGGCTCCGGTGACGAGAATGACGCGATCTTGCAGGAGGTTGTCAGGCGCTTGATAGTTTTTCATGATTGGGCATTAATCCGGTCAGAATTCGGGTGGCGCATTTTACCCCACTTTGGGTGGCGGCTTCCAGTGTGGCGGGATAGTCGCCGTGCGTGTAATCGCCGGCGAGATAAAAATTCGCTAACGGCGTGCTTTGATCGGGGCGCTGTATCCCGGCTTCGCAGGAGAAGGTGGCGCGCTTTTCCACGATGACCTGATGCCATAAAGGCTGCGGCGGTGTACCGAGATGCCGCTCCAGTTCCCTGGCGATATCGGTGATCAGCGTTTGCCGGTTCGACTCGTTAGTGGCATTGCTTGCGCTGATGACGACAGCGAGCAAACCGTGCTGCCGATGACTGATGCCGCGGTCGAAGACCCATTGCGCGAGTGAGTGTGCAAGCCCGGTCATGGCGCGCGGCAAGCGTACTTCGGGCGGGTATTGTAGATAAACGGTAGTGATCGGCTGATAGTGCAAGCGGGCAATCTGGGCGCAGATTTCCGTCAGTTCGACGAAGGGCGTCAGCAATTCGGCCGCCTGATGCGGCGCGACTGCGCAAACGACATGACTGTGGAGCTGCCCATCGATGACGAAACCTGCGCTATCGCGTTTGATATGCCGCACCCTGCGTTGCACAACAACTCCCCCGCCATGCTTGCGTAGGAAAGCGGCTGCGGCGTCGGGAAAAAATGACGACAGATCGACGGTTGGCAGTATCAGGTCGCTGTCAGCCCGGCTTCGCCCCAGACTGTCACGCAGCACATTGAGGAATACCTGCGCCGACGCCGTCGCCAGCGGAGTATTCATCGCGGCGAGACAGAGCGGCTCCCAGAGCAATTCGATCAATGCGCGGGGCTGTTCCGACAGCAATTCGATCAGCGGCATGTCATGGGCCAGGCGGTAGCCGCGGGCGCGTTGAGCGGCCATGAATCGCATCGCTGCCAAGCGATGCCGGAGCGTGATTCCGCGAGCGCGCAACAGGCCCGTGAACAGGTGCCAGGGGGCTGGCAATCTCGGAGCGAACAATTGCAATCCTTCCTCCGTATGAAGTTGCAAGGTCTGGCGTAGCCATTTGCGCGCCTCCGGTTCGACCAGAAGCGCCAGATCCAACGTGGTATGGTAAGCGCCCAACAGGAGATGCTGGCCGTTATCCAGCAGGATGGAGCATGAGGCGTGAGTGACTTGACGTGCCCGGCCGCCCAGTACCTTGCCGGCTTCGTAGACAGTAACCCGGACGCCGTGTCGCGCGAGGGTGACGGCGGCCGCCATTCCGGCATAACCGCCGCCGATCACTGCGACGCGAGCGCTATGAGCTGCATTCATGGAGGTAGGATCAATCTTTCATCCAGGCGCGCCAGGCAATCCAGAGTTTGCGCAGCGGCGTCAAGCGAGTGCGCTGATTGAGAACGAGAAAGCCGTCGTTGCGGATTTCTTCAAGCAGAGTGCGGTATATCGCCGCCATGATCAAACCCGTTTTTTGGGCTTTACGGTCTGCTGCGGGCAAATGGGAAAACGCCTGTTCGTAATAATGCTGGGCGCGCTGATACTGGAATTCCATCAGTTTGTTGAAATTGTCGGTTTGGCGGCATTGCAGGATATCGGCAGCTGGAACGTCGAATTGCGCCAGCTCGACCATAGGCAGATAAATCCGGTTGCGCCGGGCGTCTTCGCCGACGTCGCGGATGATGTTGGTGAGCTGGAACGCCAGCCCGAGATCGGTGGCGTATTTCAGGGTATTGCGGTCGCTGTAGCCGAATATCATCGCGGAGAGTTCGCCGACTATGCCTGCGACGCGGTGGCAATACAGCCGCAACGATTTGAAATCTTCATAGCGATGTTGAGTTAGATCCATTTCCATGCCGTCGATGATTTCCAGCAACTGTTCGGCCGGCAGGTTGAAATCGCGTATGACGGGCGCCAAAGCGTGGCTGACCGGATGATGCGGCTGACCGCGATACAGATCGAGGGTTTCTTGGCGCCACCAGTTGAGTTTGGTCAGGGCGACATGCTCATCGCGGCATTCGTCGACGATATCGTCGACTTCGCGGCAAAAGGCATACAGCGCGACGATCGCACGGCGCCGTAGCGGCGGCAGGAACATGAAACTGTAATAAAAACTCGAACCGCTGGCAGCGGCTTTATCCTGGCAATATTGATTCGGGTCCAAAGCGCTGTCCTACTTGGCGCGCAAGGCGCGGTACAGCATTTTCAACCAGTCGCGCGGGGCGAGTACCGGTCGATGGGTATAAATATCGCCTTTGGATCGATGCAGTTTTTCCAGCACGGTAGCGCCTCCCATGATAATCATTCTTAATTCCAGGCCGATCCGGCCTTTCAGCACTTTACCCAGAGGTGCGCCGGCTTGCAACAGTTTGCGCGCGCGTTCGATCTGGCCGAGCATGAACGGCGACCACATGCCGCTGCTGTCGTGCGCCGCGATTTGCGCTTCGCTGATATGTTGTTTGGCGAGTTCGTCCTGCGGCAGGTAAATGCGATTCTTGTCGTAATCGATGGCAACGTCCTGCAAAAAATTGATGATCTGCAGAGCGGAGCAGATGGCATCGGAATAGGCGACACTGCGCGCATCGGTTTCGCCGTACAGCGCCAGCATCAATCGGCCGACCGGATTGGCCGATTTCTTGCAGTAATCCATGACTTCGCCGAAGTTGGCATAACGGGTCTTGACCACGTCTTGTGAAAATGCGTCGAGCAGATCGTAAAACGGCTGCACCGGCAGACGATACCGCTCGATGACGATAGACAGTTCGCGAAATAAGGGTGTCTGCGGCGGCGCATGCCGTTCGATGCGCGATAATTCGGCCCGGTAGGCGTCGAGAGCGGCAAGCCGCTCGCCTGTACCGGCATCGCCCTCGTCGGCAATATCGTCCGCGCTGCGCGCAAAACGGTATATAACTGCCGTTGCGCGGCGCAATCGGCGCGGCAATAAAATCGATGCGACAGGAAAATTTTCGTAGTGATCAATAGCCATCGTTATATTGGTAAGTGAATTGTGCAGCGCCGATCCAGGCGGATTATTTCATCGATTGGCGGGATCGTACAGAGCTCGGAGCGGCATCGACGGATCGATGAAATGTCCGATGGCTACTGACAGTATGCCTTCAATTATATTACACTACGGTGCTTGCGAAAGTGGCGGAATTGGTAGACGCACTGGATTTAGGTTCCAGCGCCGCAAGGTGTGGGGGTTCGAGTCCCCCCTTTCGCACCAGTACGTTATTTATTCAAACCCGGGTTCGTGCCGCTGGCAGTCAACGTTTATTGCATTACTCTGAACTATGTGCGTTGTCCAACCGGCGCCAAATGACGGACTTGTTAAGATAACCTTTTGCATCTTGCGAGGCAGTCATGAACGAGTTGGAACGATTTATTTCATTATTCAATCAGGAAGTCATCCATACTTTTGATTATCTGGCCATGCTCGACGATGAGCATTGGAATGCCATTCCCAAGGACTCGGAAGCCTTGTTTCTCGGCGCCCGCGTAAACAAGATCACCATCGGTGCGCTGACGCGACATCTGATGAACGCGGAAAGTCACTGGCTCGGGCAAATTGCGCCGCTGGCGGCAGGCGATACCATGCCTGTGCCGGGCAAACCCGGCGCTACGCAAGACGTTGCCGATGGCCCCTGGCTGATCGATGCGTACAAGACGGCGCATGCCGGCAATCTCGACAAATTGCAGGCTTTGACCCCGGTGGTGCTGGAAAAGGAAATGCTCTTTACCGGCAGGCGCTATACCGGCATCGGTTTTTTATGGTCGGTACTTGGCCATCACGCCTACCATCTCGGTCAGATCGACCTGTTGATGCGTCAATCGGGTACGGTGGCTCCCGAATATATGGAGTGGCCGGAAACCGGCAAGCTGCTGGGATGAGCGATACCGCTGTAGAGAAGCGCTATCGCGAATTGTTGGGTTTCGTTCCCGATAACATAAAAAAACGTAACGCATTGGCACGGTTTTGCCATCATGAAGCGTCTATCGATGCTGTTGAGGCCTTGAGGGAACGCCTTATTCATGACAATCCGCTGGATCGAAAAACCCAGCAACTCGTGCATTTTTCGATGCTGTTGGCCTTAGGCCATGCCGAAGCTGCGCAATTGCATGTGCGCGGCGCATTGAAGGCCGGGGCGCAGGCTAGGGAATTATACGGAATATGCGAAACGGCGGCCATCGTGGGCGGTATGCCAGCTTTCAGTCTGGGCGTGGAAATCGTGTATGACGCACTGACAGAAGCAGGTCAATTAAAACCGGAGTAAACCTGGCTACAATATCAGCCGAAAAATATTAGCCGAAAGCAAACTGAATTTTATGTAAAAAAAAGTTTGTAACCCGCATAAGTAATTATTTTGCTCCGATTCATGGTATGCTTTATCCAGCCGGATGAATTTTCAAATTCCTCCTCGAAAACTGCTTTTTGAATACAGGAATTTATTCTAACACAATATGTTAACCGTATGCCCTGAATGCTCGCGGTTTGTACTGATGCGCGCAATTGCAACGGTTTCGCGGTGTTCTTTCTTGACAACAGCTTATGCCCGTAAACCTGTTGGTTTTGGCGAATTTGCCCAAATAGGGCAGATCTGCGTTTAATGCTTCGATATCAATTCTAAAATTCCTGGAAATCCATGCTGGCCGATCGGCACGCTTTTCATAATCTATTCACCAAAAGACCAAGGATAATTTCATGCAACACGCTCAAATCGAAGAACTCAGTAGTTTGGAACGACGTATCAATCTTAGTGTCGAACTAAGCTCGATCGAATCGGAAGTCGCCAGCCGTTTAAAGCAAATTGCCCGCACGGCGCGTATCGACGGTTTTCGCAACGGCAAGGTGCCGATGTCGCTGGTTGCAAAAAAATATGGCGGCGAAGTGCATCAGGAAGTACTGGGGACGGCTGTCGAGCGCGCCTTCGCCAGTGCCGTACAGACGCATCAGCTCAAAGTGGCGGGGATGCCGCGCATCGAGCCGAGGGCCGATGCGGCCCGTGAGGATTTATTTGAATTTTATGCGGTATTCGAAGTCTATCCTAAAATAGAGCTTGGCGATCTCTCTCAGGCCGGGATATCTCGGCCTGTGGTCGAAGTTGGCGAGGCGCAGGTCGATAAAACCATCGATGTATTGGTAAAACAGCGAGTTCAATACGATTCGATAGACAGGGCAGCTCAGCAGGGGGATTTGGTCACCTTGAATTATGTAGGCAAAACGGATGGAGAAATTTTTGACGGCGGTGAAGCGCGGGGATTTCGAGTGGTTCTGGGAGAAGGCCGCACCCTGCCCGAATTCGAAGCCGCATTGCTGGATGTGAAGACAGGCGATAGCAAGCAGTTCGATGTCACGTTTCCGGCGAATTATCAGGCCGCATCGCTCGCAGGAAAAACCGCTCGATTCGAGGTGGAGATTACCGATGTAGCGGCGCCGAAATTGCCGGAAGTCGATGCGGAATTTGCGCGCAGCCTCGGGATAGAGGATGGCGATGTGGCTAAAATGCGCGCCGAAATCAGGGCGAACCTGGAACGGGAAGTCAAGAATCGGATCAAGGCGCAAATCAAGGATCAGGTGATGGAAATTTTATTGACATCGACGGCGGTTGAAGCCCCCAAAGCACTGGTCCGGAATGAAATGCAGCGTTTGATGGACCAGGCCCGCAGCGATATGCAGGAACGCGGCATGGATATTGCTAAAGTACCTATGCCCACTGATTTATTTGAGCAGCGGGCGCAAAAACGTGTCGCACTGGGCTTGATATTGGCGGAAATAGTACAAAGTAAGCAGTTGACCGCGCAAGCGGATGCGGTGTCGGCGATGATAGAGGAACTGGCGCAGAGCTACGAAGATCCGCAGGATGTCATTGACTGGTACCGTAAAACTCCGGAAAAAATGCAGGAAATAAGTTCGCTGGTGCTGGAAGATAATGTGGTAAATTGGGTTTTGAGCCAGGCTAAAATCACCGATAAACCGCTTGCGTTTGACGAATTGATGGGAAAGGCATAAACGATGATGACCAATAGCAGTTGGGATCCGCAATCGCTCGGTCTGGTACCGATGGTTGTCGAACAAAGTGGGCGCGGCGAGCGCGCTTATGATATTTATTCTCGTCTGCTCAAGGAGCGACTGATTTTTTTGATCGGCCCCGTCAACGAGCAATCCGCCAATCTGGTCGTAGCGCAATTGTTGTTCCTTGAGTCCGAAAACCCGGACAAGGATATCCATTTGTATATCAATTCTCCCGGCGGTTCGGTGTCCGCGGGCATGTCGATTTATGACACCATGCAATTCATCAAACCCGACGTCAGTACCTTATGCATGGGGCAGGCGGCTAGCATGGGCGCATTTTTGCTGACCGCCGGCACCAAGGGCAAGCGTTTTGCCTTGCCGAATGCGCGCATCATGATCCATCAGCCACTGGGCGGATTCCAGGGCCAGGCCTCGGATATTGCCATCCATGCGAAAGAGATACTCTATCTGCGCGAACGATTGAATGGCATGATGGCTTTGCATACCGGGCAAAGCATGGCCGCTTTGGAAAAGGACACCGACCGCGACAATTTCATGGGCGCTGAAGAAGCGGTGGCCTACGGCTTGATCGACAAGGTACTCAGTAATCGTGACGAAGCGACGGTTTAACGGGATTTAAGCATTCAACGGAGGAATAGCTATGTCTGACAAGAATAGCGGCGAAAAATTGTTGCATTGCTCTTTTTGCGGTAAGAGTCAGCATGAAGTACGGAAACTGATTGCAGGACCTTCCGTGTTCATTTGCGACGAATGCGTGGATTTATGCACCGATATCATCCGCGAAGAAATTCATCAGGACAAATTGGGCAAGGCGGACAAGTCGGACCTGCCGACACCGCAGCAAATACAGGTTATCCTGAACGACTATGTGATCGGGCAGGACAAGGCCAAGCGCATTCTTGCCGTGGCGGTCTATAATCATTACAAACGCTTGCGTCATGCAGGCGGCAAAAGTGATGTCGAGCTTGCCAAGAGCAACATTCTGCTGATCGGGCCTACCGGCTCGGGCAAGACGCTACTGGCGCAAACACTGGCGCGTCTGCTCGATGTGCCATTCGTCATGGCGGATGCGACAACGTTGACGGAAGCGGGTTATGTTGGCGAAGATGTAGAAAATATAATTCAGAAATTGCTACAGAAATGCGATTACGATGTCGAAAAAGCTAAAAGCGGCATCGTTTATATCGACGAGATCGACAAGATCTCGCGTAAATCGGATAATCCGTCGATTACCCGGGACGTTTCCGGCGAAGGGGTGCAACAGGCATTGCTCAAGCTGATAGAAGGTACGACTGCGTCCATACCTCCGCAAGGCGGGCGCAAGCATCCCAATCAGGAGTTTGTTCAGGTTGATACGACCAATATACTCTTTATCTGCGGCGGAGCGTTCGCGGGACTGGAGCGGGTGATACAGAACCGGTCGACCAAGGGCGGAATCGGTTTCAGCGCCGAAGTAAAAAGCAAGGATAACAGCAAGGACATATCGGCCTTGCTGCAGGAAGTCGAACCGGAAGATTTGATCAAATTCGGGCTTATTCCGGAACTGATAGGCCGGCTGCCGGTTATCGCCACGCTCGAAGAACTCGATGAAACCGCTCTGATGACCATTTTGACCGAGCCGAAAAATGCGCTGACCAAGCAATACGCCAAATTATTCGACATGGAAGGCGCAGAACTGGAATTTCGTTCCGATGCGCTGGTCGCCATCGCCAAACGTGCTCTGTCGCGTAAAACCGGGGCGCGGGGGTTGCGATCCATAATCGAACATGCGCTGCTCGATACCATGTTTGATTTGCCGTCGATGGAAAACGTGAGCAAGGTGGTGGTCGACGAGAACGTAATCAACGGTACCGCCAAGCCGATGATGATTTATGCCGATCAGGCGAAGCTGGCTTCATAACAACTGGCATAGCGAAGCCGAAAAACCCGGCGACGGGTCTGCCGGTCTGCAAACCTGGATAGCGGCTGCGGGTTCAGGATTTGCAGATTGGCTGACCGCTCTGGCTTGAAATTACAAAAAATGCCTGTATATGTGTTCTTAGTCGTTTAATTCTGATAAAGGGTACTCAATCATGGCACTACTCCATAACGCCGAAAATCCAACGCTCCCTTTATTGCCATTACGTGATGTCGTCGTATTTCCGCATATGGTAATTCCTCTTTTCGTTGGCCGAGCCAAATCGATCAAAGCTCTCGAAGTGGCCATGGAAGCAGGTAAGAGCATATTGCTCGCTGCACAAAAATCCGCTTCCAAGGACGATCCCGCTCCCGAGGATTTATATCGCATAGGCAGCGTAGCCACCATTTTACAGATGCTGAAGCTGCCAGACGGTACCGTGAAAGTGCTGGTAGAAGGAAACCAACGCGCCATCGTCCGCGAATACGCCGATGTGGATACGCATTTCGTCGGTACCGTGGAACTGGTTCCGGCAGACGACAGCATTGCCGACAAGGAAGCAGAGGCTACGCGCCGCGCCCTGGTCGCGCAGTTCGACCAGTACGTCAAACTGAACAAGAAAATTCCTCCAGAAATTCTGACGTCGCTGGTCGGTATCGACGAGGCCGGACGGCTGGCGGATACCATTGCTGCCCATTTGCCGCTCAAACTCGAACAGAAGCAGGACGTGCTGGAGATGTTTCCGGTACAGGCGCGACTGGAGCATTTGATGAGCCTGCTTGAAGGTGAAATCGACATATTGCAGGTCGAAAAACGCATACGCGGACGCGTAAAGCGGCAAATGGAAAAAAGTCAGCGCGATTATTACCTGAACGAACAAGTCAAGGCGATCCAGAAAGAGCTGGGCGACGGCGAAGAAGGAGTGGAACTCGAAGAACTGGAAAAGCGTATCAAGGAAGCGAAGATGAGCAAGGACGGCGAAGCGAAAGCCGAGTCCGAGTTGAAAAAGCTCAAGATGATGTCGCCTATGTCCGCTGAAGCAACGGTCGTGCGTACGTATATCGAAGCTTTACTGGCGTTGCCGTGGCGCAAGAAAACCAAAATCAGTCGCGATCTGGCGAAAGCGGAAAAGATCCTCGACGAAGATCATTACGGCCTGGAAAAGGTCAAGGAGCGGATAGTCGAATATCTGGCTGTACAGCAGCGCGTGGAAAAACTCAAGGGGCCCATCCTGTGTCTGGTCGGCCCTCCGGGCGTGGGAAAAACCTCGCTCGGTCAGTCCATCGCCAAAGCCACCAACCGCAAGTTCGTGCGTATGGCATTGGGCGGTATGCGCGACGAATCCGAGATCCGCGGCCATCGCCGGACATATATCGGTTCCATGCCGGGCAAGATATTGCAGAGCATGAGCAAGGTCGGCGTGCGCAATCCGCTGTTCCTGCTGGATGAAGTCGACAAGATAGGGCAGGACTATCGGGGCGACCCCTCATCGGCCTTGCTGGAAGTGCTGGACCCCGAGCAGAATCATACCTTTTCCGATCATTACATCGAGGTCGATTTCGATTTGTCCGACGTCATGTTCGTAGCGACGGCAAATACGCTGAACATCCCCGCGCCGTTGATGGACAGAATGGAGATCATACGTTTGTCGGGTTATACCGAGGACGAAAAAGTCAGCATCGCAGAACGCTATCTGGTGCCGAAGCAAATGGCAGCCAATGGTTTGAAACCGGACGAATGCGTCATCATGGAGAGTGCGCTGCGAGACATCGTGCGTTACTATACACGGGAAGCCGGCGTGCGTAACCTGGATCGCGATGTCGCCAAGATCTGCCGTAAAGCGGTCAAGGCATTGCTGACAAAATCCACCAAGGCGACTAAAATCACGGTCAATGCCCGTAACCTCGATAAATACCTCGGTGTGCGCAGGTTTAATTATGGAGTCGCCGAAAAATACAACCAGATCGGTCAGGTAACCGGTCTGGCGTGGACGGAAGTCGGCGGCGAATTGCTGACGATAGAAAGCGTGGCGGTTCCCGGCAAAGGCAAAATGATCACTACCGGGAAGCTCGGCGAAGTGATGCAGGAATCGATACAGGCAGCCATGTCGGTGGTACGCAGCCGCTCTCGCGCTTTGGGGATTCCGCAGGATTTTTATCAGAAAAACGATATCCATATCCATTTGCCGGAAGGAGCGACCCCCAAGGACGGCCCGAGCGCTGGGATCGCGATATGTACCGCACTGGTCTCGGTATTGACCGATAATCCGGTGCGTTCGGATGTCGCCATGACCGGCGAAATTACGTTGCGGGGCGAAGTCCTGGGTATTGGCGGATTAAAGGAAAAATTGCTGGCTGCGCATCGCGGAGGGATCAAAAAGGTATTGATTCCGGAGGAAAATGTGCGAGATTTGGTGGATATACCTGACAATATTAAAAATAAACTGGATATTCAGCCGGTAAAATGGATCGATCAGGTGTTGAAAGTGGTGCTGGAGCGTCAGCCAGAACCGTTGGCGGAAACGCCGGAAGTCGCCGCAGAAGTACTTGCCATCCCACCCGCTGCGTCTGAAGTGGTGACCACCAAGCATTAAATTTGACACGGATTGCAATTATCTGACCAAATTGATGCTTTCTGGCTTGACATTTGTTTTTGCGGCTTGTTATAAAGCCGATTGCAGGGTTTTCCTGCGGAAACTAAAAAAAGGGGATACATGTGAATAAATCTGAATTGATTGATGCTATTGCTGAAACAGCCGACATTAAAAAAGCAGCAGCGGGCCGCGTATTGGATGCAATAGTATCTTCTGTGACCGAAGCATTAAAAAAAGGCGAAATGGTAACTTTGGTCGGTTTTGGTTCGTTTTACATCGGTGAACGCGCAGAACGCGACGGCCGAAACCCGCAAACCGGCAAATCCATTAAAATCAAGGCTGCCAAGGTTCCAAAATTCCGTGCTGGCAAAACCCTCCGAGATGCTGTAAACTGACGCCTTTTCCGGGTGCTTAGCTCAGTTGGTAGAGCGTCGCCCTTACAAGGCGAATGTCGGGGGTTCGAGCCCCTCAGCACCCACCAGATCGACTGGTTTCGGAGTGGTAGTTCAGTTGGTTAGAATACCGGCCTGTCACGCCGGGGGTCGCGGGTTCGAGTCCCGTCCACTCCGCCAACACGAAGGGCGAACTTCGGTTCGCCTTCTTTCTTTTATAAGATTGTGAATTGTCCATGCTCGATTGGATACGCGAGAGTACGCAAGGATGGGTAGCCAAGCTGATTTTAGCGCTGATTATCGTGCCGTTTGCCTTGTTTGGTATCGATTCGTATTTCAGCCATCGTGCCAGCGATGACACGATCGCCATCGTCAACGGCTCGAAAATCAGCCGTACCGCATTCGAAGACGCCATCAAGGAACAGCGGGCGATACTTGCTGCATCGATGGGAGCGAATTTCGATCCTCATGTTTTCGATGAACCGCAAATACGCATCTCCATACTCAATGGCATGATCAAACAGCGTTTGCTGCTGGAGGCCGCTCACCACGAGGGATTGATTGTGAGCAAGGCGCAATTGGCATCATTTATCGCCAGCATTCCTGCATTTCAGGAAAACAATCAGTTTTCGGTCAATCGCTATCAACAGATGTTACAACAGCAGGGGATGACCGTTCCCGGCTTCGAGCAGCGCGCGCAGCAGGAAATCTTGATCGACGTCATGCGCTCTCCGTTTTCGCGCTCCGCTGTCGCATCGGAGGTGGCGGCGAGACAAGTCCTGGCTGACATGACGCAGCGCCGCGAGATCAGCCAGTACGAGATCAGTCCCACCGCCTATTTAGCCCAATTGACAATTACGCCCCAGCAAATCAAAACCTATTACGACAAACATAAAGCCGATTATACGATACCGGCGCAAGGGCGTTTTCAATACGCGGTATTGTCGCTGAACGATGTCGAGCAGCATATTTCCATTCCGTCCGTTGAAATCAAACACTATTACGATCAGAATTTATCGAAATTCAGTGAACCCGAAGAACGCAAAGCGCGGCATATCCTGGTAGCCGTCCCTGCCGGTGCATCCGCTCAACAGCGTAAGGATGCGAAACAACGCGCCGATCGTCTGTATCAACAGGCAATTGCCCATCCTGCCGCGTTTGCAGAGCTGGCGAAACGTAATTCCGACGACAAGGGATCGGCTAATCAGGGTGGAGACTTGGGATGGTTTGCGCGTACGGCGATGGTGAAGCCGTTTGCCGATGCCGTATTTGGCATGCAAAAAAATCAGATTGCAGGCCCGGTCTCTACCGATTACGGCTATCACATCATTCAGCTTACAGGTATCAAACCCGCCCATGTTCGGCCATTGACCGAAGTAGCCGGTCAAATTACTCAGGAATTGCAGAAGCAGCAGGCGCTCAAGCAGTTTGCCGATGTGGCGGAGCGTTTCAGCAATCAGGTATTCGAGCAATCGCAGAGCTTGCAGCCGGTGGCGGATGCTTTGCATCTGCCGTTGCAGACATCGCCGTGGATCAGTATGGCCGGCGGTGCCGGCGGCATCCTGAATTCGCCGAAAATGTTGCAGGCGCTGTTTTCCAGTGACGTGCTGAAAAACAAACGCAATACGGATGCAATCGAAGTGTCGCCGAATACTTTAGTTTCGGCACGATTGCTCGATTATAAACCGGCTTACATACAATCCTTGAATGCAGTGAGTGCCTCGATCATGCAGCAACTCAAATTGCAGCAAGCCAGGGTTATGGCTCAGAAACAGGGCTTGGCGCTACTGGATCAATTAAAAGCGGGGAAGGAGCCCGCAGCGGTACACTGGAGCGCTTTCGTCTGGGTCAGCCGCGATCATCTGCAAACTATCGACCCTGCCTTGGTGACGGGGATTTTTTCGGCCAACGCGAAAAAGTTACCTGCCTATTTCGGCGCGACGAGTGCAAGCGGCAATTATATTCTGGTACGGATAACGCAAGTAATGCCAGGCCCGGCGCCAGATGCTGCGCAATTCAAGGCGGTGCAGACACAAATGGCCAATACCGAAGCTGAGCAGGCGTTCAGCGATTATATTTCAGGTCTGTCGACAAAAGCTAAAATCGAAATCAAGGATATTCCATTCGGCAAACTGGTTCAATAGCCTGCGTCGAAATGGATCGAGAAGAATTGCGCATTCGCCCCGTTATCGGGGCGATCCATGTTCCGGCTATTACTCGAAATCCGCGCCCATTGTCGTATTGAAACCCGCATCGACATAAGTGACTTCCCCAGTAATTCCGCTGGATAAATCGGACAGCAGAAAGGCTGCAGTATTGCCGACTTCGAGGATCGTTACATTGCGACGCAACGGCGCATTTTTCTCAACTCGATTTAATATCTTGTTGAATCCGGTAATGCCGCTGGCGGCCAGAGTTTTGATCGGCCCCGCCGATATCGCGTTGACGCGTATCCCTTTGGGCCCAAGGCTTTGCGCCATGTAATAGACGTTCGATTCCAGGCTGGCTTTGGCGAGGCCCATGACGTTGTAGGCAGGTACTGAACGGACGGCGCCCAGATACGACAAGGTGAGCAGGGCGGCATTGCGCCCCTGCATCATCGGCAATCCTGCTTTCGCCAGTGCGGCAAAGCTGTAGGAACTGATGTCGTGCGCGATCTGGAAGTATTCGCGAGTAACGGAATCGAGGTAATCGCCGGCTAACGCAGCCTTGGGAACGAATGCGATGGCATGGACGATACCGTCCAGGTTATCCCATTGCTTGCCCAGATCGGCGAACAATTGCTGGATTTCCTCATCGCTGCCGACATCGCAGGGAAGTACGATGCTGCTGCCGAATTCGGCGGCAAGTTCGGTGACGCGCTCCCTGATTTTATCGCCCTGATAGGTGAAGGCCAGCGTGGCGCCTTCGCGATGGCATGCTTGAGCAATACCGTAAGCAATCGAACGATCGCTGATCAAACCGGTAATGAGTAGGCGTTTGTCGCGTAGAAATCCCATAAGTTCTCCTGATTTGTTAGTAAATGTCACGGCTATTATACCCATAGTCCAGACGCTGGGTTAAACTTGCACCATGATTCGAATTTGCATATCGATAATAATTTTATTGCTCGCAGGCTGCAAACAGACTGTCTGGAACGATCCCTATCCGGCAAGCGAACGCGATGCCAATACTTTATATCTGTCGTTCGTCGAACGCCCCAAGCATCTGGACCCGGCCCAATCGTACAGTGATGACGAAATCGAAATCCTGGCGCAGATTTATGAGCCGCCCTTGCAGTACCATTACCTCAAGCGTCCTTACACGCTGATTCCTGATACGTTGACGGCGATGCCGCAAGTAACTTATCTCGATGCTGCCGGTCATCCGCTGCCGAAGGATGCGCCTGCGGAACGGATTGCGCAAAGCGTTTACGAACTGCATGTGCGACCCGGCATTTATTATCAGCCGCACCCAGCTTTTGCGCGCGACAGGCAAGGATTGCCGTATTATCGGGCAGGAACATTCCAGCTTCCCGATTCCTGGGATGGTTTCAAGCATACCGGCACGCGTGAACTGGTAGCGGCGGATTATGTATACGAAATCAAACGACTGGCATCGCCGCAGGTCAACTCGCCGATTCTCGGCCTGATGTCGGGATACATCGTCGGGTTGAAGGATTACGCCGATCTGCTGGCAAAACAGGCGCAATCATTACCAGACGGCCGGTATCTGGATCTGACGCGAATTTCTCTGGCCGGAGCGGAAGTGGTGGATCGATATACGTACCGGATCCGCCTCAAAGGCAAGTATCCGCAATTTATGTATTGGCTCGCGATGCCGTTTTTCGCGCCAATCGCTCCTGAAGTCGATGCGTTTTATCATCAGCCAGGGATGGCGAAACGCAATTTTACCCTGGACTGGCATCCTGTCGGCACCGGCGCTTATCAACTGGCCGTGAACGATCCCAATCGGCAAATCCGATTGACGCGCAATCCGTATTTTCACGGCGAAAGATATCCGAGTACGGGTGAGCCCGGCGACAGGGCAGCCGGATTACTGCGCGATGCCGGGAAACCGCTGCCCTTTATCGATACCATCGTGTTCAATCTGGAAAAAGAGACTATCCCTTATTGGAATAAATTCCTGCAGGGCTATTACGATCTGGCCGCCGTAAACGCCGAAAGCTTCGATCAGGCGATACGTATCGATGCGCAGGGCAATGCACGCTTAAGCGATGCAATGAGTGCGCAAGGCATGAGTCTGGTAAGCGCCGTAATGCCGTCGATTTCGTTTGTCGGGTTCAATATGCTGGATAATGTAGTTGGCGGTTATACGAAGCGAGCGCGCCAATTACGGCAGGCAATTTCGATTGCAGTGGATTACGAGGAATTTATCGCCATTTTTCAGAACGGCGGCGGTATTCCGGCGCAAGGGCCGATTCCGCCCGGCATCTTCGGCTACGAAGGCGGTGTGGCGGGAATGAATCCGGTCGTATACCATCTGGTAAACGGCAAGATAGAGCGGCGTCCGCTCAGCGATGCACAGCGTCTGTTGGCCGAGGCGGGTTATCCGAACGGACGCGATGCGCGTACCGGCGCGCCGCTGGTGCTTTATTACGATAATACGTTCACCGGGCCGAACGCAAAGGCTTATGTCGACTGGATGGTCAACCAGTTTGCCAAACTGAATATACAATTGGTGCCGCGCAGCACCGATTACAATCGTTTTCAGGATAAAATCCGTCGCGGAAACGCGCAGATATTCGTGGCGGGATGGAATGCGGACTATCCCGACCCGGAAAATTTTCTGGGCTTGTTGTATGGGCCTGATGGCCAGGTAAAATACGGGGGCGAAAATCAGGTCAATTATAAAAACGCGCGATACGATGTTTTATACGATCAGATGAAATACCTCGACAACACGCCGCAACGGCAACTGCTGATCAATCAGATGGTCGGTATCGCACAACAGGATGCGCCGTGGATGTTCGGCTATTTTCCGCGCTCGTTCGGTTTGCGGCAGCAGTGGGTTAGCCCGGGCAAGCTTAATGTCATCGCCAATAACACCTTCAAATACCGCAAGCTCGACCCGCAACTGCGCCAGCATTTGCGCGAGCAATGGAATAAACCGGTGATATGGCCTGTACTGGCTGTTCTGGCGGTACTGGCTATAATGCTGGCAGCGGTGGCGTATGCCGCACGGCGGCGCGACCGAAAGACGGCGAAATGATCCATTACCTTGGTCGCCGCTTTCTTTATGCTCTGCCGATTTTATTCGGCGTCAATTTGTTGACGTTTTTATTGTTCTTCATCGTCAATACGCCGGACGATATGGCGCGCATGCACTTGGGTACCAAACATGTGAGCGCCGCGGCGATAGCTCGCTGGAAAACGGCTCACGGTTACGACAAGCCCTTGTTTTACCATCCGCAGGCGCATGGTAGCGATAAACTGACCGACACCGTATTTTTTGATAAATCGCTGCGCATGTTTGTGCTGGATTTCGGCCAGTCGGACGATGGGCGGAATATCTCCCATGAAATTGAAACCCGTGCCGGCCCCAGTCTGGAAATCGCGTTGCCGGTATTTGTGCTGGGATTGCTGACAAACATCAGTTTCGCCTTGCTGCTGGTGTTGTTCCGTGGTACGCATCTGGACCGTTTCGGCGTCATGCTGGCTGTGGCCCTGATGTCGATTTCCGGGCTGTTTTATATTATTGCCGGGCAATACCTTGTCGCCAAACTTTGGCGTCTGGTACCGATTTCGGGGTAT
Organism: Pseudomonadota bacterium; assembly: GCA_021795395.1. Classification (GTDB taxonomy): domain Bacteria; phylum Pseudomonadota; class Gammaproteobacteria; order Burkholderiales; family Sulfuriferulaceae; genus Sulfuriferula. The sequence goes on along the minus strand of JAJYPN010000007.1, from coordinate 53,811 downwards.
GTCAACGGACTGGATAGCTGGCGATTCGTCGTGCTTCCGATCGCCGTATCCATAATTGCCGGCATAGGCGGCGGCAGCCGCTGGTACCGCAGCATATTCCTGGAAGAAATGGGCAAGGATTATGTGCGCACGGCGCGGGCGAAAGGCCTGTCGGAATGGCGCATCCTGTTCCGCCACGTTTTGCAAAACGGTTTGATACCAATATTGACCGGCGCTGTTGTCGTGCTGCCTTTACTGTTTATGGGCAGTTTGCTGACGGAATCGTTTTTCGGCATCCCCGGGCTGGGCTCGTATATCATCGATGCGATACAGGCGCAGGATTTCGCCATTGTCCGCGCGATGGTATTTATCGGTTCCGCATTGTACATCGTCGGCTTGTCACTGACCGACATCGCGTACAGCTGGGCCGATCCCAGAGTGAGATTGAGTTGAACTGGCAGCCGGTCATTTTATGGACTGACGGCTTGATCTGGCTGCTGGTCGGTGTCGTTGCGCTGACGCTGTGGCGCAAAAGTCCGCACGGGCAGTTGCATGAGGCGAGCGTGCGGTTGCGACAGATGCCGGTGGCGATGACGACGGGACTGGTTTTGTTCTTGTTTGTTGCCATCGCCTTGCTCGATTCGCTGCATTATCGTGCTGCATTACCGGCGCACCCGGGTGTAGGGCGTCAATACAGCGTCGAAGTCACCAGCGTGCTGGATGAAATATTGCAGCCCTTGCTCAAGTACAAGGAAAAAACCTATTCGGCACCGCTGGCTAAGCATTTGTACGTCAAGCAAAACGTGACTCTACCGGACGGTAAAATAGTGCGCATCTATCCTTTGTTGCGCATCGACGACATACGCCGCCAAACCGGCAGCAATGATATCGCGCACCGGGCAGGGCGTGGCGTTTTGTTCGGCATTTCGTTCGCGGTGCTGGTTGCCGCATGTGCCGCGTCATGGCTAATGATGCGCAGGCAGTGCGGTATCGCAGAATTGGTGCGTCAACTTTTGGCGATGGACAATCGGCTGCCCTGGCGCAGCATGCTGCTTACGGTGGCCTTGCTGGGCACACTGACGGCGGTGCTAGCAGAACTGGCCGGCGCCTTTCATGTGCTGGGGACCGATAAGATCGGGCAGGATGTGCTCTACGAAACGCTGAAGAGCATACGCACCGGGGTTCTGATCGGTACGCTGACGACCCTGATCATGTTGCCGTTCGCCGTATTGCTGGGGGTAAGCGCAGGCTATTTCGGCGGCTGGGTAGACGATGTTATCCAGTATCTATACACCACCTTGAACGCGATACCCAGCGTATTGCTGATCGCCGCCGCGGTATTGATCATGCAGGTGTATATCGAAATGCATCCGGCAATGTTCGACAGCGCTGCCTCCCGCACCGATTTTCGTCTGCTGTTCCTGTGCATCATTCTCGGCGTTACCAGCTGGACCGGTTTATGCCGGGTATTGCGCGGCGAGACGCTGAAATTGCGCGAGCTGGAATATGTGCAGGCGGCGCGCGCCTTCGGCGTATCCGACTGGCGCATGATGCTGCGCCATATCCTGCCTAATCTGTATCATTTGATCCTGATCAGTGTGGTCATGGATTTTTCCGGACTGGTGCTGGCCGAAGCGGTCTTGTCGTATTTGGGCGTCGGCGTCGATCCGGCGATGCAGAGCTGGGGCAATATGATCAATGCGGCGCGTCTGGAGATGGCGCGCGAACCGATCGTATGGTGGCCTTTGGCCGCGGCATTCAGCCTGATGTTCGTGCTGGTACTGGCAGCCAACCTGTTTGCCGACAGCGTGCACGATGCTTTCGATCCGCGGGGTAGGCAACGATGAGCGCTCCGTTATTGCGTATAGACCGGTTGCATACCGAACTGGGCAAGTTGCGCGTTGTCGACGGCGTGAGTTTCAGCATAGCGCCCCGACAAACCTTTGCCTTGCTTGGAGAATCTGGATCGGGTAAGTCGATGACGGCTTTGTCCATCATGCGTTTGCTGCCGGAGCTGGCAATTATTCGGGGCGGCGATGTTGAGTTTGACGGCCGCGATATTCTGGCATTGCCGGAATCGGCGATGCGCGACGTGCGCGGCGGATCGATGGCGATGATATTTCAGGAGCCCATGACCAGCCTTAATCCTGTGCTGACGCTGGGCGAGCAGATCACCGAAACCCTGTTGCGGCATCGGCGCATGCACCGCCGCGGCGCGCGCGAGGAAGCGGCAGCGTTGTTGCGGTCGGTAGGCTTGTCCGATGCGATGCGCCGTTTAGGCGAATATCCTTTTCAGTTGTCGGGAGGGATGAAACAAAGAGTCTTGATCGCGATGGCTCTGGCCGGCAACCCGGCGTTGCTGATTGCGGACGAACCGACTACTGCGCTGGACGTCACAATACAGGCGCAGGTGCTGGCATTGCTGCGGCAAATCCAGCAGCAGCGCGGTATGAGTATGCTGCTGATCACCCATGATTTCGGCGTGGCAGCTGGAATGGCGGATCAGGTCGGCGTCATGTATGCCGGCGAACTGGTGGAAATCGCGCCGCGCGATGCCTTTTTCCGTGCGCCGCAACATCCGTACAGCCAGGCGCTGTTTGCCGCCATGCCGAAATCGGGACAAAAAAACGTGCGCCTCGCCAATATTGCCGGCAGCGTGCCCCCGCTCGATACCGAATTTGTCGGCTGCCGCTTTGCCGAGCGTTGCGAGTGGGTGTTCGACCGCTGCCGCGTCGAGTCGCCCGACTGGACGCAAACCGGTAACGGTCATGCAGTACGCTGCCATCGCGTGGCGATGCCGCAATGGTCTGATCCGGTGGTCATTGCCCGAACTGCGCCTTCCATGGCGACGACCGACAAGGTATTGTTGGCGGTGAACGATTTGAGCGTGCATTTTCCGCTAGGCGGTTGGGGTAGAACGAACCGGGTACTCAAGGCGGTCGACGGCATCGGTTTCCAGATCCGCGAGGGAGAAACACTGGCGCTGGTCGGCGAATCCGGCTGCGGCAAAACCACGGCAGGCAAGGCAATTCTCCAGTTGCTGCCGGTCACGGCGGGGCATGTCGTTCTGGACGGAGTCGAGCTTGGCAGCCTCGACCAGCGTGCATTGCGCGAACAGCGCAAGCATGTGCAAATGATCTTCCAGGACCCGTTTTCATCGCTCAACCCGCATTTGCGGGTAGCGGATTTGCTCGAAGAAGGCATGATCGCTCTCAAAACCGAAAGCAATCCTGCCGAGCGTAGGCGTATGCTGGAAAAACTGATGGGGCAGGTCGGCCTGCCGGCGAAGGCCTTGCAGCGCTATCCGCACGAGTTTTCTGGGGGTCAGCGTCAGCGCATCGCCATCGCCCGGGCGCTGGCGGTACAGCCGAAATTGATCGTCTGCGATGAACCGACCAGTTCGCTCGACGTGTCGGTGCAGGCACAGATCGTCAATCTGCTCAAGGAATTGCAGGCGGAATTCAAACTGAGCTTATTGTTTATTACGCATAACCTGCCGCTCGCCGATTATCTCGCGCAGCGGATCGCCGTCATGTATCTCGGCCGCATCGTCGAGATCGGCACCAGCGCCGAAATCATCGGCCAGCCCCGGCATCCTTATACGCGCGCGTTGCTGGCTGCCGTACCCGCCGTAGATCGCCCTGCCAGCGTGACAGCTCGCGGCGATATCGCATCGGCGGTCAATCCGCCCGCAGGTTGCCATTTTCATCCGCGCTGTCCGCGGGCCACGGAGATTTGCATGCGGCAATATCCCGGTACCACGCCGTTGGGCGAGACGCATGCCGTGTGGTGTCATCATCCGCTCGGCTCTGATGATGCATGACATTGTCCCTGAATGCGTTGCATGATTCCACGGCAAGGCGCAATCTGAAAGGATGAAAACAGGCACACACCTTGATACGATTTCAGTATGAAACCATTTTGCGGGGACGATTGGTGGAGCCCCCATCCAATCTACCCCATATTAGCGGTGTACGGCAAAAACGGCGAGCTCCTTAGAGCATCTATTGGTAACGCTGGATGTGCGCTACAATCAAGCAGCGATCTTTGTGGTGCTCGTGGAATCACCGCGGCCGGCCAAAAGGCCAGCCACCGAAATATCTTCGTCAAGGTCGTCCCAATGAATGCCGTTAATGGATAGTTCGCAATTTTGACGCTGCTCCGGCGTCGCATGCAGTAATCGCGGAAACCATGCCAATGGAACGCCTAATGTGCGGCCATCCGCCAATTCTATCCACATGCTGTTATCGTCGAACCAAACGGATTTAGCAGAAGTATTCATTCCATGTCCTTTCAATAACTGCTATGTTTTGTTCTATCGCTTCCGTCAATATGCGCAATGTCCGGGCATCTAAGCCATTGCTGTCAGCCAGATGAACCATCGGATGCAACCAGAATTTGGCTTCGCCATCATTACCGCGAACATGCACATGTAGCGGTTCTCTTGGACTGCCTTCGTTGGAATAAAAGAAAAACCGATATTCCTTATAACGAAAGATGATGGGCATTTCATTCCTTAAGGTGCATGATTATTCCGTCGCCGAGTGAGATGGAAGCGTGTTTTCTACGCAATGTCACTCATACAAGATACCAGCAAGCTAAAATTTCATACATTACTGTTTAAAGATAACATATTTCGACGGAAAAAAATGATAGGAATTGTGAAAACCACAGTAAGCCAGTTATGGATGAATCATACTTTTGGCGTAGCGCGCTGTTTGCGTGCGATGGCTTTTCTTGTTCTGGCTGTCGTGGTCTTGCCGGATTTTTTATGAGGACCATGTTGCCTGGATGTTTTATGCAGGCCGGAAGAGGCGGCGAGAAACAGGGTAGCCCCGGGCTGCAGTGGGTGGTTACCGGTATGGTTCCATTTTTTCAGGTCTTGCATGCTGATCCGATACCGTTTGGCGATGCCGTAGAGCGTGTCGCCGGGCAGGATTTTGATATGCTCGGGAACACCGGTAGGTGTACTGTGACCGGAAATATCTTCATGGTAGCCGACTGTTAGGGGTTTGACGGCGACGGGATCATTTTCGGCAAGCTTTTCGTGCTGCGCGGACAGGCCGTCAGGTTTTATTGCGTTTGCGACTTGGCTGCGCAGCGGAACGATCAGCGTGTGTTCGCTGGTAAGCTTGCCTTTACGGCTGAGACGGATAGGATTGTGTTCGATTAACCATGCTACGCTGACGTGGAATTTTCTGGCGATCGCTTTGATGCGCTCGCCCAGTCTGGCGCGATACATTTGCCAGGTGACCAGCGGTTCGGTGCAATTCTGCAGGTTATTGGAAAAGGTATCTACCTTGTCTACGGGCAACAATAATTGCGCCGGCGTATCCGAGCGTACCACAGGCTTGTTATAGGCCGGATTAAGCGAGATGAAATCGCGCACCGGCATATTTGCCAGTTTAGCTGCAAGGCTGACGTCAATAGGACGCTTTAAGGTGACCGCGGTGAAATAAGCGTGGTTCGGTATGCTGTCCAGGTTGAGGCCGACGCTTTGCGGATCGGCGACGATCTGTTTGATCGCCAGCAATTTCGGCACGTAATGCCGGGTTTCCAGCGGGAGGCTCAAGCTCGAATAATCGGTAGGCAAGCCGAGCGCCTGGTTTTTCGCGATGGCATGCTCGACGCAGCCTTCGCCGCAATTGTACGCTGCCAGCGCAAGTTCCCAGGTGCCAAATTCGGTATGCAGTCTGTTCAGGTAATCGAGTGCGGCATCGGTGGCTGCCAGGATGTCGCGTCTGCCGTCGTACCAGCCATCCTGTTTCAGGCCGTACAATTTTCCTGTGGCAGGAATGAATTGCCAGATACCCGATGCCTGGCTGCTCGAATACGCCATAGGATTGTAGGCGCTTTCCACCATAGGCAATAACGCAATTTCGGTAGGCATGCCGCGTTTTTCCACTTCGCCCAAAATATGAAACAGATAGCGTCTGCTGCGTTCTACCATCCGGCTGACGTAATCGGGCCGGCTTGCGTACCAGGCGATATGCGTTTCAATCAACGGGCTATCGGAATCTTTCAGCGCAAACCCTTTGCGTATGCGGTCCCAGATATCCGAGGGGGCATCGTCTGTATTGCCGGCGTCTTGCGAATCCGCGCCGTTCGCAGTATCGTCGCCAGCAGTCGATACGGGTATTTGAGTGTCCTGAGTCGGGGAATCTGGCGTCGCTGTGCCCGGAGCGGCGGTCGAAGCCGATTCGCCGGCGGCAGCGCCGGACTCGGATGTGTTCGAGGAGGTATCGATGTTGGTCGTGCGATTGCCGGCAGCGTCGGCGTCGGCAGGTGCTGCCGTACCCGCCAGAGTGCCTGCGGACACGGACAAACCCAGGCACAGCAATAATAACCGGGCGAGCTTGTATGCGATGAGCGTAAAATTCTGTAACGTGTTCATGGCCGTATGATACTTCATCAGTGCTATTCGGCAAGCATTGTTTGTCTAATTGAAGTCATTTTTGAGGGTACGCAGGACGGCGAATACTTCTGTAACCGATCGTAGAGGGTGATCGGACGCCTGTCGGGCGTAGTCTTGCACCTGAGAGATCTGGCAACGCAAAAACGGATTGGTGGCCAGTTCCAGCCCTATCGTCGAAGGCAAGGTAGGCTCGTCTCGAGCGATACGGTTTTGATCCGCGACCGCGCGCGCCAGCAAATCGGGATTGCGCGGTTCCACCGTCAACGCAAACGCGATATTGTTCAGTGTGTATTCGTGAGCGCAATAGACTTCCGAGTCACGCGGTAAGTTTGCCAGCTTGGTCAAGGAGGCATGCATTTGCTCGGGAGTGCCTTCGAACAGGCGACCGCAGCCGCAGCCGAACAAGGTATCGCCGCAAAACAGCATACCGTCTGTATAATACGCAATATGACCGGCTGTGTGACCGGGAACTTCCAGAACATGCATGGTGAGCGCTAATTCTTTAAGCTCGATTGTGTTACCCTCTTGTACGGCGATACTCCTGCACGGTATGACTTCCGTGGCCGGTCCGTACACCGGCGCCGGGTGGCGTCCGACCAGATCGGCTATGCCACCGACATGATCATGATGATGATGCGTGATTAAGATAGCGGAAAGCTGGAGATGTTTTTTTTGTAAAAAGGTCCATACAGGCCGCGCGTCTCCCGGGTCGACGATCACGGCATGCGTTTGAGTGTGTATCGCCCAGATATAATTGTCCTTGAAGGCGCTGATCGGGGATACGCATAAATCGGTATTCATATGGGCATGATAGCATGACAAATCCGGATAATTCCTTGGCGGAATGGTTTACCAGCCCGTTAGGGCAGTATTTGCAAACTCGCGAGCTCGCGTATTTCGATCAGGCCGTAATGGACATGTTCGGATTCAATGCCTTGCAAGTGGGGCTTTCGCATATCGATTTGCTGCGTAATAGCCGGATTCCGCGCCGTTTTCTCGTCGACAATGGGGCAACCGGCCATGTTCTGGCAGAACCTACTCATTTGCCTTTTGCCGCACAATCGGTGGATTTGATGGTGTTGCCGCATTTGCTGGAATTTTCGCCTTATCCTCACCAGATTTTGCGTGAAGCGGAACGAGTGCTGATCGCCGAGGGCAATTTGCTGATCAGTGGTTTTAATCCGCGCAGTTTGTGGGGATTGTATAGCGGATATAAAAAGCGTGGCACCGAATTTCCGTGGCGCGGCAATTTTATCAATTTCAGCCGCTTGAAGGATTGGCTGTCCTTGCTGGGCTGCGACATTGCCGGGTGGCGCATGTGTTGTTATGCGCCGCCCTTTGCGCGGATTCCGTGGGTGCATCGGTTCGAATTCATGGAAAAGGCCGGCGATCGCTGGTGGGCGATGGGCGGCGGCGTATATTTCATTCATGCGGTCAAGCGGGTGCATGGTATGCGCCTGATCACGCCGCGCTGGCAAGGCAAGGCAAAACGGGTCAATGCCCTGCGCCCGGCGACCCAAGGCATGCAAAACAAAAGAGAATCGAACTATGAATGATAGACCGGTAGTGGAAATCTATACCGATGGCGCTTGCAAGGGAAATCCCGGAATAGGCGGTTGGGGTGCGGTTTTGGTTAGCGGGACGCACCGCAAGGAACTATTCGGCGGCGAAGCGTTGACTACCAATAACCGGATGGAATTGATGGCAGTCATAGCCGCGCTGGAAGGCTTGAAGGTGCCAAGCCGGGTGTTGCTGCACGCCGATTCGCAATATGTGCTCAAGGGAATCGCCGAATGGCTGCCGAACTGGAAAAAACGCGGTTGGCGTACCAGTGCGAACGGGCCGGTCAAGAATGCCGATTTATGGCGGCGGCTCGATGCATTGGCTGCATTGCACGACGTGCAATGGATCTGGGTCAAGGGACATGCTGGGCATGTCGGCAACGAACGTGCCGACGCACTGGCGAATATGGGTGTTGCGCAACAGCAGCAAAATTGATTTTAAACCGATTTTATAATAGGCGAGATTTATGCCGTTATTAACGATAGAAAACGCTTCCCTGGCATTCGGTCATTTCGCCCTGCTGGATCGGGCGAGTTGGGTGATAGAACCCGGTACGCATTTAGGCCTGATAGGCCGTAACGGCGCGGGCAAATCCAGTCTGCTCAAAGTGCTGGCGGGGGAATATCCTCCCGACGACGGCGTGGTATGGCGGCAGCCGGGCATGAAACTGGGGTATGTGCCGCAGGAGCCGGTGCTCGATCCCGCGCACACGGTATACGAAGCGGTCGCCACGGGTTTGGGCGAAGCAAGCAGGCTATTGCTGGACTATCATGTTGTCACGCATAAAATGGGCGAACCCGATGCCGATTTCGATGACTTGATGGCACAGATGCAAACATTGCAGACCGCGCTCGAAGCGCTCGATGGCTGGACTTTGCAGGCACGCGTCGAAACGGCGCTGAGCAAGCTCGATTTGCCTGAAGACGTATTGGTCGGAACCTTGTCAGGCGGTCTCAAAAAACGGGTTGCGCTGGCGCGTGCGCTGGTAGCGGAACCGGATCTGCTGCTGCTCGACGAGCCCACCAACCATCTCGATCTGAGTTCCATCGAGTGGCTGGAGGAATTAATCCGCAATTATGCCGGCGGCGTAGTGGTGATTACCCACGACCGGCGTTTCCTGAATAATATCGCCCAACAGATCATCGAGCTCGATCGTGGCAAATTGCGCAGTTTCGAGGGGGATTTCTCTGACTATCAGCGTTTGAAAATCGAGCAACTGGCTATCGAAGCAGTGGAGCAGGCCAAATTCGACAAATTTCTGGCGCAGGAAGAAGTATGGATACGCAAAGGCGTGCAAGCGCGCCGTACCCGTAACGAAGGTCGCGTACGCCGTCTGGAACAATTGCGCAAAGTCCGCAGTGAGCGACGCAGCCATCTTGGTCAGGTGAATCTGAATGTCGACAGCGGCGAACGCTCCGGCAAGCGCGTCGCCGAATTGATACATGTCGGCAAATCATTCGGCGACAGGGTTTTGATACGCGATTTCAGCGGCGTCATACAACGCGGCGACAAAATCGGCCTGGTCGGTCCTAACGGTATCGGTAAAACGACGCTGATCAAATTGATACTGGGAGAAATTGCGCCGGACCGTGGCGAAGTCAAATTGGGCAGCAATCTTTCGGTGGCGTATTTCGATCAATTCCGCACCCAGCTGGACGAAGAAGCGACGGTGGCAGATACGATCAGTCAGGGCGGCGATTACGTGGAAATCGGCGGCGAACGCAAGCATGTCATCAGTTATCTGGAAGATTTCCTGTTTGCGCCGGAACGTTCGCGCTCTCCGGTAAAGTCTTTGTCTGGCGGCGAGCGCAACCGTTTATTGCTGGCGCGGCTGTTTACCCGTCCGGCGAATATCCTGGTGCTCGACGAGCCGACCAATGATCTTGATATCGACACGCTGGAATTGCTGGAGGAGCTATTGCAGGATTATCCGGGCACCGTGTTATTGGTGTCGCACGACAGGACATTTCTGGATAATATCGTGACCCAGGTCATAGCGTTCGAAGGTAACGGTTTTTTGCGCGAATATGTCGGCGGTTACGAAGATTGGCTGTCGCAGAGAGCGAAAGCGAATTCTACCGTTAGTTCACCGCGTGCGCCTGTCAAATCGGCGCCATCGGCGCCCGCGATAAAAAACGGCGGGTCGTTAAGCTGGAAAGAGAAACAGGAACTGGAAGAATTGCCGGCCAGGATACAAGAGCTGGAAGGCCGCCAGTCGGCAGCGATGGAACAATTGGCCGATCCGGCCTTATACACGGGAAAAAAGGAACGGGTTGGGGCGTTGCAAGCGGAATTGGATGAAATCGAAGCGGAATTGACGACAGCGCTGACGCGTTGGGAAATATTGGAAGCCGGGCAGGCTAACAAATAAGCGTTGCAAGTCGGAGATGGCGATGCCTGCGGCGTCTTCAAATGACAGGCAAACAATAAAATGCCGATGGGCCGCTCCCATGCGAGAGCATCCCATCGCCGTACACTCAAGACTTGGTTTCTATCTGTATCAATTCGACTTCTGTTTCCTCCTGCGCTGCACGCAGCGCAGGTTTTTTGTGCCGTAGGGGTTTGATTTCATCCGCTGCGGCAGCGTTGACAGAATCGATTATTTCCGTTTTGGTTTCGATTTGTTGCAATGGAGCTTCATCTTCGGTATCGATAGCGGCCGGCTTTACGCGTGGCGATTTGCCGGCCTTGGGCACCGCCGGTTCCGGCAAAGCTGCTGCCGTATTTTGAGTTTCTATCATTTGCAGGTTTTCCGCCTCGCTGGCAGGCGCCAGTAATTCAGCCAGCAAGGAATCGATAGCAGGTTTCGATAACGGCGATACGAGCGATCTTTCTTCCATAGCGGTTGACACGCGAGCTTCGTCCGGTAAATTTGCAGATTCGACGGTAAATATATCCAGTTGTGCGGCAAGTACGGGTTTATTGTCGATTACAGGCGCATCGTGTTGGCCGGTATCGGTTTTCCTTGCGATGGCTGTGTCCGAAAGCATAGGGGCTTCATCGCTCGTAACGCTGTTTGCATTCTCGGTGGTTGCATTCCCGGCTGCTTCGTGCGCCGCCGGACTTGGAGCGCCTGCGGTATCGGCAACCGAATGCGGAATATCAGTCGTTACGACAACCGTTTTCGCAGTTTCATCAGCTTCCGCTGTGCTATTTTCGTTGCCGGCCCTGATCTGTTCCGGGCGCCGTTCGCGTCGCCCACCGCGTCGTCCGCGCCGACTGCGAGGTTCGCGAATTGGATTGTCCGCACTGGATGGATCGCTAGCGGCCGTTACCGGTTCGTTTGTCGTTGCATTTTCTGCTGCAACAGAGTCGCGATTGCGACGTGGGCGTGCCGGCTGGGTAACTGCAATATCGTTATTTTTAGCAGTGACCGCCGAATCTTCGGTTGCGGGAAGGGCGCCGCCGTTTTCATTATTGTTGATAGGCCGAGGTGGACGCGGCGGCCTCGGTTTTTTGACGGATTCGGGTCTTGCAGTCCTGTCGGCATTCGGGTTTGCTGCGTTATCGGTCTGATTGCGTTCGGGGCGCGGCTGGCGTTCCTGACGGGGTGTATGTTCCGGCCGTGGCATTCGCTCGGTGGCAGCTTCGTTTCTGCCGGCATTGCGAACTGTCGAATCAGGCAAGCGCGCATTACTGCGTTCGGGACGCGCGCGATTTCGGTTTCGGTTAGTGTCGTCGGCAAGCGCGCGAGGTTCGGACGTGGTGAGCGCAACGGTCTGTCCGCTCGCGGCGGTTACGGCAGGTTTGTTATCGTTGAATTTTTGCAGCCAGCCCAGAACTTTGCCGATCAAGGTGGTTTTGGTCGGAGCAGCAGCCGGTGACGGCAGGATGGCAGTGAGTTTCTCGGCGATTATCGGTGCCGGTTTGGACGGCGTGATACCGTGCACCACCGGAATCTGAACGGCCGTCTTGCTTTCCTTTCGGATTTCGGCAGGCGTCGATTCCTCTATGGTTTCGCTGAGCTGATAGCTGGGCGTCAGCAATTCGAGCGGATTGATTTCATCATGACGTAAACGTGTTATTTTATAATGCGGCGTCACCAGATAAATATTGGGTATGAGAACGACATTGACTTTCAGCCTCGACTCGATCGCTACGATATCGGCGCGTTTTTCGTTCAGCAGGAAAGTTGCGACATCAACCGGAATCTGCGCGTGTATGGCGCCGGTATAGTCTTTCATGGCCTGTTCCTGAATGATGCGCAGGATATGCAGCGCGGTGGATTCTATGCCACGTATGAAACCGGTGCCGCTGCAACGCGGGCAAGGCTGGTGACTCGATTCGCCCAGCGAAGGCTGCAGACGCTGACGCGATAACTCCATCAAACCGAATTTCGAGATTTTGCCGAATTGCACCCGGGCGCGATCGTAATGTAAGGCATCCCGCAAGCGATTTTCTACATCTCTCTGATTGCGCTGGTTTTCCATATCGATAAAATCGATGACGACCAAGCCGCCCAAATCGCGCAAACGTAATTGGCGGGCTACTTCTTCAGCCGCTTCCAGATTGGTCGTGAACGCGGTCTGTTCGATATCCGAGCCGCGCGTCGAGCGAGCCGAGTTGACGTCGACCGAAACCAGTGCTTCGGTATGGTCGATGACGATGGCACCGCCGGAGGGCAGGCTGACTTCGCGCGCATACGCGGTTTCGATCTGATGTTCGATCTGGAAGCGGGAAAACAGCGGTACATCGTCGTTATACAGCTTTACCTTATGGACATTGCCGGGCATGACATGCGCCATGAACTGATGCGCCTGCTCGTAGACTTCTTCCGTATCGATGAGGATTTCGCCGATATCCGGCTGAAAATAGTCGCGGATGGCGCGTATCACCAGGCTGCTTTCCTGATAAATCAGAAATGCGCCTTTCTGCTGGTTGGCCGCGCTGTCGATGGCGTTCCATAATTGCAGCAGATAATTCAGATCCCATTGCAATTCTTCGACGCCGCGGCCTATGCCTGCGGTACGTGCGATGATGCTCATGCCCGTGGGGATTTCGAGTTGCGCCATGACATCGCGCAATTCGTTGCGCTCTTCGCCTTCGATCCGTCGCGAAACGCCGCCGCCGCGCGGGTTGTTGGGCATCAGTACCAGATAGCGGCCGGCCAGGCTGATATAGGTGGTCAGTGCTGCGCCTTTGTTGCCGCGCTCGTCCTTTTCTACCTGGACGATGATCTCATGGCCCTCGCGCAACACATCCTGAATGCGCGGACGGCTCGATTCGGCAGCCCCGGTGGAATAACAGGCTCGCGACAGTTCCTTGAATGGCAGGAAGCCGTGCCGGTCGTTGCCGTAATCGATGAATGCGGCTTCCAGACTCGGTTCTACGCGGGTTACGACGCCTTTGTAAATATTGCTTTTACGTTGCTCCTTGTTGGCTGATTCGATATCCAGGTCAACCAGTTTTTGACCGTCTACAATGGCGACGCGCAGCTCTTCGGCTTGCGTCGCGTTAAATAACATGCGTTTCATTATTCGTTTTCTCCCGCGCGCGACACACGGGACGATAAGCCACTACCACAAGCGCAAATTTAACAGCGCAGTCTAATCCGGAAATTGTGCCGGTACGGGCTTCCGGGAAAAGCGAGCATACGGGTTCCGGGTGAGGTAACGGAGTACAGCATCATCAATAAAACCGGCGTGCGTTCCTAAATGCACAATCGGCGAACAGTGTGACAAGGATAAGTAACTTTGTGTGGGCAACGGATTTTGTTTCATTTGGGTGCCTGAGCGACAAAGGATGCTATCGGGTCATAACCAATGCGGATTGGCGTGTGCGAACGATTTTTAAGCCAGGTTGCATTTCGCGCGCTAAAATATACTTTAATATCGCTACTTGTCTGGAGCCGTCTGCGTTTTGCAGTTCTGGATCCTTCTGTGTCCCGGCAGGCAGAGGTGTATAATTGCCCAGTCTGCCAGGTTTGAGAGTTCCGGTGAGCGAAATTAACCGGTTAATTTTACTTTTGGGATGACCGGCCGATGCACGATCAAAGTTTATATGCGAATATTTAATCATCCGTCATCGCAGAAAGTATTGCCAGTATATGCAAAATGAATGATTTACGCAAAGAATCCGTTACTTTCGTTAAAGTAGACGAATCTTCGGAAGGCCAGCGCATCGATAATTTTCTGGCGCGGCATCTGAAAGGCGTACCCAAAAGCCATTTGTATCGTATTTTGCGTACCGGTGAAGTAAGGGTGAACAAGGGCCGCGTCGATGCCGCTCATAAACTCGCCCTGGGCGAAGAAGTCCGCATTCCGCCGCTACGGGTCGCCGAAATCGCGACGCGACCGGTGTTGCCCAGGCATGGCTTGCGTCTGCTCGATCGCGTGCTGTATCGCGACGATGCCATCCTCATCGTAAACAAGCCCGCCGGCATGGCGGTTCATGGCGGCAGCGGGATCAGCCTGGGCGTGATCGAGCAATTGCGGCTGGAATTGCCCGAATCCCGCTTTCTGGAGCTGGCGCATCGTCTGGACCGAGATACTTCCGGAGCGTTGATTTTGGCTTGCAAGCGCAGTGCGCTGGTCCGGTTGCACGATATTTTCCGTGAGAATCGCGTCAACAAGCGTTATTTGACGTTAACATACGGCAGGTGGAAAAACCCGGTGCAACATGTTACGCTGGCTTTGCATAAATATTTGAACGGCGAGGGCGAACGGCGGGTGATGGTGAGCGTGGATGGAAAAAGTGCGCATACGGTCTTCAGATTATTGCGGGCATGGCCGGATTATTCCCTGCTGGAAGCGGAACTGAAAACCGGACGCACGCATCAGATCCGCGTCCATCTGGCGCATTCCGGCTTTCCTATCGCCGGCGACGACAAATACGGCGATTTTGCCAGAAACCGCGAGGCGGCAAGGCAGGGTCTGAAGCGGATGTTTCTGCATGCCTGGCGCGTCGAATTCGCTCATCCGCTGACTCAGCGACCGATAGTGGTGGAAGTGCCGCTGCCGGATGAATTACAAAATTTTATCGAGCGATTGCCCCATGCCCAGACAATTTGACTTATTGATATTCGATTGGGACGGTACCCTGATGGATTCGACAGCGGCGATAGCCGGATCGATACGCAAGGCGTGCGCCGATCTCGATTTGCCGGTGCCTACCCAGGAAGAAGCCAGTCATATCATTGGCCTGGGTTTGACCAATGCCATCGCTGCGCTGCTGCCGGAATTGCCGCCAGACGAATATTCGCGTTTGATCGCGCGTTATCGCTATCATTTTCTGCGCCAGGATGGCTTGCTCACGTTATTTGACGGAGTGGCCGATGCCATACCGCATTTGAACAAGGTCGGCCATACGGTTACGGTGGCGACGGGAAAAAATCGGGCAGGCCTGGAACGCGCGCTTGATACCAGCCGGCTGCGTCCGTATTTCCACGCGACGCGTTGTGCCGATGAAAGCCTTTCCAAACCCCACCCCGCCATGATACTTGAGTTGATGGAAGCCTTCGGCGTGCCGCCGCAGCGTACCTTGATGATAGGCGATACCAGTCACGATCTCCTGATGGCGCAAAATGCCGGCGTCGCCAGCGTAGGCGCCGGCTATGGCGCACATGACAAGGAAAGTCTGCGGTACTTTTCGCCATTGTACATCGCCGACGATTTTGCCGGCCTGTCGCAATGGTTAACTATCCACGCTTGAGCTTATACTGACGATTCGTCTCATACCAAAAGGAAAATACATGTCCGAAGCGGAAAAACCCGGTAACTGGGAACGCGAAATCCTCGAAAAAGTAGCGCTGGCTGCCGTGCGGGAACAGCGGTCGGCAAGGCGCTGGAGAATTTTTTTCAAACTGTTGAGTCTGGCGCTGTTAAGTGTTCTGATTTATTACGTATTGAACTGGAACGGCGCCAATAATATCGATTTGCACGGCAAACACACTGCACTGGTCGAACTGAAGGGGACGATATCTCCCAATGAAGTTAATGCCGACCAGATTATCGACGGTCTCGACGATGCGTTCAAGGACAAGGATACGCAAGGCGTGATTCTGCGGATCAACAGTCCTGGCGGCAGCCCGGTGCAGGCTGGGCAGATTTACGATGAAATGATGCGTTTGCGTCAAAAATATCCGAAAATACCCTTGTATGTGGTGGTTGATGATATTTGCGCTTCCGGCGGATATTATGTTGCTTCGGCGGCAGATCGGATTTACGTCGATAAAGCCAGTCTGGTCGGTTCGATCGGTGTGCTGATGGACGGCTTCGGCTTTACCGGCACGATGGACAAGATAGGCGTAGAACGGCGTTTATTGACGGCTGGCGCCAACAAAGGATTTCTGGATCCGTTTTCGCCGGCCAACCCTCAACAGGTGGCGTACGCCAAACAAATGCTGGAACAAATACACAGGCAATTTATACAAGCTGTTCGGACAGGGCGCGGCAATCGCCTGAAAGAAACACCGGATATGTTCAGCGGTCTGGTCTGGACCGGAGCCGAAAGCATAAAACTCGGGTTGGCTGACGGGCTGGGCAGTACGGATTATGTGGCGCGTGAAATCATCCACGCCAAAAAAATAGTCGACTTTACTCCGCAAGAAGGCTTTGCAGATCGCTTCGCCAAGCATTTCGGAGTGGCCTTGGCCAAGAATATCAATCCATTAGCCATGATGGATATGAAAATACATTAAAGTGTCAGGGATACCGCATTGCCTGTTTTCGCCGATTTTTTTCGTTTCTCGCCATGTTTGAACGCCGATGGCGTCTGCGCGTTCGGCGCAGCGGATATCGCGATCAGTTTCGTGCGAGTGCCTGCAAATTTCTCAGACGCGCGGCCGTGTCTGTTTGCCTTCGGGCTTAAGGACAATTGTGCCTGATACCGATGCCCTGGCGCGTTTTCTGGCCGAGGTGGAACGCAGGGCGTATCGCCAGGCTGCCTTTGCGGTGCGCGACGATCAGGCTGCGCTCGATATCGTGCAGGATTCGATGATGAAACTCGCGGAGAAATATGCGGATGCTCCCCCTGCCGAATTTCCCTTGTTGTTTCAGCGCATATTGCAAAATACGATACGCGATTATTATCGGCGCCAAAAGGTGCGCAACTTTTGGGTGACCGCGCTGTCTTTCATTACACCAGGCCGGGAAGGC
The DNA here is from genome assembly GCA_021795395.1 of Pseudomonadota bacterium. Classification (GTDB taxonomy): domain Bacteria; phylum Pseudomonadota; class Gammaproteobacteria; order Burkholderiales; family Sulfuriferulaceae; genus Sulfuriferula. Next base: position 36,759 of record JAJYPN010000007.1, on the reverse strand, counting down.
GAGGAGGACGATAGCAGCCAGGAATATGTCCAGCCGGCCAACGAAAAGGATAGCCCTTACAATCAGCTTGCCACGGGCAAGAATCTTGCTTTGATAGAAAAAGCGATAGAAAAATTGCCCGCTCGTCAACGCGAAGCTTTCCTGCTGCGTTATTGGGAGGAAATGGATATTGCAGAAACAGCAACAGTAATGGGATGCTCGGAAGGCAGCGTCAAAACGCATTGTTCGCGCGCAGTGCGGGCGCTTGCCGAGTTGTTGCAGGATAAAGGAATGAAAGATGAATGAGGATGCTTACGCCAGGGAAATGATCGCTATGCTTGACGACAGTCTGCCCTTGTTGCGCCCGGAAATTACAGAGCGGCTTCGATTGGCCCGGGAACAAGCCTGTACGCTTGCTACGCAAGGCATGTATGCCCATTCGTACAGTTCCGGTCATAGCGTGACATGGACGGAGTGGATGCGTCAGCACAGACTGGGTCTGGCAGGCATGCTGCTCGTTCTGGCGTTGGGCGGCGGCACGGCTGTCTGGCAAGCCGGCGGCAACGGCAAGGACGATAATACCGTAAGTATAGATACCGAGCTGTTAACCGGCGATTTACCTGTCAACGCATATCTGGATGGACATCTGAGCAAATGGGTCAGCAATTCTTCCGCATACTGACAGTGCTGGGATACCTGCTATGCTGCGCATACCCGGCGTGGTCGGCCGAACCGGCGTGGATTGGCCTGTCGCCCGCACAGCAAACCATACTGGCGCCTGTAAAAGCCAAATGGGACGGCATGAGCGAAATGCAACGCAAGAGATTACTCGCGATCGCGGCGAAGTACCCGAAACTGAAACCGGAACAGCAGCGCCGTTTCCAGAAGCGCTTGACGACCTGGAGCGAGCTGACCAGCCAGCAAAGAGCGCTGGCACGGCAAAATTATCGTAAATTGAAACGTCTGCCGCCGAGGAAGCAGTTGGCGGTAAAACAGAAATGGTTGCTGACGCATCAGCCCAAACCGCCGATCGTAGTCGCCACTCCTGATAAATTACAGATTGCACCCTGATAACGGTGTTGTATCCGTAGCGACAAAACAATCTGGCTCGTTGCCTATTAACGTGCATCCACCCAGGTCGCCAATGGGTTCAGTACACATTTTGCACAGCCGTGACTTGCGGAAATGTGCGCCGTACGATTTTTTCCACTACATTTTTCAAATCGAGTACCGAATTGGGGCAACCTACGCATGCTCCCTTGAGCCGAACGCGTACCACGGTGTCGCGAATCTCGACCAGTTCCAGATCGCCGCCATCGCGCAACAAGACTGCGCGGGCTTCTTCGAGTACGTCGGTCAATGCTTCCGGAGTCATGGGGGGAGCGATGCCGTTAGCGGCATAGGGTTTGAGTTTCTCGATTCTGGCCTGGCGCTGGGCGATGCGTGCGGCCAGCAGCGGATCGCTGGCTTCGAGTTCGTCGAGCTCATCTTCCTCGTACCAACGTATATCGTCGACGCCCATTTCAACATTGCGCCGAGTCAATTCTTCCGCTGAAAAACGACGTATGGGCATGGTTTTTTCTGTAGACATAGGCTTATTGTACCCATTTCCTCGCATTTTGGAATAACCGTAGCCAGGGACCGTTTTCCCGATTGCAGTCACCCTGCCAACTGTGCTGGATGGCGCGGAATACCCGTTCCGGATGCGGCATCATGATGGTAAACCGACCGTTGTCGCTGGTAACGCCGGTCAACCCGCCGGCCGAGCCGTTAGGGTTGAGCGGGTACGTTTCGGTAGGCTGGCCGCGATGATCGATAAAACGCAAAGCCCCGATAACGCGGTCGGCATCGCCGGTCTGGCTGAAGTTGGCGTATCCTTCGCCGTGTGCGACGACGATGGGCATCTGGCTGCCTTGCATGTCGGCGAACAGGATAGAGGGACTGTCGGTGACTTCTACCATGACAAAGCGCGCTTCGAATTGTTCCGAAATGTTTCGGGTAAATTTGGGCCAGAACTGCGCGCCGGGTATGATCGATTTCAGATTGCTCATCATCTGGCAGCCATTGCAGACGCCGAGCGCAAAACTGTCACTGCGGTTAAAAAAAGCCTCGAATTGCTGGCGCGCGCGCGAATTGAACAGGATGGACTTGGCCCAGCCTTCACCGGCGCCGAGCACGTCCCCGTAGGAAAATCCGCCGCACGCCGCCAGACCATGGAAATCCTGCAAGCTGATGCGACCGGCCAATATGTCGCTCATGTGTACATCGATCGCTTCAAAGCCTGCACGATCGAAAGCGGCTGCCATTTCTACCTCGCCGTTCACGCCCTGCTCGCGCACTATTGCTATGCGCGGTTTGTTGCCGCCTACGGTCCAGTCGATTTCCGGGTCGAAGCATAACTTGAAGAATCTGCCTGGATCGGTTTCATCCTGAATGTGGGCAAACTCGCTCTCAGCACATCGCGGATTATCGCGCAGTCTTTGTATGTGATAACCGGTTTCGTGCCAGGCCCGATACAGTTCGGTACGGCTGAAATTCAGCAGATCCTTGCCGTGGCGGCGTATGCTGATCCGGTCATTTGAATTCGGCATGCCGATGACGTGTACTTCGCTGCGCAATCCGGCAATGAAAAATGTCTGCAAGACCTGTGCTGTATCGGAGCGCCGAACCTGAAGCACGGCACCGCATTCTTCATTGAACAGCGCACCCAGAATATAATCGGGATCGTCGGGTTGCGGGGCAACAAACGAGGTTTCGTCTTCGTCGGGATTGTTTCCGTCTTCCTCGGCAGTGAAATTCTGACATAACTCGTCGCAATCAATGCTGATGCCGCAATATCCTGCGAAAGCCATTTCGCATAGGGTCGTCCACAAACCGCCGTCGGAGCGGTCATGATAGGCCAGCAATAACTGCCGCGCTTTCAAATCCTGGATGATGCTGAAAAAAGCCGTGAGCTGCTGCGGGGAATAAATGTCCGGACAGCTGTTGCCGATCTGCTTATACACCTGCGCCAGGGCCGAGCCGCCCAGACGATTGCGGCCGCGGCCGAGATCGACGAGGATCAGATCGGTATCGCCCTGATCGGTGCGAAGTTGAGGCGTGAGAGTCGAACGGGCGTCGGCTGTCGGGGCAAAGGCCGTAATAATCAGCGACAGCGGGGCGGTTACTGCCTTATTTTCCCCATGCTCTTGCCAGGTACTGCGCATCGACAAGGAATCCTTGCCGACGGGTATACTGATGCCCAGTGCAGGGCAAAGTTCCATGCTCACGGCTTTTACGGTATCGAACAAGGCGGCGTCTTCGCCGGGGAATCCGGTTGCCGCCATCCAGTTCGCGGATAATTTGATGTCGCCGATCTTATCGATACGCGCCGCGGCGATATTGGTCAATGCTTCCGCTATCGCCATGCGTCCGGATGCCGGCGCATCGATCAAGGCAAGCGGAGCGCGTTCGCCGATGGCAAAGACCTCCCCGGCGTAACCGGTATGGCTCATGGTGGTGACGGCTACATCGGCGACCGGAACCTGCCATGGACCGACCATTTGATCGCGCGCAGTATAGCCGCCGACCGTCCGATCGCCGATATGGATCAAAAACGATTTGGAAGCGACGCTGGGTAAATGCAATACGCGTATCGCCGCTTCGGCGATATCCATGTCCGACAATTCGAGCGAAGGGAGTTGACGGTGGACGCGATTGACTGAGCGCGTCATCTGCGGCGGTTTTCCCAACAGCACCGACATATCCATATCGACCGGAGTTTCGGCCAATAAATTATCCTGAACGGTTAGGCGAGGCGCATCCGTTGCAATGCCGACGACGGCAAACGGGCAGCGTTCGCGTTCGCAAATCCGGCGAAAAAGCTCCAGATCAGCCGGTGCGAGAGCCAGGACATACCGTTCCTGCGCTTCATTCGACCAGATTTCGCGCGGCGACATGCCCGATTCTTCCAGCGGCACGTCGCGCAATTGAAAGATTGCGCCTCGGCCAGCTCCATCTATCAGCTCGGGCAAGGCATTGGATATGCCACCTGCGCCGACATCGTGTATGGAAAGAATAGGATTGCTGTCGCCCAGTTGCCAGCATCGATCGATTACTTCCTGCGCGCGGCGCTGCATTTCCGGATTGCCGCGTTGCACCGAATCAAAATCGAGCTTTTCGGCGTTGCTGCCGGTAGCCATGCTCGATGCTGCGCCGCCGCCCAGACCGATCAGCATGCCCGGGCCGCCGAGCTGGACGAGTAGCGTGCCTGCCGCAAACGGCTTTTTGAAACATTGTTCGGCATCGATATTGCCGACTCCGCCCGCTAGCATGACGGGTTTGTGATAACCGCGCATATCGCCGTCGCATAATTCTTCGAAAGTCCGGAAATATCCCGCCAGATTCGGACGGCCGAATTCGTTGTTGAACGCAGCTGCGCCGAGCGGTCCGTCGATCATGATTTGCAAGGCCGAAGCGATGCGTTGGGGTTTGCCATAGCCCGAAGCGGTATTCTGAAATTTTTCCCAGGGCTGGAGAAAATCCGGAATACGCAGATTCGATACCGAAAAACCGCATAATCCTGCTTTGGGCTTGGAGCCGGTCCCGGTAGCGCCTTCATCGCGGATTTCGCCGCCGGAACCGGTAGCGGCGCCTGGGAAAGGAGAGATGGCGGTAGGGTGGTTGTGGGTCTCCACTTTCATCAGGATGTGCGTGAGTCTTCGATGATAAGCGTAACGGCCTTCCTTGTCGGGATAAAAACGCTGGGTCTCGGCTCCTGCAATGACCGAAGAATTATCCGAATAGGCGACCACGGTGCCTCCGGGATGGCGGCTATGAGTTGCGCGTATCATGCCGAATAGGGTTTGATTTTGGGTTTCGCCGTCTATGATCCAGTTTGCATTGAATATCTTGTGCCGGCAATGTTCCGAATTGGCTTGTGCGAACATCGTCAGCTCGACATCGGTAGGGTTGCGGTTGAGCCGTATGAAATGGCTGAGCAGATAGTCGATTTCGTCGTCCGACAGCGCCAGTCCCAGCTCCGCGTTGGCGGTGTTCATCGCGTGTGCGTCATTGTCGAGAATATTGATGTAATGCAACGGCTGCGGAGGCAAATGCCGAAACAAGGCATACGCGTGATCCAGTTCATCGACCACAATCTCGGTCATGCGGTCGTGAATGTGCGGAGCGATGAACGCTCTGTCTTCGGCGGTCAGTTGATTGCCGTCGTGACGCGAAAAATAATACGCCGTCCCGCGCTCGATGCGAACGATATCGTTCAGACCGCAATGCCGCGCAATATCCGTTGCCTTGGAAGACCAGGGGGAAATTGTACCCAGCCGCGGTATCGCCAGTATCATGTCCGCATGGTTCTGCGAGACAAATGCGTCGCCGCAGGTCAAGAGCTTGAGGAGCAGTTTATGTCCTTCACTGCCTGATTCGCCGGTAGTTTCGACAAAATGCCAGTACTGGGCGCCTGAACAGACAAAATCGGGTAACGCAAGTCTGAGCTTCTCCAGGCGAAATTGAGAAAGCGCGCGACCACCGGGAATTCGTATTAATTCTGCCATCATGCATCGAGATTGAAATAAAAATGAATTTTACCTCAAAAAACGATTTGATCTGCCGTAAAATCCGTCATTGCATGCAAACACATTTCGCTATGCAGGATTGAACCGTGTGGACAGATTCGCTGATCAAATCAACTTTTGCAGCCAGCCGCTGTCAATCAGGTTATGATATTCGGTGCGGGATACGATTATCCCTGGATCAGCAACAGCTGACATAATAAGATTCATAAAAACTTCAGGAGAATGTCATGGCAGAAAAACTGGTGATGATGTTGTTGACCATCAGCCCCGATCAGCCCCATTTATGCGGCACCCCTTTTTTTCAGGCAGCCTCGGCTGCTGCCATGGATGTCGAAGTCGAAATTTTTTTCGCCAGCGCTGCGACCCGATTGCTGGCGAAAGGCGCAGCGGAAACTATCTACCCTTCGGAAAACAGGCAGAAATCGGTATACGGTTTCATGAAAGACGCCGCGGACCTCGGCGTGAAATTCTTTGCCTGCGGCGGAGCATTGGACGCTTATGCAATCAAACCCGATTCGCTTATTCCCGAATGCGCCGGAATTGCCGGCGGTGCGGCATACATAAGCCGGGTAATGGACGACGAATGGCGATCGATCAGCTATTGACGACATGAAGCTGGCATGGTTGGGATTATCGGTTTGGTTTTTGTCTTTCTGCATTGATGCTACCGAGATCGACAGCCAAATTTTGATTCAGGCGTCCCCGTTGGCCGGATTTCAATATTATGCCGGTAAATCGGTATGGAAAAAAATGCATGAAGGCGATCCGCTGACGCTGGTGCGCGAACCGGGCAATGTGCATGATGATAATGCAATACGTGTGGATTGGCGCGGGCAGCAATTGGGCTACGTACCACGCCGGGATAATTCGGCACTCGCCAGGCTCATGGATAAGGGCGTCAGACTCGACGCACGCATCGTACGCCTGACTGTCAGCCGTGACCCCTGGCAAAGAATCGTGTTCGAAGTATATGAAACCCTGAACGATGAAAATTCTCGCTTTTGATACGGCTACCGAATATTGTTCAGCCGCCTTGTGGCTGGAGGGCAACCTGCTGGAGCGGACGGAGCGGGCGGGTCAGACGCATTCGCAACTCCTGTTGCCGCAATGTCGGAGTTTACTGGAAGAAGCCAGGATCGATCTGCAACAGCTTGACTGCATCGCTTTCGGGATGGGGCCCGGTTCATTTACCGGATTGAGAATAGGCTGCGCGGCCGCGCAGGGGCTCGCCTTTGCAGCTGATTTGCCGGTTATCGGCATAAATAGCCTGCAAGCGATGGCGGCAGAAAGCGGCGGCGATAAGGTGCTGGTGTGCCTGGATGCGCGTATGGGCGAGATCTATCACGCCCTGTATGCACGAGTCGATGGCAGTATTCTGGAAATTCGTGCCCCCGGCGTCTGCAAACCCGAGGAGATGCCTGGTCTCGACGGCGACGGCTGGACAGGTTGCGGTAACGGCTTCGCGACGTATGCCGCCGTACTGATGTCACAATTCGGTGGCGCCTTGAACCTTGTAACCGAAAACTGTTATCCGTACGCCAGGCAGATCGCCATACTGGCGGCCGGGCAATTCGCGAAAGAGGGCGGTTGCGCCGCGGAATCGGCGCTCCCGTTATATATCCGCAATAAAGTAGCGCTTAAAATCAGCGAACGATGAGCGCCGTCCTGTATCCCGATGCTCTGCTGCGGCCCATGTCGATGGCCGACGTGCCGGAAATAGCCCGGTTGGACGCGCAATGTTATCCATATCCCTGGACAACCGGAAATTTCGCCGATTCGCTGAGTGCGGGGTATGATTGTTGCATATATCAGATCGAGAACGACATTATCGGTTATGCGGTGATTTTGCTGGCAGCCGGCGAAGCGCATCTGCTCAATTTCACCATCGTGCCCGAATGGCAAGGGGCTGGATGGGGGCGGCAATTGATGCAAAAATTAGTGAACAAGGTCCGGCAGGATGACATCGGGTCGATATGGCTCGAAGTCAGACCTTCCAATACGATAGCGTATCGTTTGTATAGCGGTCTGGGTTTCGTCGATGTCGCGGTGCGCAGGAATTATTATCCGGCGCCGGCCGGACGTGAAGATGCGCTGATAATGTGCCTGGATTTATCGTATGTCGAATAATGCGTTGCTGGTAGAGCTGGAGCTGATGCCTCTGTGGCAATTGCGCGAATCGTGTCGCGAGCCAGCTTCGATCGCGACTGATGCATGGACGGCGGTAGAAATTTCGACAGCGCAGGGCGCCGATGGATGGGCATTGTTACCCCGGCCCTTGAGCGGAGACGAAGAAACGCTGTTCACGAATTTATTGTTTGCAATGCAATTGCAGCGGGGGGCTGATATCGAGGTCGATCGCGCAGGTTTGCTCGATGCGGCTGAGCGTAACACGATATCGTGGCTATGGCTGGCCGGAGCAGAAGCGGCCAACAAGCTCGATATCGTGCCGTTAACGGCAGTATCGAAAGCGATCTGGAAGGATTTGCCGGTATTCTTTAGCGCGCACCCGGCGGATTTGCTGGCGCAGCCTGAACTAAAGGGCAGATTATGGGCAGACTGGTGTCGATACAACGCATAATGGTGTATCTTTGAAATCAGGCGAAAGCCGCCTGATTTCGTTCAGATGGTTCGTTCAACCGATCCAGGCGTGTTCCATGACATCCAGAAGTATGTCCTGGGTGAATTTTCCGTTGTTTCCGGTGATGTTCAATGTCACTACCCGGACGCCGGGAGTGGCGAAACTGACTTCATGCGTATAAGTGGCCGGGGCGTTGACCGTCTGCTCATTGATGACCTTATTGTTGGCATCGGTCAATACGCATTTGACAGGACCTTCTCCGTTTATCAGCGCCTGAATACGAAAACCCTCGTTGGCTAAACGCCGGTATACGGCTGGATCGCGATTGGCGTTGTATTCCAGGTTATTGAGCTTGACGAGTTTGACCAGCTTTTTCATATCAGCATTTCCATTTGTGTGTAAAGTTGAGTAAAATAATCGAGTATTGGTATCTTAATCCTGGCAATTTTATTCTTAATCTTCTATTCGGTCTAGTCAGAAATGGATCATCACGCGTTAATACAGACTTTTGAACAGGTCGATGAGCAAATCACCGATCTCGAACGTATTTTGAATGAGCGGCTATCGCTGAATTTGCTCGGCACCGTTGAACAAACGATGCAATTGATCAAACAGCTGATCATTGCGTATATCGTCGATGTCGGCGAAAAAGCCGTTCCCAACCCGGACGACGACTTGCTCGATGTATTTAAAGCACTGATCAAAGGCGACCCTTCGTGGAATACTATCCGCGATAATTGCCGGGAACTTGTGTATTACCGCAATTGTATAACTATGGACCGGTGCGATGCCTTGCCGCAGCATCCGGAAAAAATGGCGGTGCGCACCCTGCGCCATGTTTATTTGTTTATGAAAACACGTTGTATGCGCGAAGCGCGTCTGGAGATGGCATGAAAGGTTTTTTGAATCGATTGCGCGGAGTCGAGCGCGATATCATACAAATGCCGGTGGAGGATACTGCGGCCGGGCCGTATTACGAAGCGCAAGGCAATGAAATCGAGATTTTCGAGGCTGCTTACAAAAAGCGTCTGCCGGTCATGCTCAAGGGACCGACCGGTTGCGGCAAAACCCGTTTTCTCGAAGCCATGGCATGGCGTTTGCAGCGTCCGCTGGTAACGGTTTCGTGTCACGAAGATCTGACCAGTTCGGATCTGGTGGGACGCTTTTTGCTCGAAGGTGAGCAAACCGTCTGGCAGGACGGCCCGTTAACCCGTGCTGTCAAAGCCGGCGCCATCTGTTATCTGGATGAAATCGTCGAAGCCCGTACCGACAGTACCGTCATTATTCATCCGCTGACCGATCACCGGCGGCAATTGCCGCTGGAGAAAAAGGGCCAGGAAATCGAGGCGCATGAAGATTTCATGCTGGTCATCTCTTACAACCCCGGTTACCAGACCGTGTTGAAAGATTTGAAACCCTCGACCAAACAGCGCTTTATCGGCATTGATTTCAATTACCCCAACGAAGACATCGAACGCAAGATTCTCCGCAACGAAGTTCCCGAACTGGCGGAAGCGCAGCTTGCGCCGCTGGTTGCCGCCGGCCGCCGGGCACGGACCTTGAAGGATCACGGACTGGACGAGGCGACGTCGACGCGCGCGCTGGTGTATGCGGCGAATATGATGGCAGCCGGCATAACGCCACTTGAGGCGTGTAAAGCTGCGCTGGTGAGTCCGGTGACGGACGACCCGGAGCTCGCCGAAGCCTTGCTGGAAATCATACGTGCGCATTTTTCGTGAACGGACGCTTTGCGGTCAATTATGAGTAGTACAGAGATTCTTGCAGAGATTCAACAAGTTCTGGCCGATCTGGAAAAAATCAGTTTTGTCGCGCACAGGGATACGCAATCGGCTCTGGGCGCCATCCAGCCTTATGGCGATGAAACCGTACTGGAATGGGTCAAGGCTTGCAAGGCCTTGTTCGAGCACGACCGCGATGCCGGTAAAGCCTTCATGCGTGGCAGCGTAGCCGCCTGCGGCGCAAGCAATACGGTTTTGCCGTGGACCAGACAGGCTATGCGTTTTCTAGCCTGGCGCGGCTCATGGAAAGCGGTGGACGGTTACATGGAACAGTTGCCGCAAGCCTACCGCAGTCTCGGGTTCGAAGGCGAAGTGCGTTGGGCTGAGCTCGGTCTCGACTGGTGCGAGCGGCATCTCGATTCCGGGGTCGCCTATTTTCGCTGTCCGGTGCTTGAACTGGAAGGCGGCCACGGTATTAACGGCATAGAAGACGTTGTGTTGCCCAGCGTGGAATTGTTCGGCAACCGGCGTCTCGCGCTCGGTACGTATTTGAGCGGTGCGATACGGGTGCGCAATCTGCTCGGTATCGAGGCGGTACTGCCCTGGGCAAAACGCGGCGCGGATATCCTTCAATCAGGTCGCCTCAGAGGCGAAGCGTTTTTCAAGCTGGAATCCGAAGAAAGCATGGCCCTGCTGCTGGAAAACCTGCCGGGTTTTCGCATCCCCGAACATCAGCGTTTATTGCAATTGGTGATATACGCGTGGTTCGGGTTCAATCTTGATCTGCTGGAAAGCAAATGGTCGCCTGATAAGGGCCGTGCTTTCGTCGAAACCGACGGCGTTGCGCTGTATCTGCCGATGGCGCTGCCTGACCGGGAAGAAGCCATGCTGGCCGTGTTGCACGCCACAGGCCATTTAAAATTTCATTCTTACGAACGCCGCTATATCGACGCCCTGTTCCGCGCGGCCGGACGCGAGCATCCGCCGCTCGACGCGGAACAGCGCATTACCTGGCGGCCGCTGTTTGCCGCGTACGGTGACGACATGATACGGTTTCAGCTGATTTTCGACATTTGCGAAGATACGCGCGTCGATGAACAGATTGGTCGGCATATTCCGAATTACCGCCAACGCCTGTTGCGCGCCGCTGATGCTGCCGCCATCGTCGATGGGCCTGCCGCTGCCTATTTCCGTTGGGCGCGAGACCTATTGCAATGGACGATAGAAGGCGCTCCTGCCGATCCGGTATTCGAACCGCTGCGTCCCTTGTTGAGCAATGATGCGAATATAGTCGATGCGTTCAGAATCGCCAACGAATTATACAAACATACGGATTTGCCGGCTATAGCACTGTTGGCGCGCGACCAGGCTTTTTTGCCGGGCCGCAGCCCGAATGCGGCGCGTCCGGTTTATCCGCGCCGTATGCTCGATCAGGCGGAATTCGGTACCGGGCTGGAAGATCAGGAAGATGTTGTCAAAAATCAGGAGATCAAGCCTAATCCCGAGCAGAAGCAGATACCCAAACATGCTGCCGGCGAAGACCCCGATTTCGATATTCCGCCCGAAGAAACCGCGGGCTCCGGTGGCAGGGTCGGCGTCGGCATTCCGCAACCCGCGCATGTGCTGGGTTATGCCAAAGGCGCCGAATACAGCGAAAAAGGCAAACCATATGCGGAATGGGATTATCGCGACAACCGCTATAAGCGTAATTGGGCCTGGGTGCAGGAAAAAACGCTGACCGAATTGGATGCCAACGAAGCGACTCGACTGCTGGCGCAATACGCTCCGGCGCTGCAACGTTTGAAACGCGCCATACAGACGCAGAAACCGATCCGGATGGCACCGCTTAGACGGCAATTCGACGGCGACGAACTGGACCTGGAAGCCAGTATCACTTATGTCGTCGAAAAACGGGCGGGGATGTCGCCGCAGGCGAATATTTACCGCCAGCGTGTTGTTCAGTATCGCGATACCGCCGTCGTATTGCTGGCCGATATGTCTACTTCCATCATGCAGGCGTGTGCAGAGGGGGGCGGCAAGGTCGTCGACCGCATCCGCGCTGCAATGCTGCTGTTTGCGGAAAGCATGGAAGAAGTGGGTGATCCTTATGGTCTGGCCGGATTTGCCTCGAAATATCGCGACAATGTCAGTTATTACACGATCAAAGGGTTTGACGAGACGCTGACGTCACATACTCGTGCCGTGCTGGGCGGGCTGACGGGGCGGCTGGCGACACGCATGGGTGCAGCCATACGCCATGCGGTTGCCAGTTTCGACCGGGCGCCGTCGGCGCGGCGTTTGTTGCTGATCCTGTCGGACGGCCGGCCGGCCGATTACGATGACGGCGGCGATGAACGCTATCTGCACGAGGACACGCGGATGGCGGTGAAGGAAGCCGGCGATGCGGGCATACATGTGTTCTGTATCACGCTGGACGCAGCCGGCAGCGAGTATTTGCCGCAGATATTCGGCGCGGGTCATTATCTGGTGCTCGATCACATTAACGATTTGCCAAAAAAATTGCCCGAAATATATTTACGCCTGCGCAAATAGACGGTTTTCCTGCCCGGTGCGGCGTAACGCAAGCGGGGATAACGCCGATATAAGGGTAATCCGTTTAGCCCCGTTTGTTGTGGCTGCGCATCGCGCGCTGAATTTCGATATTGGATTCGCGATTTTTCGCGGTTTCGCGTTTGTCGTGCTCTTTTTTGCCCTTGGCCAGACCGATCTGCAATTTGACGTGGCTGCGCGTGTAATGCATGTCGATCGGAACCAGCGTGTAACCGGCGCGCTCCACCTTGCCGATCAGTTTGCTGATTTCGGCGGCATGCAGCAATAATTTGCGTGTGCGCGTCGCTTCAGGATGAACGTGGGTCGAAGCAGTAGCGAGGGCACTGATATGGGCGCCGATCAGAAACACTTCTCCGTTCTTGATGACGACGTAAGCTTCTTTCAGCTGCACCCGTCCGGCCCGTATGGCTTTGACTTCCCAGCCGTGGAGCATCAGGCCCGCTTCGTATTTATCCTCGATGAAATAATCGTGGTATGCTTTTTTGTTTTGTACGATACTCATGGACGTATTCCCGGTTTGATCGGGTATTTTACCAGTTTTAAACAAGCAATCAGCATTATGGATCAAATACAATGGCACTCGTAAACAAAAGCGTTCTGGTAGCGCATAGCGCGCAGCAAATGTTTGACCTGGTCGATAAAGTCGAAGAGTATCCCGAATTTTTGCCATGGTGCAGCGGCAGCCAGGTGAAAAACCGCCAGGATCATCGTATGGTTGCCACCATACATATCGATTATATGCATATCAAGCAGCATTTCACCACGGAAAACACCAATGACCCGCCCACTCTGATAAAAATGCGTTTATTGGACGGCCCGTTCAAGCATCTTGACGGCGAGTGGCGGTTCAAGGCATTAAGCGATGCGGCCTGCAAAATAGAATTCATCCTGCATTACGAATTTTCCAGCAAATTGCTCGATGCCGTGCTCGGTCCCGTATTCGGTTATATCGCCAATACCTTCGTCGAAGCCTTTATCAAACGTGCGGAAGAGGTGTATGGAACATCATGAGCCAATCGATCGATGTGGCGAAGGCCTTTGCCAAGCCCGACAATAAAGTAAATCTGCCGGTCAAGATCGAGGTTGCGTACGCCAGGCCCGATGCGCAGATAATTTTGACCTTGTACGGCGAAGAGGGTATGACGGTAGCTCAGGCGATAGAAGCTTCCGGCATCTTGCAGAAATTTACGGAAATCGACCTGGCACAGAACAAAGTCGGTATTTTCGGCAAGCTGGTCAAACCCGACACCGTATTGCGCGATAAGGATCGCGTAGAAATCTATCGTAAATTGCTGGCCGACCCGAAGGAAGTCCGGCGGCAGCGTGCCGAAGAAGGGAAGGTCATGAAAAAGGGCGGCGGCCCTATGGAAAAATCCGACGCGACCAAAGATTGATTCCGCGAGGGTTAAGCCAGCTCCAGACGGCGTTCGATACGCTCAAGTCGTAGATTAAAGCCGTCCGCAGCCAGTTGCTGCTGCGCGTCGGCGGCTGCCAGATACCCTAAATGCTGGATCACGGACGCAAGCCCGGCTTCCAGATTCGATACCCGGCGCGTCAATTCATCCAGTTTGCGTTCCATACGGTCCTGGCCGGACTGGAATCGTTTTAAATGTTCCAGCAGCAAATTTTCTATGTGATCGGTCATGATTTGATCCGTCAACGTGTCTTACGATATTATATATTATAGGTTGTTTTATTAAAAAGGAAACTGTCAAGGTATTGTCGGCCGTTTATTTTATCGATGAACGCCCTGACCATCTCATTTAAACGGCTCCGTGCTCGGTAACGACAATTGCGCGATGCCTAATTTTGCGAGCGCGCTTGCTTCATGCGCATGGCTGATCACGGCTGTGCTGTCGCCCCGCGTTGCGGCGCTTTCGGCGGCGTTCAGTTCTTTGAGCGCGGTAGTCCATAAAGCGTCTTGCTGCCGGGCCTTGTCGACATCGGCTTTAGCCCGGTCGAGCGCGGCGATCGCCGAGCCGGTCAGGTAGACGCCGTTGGGTTGCTTGACCGGAGCATTGTTTGCGCATCCGCTAATCAGCAACAAGAAAGCGAAAACGAAGGCGCCTGTAAATTTATTAATCAATGTTTGCCCCTTTTAAAATTAATAATGGATTCAAAGCAACTTAGCGATTAGCGGCCCGTGCGTCAACTATTTTTTAAATGCCGAAATTTATGGGCAATTCGGGATTGCAATCCGTTTACGAATAGCGACGGGTTCAACTTTACCGTATAATACTGCTTTGTTCGGAACAAAGATCATGCGCGTGATCCAAAAAGCTCTCACCTTCGATGACGTATTGCTCGTCCCCGCCCATTCTGAAGTATTGCCCCGTGACGTAAGCCTGCAAACCCGCCTGACCCGCGAGATCATGCTGAATATTCCTTTGCTTGCCGCCGCGATGGACACGGTCACCGAGGCGCCGATGGCGATTGCGCTGGCGCAGGAAGGCGGCATAGGCATCGTTCATAAGAATATGAGCATAGATCAGCAGGCGGCCGAAGTTTCGCGGGTGAAACGGTTCGAGTCAGGTGTGGTGAAGGAACCTGTAACGGTAACGCCCGATATGACGGTACGTGACGTTCAGGCAACCATGCGAAGAAACAAGATCTCCGGCTTGCCGGTCGTCGATGGCGGCGGCAAGGTGGTCGGCATCGTCACCAACCGGGATTTGCGTTTCGAAACCAATCTCGACCAGCCCGTCAGCCGCGTCATGACGCCGCGCGAGCGGCTGGTGACGGTAAGGGAAGGCGCAACCCGTTCGGAAGTGCTGAGTTTGCTGCACAAGCATCGACTGGAACGCTTGCTGGTCGTCAACGACGCGTTCGAATTGCGCGGACTGGTTACGGTCAAGGATATCCAGAAATCGTCTGAACACCCCAATGCCTGCAAGGATAATCAGGGCCGCCTGCGTGTCGGCGCTGCGCTCGGCGTCGGCGAAGGAACGGAAGATCGCGTCGCCGCGCTGGCGCATGCCGGAGTCGATGTCGTCGTCATCGATACCGCGCACGGCCATTCCAAAGGCGTGCTCGACCGCGTGCGCTGGGTCAAAACGAATTTTCCGCATCTGCAGGTCATAGGCGGCAATATCGCGACCGCCAGCGCAGCCCTGGCCTTGGCCGATCACGGCGCGGACGCGGTGAAAGTGGGCATAGGTCCCGGCTCCATCTGCACCACGCGGATCATCGCCGGCGTAGGCGTGCCGCAAATCACCGCGATCCAGAATGTAGCGCTGGCGTTGGCGGATCGCGGCATACCGCTGATTGCCGACGGCGGCGTGCGCTATTCGGGCGATATTGCGAAAGCGATAGCCGCCGGGGCGAACACCGTCATGCTGGGCGGTTTGTTCGCCGGGACGGAAGAAGCGCCGGGCGAAATCGAACTGTTTCAGGGGCGTTCCTATAAATCGTATCGCGGCATGGGTTCGCTGGGTGCGATGCAAAAAGGGTCGAGCGACCGGTATTTTCAGGACAACGAGGCCAATACCGACAAATTTGTGCCCGAAGGCATCGAAGGCCGGGTGCCGTACAAAGGCAGCGTACTGGCGGTCATTCATCAATTGATGGGAGGCTTGCGCGCCAGCATGGGCTATCTCGGCTGCATGACGATAACCGGCATGCAGGCACGCGCCGAATTCGTCGAAATCACCGCGGCCGGAGCTCGCGAATCGCACGTGCACGATGTGCAGATCACGAAGGAAGCGCCCAATTATCGGCTGGATTGAAAGCGAGTAACGACTATACTCGCGTGCCATTTTGCGCAAGGGCGATAATCGGACAGCAGCCAGCAAATTTATTGCCGGCTGCTGTTTTTTTACGTATTTCAGAGTGTGGAAATGACTTATAAAAAAATACTGATCCTGGATTTCGGTTCGCAATACTCGCAATTGATCGCGCGGCGGGTACGTGAAACCCATGTGTATTGCGAATTGCATCCTTATGATGTGAGCGACGAATTCATCCGTCGCTTCGAACCGGCCGGCATTATCCTGTCGGGCGGCCCGTCTTCGGTGACGGAAGAGGAAACGCCGCGCGCGCCGCAGGCGGTGTTCGACCTCGGCGTGCCGGTACTGGGTATCTGTTACGGCATGCAAACCATGGCGGCGCAACTCGGCGGTGCGGTCGAACAAGCCGTGCAGCGCGAATTCGGCTATGCCCAGGTACGCGCACGGGGGCATTCCCGGTTGCTCAAAGAATTGCAGGATCAAGTCAACGAACACGGTCATGGGCTGCTTGACGTGTGGATGAGCCATGGCGACACAGTCATGGCGTTGCCGCAGGGTTTCAGCATCTGCGCCAGCAATGAATCGACGCCGATCGCCGGCATGGCGGACGAGACGCGCAGCTATTATGGCCTGCAATTTCACCCGGAAGTCACGCACAGCGTCCAGGGCAAAGCGATCCTCTCGCGCTTTGTGCACGATATCTGCGGCATAGGCCGCGAATGGACCATGCCCGGCTACGCCGATACCGCCATCGAACGGATACGCGCCGAAGTAGGGCAGGAGGACGTACTGCTGGGATTATCGGGCGGCGTCGACTCGTCGGTGGTGGCCGCATTATTGCATAAAGCGATAGGCGATCAGCTGACCTGCGTGTTCGTCGACAACGGCTTGCTGCGCTTGAACGAAGCCGAACAGGTGATGTTGACGTTTGCGCAAAATCTGGGCGTCAAGGTCATTCATGTCGATGCCGGCGCGGACTTTATGCACCATCTCGCCGGCGTCACCGACCCAGAGCAAAAACGCAAAATCATCGGCCGCGAATTTGTCGAAGTTTTCCAGCGTGTATCGGCAAAACTGCTGGGAGTGAAATGGCTGGCCCAAGGCACGATATATCCTGATGTTATCGAATCCGCCGGCGCCAAAACCAAAAAAGCGCATGCCATCAAATCGCACCACAATGTCGGCGGCCTGCCCGAGACCCTGCATCTGAAACTGCTCGAGCCCCTGCGCGAACTGTTCAAGGACGAAGTCCGCGAACTGGGCGTAGCCCTCGGTCTGCCGCACGACATGGTCTACCGTCATCCCTTCCCCGGTCCCGGGCTCGGCGTGCGCATCCTCGGCGAAGTTCGCGCCGAATTCGCCGACCTGCTGCGCCGCGCCGACGCAATATTCATCGAAGAACTGCGCCGCAGCGGCTGGTATGAAAAAGTCGCGCAAGCCTTCGCCGTCTTCCTCCCGGTGAAATCGGTAGGCGTGATGGGCGACGGTCGTACCTACGAATACGTCGTCGCCCTCCGAGCCGTACAAACCACGGACTTCATGACCGCGCACTGGGCGGAACTGCCCTACGAGTTGCTAGGCAAAGTCTCCAACCGCATCATCAACGAAGTCCGCGGCATCAACCGCGTGGTGTACGATATCTCGGGCAAACCGCCGGCGACGATTGAGTGGGAGTGAGAAAATTCTGTAGTGCATAGACTGTATTGAAAAAATTAAATGCCATTGATGACCAGCCACACGTCATTAATGGCATTTTGCATGGCACACTCGAAGCCGTTGAGGCGATGTTGGGTCGATGCCATGAAGCGGGATGGTAGTGGCGCATGGTATCGAATCTGCGCGCGAGCATTCGTCGTATGAGAAGAGAAAGATTGCATACTACTACGGGAATCCCGTATGATCGCTATCATGCACACCGTGATCGAAACGCCGACTTTCCAGAAGCGGCCGAGAAGTTGTGGTCAGAAGAAGAGCGACTGGCCTTCATCGACTGGATTGCAGCGAATCCACTGGCAGGGAATGTGATTCCCGGTGCGGATGGAGGACGCACGGTTCGTTGGAGCCGTGCCGGATCTGACAAATCAAGCGGTGCGCGGGTGATCTATTTCAACTTGACCGAACAGGAAGTGGTGCTGTGGGTGGCAGCGTATGCCAAGGCCGAACGCACCAACATGCTTCCCGCCGAAATCAAAAAGGTGGTGTGACATGGGCAATAAGGAAATCGACGTTGAGAAGGTGGCAACGGCTATTGAGGCCGATGCCGGTGAGGTTCTTCCCTATCTGCGGCAAGCACTCGCAGAGGCGAAGGCAGGCCTTGGGCGTGTCACAACGCCTGAGCAGATTCTTGTGCGTCAGGCCCGGGAGAAATCTGGCCTGACACAGGCCGCGTTTGCCGAGCGTATCGAAACCCCGGTGGCGACATTGCGCGATTGGGAGCAAGGACGGTTCGCGCCTCCAGGGGGGATGCTGTGCCTGCTTCGGTTGATAATCAAGCATCCCGAATTGTCCCGGGAGTTGAGTGTCATATGAAATTGTTGCTATTTGCGCGTATGGAAAAGTAACTCAAACAATCCAGATTCTCGATCTTTCGATGTTTTATCCGCCGCCAGAAGAGGGGAACGGATTGATGCTGCGAAAATGGGGTGAAATAGAAAATGTTGTTATTCTAGCGATTACATTAAATAATAGTCAAAATAATGGCATTTATATCCGACATGTGAATTATGTGATATTATTTTGGCTATATTTCAATGCAATTGATGCAATATTTACATCATGGCAAAGACGATTGCTCCGTTACTTCCCTCGACGGCCGAACTCCTGCAACGGTTTGGCGAACGGCTGCGCCTGGCGCGATTACGCCGGCGCTTGACCGCCAAACAGGTGGCGGAACGGGCGGGCATGGCGCCGATGACCCTGCGCAGTCTGGAGCGGGGCGGGGCGGGCGTGACGATGGGGGCCTATCTCGCGGTCATGCAGGTGCTTGGCATTGAGAAAGACTTGGACTTGCTGGGCACTGCGGATCCGATGGGGCGCGAGTTGCAAGATGCGCGCTTGACAGCTCGCGGCAAACCATCGGCATCCGTGGAGCCAGCGAAGCGTAGGCAAACCGTTCCTGTTGCAGATGTGACCGAGAGACGTGTGCAGAGCACGGCAGACAAGTCTCGATCTCGGCCCGGCAAGGGCGCCGGACATTGGGTCGAGAAGAGCGGCTTTTCCAGTGCCCAGAGTTTGGTCGATTTGATCGATCCCAAGGGCGTTGCGCCTTCGAGGCGACGTTGAGATGCTCATCGCCGTTTACGCTGATTGGGATGGATTACCGCATCCGCTACGGCTCGGTCTGCTCCATGTGCAGCGTTTCGCTGCGCGCGAAGTGTTCGAGTTCGAATTCGATACCAAGGCATTGACACACACTGCGGTAGCGGTTCATCAACTCGACCCACGTCTTGGTTTGTTCATGGGCCGCCAGCATCCACCGCAGGGGAACGAAACCTTTGGTGTGTTCGCCGATGCTACTCCGGATCGTTGGGGTCGCTTGCTCATGCAGCGGCGTCTGGAGCGGGAGAAGCGGGCAGGCAAAGTGCCAAAAAGCGCACGCCTGTACGAATCCGACTACTTGCTGGGTGTGCATGACATGTTTCGCGCAGGCGCACTTAGATTCCGGCTCAACGACGCAGGTGAGTTCCTCGACAACCGTCACGACGTAGCGGCACCGCCGTTCCTGCAACTGCGTGAGTTGGAGGCCGCGAGCCTGGCGCTGGAACGCGATGAAGACAACACGGACAAGGCCGGCGACGACTGGCTGCGCATGTTGATCGCTCCCGGTGGTTCCTTGGGTGGCGCCCGGCCCAAGGCCAGTGTCGTCGATCCGGACAGGCACTTGTGGATCGCCAAGTTTCCCAGCGTGCGCGACGAACATGACGTGGGCGGTTGGGAACTGCTGGTCCAGACCTTGGCGCGGGGCTGCGGGTTGCGCGTGCCTGAAAGTCTGGGGCGCCGTTTCGCGAATCCGCATCACAGTTTTCTTGTGAAGCGCTTCGATCGAACCGCGGCCGGGCGACGCTTACACTTCGCCTCGGCCATGACGCTGACCGGGCGTAAAGATGGCGATGACGCATCGACGGGAGTGAGCTACCTGGAACTGGTTCGCGTGCTGATCGATCACGGCGCGCAGACCGATGCAGATCTTCGGGAGTTGTGGTCACGTATAGTGTTCAACATGCTGGTCTCGAATACCGACGATCACCTGCGCAATCACGGCTTCATTCTGGTGCCGGGCAAGGGGTGGCGTCTGTCCGAGGCTTTCGACATGAATCCTGTAGCCGACTCACAGGGTTTGCGGCTGAATGTCAGCGCGGCCGACAACGCACAGGATCTGGATCTGGCTCTTTCCGTGGCACACTACTTCCGCATCACGGCGAAGGACGCGAATGCGATCATCGAGCGCAGCCAAGCGATCGTACGGCAGTGGCCGAAGATCGCCAAGAGTCTGCGCATCCCAGCGCGCGAACAGCAAAGAATGGCCTCCGCGTTCCGGCTGGCGGAATGACTAAGTTGAACGATCTTTGCTGAATGCAGTCCGCCCAGTCTTTCCTTGATCGTTTCGTTAATCTGCCGGTAATACGGAATGGTTGATTCCCAACTCATGCCGCCGATCAATCCTATGGTTTTCAAGGTACGCTCCTGCATATTCCTGTTCGGCATTTTCTCATGATAGGGAATCGTTGGGAAAAGTTCGATGAATCAGTTCCATCCGGGAAAGCCTCACCAATTCAAATCGCTCTTTGCGTTTGAAAGGGTACAGACCCCAACAGGAAATAGCTAACATAGTTCGCTATCGTATTTCCGCTAATTCCAAATTGAATTTTTAAGGAGTTGTTAATGACTCAACCAAACAATATAACCGAATCGGTCGCGCATTTGCATAAGTCTGTGCAGAAGACGCAGGATGAGCGCGATGCGAGCGTGTCTGACGGCCAGAAAACCAAGGAAAAAACTAGCGCACCGGTACAAACCGGTGCCCGCGATTACCCTGGCCTGCCTTTGCCGTCCCAACATCTGGACAAGCCGGGCCTGGAAGCCGAGATGGGTCTCAAGCCGCAATTCATGGCACCCGATTATCGGGGCAGCGGCAAGCTTGCGGGACTGGTCGCTATCATTACCGGCGGCGACTCAGGCATCGGTCGCGCGGTTGCCGTGCTGTACGCGCGCGAAGGCGCCGATGTCGCCATCATTTATCTCAACGAAGATCAGGATGCGATCGACACGCAACGCCATGTCGAGGCGGAAGGGCAAAGTTGCATGAGTATTTCCGGCGACGTGCGTGATCCGGAATTTTGCCGGCGCGCAGTCGGGCAGGTGCACGATTATTTCGGTCATATCGACATACTGGTCAACAATGCCGGGTTTCAGGAACACGCCGATTCTTTGCTCGATCTGACCGAAGAACGTTTCGATCTGACCATGAAAACCAACGTCTACGGCTATTTTCATATGGCCAAATCGGTATTGCCGTATTTGAAGCGCGGCGCGGCGATTATCAATACCGGTTCGGTCACGGGCCTCAAAGGAAATAAAGACTTGCTGGATTATTCGACCACCAAGGGCGCGATTCATGCCTTCACCATGGCGCTGGCGTCCAATCTTTTACCGCAAGGCATACGCGTCAACGCAGTTGCGCCCGGACCGGTATGGACGCCGCTCAATCCTGCCGACAAATCGGCGGAAAAGATCGCACAGTTTGGCGATACCACCGACATGCACCGACCAGCTCAACCCGAAGAGATCTCGCCGGCTTATGTCTTCCTGGCTTCCGCGGTTTGTTCGAGTTACATTACCGGTATCGTTCTGCCAATCACCGGTTCCGTCGGCGAATAGAACGGTATCATGCGCCGATGACCTTCACCAGCATCCGTTTCCTTCGTTTTGCCGTCGAAATTCCGTAAAAAACCTCCTCGCAGGGTCAAAGTCGAGTTGCCTGCGGTAGGCGGGTCCACGTCGTCAAGCGCACGAAATGGTATGGAACCGGCACATATTTAATTTGACGAACCGAGCGCGACACGTATACTTTAAAATATACTCTAAGCGGTTGACTGTAAGGAGATGTCGCCATGCCCCAAATCACGCTTATCTGAATGATGCCCCACAGACGCTGGTAGAGCAGACTGCTCAGGCCAATGGTGTATCAAAAAGCGCTGGGTGGCAGACATTATCCGCAAATACGCAGCGCATGAATGGCCTCGGGATTGCCTGGCGCTGGCGGGAAGTTTTGCCGACTTCCTCTGCGCGAGGAAAGTACGGTTTCACAGCCGGCGGATGTGCCACGAGCGGGTTTTTGATGGGTAGACATGCTGATTCTCGACAGTAACACCATCAGGCATATAATTTCAGCATGGTAGTATCCCTACCCAACCAGCTTTGTATTTACTCACCGATGATCTTGACCAGGACGCGTTTTCTGCGTTTTCCGTCGAATTCGCCGTAAAAAATCTGTTCCCACGGCCCCAGGTCAAGTTTGCCTTCGGTGAGGGCGACGACGGTTTCGCGTCCCATGATCTGGCGTTTGATGTGCGCATCGGCATTATCTTCGCCGGTATCGTTGTGGCGGTAGGCGCCGACCGGTTCGTGCGGGGCGAGTCGTTCGAGAAACACTTCAAAATCGTGATGCAGGCCGGATTCGTCATCATTAATGAAGACCGATGCCGAGATGTGCATTGCATTGACCAGCACCAAACCTTCGCGGATGCGGCTTTCCTTGATGCAGGCGCTGACCTGGTCGGTAATGTTGACGAAAGCCCGGCGGGTCGGAATATTGAACCAGAGTTCCTTGCGGAAGTGTAACATGCAGTTCTCCATGAATTGATTTGTAATGATATAGAGGCCGAATACTGTTCCATCAACAGATGCTTGCGTCGAATAATATTATGAGCATTACGTGCTGTATCGGCAAGGATGGCGAGCCATAAGCGTAATCGATAGTGGTTGCGCTTGATTTATCTTATAGTTGCTTTCGAGACGGAGATGATATGAAGAAAATCGTACACAAGGCCGAAAGTCGTGGTGTGGCCGATCATGGCTGGTTGCGCAGTTATCATACCTTCAGTTTTGCCGGCTATTATCATCCGGAACGCATGAATTTCGGCATGCTGCGGGTATTGAATGACGATACGGTCGATCCTGGGCAGGGCTTCGATACGCATGCCCACGATAATATGGAAATCGTTTCCATCCCGTTGCAAGGGGCTTTGCTGCATAAGGACAGCATGGGAAATATCCATGAGATTCGCGTGGGTGAAGTGCAGGTCATGTCTGCGGGAACGGGCATCCGGCATTCCGAGTTCAATCGCTCCGATAATGAGCTGGTGAATTTCCTGCAAATATGGATACTTCCGAAACAAAGAAATATCGAACCGCATTACGAGCAAAAACTATTCGATGAGGCGGAACGCAGAGGCCGTTTCCAGACGCTGATATCCCCGGATCGGCAGGATGGTTCGCTGTGGATCAATCAGGACGCCTATTTTTCGATGGCCGATCTGGATGCGGGATCAAAAGCAATTTATCCGGTAAAAAAGCAGGGTAACGCCATCTATCTCTTTTTGATTCGAGGTCAGGCCATGATAGATGGTGAGTTGGCCAACGAGCGCGACGCGATAGGCTTGTTCGATTTATCAAGTATCGATATTGAAGCGCTGGATAATATACAGATATTATGTATCGAAGTACCGTTGGATTAGTTGCGGATATCCCCTATTTCAGTAAGGCACGAGATGACTACATGACGGAAGAGCCAGCCAACCCATCTTTCCGTATCGCGACGCCCTCCGGGTTGGCGGCTGCGATGCGGGATGCTCGCAGCCGCACGCTGTCGCTGTTCGAGCGGTTCGCGGCGGCCGGATTGGACACCGCAGATCAGGTGCCTTACCTTGCTATCGTCAATCCGCCGCTGTGGGAATTGGGGCATGTATCCTGGTTCGGCGAATTGTTCCTGTTGCGCGAGGCGGCATCAAGCAATCCCGGCAGCGCCCGCTATCCTTCACTGCTCGATGGCAGCGACCGCTGGTTCGATTCGAATGCGGTGCCGCACCGCACGCGCTGGTCGCTGAATCTGCCCGGCACCGCTGCGATCAAAACCTATTGCCGCGACGTTTTCGAGCGTACGCTGGATAAGCTCGATCAGGCTGGTCAGGACAATGCTGCACTATATGCGTACCGACTGTCGCTGGCGCATGAGGACATGCATGGCGAAGCGTTTGCCTATACCTTGCAGACCTTGGGCATATCTGCGCCATCCGTGCTCGCATCGGCGGATTGTGACATTGCATCGCCGATGGAAATTCGATACTCCGGTGGCGAATTCTGTTTGGGAAGCGAGCCCGATCAGGGCTTTGTATTCGATAATGAGAAATGGGCGCATCCGGTTACCGTGCCTCCATTCGCTATCGATTCGAGTCTGATATCGAATGCTCAATACGCCGCTTTCGTCGAGGATGGCGGTTATGAGCAGGCTGCATTGTGGCCCGATTCCGCCGGCGCCTGGCTGGCGCGGCAGCAGCGTGCGGCGCCGCGTTACTGGCGGCGGGTTGACGGCGATTGGTATGTTGAGCGTTTCGGAAGCTTGGTATCCTTGCGTCCCGAAGAACCGGTGCGTCATGTCAATCTGCATGAAGCGCAGGCGTTTTGTCGCTGGGCGGGACGGCGATTGCCCGGCGAGGGCGAATGGGAATTTGCCGCCCGTTCCGGCAACCGGGATTTTCGATGGGGCGATTTGTGGGAATGGACCCGTTCGCCATTCGAACCCTATCCCGGCTTTACGTCCGATGCCTATCGGGAATATTCGGTTCCCTGGTTCAAAACGCATCAGGTATTGCGCGGAGCGTCGTTCGCAACGCAAACACGCATGCGCTCGCCGGTGTATCGTAATTTTTTCATGCCGCACCGGGATGATCTGTTCGCCGGATTCAGAACCTGTGCGCTGTAAGTTTAATCGCTTATTTTTGCCGGATGGTCGTCGGCAGATCAAAATCGTAACCCACGCACATCGATAGCATTTGGAAAAATGGTCAAACCGCATATTTACATAGTGACACCAGCATCGGCTAAAACCAACAACGGCAATTGGCTCACGGCTAGCCGGTGGGCTGGTTTCCTGCGTGAGCGTTATCGGGTAACGCTGGCTTTGTCCTGGGATGGGAGGTCGTGCGATGCCATGATTGCGCTGCATGCCCGGCGTTCCGCATCGTCGATAGCGGCGTTTGCCGCGGCGCATCCCTCGTTGCCGCTGGTGCTGGTACTGACCGGCACCGATTTGTACCGTGATATAGGAACCGATGTCGATGGCAGACGCTCGCTGCAATTGGCTACGCATAGGGTAGTGTTGCAACCGGAAGGATTGCTGGAACTCGATCCGGAATTGCGCGACAGAACGACGGTCATATATCAATCGGCGCGCGTGCTCAAACCTGTGCCCATGGAGCTGAAGCAGCGTATGCGGCATTTCGATGTCACCATGGTCGGTCATTTGCGTCATGAAAAAGATCCCTTGACCTTTATGCGCGCCGCAATGCATATTAATGACCGCCGCATTCGTTTGCTGCATATCGGTGGCGCGCTCGATCCCGAATTCGCTCTTCATGCCCGAGGTACTCACGATGCACATCCGCATTATCGCTGGCTGGGGCATTTGCCCCGCGCGCTGACCCGGCAGCGTTTGAAACGTAGCCATCTGATGATCATTGCGTCTGTCATGGAAGGTGGCGCCAATGTTATTATCGAAGCCGTTACCAGCGGCGTACCGGTCCTGGCCAGCGACATTCCTGGAAATCGCGGCATGCTGGGTGCCGATTACGCAGGTTATTTTCCGCTCGGCGACAGTCTGGCGTTAGCGCGCCTGATCGAGTCGGCGGCGACCGATAATGCGTTTTATGCTTGGTTGCAGGCGCAGTGCGCAGCTCGCGCCCATTTGTTTATGCCGGAACGGGAACGGACGGCGGTATTGAAATTGATGGACAATTCAATCGATGCACGTAATGCGGCACCGGATATTTCCGGACCGTTTCGATGAAAGATAAAGGATATACATGAACGTACTTCAACACGACAACATCAAATTGACTTCTTTCTCGCACGGCGGCGGCTGCGGCTGTAAAATCGCGCCGGGGGTACTCGCCGAAATCCTGAAAAATTCTGCCGGGTTTCCGGTTCCCCAAGCCTTGCTGGTCGGGATCGAAACGTCCGACGATGCCGCCGTCTATCAGCTCAACGACGAGCAGGCGCTGATCGCGACGACGGATTTCTTCATGCCCATCGTCGACGATCCCTACGATTTCGGCCGGATCGCCGCGACCAACGCCATTTCCGATGTCTATGCGATGGGTGGCACGCCGATCATGGCGCTGGCATTGGTGGGCATGCCGATCGACAAATTGCCGGTCGATATCATCGGCCGGATCATCCAGGGCGGCGAATCGATCTGCGCCGAAGCGCGCATCCCGATTGCCGGCGGTCATACGATCGATTCGATGGAACCGATTTACGGCCTGGTAGTGATGGGTCTGGTGCATCCGTCGAAGGTAAAACGCAATGCGTATGCCCGAGCCGGCGATAAATTGATACTCGGCAAGCCGCTCGGCGTCGGCATCATGTCGGCTGCCTTGAAAAAAGGCGCGCTCGATGCGGCCGGCTATGCCGCGATGGTGGAAAATACGACGCGACTCAATACGCCCGGCATCGCCTTGTCCGATATGCCGGGAGTCCATGCGATGACTGACGTCACCGGTTTCGGTTTGCTGGGGCATTTGCTGGAAATGGCGCGCGGCGCCGGTCTGGGTGCCCGGATCGATATGGCGCACGTTCCGATTCTGCCGAATGTCCGGCAGCTCGCCAAAAGTGGCTTTGTGACCGGCGCTTCGGGGCGCAACTGGGCCAGTTACGGTCATGCGGTCGATTTGCCCGCGTCATCGACACCCATACAGCAGGCGCTTTTGAGCGATCCTCAAACTTCCGGCGGTTTGCTGGTCGCGTGCGACGACGCATCGGTGGAGGCGGTGCTGGAGCAGTTTGCCCGCGAAGGCTTCGTGCATGCGGCGGTAATCGGCGAAATGACGGCGGGTCCGGCCAGAATCAAGGTTTCGGTCTGAGCGCTTGCCGATAACGGGACAGATCCTGATCAGGAATCGATGCTCGCGCGGCAAATGCACGGCTGCAAGCGCAAATTTCGGTTACAATTTCGAATTCATTCAATTTATAGTTTCTGGAGTAAAAAGCAATGTCTATGTCCGATCGCGACGGTTTGATCTGGTACGATGGTAAAATGGTACCGTGGCGCGATGCCACCACGCATGTTTTGACGCATACGCTGCATTACGGCATGGGTGTATTCGAAGGCGTGCGCGCGTATAAAACCGAGCAGGGAACCGCCATTTTCCGTCTCGGGGAACATACCGATCGCTTGTTTCGCTCCGCCCATATTCTGGGCATGAAAATGCCCTTCGACAAGGCAGCGCTGACCGCTGCACAAAAGGCGGTAGTGCGGGACAATCACCTCGAATCGGCGTATTTGCGCCCGATGGTATTTTACGGTGCCGAAGCGATGGGCATATCGGCGAAGATTCTGTCCAGTCACGTCATCGTTGCCGCCTGGACGTGGGGCGCGTACATGGGCGCCGATGCATTGGAGCGCGGCATACGCGTCAAAACTGCTTCCTTTGCCCGGCATCATGTCAATGTGACGATGTGCAAAGCCAAGGCCAACGGCAACTACATGAATTCGATACTCGCTCATCAGGAAGCGGCGCAGGACGGCTACGAAGAAGCGCTGCTGCTGGATGTCGACGGCTTCGTTGCGGAAGGTTCCGGCGAGAACATATTTATCGTACGCAACGGCACGCTGTATACTCCCGATCTGACCAGCGCGCTCGAAGGCATCACCCGCGACAGTATCGTACAGCTTGCCGGCGACATCGGCTTGCGGGTCATAGAGAAGCGCATTACCCGCGACGAAGTATACGGTGCCGATGAAGCGTTTTTTACCGGCACGGCCGCTGAGGTGACGCCGATCCGCGAGCTGGATAATCGCGTCATCGGCGAGGGAAAACGCGGGCCGGTCACCACGGAATTGCAAACCATGTATTTCGACTGCGTGCACGGCCGCGACGCCAGGCATGCGGATTGGTTAAGTTATGTGTAAGGGGCGATGATGATTCCGCACGATAATAAACAACGTTGCATAGAAGTGACCGCCGCCGATTTACCGCTGCATTGCCCGACCCCCGAAATGATCGCCTGGAACTCGCATCCGCGCGTCTTTCTCGATGTGACCGAGACAGGCACGGCCTTGTGCCCTTATTGCGGCACGACGTTCAAGCTTAAGGCCGGAGAAGTGGTGCACGGGCATTGATCCGGCTTTTTTTATTCTCTACTTAATCGAATACCACCGTCTTGTTGGCATACAGCAATACCCGATGTTCGATATGCAGGCGTACCGCCCGCGACAGGACGATTTTTTCCAGATCGGCGCCGCGGCGGACGAGATCGTCCAGATCGTCGCGGTGCGAGACGCGTGTGACGTCCTGTTCGATGATCGGGCCGTCGTCCAGCACTTCGGTGACGTAATGGCTGGTAGCGCCGATCAGTTTCACACCGCGTTCGAAAGCCCGATGGTAGGGCTTTGCCCCATGGAATGCGGGTAAGAACGAATGATGGATATTGATGATGCGGTTGGGATAATGACGGATGAACTCTCCCGACAGTACCTGCATGTAGCGCGCCAGCACGATAAAATCGATATGCAGTCGGCGTAAAATGGCCAATTGCGTAGTTTCGGCTTCTTCTTTGCCGTCCTTGTGGATGGCGATATGCTGAAAAGGAATACGGTAGGTTTCGGCCAGCGCATGCGTGTCGGGATGATTGCTGATGATGATGGGAATGTCGCAGTTCAGTTCTCCGGCCCGATAGCGGTAGAGCAAATCCGCCAGACAATGATCGTAACGCGACACAAAAATCGCCATGCGCGGACGATGGCTCGAATGCGCCAGTCGCCATGTCATATTGAACTCCTGTGCGATGGGCAGGAATGCTGTTTCAAAATCTTCCAGGCTCAGATCGAAATCCTGCAGATCCCATTCAACGCGCATCAAAAACACGCCTAATTCTGCATCCTGATGCTGGTCGGCATGCAAAATATTGGCATTATGCCGATACAGAAAATTGGCGATGGCTGCCACCAGGCCCTTGCGGTCGGGACAGCTGATCAGCAAGATAGCCGTATTTTTGGTAGACATTCCAGATTCCCCGGTACATTTGATATGGATAATTATCGTTTATTTTCGCAACAGGATGATTTCCAAACGATTCGAAAACAGGCGGTAAAAATTTTTTTTTAAGCCTTGCGATTGTGATCTCATTTTACTACAATTGGTGAATCGTGAGGAAAAAATACTATATGTTGTGTATAACACGCGTATAATCTGTGTGTAACTTGTGATTAACGCAAGTTCTTTCCTCCCGAAACAACAGGAGACTACCACATGCAAACCGTTACTGCTGCCATTGCAGAATCCACCGTATTACCGCAGTTTGACACCTTATCGGAATTAAACAATCAAACGCTGTTCGATGACTACAAGATTATCCGTCGCAACGGCTCCGTGGTCGGCTTCGAGCCGTCAAAAATCGCGATCGCCATGACCAAGGCGTTTATTGCCGTGCACGGCGGTCAGGCTGCCGGCTCCGCGCGCATCCGCGAACTGGTCGAACAGCTGACGCAAGGTGTCGTGCAGGCCTTGATGCGCCGCCAGCCGCACGGAGGCACCTGTCATATCGAGGATATTCAGGATCAGGTCGAACTTGCGCTGATGCGTTCGGGAGAACATGAAGTTGCGCGCGCTTACGTGCTGTATCGGGAAAAACGTAACCAGGAACGGGCGGCGCACAAGGCCGAAACCAAATCGGAGCAGACGATTTCCGTGCTCGAAAACGGCCAGCGCAAGCCGCTGGACCTGGCGGCCTTACGTGCCGTGATCGCCACCGCCTGTCAGGGATTGAGCGCCGACGTCGACGCAGAGGCCATCCTGCAGGCAGCCATGCGCGACCTGTATGACGGCGTGCCGATGGCCGAAGTGGAAAAATCGCTGGTACTGGCGGCC
Source organism: Pseudomonadota bacterium (assembly GCA_021795395.1). GTDB lineage: Bacteria > Pseudomonadota > Gammaproteobacteria > Burkholderiales > Sulfuriferulaceae > Sulfuriferula. The sequence continues at coordinate 6,453 of JAJYPN010000007.1, read as the reverse complement.
CGGGCAGGTATCGAGCAGGATCCGGATTATACCTTTGTGACGGCGCGTCTGCTGCTCGGTTCCATCCGCCATGAAGTATTGGGGCGCGTGACGATGCAGGCGGAAATGACCGAAGTGTATCCCGGTTATTTTGCCGACTATATCAAAAAAGGCGTCCAGGCCGAATTGCTCGACGCGCGTCTGGCGCAGTTCGATCTGGCGCAGCTTGGTCAGGCATTGGACTCCAGTCGCGATTTCAGTTTCGATTATCTGGGGCTGCAAACCTTGTACGACCGGTATTTTCTGCATATCGAAGAAAAACGCATCGAATTGCCCCAAGCGTTTTTCATGCGCGTCGCGATGGGTCTGGCTTTGAACGAGATCGACCGCGAAGCGCGCGCGATCGAGTTTTATAACGTGCTGTCCAGTTTCGACTTCATGAGCTCGACGCCAACCCTGTTCAATGCCGGCACGTGCCACAGCCAGCTGTCGTCGTGCTATCTGACGACCGTATCCGACGATCTGGACGGCATTTACCAGGCGATCAAGGAAAATGCGATGCTGCAGAAATACGCCGGCGGTCTGGGCAACGACTGGACGCCGGTGCGCGCGCTGGGTGCCCGGATCAAAGGCACCAACGGCAAATCGCAGGGCGTAGTGCCGTTTCTGAAAGTCGTGAACGACACGGCGGTGGCGGTCAATCAGGGCGGCAAGCGCAAAGGCGCTGTGTGCGCGTATCTGGAAAGCTGGCATCTGGACATCGAAGAATTCCTCGAATTGCGCAAAAATACCGGCGACGACCGTCGCCGCACCCACGACATGAATACCGCTAACTGGATTCCTGATCTGTTCATGCGCCGGGTGATGGAAAACGCCGAATGGACATTGTTCAGCCCGTCCGACGTGCCCGATCTGCACGATTTGTACGGCAAGGCTTTTGAAGCGGCGTATATCCGTTACGAAGCCCGTGCCGATAGCGGCGAGATCAAGTTTTTCAAGCGCATTCCGGCTGCCCAGTTGTGGCGCAAGATGCTGAGCATGCTGTTCGAGACCGGCCATCCCTGGATCACCTTCAAGGATCCCTGCAATATCCGCAGCCCGCAACAGCATATCGGCGTCGTTCATAGCTCGAACCTGTGTACCGAGATTACCCTGAATACCTCCGAGACCGAGATTGCGGTATGCAATCTGGGCTCGGTCAATCTGGTCGCCCATTTGCAGGACGACGGTCGCGGCGGCAAGGAACTGAATCTGCCCAAACTGCAGCGTACGATAGGCATCGCCATGCGCATGCTCGATAACGTGATCGACGTGAATTTCTATGCGGTCGGCAAGGCGCGCAATTCCAACCTCAAACATCGCCCTGTGGGACTGGGAGTCATGGGTTTCCAGGATAGCCTGCACGCCATGCGCGTGCCTTATGCGTCCGACGCCGCGGTCGAATTCGCCGATCGCTCGACGGAAGCGGTGTGCTATTACGCTTATTGGGCGTCGACCGAACTGGCCGCGGAGCGCGGACGCTATTCCAGCTTCGAAGGTTCGCTGTGGGACCGGGGCATACTGCCGCAGGATACGCTCAAGCTTCTGGCCGAGCAGCGCGGCGGCTACCTGGAAGTCGACGATTCCTCGACGATGGACTGGGACGCGTTGCGCGCGCGTATCAAACAATACGGCATGCGCAATTCCAACTGCGTGGCGATCGCGCCGACGGCGACGATCTCGAATATCGTCGGCGTGTCGGCCAGCATAGAACCGGCGTATCAGAACATTTACGTCAAGTCTAATCTGTCTGGCGAATTCACCATGACCAACGAATACCTGGTACGCGACCTCAAGGCGCTGAAACTATGGGACGAAGTGATGGTAGGAGATATCAAGTATTTCGACGGTTCGCTGGCCAGGATCGACCGCATCCCCGCCGAACTGCGGCAGTTGTACGCCACGGCTTTCGAAATGGATGCGCGCTGGATAGTGGAAGCTGCATCGCGCCGCCAAAAATGGATAGATCAGGCGCAAAGTCTGAATATCTATATCGCCGGCGCATCGGGCAAAAAACTGGACGAGACGTACAAGCTGGCGTGGCTGCGCGGGTTGAAGACCACGTATTACTTGCGTACGCTCGGCGCCACCAGCGCGGAAAAGTCCACCGGCAAGGGCGGCGAGCTCAATGCCGTCAGTTCCGGCGCTTCGACCGCCGCAGGCCGGTTCGCCGCCGCGAGCGAGATGAAATTCTGCGCCATCGACGACCCGAGCTGCGAATCATGTCAATAAATCGGACGAGTTCGGAGGATTCGATATCACAACAAGGAGTTTGTTTTATGCTGAATTTTGAAGATGTCATACCGGATATCCCGGTAAAAACGGGCTTGCACGGCATGCGGCCCGATGCGTCCGATGTTGCGGATAGTGTCGCGACGGGCCGCGTGCGCGCCGAAGACAAGCGTATCATCAACGGTACTGCCGACGTGAACCAGCTGGTGCCATTCAAATACAAATGGGCGTGGGACAAGTATCTATCCGGTTGCGCCAATCACTGGATGCCGCAGGAAATCAACATGAGCCGCGATATCGCGGAATGGAAGGACAGTACGGCGCTGACGGAAGACGAACGCCGCATCATCAAGCGCAACCTGGGATTTTTCGTCACCGCCGACAGCCTTGCCGCAAACAACATTGTACTCGGCACGTATCGCCATATCACCGCACCCGAATGCCGCCAGTATCTATTGCGCCAGGCGTTCGAGGAAGCCATACACACGCACGCCTATCAGTACATCGTGGAAAGCCTGGGGTTGGACGAAGGCGAGATTTTTAATGCCTACCATGAAATAGCGAGCATACGCGACAAGGATGATTTTCTGATCCCATTCATCGAAATCCTGACCAACCCGGCGTTTAAGACCGGTACGCACGAAAACGACCAGGCTCTGCTCAAATCGCTGATCGTCTTCGCCTGCATCATGGAGGGCTTGTTCTTCTACGTCGGTTTCGTCCAGATACTGGCGCTGGGACGGCAGAATAAAATGACGGGCGCGGCAGAGCAATACCAGTACATCTTGCGCGACGAATCCATGCACTGCAATTTCGGCATCGATCTGATCAACACCATCAAACTGGAAAACCCGCATTTGTGGACCCCGCAATTCCGCGAGGAAATCAAGGCGCTGATGCAGAAAGGCGTGGAACTGGAATACCGTTACGCCGAAGACACCATGCCGCGCGGCATACTTGGCTTGAACGCCAGCATGTTCAAAGAGTACCTGCGCTTCATCGCCAACCGCCGCTGCCAGCAAATTGGGCTGGACGAATTGTACGCCAATGCGTCGAACCCGTTTCCCTGGATGAGCGAAATGATCGACTTGAAGAAAGAAAAGAATTTCTTCGAAACGCGGGTGACCGAGTATCAGACCGGCGGGGCGTTGAGCTGGGATTGATGCTGATCGCCGTCAAATCTCATTAATCTTTAGACTGAGCCCATTTTTTGGGCTCTTTTTTTAAAAAACAATAACATTTGGTTTGATAGGGAAGTCTCATTCAGGGATTGACTTAGATGCGCATAAATGCGAACATTATATATGCACGAAAGGAGGTTTTATGTTGTGCGCAAATTATTACGCAAGGGCGGCGAAAAAAGCCACCAATGTTTCCTTGGCCGAGATTCTGGTTGCAGAAGCCAAAGCATTGCACATCAATGTTTCACAAGCCGCCGAGGCTGGTTTGGCACGGGCTGTTGCCGAAAAGCGCGCTCAACTCTGGCTCAGGGAAAACAGGGAAGCCATCGACAGCTCGAACGAGTATGTCGATAAGCATGGCCTTCCGCTGCAGCGATTCAAAATGTTCTGATGTCCAGATTCGCTATTTATTCCAATCCGGATGGTAATGGATATCTTATGGATGTTCAGGCCGATATACTGAACCATCTTAATACACGGATTGTCGTGCCTTTGCTTCCCTTATCCGAAGCACCTGAACCGGCAAAGACATTGAATCCTCAATTTGTAATTGATGGTTCGTCTTATTCGATGGCTACTCAATATATGGCCGCTGTTCCATCGAAAATCCTGAAAGGAATGGTCGTGAATGCAGAAAGCCGCCACAATGAAATCGTTAGTGCGCTGGACCTGCTGCTGCAAGGCTTTTAACCGGCCGCGATCCAGTGGGCAGCGGATTTTTGCCGAAAGTTCTTTTGGAGGAAGTTAAAGACGCTTTTTGAAAAATTCCATGGTTCTTGCCCATGCCAGTTCTGCCGCTTCGGCATTGTGCTGTAGATAAGCGAGATGCTTGGAGTCGGCTTCCTCATTGGCAAAGGCGTGTTTTGCGTCGTAACGGAAAAATTCGAAAGCAACCGAAGCAGCGCTTAATTTTCTTTCCAGTTCGTCAACGCCATGAATAGGGAAGACATCGTCGTGTATCGCCCAATGGCCCATGATGGGAGCATGAATTTTTGCCGCGTCGATATGTTCCAGTGGGGGGTAGCCATACCAGGTCGCCACCGCATCCAGTTCCGGCGTAAACAGGCTGGAAAGCAATGTTAACGCGCCTCCCATGCAAAAGCCGGTGACGCCGACCTTTCGACTCCCGGTATTTTTTAAATATTGAACCGCGCCATGTATATCCTGACTTGCTGCATCTTCAAAATTCAGCTCATTCATTAAATGTATGGCTTCGTTTTCTTCCAGCGCCAATTTGCCTCGATATAAATCCGGCACCAGAGCCTGGTAGCCTGCCTTTGCCAATTTATCGGCAACCGACTTGATTTGATCATTCAATCCCCACCATTCCTGGATCACTACGATAGAAGGCGCGTTTCCATTATCGTCGGGTGCGGCCAGATACGCCTGTACCGGTTTGCGATCGGGTCTTTGGTAACTGATTATTGAGGCCATTTTTTCCTTCCGATGTGATTGTCAGGTTCCTGCCGCTCAGTAAAAATATTATATACCGTCCGATTGGCGGTCTCTGTATGCCAGTTACCTAAGCCGCAGCGCCAGCGAAATGAAAATCAAATAGGTAAACTGGCATCGAATCCTGATCTAGAGCTGTCAAAATAACGATGGCCTGTTTTCCGTCGGGTAACAAAAAGCCTGCAATACCAGGATTGCAGGCTGAACGTGATACGAGGCGTATCGGTTACTGGCCGATTCTTTGGATACATCCTATCCGCTTCGACCTCACGGGTTGCAGAAGTCGCAACGGCCTGCTGGCGCGGCTTTCCCCTGACACTCCACCGTCACCTGATGACCACATCTGACGCAACGGTGGATTTCCGCTCGGGCTTCCCGTGTTGGGGCGCCGCAATCCTCGCACAGCAGCCCGGGGACACGTTCCACGATCTGGAATCCGGGCGTGTTGCAGACCGGGCACAAGGTGCAAAGTTTGTGTGCGAGATCCCGTGTGGCTTGGGCAATGACCTCCATGCGCGTGGGATTCATATGGGCGCGTCCGTCTGTTTCCAGAAAGACGCAGTCATTGTCTGCCTCATCACAAGCCCAGAGAAAGGCTTCGCGCAACGTTTTCCAGTCGGCAATGCCTTTGCGGATACGCGGATCGTCTTCGTGCTGCGGGCGCACTATTAAACCATGCTCGGGAAAACCTGCCGTGCGGGCGAATATCTCGGCCTCCTCCCAGTTTACGGTGAGCAGATGGGAGAAATTGGTCGTTTCCGAGGCCACGCCGACTACTTCGATACCCAGCGTATCGTCGATCCAGACAACCATTTCCACGTTCCAGGGAAACATCCCGGTGTAGGGGTCCACCCCGAAGCTGCCTTCACTGGCAAGCCCGAGAGTCAGCCCCCTCAGATCCATGCCGAGACGTGCTTTTTTTCGCGCCGCCTCAAGTTGCGTGCCAGGACGCGGGATGTCGCGCGTGAAAGTGCCGAGCCGGTCAGTATCGAAGCCAGTTACCCGCATCACTTGGCAATCAATGGCAGATGCCAGCAAAGGAGCGATAATTTTTTCCTTGCCGTGCTGGGTGAGCAGGCTCGCGGTGGAACCTCTGTAAATAGATTTATTAAAACTTATCATGGATTTTCTGAAAATTATACAGTTTAGCGTGCTTGGACTTATCCCGCATGTTTCATAAATTCACACACGCCCTCGCTGTTTCTCTGTTTCGTAGGTCATTTTTCTTCAATCGGGCGTATGAATCATTCTGCCACGCTTTCAAAAAATGTCTTACAAAAAACAGAATTCTGCGCGATTATCGCGCGAATACATTCGGGTTATGGCTCTGTTAATCCTTGACCGGAATCGAAAACTTTCCCCCAGCGCCCATGGTGCTGGTGGCGGTTCCCGGTAAGGGGATAGATACTCCCCGTACCGGTTGGTGATGCTTTTTTTATACCCTCTGCCACTCCCCGGCGCGACGGCGTTCGCGCAGTGATCCGTCCGCGGCAATCTGGAGAATGGTCAACCAGCGATTCTCCACCAGCTGGGCCAGGGCCGGGCTTTCGGCGATGATGCGGTCCATGGC
>JAJYPN010000030.1 GCA_021795395.1 Pseudomonadota bacterium | reverse complement strand
AAACCGGCAATTTGTCCCAGGCGTCTTTCAAGCCTTTAGGCGGTTCCGGCTCTTTCAGAAAAGCCAGCAGCTTGCCTACCTCGCGCAAGGCTTCGACACTCTCTTCGCCCATCCCGAGCGCAACGCGCCGGGGCGTACCGAACAAATTCGCCAGCACGGGAATCGTATGGCCCATGGGGTTTTCGAACAGGATGGCGGGGCCACCGGCATTCAATACCCTGCTACAGATTTCCGTCATTTCGAGTTTGGGATCTACCGGAACAGCTATCCGCTTGAGTTCGCCCATTTTTTCCAGTTGCTCGATAAAATCGCGCAAATCTTTATAATTCAAGGGCACCTCAAAAAGTGAACAGAACCATCATGCCAGATGCGTCCGGCGTATTTTCGCCAACAACGCTGTAGTGGACACCGTATGCAAAAACGGAATCGACATGGCCCGGCCGCCCCAGCTTGCTACGTCTGCACTGCCAACCATGGCATGCACCGGCCAATCGCCGCCTTTGACGAGAATGTCCGGACGCAGCTGTCGAATAAGCGTTAACGGCGTATCGTCGGCAAACGCCACGACAAAATCGACGCAAGCCAGTGCCGCCAGCACGGCCATACGATCGTCCAAGCCATTGAGCGGCCTGTCGTCACCCTTGCCTTGACGACGCACCGACTCGTCGCTGTTGACGCCGACGACCAGCATTGCCCCCAAGGCCCGCGCTTGCGCCAGATAGGTGACATGACCGCGGTGCAGGATATCAAAACAGCCGTTGGTAAATACCAGCGGCCGCCGTCTCTCCGCCAATTGCGATTCGAGTTGCGCTACGGTCACGATTTTCGCCTCGAATGCAGGCACGGCGAATTCCGGCATCAGGGCGCCTTGCTTATGTACTCGAACAGTTTCACCACGCTCACGACGCCGCTCGTCGTGCTGGCTATCTTCGCCGCATCGTCGCCTTCCTGCTGGGTAACGAAACCCATCAGGTAGACTACGCCATCTTCAGTGGTCACTTTTACAGCCGATACGGGGAAAAGTTTAGCGTCAAGGAAGCGGGTTTTAACCGCAGTCGAGAGATACGCATCACTGGTGCGGATAGTCAGGGTAGTGGGAGGGCCGATCCTGATTTCATTATAGACTTTCGTTACATCCATTACCCTTTGCGCAATATCCGCCACCTTCTGTTTGGTTTGCTCGTCGGGCACTTCGCCCGTCAGCAATACCGCACGATTGAAGCTCATGACGTCGACGTGTACGTAATCGCCCGGAAATGCGGTATCGATATCATTGGCAACGCGCAATTCGATTTCCTTGTCGTCGATGTAAGCCCCCGAACTGCGCCGGTCTACCGCCATCATGGTTCCCGCGCCGGCACCCGCCGCAATCAATGGTACGCATCCTTGCAACAAAGGCAGAACCGTCACTCCCGCCAACGCCAGCATCAATAATTTACGCATTACTCCACTCCCAAAATAATCCTGTCGATCCCATCGCACAAACAATGAATGATAAGCAAATGCACTTCCTGTATCCGTGCCGTAACATCCGACGGCACGCAAATATGGACATCCGATTCGTCCAGCAATTCGCCCAGAACGCCGCCGCCGTTGCCCGTTAACGCGACCACCCGCATTTCTCTGCCATGAGCCGCCGATACGGCTTCGAGGACATTGCGCGAATTGCCGCTGGTCGATATCGCCAGCAACACATCACCGGCCTGCCCGAGTGCCGAGATCTGTTTGGAAAAGATCATGCCGAAATCGTAATCGTTTGCGATCGATGTAATCGCCGAGCTGTCGGTAGTCAATGCAATCGCCGCAAGCCCCGGTCTTTCCATCTCGAAGCGATTGACGAGTTCCGAGGCGAAATGCTGCGCATCAGCAGCCGAACCGCCGTTGCCGCAAGCAAGAATCTTCCCGTCGCCCAGCAAGCTTTGGCTGATCGTCATGACCGCAGTCGCTATGCGAGGCGCAATTTCGCGCCCCGTTTCGGTTTTCAGGCGCGCGCTATCATTAAACAATTTGATGATATGGTTGTCTAAACTCATACAATGGGGCAGGTTAAACACTGTTTGTAACTATTAATATGATAATTATGCCACAGCCATGCAACTACCGGTTAATCTCGCCTATTTCTTGCATGCTATTGCAGCAAGCTGACAGACCAGATAATTTTTTGTTGGGAAATCACTTACCGGGCTATTGAATAACCCGGCATTACTGCACTAACGATTACTTGTCATTCTTGTGGCTCTGGCGGCCGGCTTCGGCATGCTGCTCACTGGTGCCGCCACGGGTGGATGAATGACTGCCGTGACTTCCGCCATGACTGCTGCCGGAACTGCTGTCATTCTTATGGCTCTGGCGGCCGGCTTCGGCATGCTGCTCGCTGCTGCCGCCTTGCGTGCCGGAAGAATGGCTGCTGTGTCCGCCATGATTACTGCCGGAACTGCTGTCATTCTTGTGGCTCTGGCGACCAGCTTCAGCATGCTGCTCGCTGCTGCCGCCTTGCGTGCCGGAAGAATGGCTGCTGTGTCCGCCATGGCTTCCGCTATCGTTTTTGTGACTTTGATGGCCCGCTGCAGCATGCTGCTCGCTGGTTCCACCGCGGGTACTGGACGAGTTGCCTTGATTGGTAGCCATAATCTTCATCTCCTTAATTGAAACCAAAAATGATTCCCTTGCTTCGGGGAAATCTAACTCATCATTAAATGGATTAATGATGCGATCTATTTTGTTTCCCTGATAATGCACCGTCTGTACGCGTGGTAACATTAAAAGATTATGTGCGGAATGAGAAAGCTTTTATTATTGCCTGATAGTAAAGTCATTCTCTCAAGCTCCAAACGCATTTCGCAACCATTTTATGGCATCACCCTCGATAAGCACTGCATCGAACCGGCATGGTGGCAAATTTGTTAATCGCGCCAAATAAAATTGTGCGGCAAGAATTATTTTCTGCTGTTTACGGCGGTCTATGCTGGCAATTGCGCCACCGTATTTCAGGCTACTGCGTTGCCTCACCTCCACGAATACCAGCATCGCTCCTTCGTACATAATGAGATCGATTTCTCCCATCCGACACCGAAAATTACGCTCGCGCAACGTCAGCCCTTGTCGCAACAGATACGCAGCGGCTTGCTGTTCCGCCTTGATACCATTTGCCATACGCATTCCTCAATAAGTGAAAAATAAAAATGTTCACGCAGACCGCATGCATAACTTTTAGTTATTATGAGTTAAAATAAGAACATGCAGAGTCCCGGCTCATTATATGTGGTTGCAACACCTATCGGTAATCTGAACGATATCACCCAGCGCGCGCTGGAAACACTCAAATCGGCAGATCTGATTGCCGCCGAAGACACCCGACATAGCGGACAATTGCTGGCTCGGCTCGGCATTTCCGCCAGGTTTACCGCCTTGCACGAACACAACGAACAACATGCTTCCCGGTATTTGATCGCCGAATTGCTGGCAGGCAAAAACGTCGCCCTCATCAGCGATGCCGGCACGCCAGCGATCAGCGACCCGGGTACCCTGCTCATCGCCGCTGCACACGATGCGGCGATCCGCGTCATTCCGGTACCGGGCGCCAGCGCCGTCATCTGCGCCTTGTCGGCGTCGGGCATCGTCGCGCCGAACTGGCTGTTTTACGGATTTCTGCCGGCGAAACCCAACCATAGACAAGCCAGCCTGCAAACTCTGGCGGCGTTGCCCTACACCCTGGTATTTTACGAAGCGCCGCACCGCATCGTCGAATGCGTGGCGGATCTCGCCAGGATACTGGGAGGTACACGCCGCGTCACCTTCGCGCGCGAATTGACCAAACTGTTCGAATCCATTCACAGCCTGCCGCTGGCGGAAGCCGAAGCATGGCTCAGCGCCGATGCCAACCGGCAAAAAGGCGAATTCGTATTGATAGTCGGCGGCGCCGCTGCCGGCGATAATACGGACGATCACGCTGAATTACGCAATACGCTAACCGTCTTAATGGACGAACTGCCCTTGAGACAAGCTGTGCACATCGCCGCCAAATTGACCGGCGTCAAAAAGAACACCTGTTACAAACTCGCGCTCACCTTGCAAAAGACCGACTTATGAATCGACTGACCCTGATCCGCCCCGACGACTGGCACGTACATCTGCGCGACGGCGACTTGTTACGGAAGGTACTGCCCGATACCGCGCGACGTTTCGGTCGCGCCATCGTCATGCCCAATCTTAAACCGCCGATTCGAACGACACGCGATGCCGAAGCGTATCGCGCACGCATACTTGCGGCATTGCCGGACGGCATGCGGTTCGAACCGCTGATGACGCTGTATCTCACCGACAACACCGACCCCGCCGAAATCGGCCGCGCAAAGAGCAGCGGCATCGTGCATGCGGTGAAATACTATCCCGCCGGAGCGACGACGAACTCCGACCTGGGTGTAACCGAACTGCGCAAGACGTATCCGGTAATTGCAGAAATGGAAAAACAAGGCTTGCCGCTACTGCTGCACGGCGAAGTCACCGATCCCGCCGTCGATATTTTCGACCGCGAAAGCGTTTTTATCGAACGCCATCTCCTGCCGCTGGCGCAGGCTTTTCCGGCACTTAAAATCGTACTCGAACATATCACCACCGCCGATGGCGCCACCTACGTGGCAGCCGCCGCGCCGACGATTGCGGCGACCATCACCGCGCACCATCTGTTATACAATCGCAACGCGATGTTCCAGGGCGGCATTCGCCCGCATTATTACTGCCTTCCTATACTGAAACGAGAAAGGCACCGATTGGCGCTCGTCGCCGCCGCCACTAGCGGCAATCCGAAATTTTTTCTCGGCACCGATAGCGCACCGCATCTACAAAATGCCAAGCAATCGGCCTGCGGCTGCGCCGGCATCTATACCGCCCACGCCGCTATCGAACTTTACGCAGCAGCCTTCGAAACGGCAGGCGCACTCGACAAACTCGAAGGGTTTGCCAGCCATTTCGGCGCAGATTTTTACGGCCTGCCACGCAACACCGATACGATAAGCCTGATCCGTCAGCCCTGGACCCCGCCCGACCGGATCGAATTGGACGGCGATGCGATCATTCCGCTCGGGGCGGGAGGAAATATTGCGTGGCGGATAGAGTAAGCACTACGGTTCTAGCTAATTTTGACTTGCGAGAGCAATTTCCGCTGTCGGCGCGGCCACATCATCTGCGGCGGCGGGACTGCTTTCGCCGCTCGCGACGCTCTTTGCCAATTTGCCGATGTAAGCAGCATTTCCTGCAGTACGTAATCTGCCGCTAATTGCTTAGGTTTTATGTCGTGGCAAGGGCAAAACCGACAATCGACGCTAATCCAAACCGCTTACAAGATGGGTTAATGATTTTTAATTAGGATGAGACACGTATTTAGTTAGATTATGAATGTTGGATGGTTAGACCTGCCCTCGAAACTCCTCTTTCCTTACAACCGCCACCAAACCCGATTTAGCATTGCCTGATATAGCATAAGCGGAGTAAAATCGATCCTATTTCGCTTTTACTTTTATATCGCTACCAATGAACAGACAAAGCTGGTTGCAGGGGACGTTATACAGCCCTGATTTTGAACAGGATAGTTGCGGTTTCGGGTTAATGGCGCAGTTAGACGACCAGCCCAGCCACTGGCTGGTGCGTACGGCCATTTCGTCTTTGGCATGCTTGACGCATCGTGGCGCGGTCGCCGCCGACGGCAAATCCGGCGACGGTTGTGGAGTTTTGTTCAAAAAGCCGGACAGTTTTTTACGCGCGGTCGCCGCCGAATGCGGGTTCACGCTGAATGCCCATTACGCGGCCGGACTGGTGTTTCTGAATCAGGATACCGAGCGGGCAAATGCAGCACGTATCGAGTTAAACCGGCAATTAACGGCGCAAGGACTCACCGTGGCGGGCTACCGCGAACTGCCGGTAGACAGTTCGGTGTGCGGCGAATACGCACTGGCGACCCTGCCGCATTTCGAGCAGATATTCGTCAATTGCCCGGCGGCGATGGACACCGGAGTATTCGAACGCAGACTCTACATCGCCCGGCGGCTGACCGAAAAAGCGCTGGAAGCCGACCAGACCTTTTATATCCCGACCTTATCCGGCAATGTGATTTTATACAAAGGCCTGGTCATGCCTGCGGCGCTGTCGGTCTTCTTCCGCGATCTGAACGACGAACGCTTTACCGCTTCCTTAGCCGTTTACCATCAGCGTTTTTCGACCAATACCTGGCCGGAATGGCGGCTGGCGCAGCCGTTCCGCTATCTTGCGCACAACGGCGAAATCAATACCGTGCAGGGCAACCGCAACTGGTCGCTGGCGCGTGAACGCAAGTTCGAAACGCCGATGATCCCGAACATGGATGATGTCCGGCCTATCGTCTCACGCAACGGTTCGGACTCGTACAGCATGGACAATATGCTCGAGGGCCTGGTGATGGGCGGCGCGGGACTGTTTCGCAGCCTGCGCATGCTGATTCCGCCGGCCTGGCAGAATGTACCCGAGATGGACGCGGACCTGCGCGCTTTCTACGAATACAACTCCATGCATATGGAGCCGTGGGACGGTCCTGCCGGCGTAGTGCTGACCGATGGCCGTTACGGCGCCTGCCTGCTCGATCGCAACGGCTTGCGACCGGCGCGTTACGTGGTCACTAAAGACCGGCATTTCACCATCGCTTCGGAAATCGGCGTGTGGGATTATCCGCCCGGCGAAGTCGTGCAAAAGGGTCGCATCAAACCGGGCCAAATGATCGCCGCCGACCTCGCAACCGGACGGATTCTGTTGCCGACCGACATTGAAAACGAACTCAAGACCGCGCACCCGTACCGGGAATGGCTCAAACGCGCGCAGCGCCTGGAGCTTGGAATGGCTCAAGACGCCGATACCGAACGCATGGACGCGCCCAGTCTGGCGGTGTATCAGAAACTGTTCGGCGTGAGTTTCGAAGAGCGCGACCAGATCTTGCGGGTACTGGCCGAAGACGGACAGGAAGCGGTTGGTTCGATGGGCGACGATACGCCGATGGCGGTATTGTCGCAAACGATACGTTCACCTTTCGATTTCCTGCGCCAGCAATTCGCTCAGGTCACCAATCCGCCTATCGACCCGATCCGCGAAGCGGTGGTCATGTCGCTGAATACCTGCTTCGGCCCCGAACGCAATCTGTTCGAGGAAACCCCGGCGCACGCCCATCGCCTGGAAGTGCCGTCGCCGGTTTTGTCGCGCGACGCCTATAATCATCTGACCACGTTAAACGATCCGGCTTATCGTTCGATCCGTCTGGAACTCAGCTACGATCCGTCGCAAACCACATTGCAGGCGGCAATCCGCCAATTGGCTGCCGATACGATCAAGGCCGTCAAGGACGGCCAAGTCATCATCGTGCTTACTGACCGCGAAATCGGCAAAACACGTTTACCGATACACGCCCTGTTCGCAGTCGGCACCGTGCATCACGCTCTGATCAGCGCGGGACTGCGCTGCAACTGCAATCTGCTGGTGGAAACCGCCAGCGCGCGCGATCCGCACCAGATCGCCTGTTTGATCGGTTACGGTGCGACCGCGGTGTATCCGTATCTGGCGTATCAAATCATCCTCGCGCTGGTCGATGCGCGCGACATCGACGTCAAGGCGGAAAAAGCGCTGGCGAATTATCGTAAAGGCATCGACAAGGGACTGCTCAAGGTTCTGTCGAAAATGGGAATCTCCACCGTGGCGAGCTATCGCGGCGCGCAATTGTTCGAAGCCATCGGCATCCACGAAGAAGTCATCGATTTATGCCTCAAAGGCACGGTATCCCGAATTTCCGGCGCGAATTTCGCCGATTTCGAGGACGACCAGAAACAGCTCGCGCGCCTGGCTTACAACCCGATGCGGCCGATCGGGCAGGGCGGCTTGCTGAAATTCATCTTCGGCGAAGAATTCCACGCTTATCATCCCGATGTCGTGATGCAATTGCAAAAAGCCGTCAAATCGGGTGATTACACCCTGTACAAGGAATATGCCGATCTGGTCAACGACCGCCAGATCGCGATGCTGCGGGATTTACTGGCATTGCGCGGGGATATGGCGCCGATTCCGCTGGAAGAAGTCGAGTCGGTAGAAAAAATCCTCAAGCGCTTCGATTCGGCCGGCATGTCGCTCGGCGCCCTCTCACCCGAAGCGCACGAAGCGCTGGCCGAAGGCATGAACCGCATCGGCGGTCGCTCCAATTCGGGCGAAGGCGGCGAAGATCCGGCGCGCTACGGCACGTCGAAAATGTCCAAAATCAAGCAGGTCGCCTCGGGACGTTTCGGCGTCACGGCGCACTATCTGGTCAACGCCGAAGTCCTGCAAATCAAGATTGCGCAGGGCGCGAAACCGGGCGAAGGCGGCCAGTTACCTGGGCACAAGGTGTCCGCCACGATAGCGCGGCTGCGTTGCGCCAAACCCGGAATTTCCCTGATTTCGCCGCCGCCGCACCACGATATTTATTCCATCGAAGATCTGGCGCAGCTGATTTTCGATCTGAAACAGGTCAATCCGGCGGCGCTGGTGTCGGTCAAGCTGGTCGCCGAACCGGGTGTCGGTACGGTTGCGGCCGGCGTTGCCAAGGCCTATGCCGACCTGATCACCATTTCCGGTTACGACGGTGGCACCGGCGCGTCTCCGCTCACCAGCGTAAAATACGCAGGTTCGCCGTGGGAGCTGGGGCTATCCGAAGCGCAACAAGTGCTGCGCGCCAACGGTTTGCGCGGGCGCGTCCGGGTGCAGACCGACGGCGGTCTGAAAACCGGCCACGACGTCGTCAAGGCGGCGATACTGGGTGCCGAGAGTTTCGGTTTCGGAACGGCACCGATGATCGCGCTGGGCTGCAAATACCTGCGCATCTGCCATCTTAATAACTGCGCCACCGGCGTCGCCACCCAGGACGAGCGCTTGCGCAAGCAGCATTTCATCGGCTTGCCGGAAATGGTCGTCAACTTCTTTACCTTCGTCGCCATGGAAACCCGCGAATGGATGGCAAAACTCGGCGTGCGCAGCATGGAGGAATTGATCGGTCGCGTCGATCTGCTGCATCGCTACGCCGGAGAAACGCCACGACAGGTACGTCTCAACCTGCAGCCCTTGCTGAGCCAGGGCGATATTCCCGATTCCGAACCGCGCTTTTGCGTCAGCGCGTCCAATCCTTCTTTCGACAAAGGCAATCTGGCCGAACAGATGCTGCGCGACGCGCAGGAATGCATACGTACAAAAACGCCTGTAGTGCTCAGTTATTCGGTGCGCAACGTCAACCGCTCGATCGGCGCGCGTCTGTCCGGTGAAATCGCTCGCGTGCATGGCGCAACGGGTTTGCCGGCAGGGTGCCTGACCCTTTCATTACGCGGTTCCGCCGGGCAGAGTCTGGGCGTATGGAATCATAACGGCTTGCATTTGCTGCTGGAAGGCGACGCCAACGATTACGTGGGCAAAGGTATGTCGGGCGGACTGATCGCCATCCGACCGCCCGAAAATTCCGGTTTCGCTACGCATGAGGCCGTGATCATGGGCAATACCTGTCTGTATGGCGCAACCGGCGGCGAACTTTACGCAGCTGGTCTTGCGGGCGAACGCTTTGCCGTCAGAAATTCGGGGACGTATGCCGTCATCGAAGGCGTGGGCGATCATTGCTGCGAATATATGACGGGCGGTTGCGTGGTCGTGCTAGGCGAAACGGGGATCAATTTCGGCGCAGGAATGACCGGCGGCTTTGCGCTGGTATACGACGACCAGGCGGATTTTTCCCATCGCTACAATAACGAACTGATCGACATACAGCGTATCCATACCGAAGCGACTGCCGAATACCGGCATTTCCTCAAGCAGCGCATAGCAGCGCACGAGCAGCATACCGAGAGTCAACGCGCGTCGTGGATGCTGGATAACTTCAGCGATATCGTCGGCCGGTTCTGGCTGGTGAAACCCAAGGCCGTTACCCTCGACAGCTTGCTAAAAGATTAACCCGCCAAATAATGCGCAGAGCGCATTATTCAGCTATTTTGGTTAGGTGACTATAAAATGTCCGACGTTTTTCAGTTTATCAACATTCCGCGACAGGATGGGGAAAAAACCCCGGCCGAAGTGCGCCGCATGGAATACAAGGAAATCTACGCCATCATGAAGCCCGCGCAGGCCGCCGATCAGGCGGGGCGCTGCCTGTCATGCGGCAATCCCTACTGCGAGTGGAAATGCCCGGTTCATAATTACATTCCGGCTTGGCTGAAACTGGTAAACGAAGGCAAATTGTTCGAAGCCGCCGATCTCGCGCATCAGACCAACTCGCTGCCGGAAGTCTGCGGCCGGGTCTGTCCGCAGGATCGTCTGTGCGAAGGCGCATGCACGCTGGACGATGGATTCGGCGCCGTCAATATCGGCCAGATCGAGAAATATATTGCCGAAGAAGCGTTTGCCGCCGGCTGGAAACCCGACATGAGCCATGTCATCGCTACCGACAAACGGGTCGCGGTAATCGGGGCAGGTCCGGCGGGACTGGGCTGCGCCGATATCCTTGTACGCAATGGCGTCAAGGCGGTCGTCTTCGACCGCTATGAAGAAATCGGCGGCTTGCTCACGTTCGGCATACCCGAATTCAAAATGGAAAAATCGGTCGTACGCCGCCGCCGCGCGGTGCTGGAAGAAATGGGCGTGGAATTTCGTCTCGGCAAGGAAATCGGCCATGCCGAAATCCGGCAATTATTGCAGGAATACGATGCCGTATTCATGGGCATGGGCACCTACACATACATGCGCGGCGGATTTCCCGGCGAGGATTTGCCCGGAGTACTCGAAGCTCTGCCTTATCTGGTCTCCAACGCAAAACACAGCCTCGGTCTTGAACAGCCCGGCGACGTCTTTGAATCGATGCAGGGTCAGCGGGTGGTAGTGCTCGGCGGCGGCGATACGGCGATGGACTGCAACCGCACCAGCATCCGGCAGGGCGCGACCTCGGTCACCTGCGCGTATCGACGCGACCAGAAAAACATGCCCGGCTCCAAACGCGAAGTCAATAATGCCAGGGAAGAGGGCGTACAGTTCCTGTGGAACCGCCAGCCTGTCGCAATCGTCGGCGACGGCAAGGTGGAAGGCGTCAAAATGGTGACGACCACGCTGGGAACGCCTGACGATCGCGGCCGGCGTTCGCCGGTGGTAGTGGAAGGATCGGAAGAAATCGTTGCGGCGGATCGCGTGATTATTGCCTTCGGTTTTCGTCCTAGCCCAGCGCCGTGGTTTGCCGAGATCGGCGTTCAAACCGATGAGGCAGGGCGCGTGCTTGCACGGGGGAATGCGCATAAATTCCAGACCGCCAATCCTAAAATATTCGCCGGAGGCGATATGGTCAGAGGCTCCGATCTGGTTGTAACCGCCGTGTTCGAAGGCCGGGAAGCGGCTAAAAACATATTGTCGTATCTTGGCGTATGGTAATTCCGTGCTCGTCGTACAGCATTTGTATTCAATTTATCTTATCCTCATCGCTGATTAACCATGGCAAAACTACGTAACGACACCTTTATCCGCGCCTTGCTTCATCAGCCCACCGATTACACGCCAATCTGGATCATGCGCCAGGCCGGGCGCTATTTACCCGAATACAATCAGACCCG
This sequence comes from Pseudomonadota bacterium, assembly GCA_021795395.1. GTDB lineage: Bacteria > Pseudomonadota > Gammaproteobacteria > Burkholderiales > Sulfuriferulaceae > Sulfuriferula. The sequence continues at coordinate 23,212 of JAJYPN010000030.1, read as the reverse complement.
GGCGCGTGCCGGAGATTTTTTATCGTTGTGCAAGAATCCCGACCTGGCGACCGAAGTCACGCTGCAACCGCTGGCGCGTTTTCCTCTGGACGCCGCAATCCTGTTCTCGGATATTCTAACCATTCCCGACGCAATGGGTCTGGGGTTGTACTTCGCGCCGAATGAAGGGCCGAAGTTCGAGCGCCCTTTACGCGAAGAATGGGAAATCCGCGCCTTGATCGCGCCCGATCCTGTCGAACATCTGCGCTATGTCATCGATGCGGTAAGCCAGATACGCCGCGCGCTCGATAACAGCGTACCGCTGATCGGATTTTCCGGGAGTCCGTTTACCCTGGCGTGTTACATGATAGAAGGCGAAGGCGGGACGGAGTTTGCCGTCACCAAGAAAATGCTGTATCAGCGGCCCGATTTATTGCATCACATTCTCTCCGTCAACGCGCAAGCGGTGACCGCCTATCTCAACGCGCAAATCCAGGCCGGCGCTCAGGCCGTTATGCTATTCGACACCTGGGGCGGGGCGCTGTCGCACCATGCCTACCATGAATTTTCGCTGCCTTACATGCAGCAGATCATCGGCGGCCTGATACGCAGGCATGACAATGCCGACGTACCCGTAATCCTGTTTACCAAAGGCGGCGGCAACTGGCTGGAAAGCATGGCGGCCACCGGTTGCGATGCGCTGGGGCTGGACTGGAGTACCGACATCCAGAGCGCCAGAACACGCGTGGGCGAGCGCGTGGCGCTGCAAGGCAATCTCGATCCGGCCGTCATGCTCACCGACCCCGCCACGATCGCCAGCGAGGCCGGTAAGGTTCTGGCTGCCTACGGCTCAGGCAACGGCCATGTATTCAATCTCGGCCACGGTATTTCGCAATTTACCCCGCCGGAAAATGTCGCTGCCCTGGTCGATGCCGTGCACAACCAGAGTGTTACGTATCATACTTCTCGCTAGCAGATCCACTCTTGCAACTGCGCGATCGCGCATCATCAAGGATACGGGTCACAACGGTTCCTCACAACCTTCCCCTGATCAATCGCGGTAATCGCATCAACCGTACAATGTAGGTTAACTTCCGTCACGAAACAGACACATCCAGCTGCTACAGTGAGTTGCGCGGTCGCCAGAACTTTCCTCGTCGGACTTGCTGGTGTCGCCGCAAAAACCTTGAACCGTTTTCAACTTGTACTGGAGAGTGTTTGTGAAAAAAAATCTGTTAACCATGGCGATGTCCATGACAGTAATAACCGCATTGAGCGGCTGCATTTTCAACAGTTCTTCCGGAACCGTCAATACCGCTCCGCCCGCCGCCCCTACACCGCCGCCAGCTGCCACCCCGGTGCCGAACAATATTACCAATCCTTCAGGTTCCTACGCTATTTCCGTATTTGCAACCAATCCGACCGGATCGAGCAAACCTGACGATATCGTGCCGGTGCAAACCGCCGCCAACAGTCCTGACAGTGCGGTATTCATCGCTTATCAGGATCGCAGCAATGTCGATCCTATGGGTAATGTGCCTACCGGCGCTCCCAGCGGTACCGTTGCCCAAGGCCAGGTGGTCGAATACGATCTCAATGGCCATATCCTGCAAACCATCAATGTGCCGGGACATATCGATGGCATGCTGCAAAATACCACCAGCGATTACCACACCCTGTGGGTGACCTCGGACGAAGACGCCAATCCGAAATTGAGCGTAATCAATTTTTCCACCAGCCCGGCTACCGTTACCACTTATACGGCTGATGCGGCATCGGTTTCCGCCGTTACGGTTGCCGACCCGAACAACAGTTCCGCCACCAGCAACGTACCGCTACAGCATGGCGGCGGTCTGGACGACATGAAACTCATAGGCACGCATGTCTATGTCAGCGCTTCAGCCCCGGCTACGACCATGACCCCGAGCAATCCGTCCACCACCTTGCCTTATTCCACCAGCTGGATCAATGGCGCATCGTGCGGCACCGGCACCTGCGGCAACGGTACGGTCTTCGGCATCAATCAGGCAGTGACAGGCAGCACCAATACGAACGGCGCCATCCAGTATGTGATCACCCTGAACAGCGGCGCATCGAATACGTACCACGTCACGCCGGTAGTGAGCACCGACGGCTCGACCACGCAGACCACCATGCTGTCCAACGGAACCGCCCAATTGACCAGCAACAACAGCGCCATCCTCAATGCCACCGACGCCGACTCGACTGCCCTGGATCCGAATGGCGACTTGTGGATCGACAGCCAGCAGGATGGCGAACTGATCCATGTCAGCAGCATCAATCCGGCCAATACGACACAGACCACCTCGATATTGCCCTTGACCTACGGCGGAATTTCCTGGTCGATCGACGATTTCCGCTGGGTTCCGGCAGTGCCGACAGGAGCCACCGGCAACACGTTCATGCTGGTCACCGATACTTCAAGTGGATACGTTTATCGAATTGACGCCAGCAGCGGCTTTACGCCCGGCCAGGTGTATGCTGCCGCAGGAAACATGATTACCTCGGTCAACATGACGACCGGCGTACTGACCCCGGTATTCATCAATTTTCAAGCTACACATGGATTGAATTTTATCGTCCCCTGAGCACCATATCTGCTTGCGGTATTACGCCTGACACCTGCCAGACCGACGTATCCAAAAAATACTTTGAGTCCGGCAGGTTAAATGTCTGGACAAGCAACAGGACAGATGCACGCAGGCTGAATAAAGTTAGCGCATTTTGCTAGAGTGGTTATTAAGATTTAAGGCTAATCCATTCATAACGCAGAGACTTTTTTGTTACCCACATATGCTGTGGATAATTATGTGCGTAACCGCGATAAAACCAGTCAAAGCCCCTAAAGCCAAAGGCTTTTCTTAATCCGATTAAAAAAAATGCAACAAATATAGCTTATAGTATTCAATGACTTGTATTATTACGCCTATCCTTGATTACGTGATGAACGAAAGTTATCCTCAGTACGTCAATGTGTGGGTAAAACACATAAATTCATCCCGAATTCGCCATAAACAGCTGGACAAATCCGGTTTACCGTAGATTACCGCACCGAACTCATAAATCCATTGATCAAAACCGATTATTACGCTCCTGAAAACGATGCAGTCCGTATTCGGTCAATATCGCGTTCATCGGTATATCCCAGAAATCAGGCAATAATTTATCCTCCAGATGTTGACAAGCAAAGCTGACACCTATCAGATACGGCATCCTCCAGTAATTGCGCCGACATAAATAGTTAAGGCTGGCATCGTAATAGCCACCTCCGGTCCCGATACGATAGCCGAGATCGTCATAACCGAGTAATGGCAAAAAAAGCAAATCGAGTTTTTGAGCCCGTAAGGGACGGCGACTCCGGTTTTCAGCCATGCCGAACCGGTTCAATACCCAGGGCAATCCCGTTTCCACTCGATTAAACCAGAGTTTTTTCCCGCGCCCGTAAGGTAACATCGGCAAATAGACCTGCTTATGTAAGCTCAGCATTTTATTCAACAGATAGAGCGTATTGATTTCAGTACCGTGCGCAAGATAGATACCGATGCGCCGGTAGCGTAGAAGAAGACCGGAATGCATTACATGCCGAACCAGCTTTTGCGCGAACGCGATTCGGTCTGCATACGGAATTGCGCGGCGACGGCGGCGCAATTCGCTGCGTAATAGGTTTTTGTTCAAAAAAGGTCCCTGACAGATCAATCAGATTAGCTACCGCCGTCGCTATAAAAAGTACCGGAAGCGTTTCACGGCAAGACTTTGTTCTCTTGAACAGCCAATAACCTGTGGGGATCAAAATGGGAGCTCCCCGCAAATGCCGTCTGAAACGCTATCTTGAACCTGAGGTTCAAGTGGTCGCAGCGCAAACGCTTCAGGCACATTAATGAATAACGCGCACAACGGCATTAATCAATAACCGCGACCTATGCAAATTTATTGGTTCAAAGAATTCGCAATCCAGACAAACACCGCAGGGAACATGGTCAAGCGGAAGTAAGCGGAAGTTCGGAAGAAGATACAGCGAAAAGAGTCTCCTGTGCCCTGATCGCATCATCTATCATGACTTCCATGGATTTGATTTTACGCTGCGCGCTACTGATGTCAACACTATTTGCCCCGGATTTATTTTTTAATTCGAAGGCCATATTCAATGCCGCCATCACGGCAATACGTTCTATCCCGATTACTTTACCCTGTTCGCGAATTTCCCGCATTTTCATATCGAGATACTGCGCCGCTGCAAGCAACGCCTCTTGTTCGCCTTCGGGGCACGCGACACGAAATTCGCGCCCCAGAATATTAATATCCATTCCTTTATTATCACGGCTCATACATCGACCTCGGGAATTTTTTCCAGTAGCATTTCCATTCTTTTGCGAGCATGACTTACCCGTTCGCCAAGTTGTTTATTCTGATCGTTGGCAATAGCGACCTGCTGGCGTAATTTTTGATTTTCGGCCCGTAAATTTCTGCACAAATCCAGCAATTGGCAGAGTTTGCCTTCCAGTGTATTGAGTTCATTCTCCATATTCGTACTATAATTGGAAAAAATTAACCACGTCAATGACTCATCGGTATTATTTGAAGGTAAACACCAAGTTTATGGACAATCCCAATTCTTTTGTAGACCCCAATGCGAACTTCGACGAAAATAACCCCTTGCGCGACGACGCCATTCATTATCAGACCACCAATAAGCATGGCAAACCCTGCGTGCTGGTCGATAATACCGGCCATCGGCTCAATGCCGAAGCATGTCGTGAAATACTCGACAGCCTGATCGAAAACGATATCTTCGGTTTTCGCACGCTTTCAGCCAGCGGCGGCGATACGATCAGTCTGGAAAGGCGTGAATCGACGCATGTACAGATTGGTGAAGAGCTCTACCGCCTGATCGTCTTTCGCTACGAGGCTCGCATAGAATTATTCTGAACCGGACATCGGATTACGCGGGTGTAACCGGCTCTCGACACAGCCCATGTATCGAATCAAGTTGGACAGCTAGATACAAACACTGGATGACAGCACGGAAATAGCAGATCGACGCCATCGCAAACTGGTTTATCCGTTTACTGCGCCAGCATCGCTTTCAATTGCGCCAGTCGGGCATTGCCTTGGCGACGTTGCAATTCGGGATCGTTATTCTGGTCGGGGCGGCGGATATCCTCGTTGGCGATTTCCGAAATGAATCGAGACGGCTCGCACACCTGCATTTCGCCAGCCCGTTTGCGGCGCTGACAGTAACTCAGAGTCAATGAGCGTTGCGCACGGGTGATCGCCACATACATCAGACGGCGCTCTTCTTCCAGCGTACCGTTTTCAACCGATTCTCGGTGTGGCAGGATGTCCTCCTCGACGCCCACCAGAAACACATGTCCAAATTCCAGTCCTTTGGCGGCATGTATCGTCGACAGACGTACCGCATCGAGTGCGCCGTCGTCGCGATTTTCCAGCAAGGTAATCAGGGCGATCGTCTGCGTAAGTTCGATCAGGTTTTTATCGTCCGCTTCGCCTTTTTTACCTAGCCATCCTACAAAATCCTGTACATGATTCCATTTTCCCTGCGCCGCGCGCGTTTCTTCGCTATCGAACAGATAATTTTCGTAGGCGATATCCTTGAGCAGATCCGCCATCAGTTCACCCGCCGGCGTCTTATGGATACGTGCTTCCAATGCATTGATATAACGGCAGAACGTCAACAGCGATTCCAGTTGGGCTGACGGAATACGCGACTGAAAACCCATTTCGAACGCTGCGGTAAACAGGCTGGTGCGGCGCTGTCCGGCATATTCTCCCAGTTTTTCCAGCGTTGCCGCTCCGATGCCGCGTCTGGGCGTGGTGGCTGCACGAATGAACGCCGGGTCGTCGTCGCTGTTGGTCAGCAAGCGCATATACGCAATCATATCCTTGATTTCGGCGCGATCGAAAAATGACTGTCCGCCGGACATTTCGTAAGGCACTTTCTCGTTACGCAAAAATTGTTCAAATACCCGCGCCTGATGATTGCCGCGATATAACACGGCATAATCGCCATACCGTGTGCGATGCTCGAATTTATGCGCCAGCAGACGCATCACCACATTTTGCGCCTCTTCATTTTCATCCTTTGCTACCAGCACCTGCAGCGGATCGCCCATACCGTGTTCGCTCCATAAACGCTTGTCGTACAGGCGTGCATTATTTGCGATGACGCTATTTGCCGCCTGCAAAATGCGCAGCGTCGAACGGTAATTTTGCGTCAGCTGGATCACTTTCAAATTCGGATAGTCGTCGTGCAACTGCTGAAGGTTTTTTACATTCGCGCCCCGCCAGCCGTAAATCGCCTGATCGTCGTCGCCTACCGCGGTAAACGCTCCCGACAGTCCGCACAATTGCTTGACAATCTGATATTGGCAGGCATTGGTATCCTGGTATTCGTCGATAAGCAGATAGCGCAATTTTTTGCGCCATTTTTCCAGCATATCGGCATCCGTTGAAAATAATTCGGCGGGCAACCGGATCAGATCGTCGAAATCGAGCGCCTGATAGGCTTTTAGCGTATCTTGATAACGTTGATAAATTTTGGCATACGTCGCGTCCGTGTCGGTTTCGGCTGTAGTAAGCGCGAGATCGGGTGAAACCAGCGCATTTTTCCAGGTACTCAGGTGCCATTGAGCGCGACGTATCTCCTGTTTATCGGTAGATTTTATTATTTCTGCGATAATCTGAGCGATATCCGCAGAATCGAGTATCGAAAATTGAGGCTTGTACGCCAACCGGTGTGCTTCCTGTCGCATGATCTGAACGCCCAGCGCATGGAAGGTACAAATCGTCAGACCCTTGACAGGCTTATCCTTGCTGCTGACTCGCTCCTGCATTTCGCGCGCTGCTTTATTGGTAAAAGTAATCGCAGCGATATGCTGCGGAGAGTATCCGCATTCTTCGACCAGATAGCTTATTTTTTGTGTAATGACACGCGTTTTACCTGATCCGGCTCCCGCTAAAACCAGTAAAGGGCCGTCAAGATACTTGACTGCTTCGCGCTGCGCGGCGTTAAGATGGGAAAACATGGTATAAATAGAATAGGAGCGGATAATTATTTTACCTTAAAAGGGTACCGACCGTTACATGTCGCCTTCGATCCTCATGAAAATCACAGAGGAACGGTAATAAATGCAGGGAATCCTGTAATATTTTGAACGCTGTAATCAGAATTTAGCCTGATCTTGCTAGACTGAACCAGGAATACCTTACTACGATTTTGCTATGGTTGCTGTCGATAATTCAAAAAAAATCCGTCCTGTCAAAATTGGCTTCTCTGGCGGTCGGCATTATCGGGATAATTTATGAGCACTTATGCCATAGGCGATTTACAGGGATGTTTTGAAGCGTTGCAGGAAATGCTGGCGCATATCGCGTTCGATCCAACGGTGGACACAATCTATTTGCTCGGCGATCTGGTTAACCGTGGCGACAATTCTCTTGCCGTATTGCGATGGGCCCGGGAAAACGACATTCAGGCGATTTTGGGCAACCATGATTTGCATTTGCTGGCCTTGGCGGAAGGGATGACCGAACCGTTGCCTGGCGATACGCTGCATGCGATACTGGCCGCTCCGGATCGCGAAGAATTATTGAAATGGCTGCGAAAATTACCCCTGGCCGTCCAGATCAACGGCTATCTATTGGTACACGCGGGCTTGCTGCCGCAGTGGACGATACCGCAGGCGCTGCAATTGGCTGCCGAGGTCCAATCGATATTGAGTTCGGACAACTATCGACTTTTTTTGGAACAGATGTACGGCAACAAACCGGCATACTGGCATAATGATCTGACCGGAATGGCTCGTTTGAGAGTCATTACCAACGCGATGACCCGGTTGCGGTTTTGCACGCCTGACGGGGAAATGGATTTCAAGGCCAAAGGCGACCCAAGGCATCCGCCGGCAGGGTGCCTGCCCTGGTTTCAGATACCCAACCGCCGTAGCGCCGGTTCGCCTATCGTTTTCGGCCATTGGTCGGCGCTGGGTTTACATCTGGATAGCGATTGCATCGCCCTCGATACGGGGTGCTTGTGGGGCGGCCGACTTAGCGCATTAAGACTGGAAGATCGGCAGATATTTCAGATTGATTGCGCGGAACAGAAAGGCATAACGCGTTGGCGATAGCCGTGGCGCTCACCTGGGCGAGCGTATGCCGGTCATGTCCGTGAAAACGGATGGCCGGGCAATAATGTATATGGGCTGTAACACGTTTTAACGCCATGACGCTCCACACAGCCGATAACAAGCCCATATCCTCTATCCACACCGCAGCCGGATGATCGTAGCGGATGGCGATGGGATAACAATCGGCGCGGGCATTGATTGCCACCTGAAACAATGCCGTTTTGAATGGCAGCAACGATTTCCCGTCGGACGTCGTCGATTCGGGGAACATGCCTACTGCGGCACCGGCTTCCAGTTGCGCCATAAAGGCTTGCGATACGTTCAGCAGATCGCGCAACCGGTCGCGGCGAATGAAGACCGTGCCGGCCTGAGCGGTCAGCCAGCCCAATACCGGCCAGTCGCGAATTTCCGCCTTGGCTACAAAGCACATGGGATGGCGTGCCATCAATAAGAACGGATCCGCCCAGGATACATGATTTGCCACCAATAATGCGGGTCCGTCCGGCGGAAATCCTGTACTTCGCACCCTGATACCCAGTATTGTCAATAAAGCTCGCGTCCAGATCAATACCGTGTCATGGCGCTGATTTTGCCTGAGAAACGGAAAAACGAATGCGAGGATCGATAGCCCTATGACAATCAAAACGATCAAAAACAGCAGTCGCATCGGCCGCAGCGCATACGCGGAGAAAAAATTGGAATCACTCATCCCCCCAGTTTACCGGATCAATATGTTGTGCGCATATAAGCCATCAAATTTTAAGCCTTGTTCATAAAATGTCGAGCATAATGCTGATTCATTTCCTTGACTGATAGCAGCATCATGAAATCCGCGCAGTTGAATTCGGCATCCCAAGCCGGTTCGCCGCAGATATAAGCGCCTACGCGCAAATACGCCTTGATCAATGGCGGGGTCAATACCGGCATGTCATCGCGCAAACGATCCAGCGGCAGCGCAGTACGCGGAAGCACTCGCCATTCGACGGGACTCAAAACCTCGTTTTTCAATTTTCTGTATAAACTGGCAGCCATATTTCCACCGTCACTCATACTGACGCTGGCACAACCGATCAGATAGTCGTAATCGCGCAAACGTAAATAATCCGCCAGCCCCGACCAGAGCAAAGTAATTACCGCGCCGCCTCGATAATCGCTATGCACGCATGACCGCCCAATCTCCACCATGCCAGGCTTGAGGTAAGTCAGCCGCGTAAAATCGAATTCCTGTTCGGAATAATAACCGCCAATTTGAGCGGCTCGTTCGGGCGGCAAAATGCGGTAGGTACCGACGACTTCGCCGCTATGGGTATCGCGTACGATGAGATGGTCGCAAACTGCATCGAATTCGTCCTGATCGATACCGCTGGCTCGCGAAATCAATTGCGCGCCCATTTCTTCGGCAAATACCTTGTAACGCAGTCGTTGCGCTTCGCGTATTTCGGTCTGATCATGCGCCAGCGACACAGATAAGGTATTGCGTGCTCGAGGTTGAGCGAGTGCGTGTTGTTCCAGCATAATGCGCCCCCTGAATTAATGATTTAAATACTACAATACTCAATTCAGGTGACGTCCCTATGAAAAATGCGTTACAAATTGAAGACAATTCAATTAGTTCTTTTATTGCATGCTCACAATGCGACAAAACACTAACCAACTTGGCTCAGCCGGCCATTCCGGCTTTTACGCTGGATGATTTACCGCAATCCGATCAATGAATTCATTCATTCGAAGCAGATGTATCATCCTGGGGGTTAAGCGGTTTTGAATCCCTGGGTTTTTGAAGTTTGGGCGTGCTCTGTTTGAGTTTGAGTTTTTCAAGATCGTTAGCCGCTTTGATCGAGGCTTTGTTGACTGCAGTGGCCGCTTTGGTCGCGTCTGAGTTGGCCTTACTCGCCGCTTTCGTCGCGGCAGTACTGGCCGCGCTGGCTGCTTTGATTTCCGCCATACGGATCGCCGTTGCCGCCCTGATTTCGGCTGTTTCGAAAGAGTCCCCTTTTTTGGAATTCCCGAATTTCGGCAGACTGCCCGGCGGCGAAGGAGCAAGGCTGCTCATGGCGTTGAGATGTATGTTCACGCCGCCGGTCAGCGCGGTGACGAAATGGGGGATTTGCTTGGTGACGAAATACGCGAACAAACTCCAGAATATGAGCAGGAAGCACGTAAGCACAAACCCGATGAATGTGTCTCCATTTACCCAAAGCGTTGCACTGTCATTGACCATTGCGGTAGTGCTGGTGCCAATTACGAGCAATATCTTCCCTAACAGCGTGCCGACCACCACCGCGATAAGTTTGTACATACCTCCCGAAATCATGAACTCCAGCCATTTGGAAAAAAAGCCCTGCGCTGCAGGAAATACCAGGGTAGCGACAAATATGGGGCCGACCGCCAAACCGACATAAATGATGAAATCGCCCAGATTGGCGTAAAACAAGGCATAGATCATGGCGATCGCAAGCAGTCCGGCGCCTAACAGCGCAAAGCCTGCCGCCACCGCGTATGTAGATATCTCGTTGAAAAATGTGGACATTTTGCATAGCGGGTTGATGCCACATGCAGCCATATCCTGGTTCAACTTGGCAGTACCGGTGAATACAATATTGATTAGCTCCTGGATGGCGGGATAATACGCATTAATGATGTTGTTCGCCGGATCGCCGCCGGGGGCAAATTGATCGCTGAGTGAATTCATGCCAGCAATCAAAAAATTGGTAATGCCGATACCGCTCCAGCCCCACAGCAGCGTACTTTTATCGGGGGCGTTGTTACCGGGGTCGCCCCAACCCCACAACATTTCCAGCGCAATGAGCGCAATCATCGTATGGCTGATCCATTTTTTGAACAACACATCCAGTTGCTGCGATGCCATGCCTTCGTAGACATACCAGGTAAACGTAATGGCATAAAAAATGAAAAGCAGTTTTTCGCCGGTAGGGAGCAAAGTGGGCGCCATCGCTGCACCGGCGGTATGTATCGCGCTCAAAGCCGCGCTGACTTGTGCTCCGAACGGGGTTTGCACCGGGCCAGCCGCAAAATTTGGCAGCGTCCCTCCCGTAGTATCCCAGCCTCCTCCAGCAGTCGAGACTGTTGACGGCGTATCCGCGGCAAAACTGCCTGATGCGTAAACGACAGCCAGCATTATCGAAAGCATCAAAAACAGATATTCAGCAAGCGTATTTTTCATTGCAGCCTAGTGTTATCGGGATAAATAAATCAGCAGCTTGGCGAGCATCAGGCACAAAAAAAGGAAATTGATCAAAAAAAACCCACCGATCAGGTTCGGCCTGTCGATAGCTACCATAAAAATGGCGAGCGTGAACAGTCTCCTTTTCCTTTTATTGATAATGTCCGGTGGCTTATATGCCATTCTTGCGCGAGGCTCCAGGTGCCGGTATATCAGCGCTTCGCGCATAATCTGGCGGCGTCCGGCATGATCACTGCGCAGCAGAAAAAATGCCAGCCCCAGAAAAAATTTCATAACCCCAACGATTTATACGCATTTGCGCGTATCTGTTGTTGACTGTAGCCGGAAGGTTGCCGGGCGGCTTGGAACGCCTTTTGCTGCGCGTCGGTGATTTCCTGCGCATACTTTGCCTGCGCCGAATTCTGCTGGATCTGGCTCACCTCCTGGTTGGCCTGATCCATCTTTTCCTGGTTTCTCTGCGCGCTGACCGCCGCCATCTGTTTGTTTAAAGCAATCGTTTCGCCCGCTACCATAGCCGTCAGGGCATTGAGTTTGTCGAGCCCCTCTACAGTTCCCGTGCTGGGTATTTTATCGGTCATGTTTTTCAGAGCCTGCGATTTGGTCACCACATCCTGCAGCGTTTGCGTATCGCGCTGATAAGCGGCCTGATAAATACCGCCTTTCTGCGCCGCCAGTTGCGATTCCAGCGTCAGATACTGTTGCGGATCGGTGCCCAAAGCCCGGGCTTCGGCGATTCGATCCTGAAGCATATGCGCTGCCTGATTATAGGAACTGTAGACGCCGTTGACGGAACTCAGCAATTGCTGGGAGCTCGCGATCATGGCCTGGTATGGTGCGATGGTTTGAGCGATGAGGTCGGCCGGCGCGTTGAGCAGGTTTTTGTAGGAATTGATCAATTGCTGGGCGCGATCGATCTGCGCGGTGATTTGATTGGCGACCATTTGCGCCTCCTGCGATCCGCTATACACCAGCTGGCCGTAATTCAGGAGTTGCGTAAATTCGGTTGCGCCGCCCGAGCCTGCTATGCTGCCGACTCCCGGTACAGCATGAGCAATACTGATCATGCCCAGAACACCGATCAATAATTTAAGTAAATAGTTAAATAACACGGTTCATTTCCTCCCTGTAATTTTCCTTCCAGTCCGCCTTATTCGAATCCAGATGCCGTTGAAAAACGGACTGCGCCAATAAATCGGAACGAACGATCGCCAGCGACGCCTTATCGATCGTCATGACGGTTTTTCGGAAGACGCCGGGTTGCTGTACGAAATAATCGCGCTTTTGCGTGCCCGACGCGATCTGGGCGATCTGGTCTTCATGCAGGCCGAACTGATCGGCGTATAAGGGTAACAATTGCGCGGACATCGCATTGCTATTGGGCAGATAGATACGCGTCTGGATATTGTCGCGCAAACTCGAGAATACCTTCGATTCCGCAAGGTCTTCCAGCGATTGGGTCGCCATGACCAGTTGCGCGGCAAATTTGGCGAAAGTTTTGGTCCAGTCGCGGATTTTCTGTTCAAAGTACGGATTTTCCAGCATGAACCAGCACTCTTCGATATAGATGAGCGTGGGCACGACGCCATTTTCGGTGTTGCCTGTCCGCAGGCTTTTATAAATCCTGAAAAAGGCATAATCCATAAACGCGCGGGCGACATGTTCCTTTTGCAATATTTCGCCCATTTCCATACAGCAAAAATTCGTAATGGAAAACGTATCTTCCTGATTGTCGAAATAATGCGCCAGCGGTCCCTGACCAACCCAGGCATCAAGTTCATCCTGCAGCCCGGGCGCGAGTATGGAATGCAGGTGCCCGAGCGTCCAATGAGCGGCATCCTGGGCGGCCAACCCTTGCAAGCTGCGCCAGACATCTTTTACGTCGTCGGACGTATAACGATAGCCGCGATAAGTCGCCAGGCCTTCTATCCAACTTGCCAGCCATTCCAGCGCGCCATCTTCGCCGAGCAGGCTCAACGGATTCCACTTGATGCTCCGGGTGCCTGTGACTTCTATGTGGTCGCCGCCCATTAATAGGGTAGGGATACGGCAGGAACGGTCCTTATCGAAGATAATGACCCGTGAAGGCGCATATTTTCTGAATTGCGCAATGATAATGTTCATACCCGACGATTTGCCGGAGCGGGAGGGACCGACTATCAGGGCGTGTCCTAAATCGCCGACATGAAAATTCAGATAATAAGGCGTCCTGTATTCGGTATTCATCACGATCAATGCCGGTGAATATTTTTTTCTCTGCTCGGTCAGATAGGCGTTTTCCCTATGGCCGGGATCGACTGTTCTGACCGGAGTCAAATCGGACAGCGACATGATTTCCATCATGAACCAGCGTTTCTGCATGGCAGACATGCCCGGTATGCCGCCGGCAAAAGCCGACAGCAAATGGGTTTTTTCCCGGATGGCGGTCAGGTTATTGACTTCCATCATCCCCGCGACTTCCTCGATGATGCGTTCGACTTCGTCGGCCGAGCTGCCAATCGCCATTACCTGTGCGGCGTACCAGCCGTAATAGGCATCGTTCATTTCCACCCGGGTAGTTTCGGTATGCGCAGATTCGGCCGCTTCCAGCCGCGCTTCATTGGCGCGTGCATCTGCATGACGGTTAAACGCGAGATAAAGCCATGTCAAGGGCGAATATTTCAGCAAGTCGTTGTATTGTCGTATGCCGGTCAAATATTTGGCGACCTGTTTTTTGCTGGCGAAACGGAAATTCTGGCTGAATACGATTTCGCCGTCTATCGTGACCAACTGGTCGAAAATGCCCTGATATGTCAGCGTCGGCGGCTCTTTCAGGGAAACTCCGGCAACGTAGGTATGGTCGTCGAAGACCAGTAATTCTCTTTCTATTTTCAGTTCGGCATCGGGCAAATGCGTATCCAGAAACGGCATCGCCACCACGCCTTCCTGTTCGGAGGCAGGATTGACGCAGCGCCGTAAAAACGCCCGCAGCGCGTTGCCGCGCATGCGTTGCACTCCCAGACCAGCCAAACGCTCGGTATAACGGGCAATCAAGGCATGGAACTTGTCCGCTCTATCCTGTAATTCCTGAGCCGTATGTTTGAATGCGTCATTGCTGCGGATAAACGAAGTCGCTGCGCGTAGCGTGGCAAAAACCGGGTTATCGCCGTTTTCGATGTACAGGGAAATTCTTTGGCCGAATCCCGACAAACCGGTTTCCGCTTCCCAGGTAATCGCCAGGTAATGACGATTGATATAATTTCTGCCGGAAAGGAACTGCGCTTTTCGCTGTTCGTCTATGAATTCTGAATAAGGATCCGGGAAACCGGTTTCCGGATACCATACGGCTTTTTTCCGGTGCACGATCCAGGAAAATATCGACGGTGCGTCCTTGAATGTTTCGTAAGCATGGTCAAAGGCCTGTAAACAATAAGTTACTTCAGCCGAAGTCGTGGCGTCGATATCGACACCCATAAGCTCAAAACACGCAATCAGACTGCCGTCCTTGTTGACGACGATATCGTCGTCACCGAACATGCACATCCACGGCACCAATTCGGAATAAGGGCGGACGTCTTCCGATGCCACGATCAGACCCCCTCCTTGCGGCCATACCCCACGGGCCTGAGATTCCGTTTCTGCAAGGCAGGTTCGGACCAGGGTACGTAACGTTCTCCCTGGCGGGTATATTCCAGATAAATTTCCCGCGTCTGCTTGTCCGACTTCGCTGCCAGAACCAGCGTGAGATGAATCAGCACGGCAATGGCGCCGTATTGCCAGATATGCAATAAGGCGATGACAACAAACGCAAAGGCCACATTGGCCATGACGAGTTTGAACTCGCCGCCGGCGAGCATTTTGACTTCGGACAATCGGGTCGCGACCGGCGTTTTGCGTACGTTAAGGCGCATTTTCTTCAGCCGCGTTCAAGTGCAGGGCAATGACATGCCCATACCTTGCATGATGACGGGAATACCGAGCAATATCCCGGCGCCGATGGCGATGACCATAAAGGTCATTACCGGAAAACCTCGTCCACCCAGATCGGTCAGCCAGGCAATGATGCCGACGGCGAGCGTAATGGCGACGACAAGGCCTATCATCGAAGGACTGACAAGATATTTATCGAGTATCCAACAAAATGGCTGAAATAAGGCGTTCATAACTATTCCTTTGGTATGCGAGAAAATAATTCATTGAATTGATATTGCCCTTGTTCGTATCCCGTTACTTCTACTACCCGAACCGGACCACGCATGCCGCCAACATTGGCAGCCTGCACAATAAACCGGAATGTTTGCGCAATCTGCCGGCGCATCGATTCATTGGGATAATTGGTGGCTTCCGGCGACATGCGCATCAAATTTTCCAGCCGGTCGAGCGCCGATTCGGCCGAATCCGCATGGATGGTAGTAATTCCGCCGGAATGGCCGGTATTCAGCGAATCGACCAGATCGTAGGCTTCGGCACCGCGTATTTCGCCGACCACGATGCGATCCGGCCGAAAGCGCAGGCACACTCTCACCAGCGACCGGATATCGACGGCCAATTCCCTATTGGCTTCGAACGACACCCGATTGGGCACCGACAGTTTGAGTTCGGCGGTATCCTCTATCGTAATAACCCGATGATGCGGCGGCATCTCGGCCAATAACGCATTGGTGAGCGTAGTTTTACCGGAACTGGTTCCTCCGGATATCAGGATATTTTGCCGGTGGCTGACAGCCCAGGTAAAAAACGCCTGAAGCGCAGCGCCCCCTCGCCTTACATCGAGCGCATGAGGACGCGATGCATTGCCATTATCGTGCAAGCCCTTTTCATAATCGTCCATAGGCATAAAAGCGCCTGCCGCCACATAATCGGCAAGCGAAATCTGTTGCGCACCGTGTTTGCGGATACTCATTGCATGGCCGTTCAAGGCTATCGGGCTCATGACCGCAGCCACCCTGATCCCGGGTAATCGTGCATCCATAATGGGCGTTTTCTTCTTTTCGTTATTGGAAGCAAGAGCCTTGATGGCGATTTCTACCGCTATCGGTGCCAGTTTTTCATCCGCTCGATGCATGCTTCCGTGTGATTCAATCCAGATTTCTCCCGGTTGATTGATCATGATTTCCTGTATCTCCGGTGAATCCAGATAATGGATGATCGGCCGCAACGCACCACGCAACACCTCCAGGGATTTTTGACTTTTGCCGCTTCTATCACTGCTTATCAATTCCATATTTCAACGCTATCTTTCGAAATTCAAAAGCAACATGACGGGCATACGACGCTCTCTTCCACTCAGTTTTAGCGTTATAGGCACCGACCGCGCGCCAGTTCTTGCCGTATACCGAAAAATTTTTTGCCAGGATCCATGCACCTATATTCAAATTGACGCATGGATCTTTTAATTTTGCAGCACTGATTCCGTAAGGTTTCAACGTAGCCAGCCAGGATGAGTTGATCTGCATCAGACCGATGTCGTAACTGCCGTTCCTGTTCTGGTTGACACTATTGGGATCAAGACCGGATTCGTATTGAGCTATCGCCAATAATAAATATTTGGAAACGGAATAACGCTTCTCGGCATCGTCCCAGCAATCCGCATGAGCCAAACCGGTCATAAGCAAACATAAGATCAAAAACCCGAAGCATCGATTGGTATCAATATTCATATCATTTTTATTTCAAATTCATATCGTGCCAAGCACCGAACAACCCATTACGGTTTTATTAAAAAAAGGCATCTAAACAATTAATTAACTTTTATGATATGTGGTATATTATGATAATGTATCATTTATTAATATTTATATTATGTTTGATTATGATTTTTTACAAGTTAAGATTTTATTACCGGAATTGAATACCAGCGACGAACGATTTCAATACTCTGGATTACCTATGACGATATTTACTTCCATAGTAGTAACCACTAATATAAGAAAAGAGTTCATGACTCAATCGGAAAGGAATTGCCTTGAATGTTCTCGTTTACACGACGCACAGAGAAATGGTCATACGATTAATGCCATTGAGTTCGTGTTGAGGTCTTCATGTCCAGACCTCAATACGAACAAAGCAAATTGGATCTTCTGGCAGCCCGCAAGCATTTTTTCGAAAACATGGTTCAAGTCCTGACCACGGAACCGCAAACCATAGACATGCTGTTCGGAGCCGATGCCGATTACGAGACGCCGCGCTTACTGGCGATGAATGTGGAATTAGGCTCGCTGGTCATGGAAGTATCGCCCAATTTTATAGGCGAAGGCGAGGAAAGCAGGTTTTATTATTCGATCTTCGCCACCGGAACCATCCTGCGCATCGGCATATTCATGCCTGTATCCAAAATATTGGCGGTCCCGGTATATGCCGACGGGCGAGAGCGTTTGCTCAATACCTGGAACGGCCTGCAATTCAATGTTCAGGACCGCGATCTCGGCATATTGTATGAATGGACTTTCTCCGATTTCAATCCTTCGGATTGGGCGAATGCGGAAAAATATGTCCTGGGAGTACGTTACTTGCATTTCCGTTTTCTGGAACTGGTCCGTAATCTGGTACTCGAGATATTCGGCGCCCGCTTATTGCGAAACTAACCATTCAGCTGACGGATTTATGTTTTTGCGCGGCCCGGTTTTTTTCATACGCATGCAACGAACTCAGACACTTTCTCAAAAAGGAAGGGCGGGTTCCCGAAGTTCCTTCCAGCCATCGGACCAGCGTCGATTTAGATATTCCCATCGCCTTTGCGGTTTCAATATCGTCTTCAGGATCGATATTCAATTTTTTTTGCCATTTGGCAATAAAATCGGGCAATGACCCTTCGAGTTCTTCTACCGCCTCGATCAGATACGGATGTTCCTCCGCCTCTCGCGCATCGCGCAGCTTCCTTATCGAATCCAATACGGCCTCGGGAATCGCCTTGGTCCGGCCATACACGTAGGTCATCATTCTCGAGCGCGGAATGCCCGCGATCTGGGCAAGATCGTCGTGAGTCAGACCTAACGCCTTTTGCAGCGCGATCAGCTCCTGTTGATCTTCCCTTAACGGACTGGTCTTGCCGGTAGCTCGACCACTTCGGGTCGCCATGTCATCCGACCGGTTCTTCCCGGTTTGTGTTTGAGCCTCGCTTAGCGCCTCCAATACTTTGATTTTATTTAATATTTTTGCAGGTATTTTCTTTGGCGCGCCATACAGCATCACGATCATTTTGGTTATCGTGACTCCAACCGCATTAGCCATCGCCTCGTCCGATAAATTCAGTTTATGTTTGAGGTTTTTTAATTCATCCTGTGTTTGCTTCAGGAGCGAAATTTTTGTTGCCCTTTTGTTTGTTACCAACTCTGTTTCGGCATTATTTTGCATGCTTGCTTTCTCCATAAACGAAATGGCGAAAATTAAATTACAATCATAAGTAAGTTTAGGTCGGTACGTCAACCAAGTGTAACAGGCCTTTGCGACATGTTAGACCCATTCTCAATAATCTGTATGTTCGCCTCTATACAATAGGATTAAGCGCCATTGTTATGAACCACTGGGCAGATTGAGCGCCCGAATCAAGGGAACCCCATATAACCGTGCCTGCAAAACGATAGAAAGCTTTTGCAAGGCCGGTTCATCGGTGTCGGCGCCGAACCAGTTGTTTGCCGACGATAGAATCGCCTGCGGATGATCCATAAGAAAAGAAAGCGCCATAGGATAAACCAGCGTATCTTCGTAACATAAGGAAACGGCCACCGTTCGGCCTTGTAACCGAATCACTCCGGAGCCGGTCATATCGGCATCGAACGTATGAGCTGAAAACGGGTTCCACATGCCGATCGGCGCGGGGATTCTTGCCCTGACCAACCCCGTGTCGGCTCCTCGGACAACGAGAGCATCGATCCAGTGTCCCCGCCCTTCGTAAAGCGTAGCGCCAATCAGCAAGGTCGCCTTTTTCATCCTTGCAAGATCGATTTCCTTTTCCCACCAATATTCGCTCGCGGGCACCCATTGATCGACGATGGCTTCCGGCAGCAGAATCAATCGCGCCCCATCGCGCAACGCCGCATCGACCTGCCTCATCAATCGCAATTGGCGCTCGAATCCTTCCACCGCATCCTGAGGATAATTGCCGAGATAGGTATTCTGACCGAACCACAATGGAAGCCGATTATTGATAAAAACGGGGGCGGTTGCATTGCAATATATCGAAGCCAGCAATAATGCCGTCAATAGGTTCCGGCTTGCGTTACCTTTCAGCGACGAATCGGAAATCGTGAAAAAAACCAGCATGCATGCGGCATAACCCGCGATACCGAAACCGGGAAACAAGTCGCCTGCAACGAGCAGGGGTGATAGCCAGCCTATCGTTCCCAATGGCGGCAAAACCGTCACCAGCAATGCAGCCATCAAGCCGTAAGCGCCGTATCGTCTTGACAGCGCATAAGGCAGTGACAAAAGCAAGCCATGCAATAACCAGATTACGATACCCCAACCCTGTTCGCCATGAAAAAAAACATCGAACACCCGGGGAAAATCGTAAGCGCCGAAGAGGAAATATCCGGCCATGAGCAGATACGCCGAAACCGCTCCGCGACTGTATCGCCAGGCAAGCGGCAGCATCAAAAGCAGCCAGATCATACCGTAATGCCAGGCAGCAATCGCCGTTAGCGATCCCACCATAAAAAACAGGATCATAACGATCACGTTCAAAAGTGGTGTCGCATTGGGTGCGGCGGCGAGCTTGATTTGCATACCTGACCGGAAATAAATTAAAAAACGCGGATGCCAAACCGGATACGATACAGCATTTTCAATTATATACAACTGCATAAATCCGGGTCGATTCCGGAAAAGCTTGAGAGCCTTAATCCGTGGTCAGCCGAGTAAATTGAACGCAGGGATAATGACCTTGAGACGATCATGACAGGCATAGCCGCAATGCAAACGGACATCCGAAGATGTCCGTTTGGTATCCTGCGACTGGCGCGTTAAATGGTCGAAAGATAAAGAGACACGGCCTTGATCTGCTCGGGTGTAATGCTCTTGGGAATGCCATTGGTAATGACCTTCATCAAGGTACCGTCAGGCCGCTGATTGGTATTCTTGAATACCCAGAGCTGCTTGGCAATGTAATCGGCATGCTGCCCCGCAATACGGGGGAATACGCCGTTTCCGCCGCCCGCTCCATCTTTGCCGTGGCATGTGGCGCAAGCCGGCGTTTGGCCGCCCGGTATGCCGTGCTTGAAAATATCCTCGCCCTCGGCAAGCAATTTAGCGTTATCGGATTTGTCCGGGCGATTTTTCTGGCTGGAGAAATATTCCGCCAATTCGGTAATCTGCTTATCTGTCAATGACCGTGAAATCCCCCACATATACTGGTATCCCGCCGGATCGGAACGATCGTGCGATTTGAATTCCTTCAATTCCGAAACGATGTATTCGGCTTGCTGCCCAGCCAGCTTGGGGAAGGTCGGGTTGATGGAATTGCCGTCTATGCCATGGCAATTGGAACAGACCTGTTGTGCCAGCACTTTGCCCGGCACCATGGGGTCCGCAAGATTGCGCGAACTCTCCGTCGTATTGCAACCTGCTGCGACCAGTACCACACCCAATACAGATAAACTTATAATGATTCTTTTCATGCTGCTTCCTCCAATACCGTTGACTCATGGATATACACCGCGGCTGTCACGGTGTCCCTGATCAGTTGCCGAATGCGCCCCAGACATAAAAGACTACGGCATTATCGCCGCTGGCCTTTCCGTTATAAGTACCGGTTCCCAGTCCGCTGGCTACGCCGTTAACCCTGTCGAACATCGTGTACTGCAGCCCTACGCGCACATTTTGTATCGGCAGCCAGAATATTTCCGGCGTCCAGCCTTCGGTACCGGCCTGTCCGGCCATTTCCGACGCGGAAGCAAGCATGGGATTCAAGGTTCCGCCGACCATATTGTTCGAACTGTTGCTGATATTGAAATACGACAGCGCCGCACCGTATTTGGCTTCGTATGTATACGAGGCCTTGGCCAGCAGGGAATTGACCGTATCGGGCAGAGCACCAGCGTCGCCGTAATTAACCGTTTCATTGGTGCGCGTGATTTCAGCGGTGAAGGTATGGGGATCGAGCAGATATTGATACTGGAAATCTACCGTATTGTCGCGATAATGATTGGTCAGCGTCCGTGTCGGATCGGTATATTGCTCGACGTCGAAATAGGAGTAACCGATCATGACGTTCTGAGCGCCCCATTCGTGCGTCAAAGCCAGTCGCAAATAGGGATTTTCACCCTTGATATAAATCTGCTGACCATTGCCCTGCGTCATGAAGGAATACACGCCGTCGCCGGTACGATAACCGCTGATTTCCGCGTAGACGGTTTTGTCCCAATATAGGTAAGCTCCCGTTCCCGCCACCTGCGAAGCCAGCGTGCCATTGATCAATGGACCAACAGCCGAACCGAAACCGGTACTGATGGGAACGACGTTATAGCCCCAGGCAGGCGTACTGTTCCACACGTCTTGTACTCCGGGATTGTTATTGAGATCGAAGCCATAGATCAGGTCTTGGCTGGTGTCGATGATACGGTCAGCGTAACGAAAATCGGTGTTATCCGAAAATACATGACCAGAGGCGCTGGTATCGCCCGCATAATTATCATAAGTAATCTGGGCAAACAAACCGGATTTATCGGTGATTTTTCCTGCCACGAACAGACTGCCGGTATCGAAAGTCAACGTACCATCGTTCGCAGTATGACCCGCTCCCGTCGTTGGCGCTCCCTTTACCGTGCTGGCACCGAAAACGCCCATTACCGCCAACGGGATCGAGCGTTTCCCGATGGTATATCCGGTCAGTTTGAACAATCTTCCGTAAGGAGTCAGCTCCGGGAACTGGCCGCCGGCATGACAGGCCAGACAGTTTTGTCCCGTCTGCCGGGCGAATGCCGGTACTGCCCGAGCATTGACCGACAGCAGGGCAGTCGTCAGCAAGAGGGTATAAATAATAAATGGTTTAACGCCAAACAGCCGCCGACAACAATAACGAAATAGCTTGACGGCCGCACAGTCCAATTGGGTTGGATATGAATTCACGTTTCCTCCTAATATTGTAATATTCGATTGGTCGCATATAGCAGGGGCAACAAACTGCATAAAGGAGGATTTTTTCCTGACATTATGTATTATTTGTTGTGGTAATACTTAACCTGAGTAACTGGTAGTATTAATCGATATATTAGGTTAATACGCGTTCCAAAGCAAGCAGTTCTGCCACCGTTTCGCGTTGCCGTATCAATATTGCCGAACCGTTTATCATCATGACCTCGGCGGCGCGTGGCCGGGTATTATAGTTGGAGCTCATCGACATGCCGTAAGCGCCGGCGGATTTGATCACCAGCAAATCGCCTTCGGACAGCGTCAACGCACGCTCGTGCCCGAGGAAATCGCCCGTTTCGCAGACTGGCCCGACGATTTCGTATAACTGACCCTCTCCCTCTCGCTGATTGACCGGAACTATGGCGTGATACGCATCGTATAATGCCGGACGAATCAAATCGTTCATGGCGGCATCGACGATGGCGAAGTTTTTTTCCGGCCCCGGCTTGAGATATTCGACCTGGGTGAGCAATACCCCGGCGTTCCCTACCAATGCACGGCCGGGTTCCAATAAAATCGTGAGCTCACGACCATTCAGACCTTGGGTCACAGCGCCGATATAATCCGCTACCGACGGCAGAATCTCGTCCCGATAACGGATGCCCAAACCGCCTCCCAAATCCAGATGCTGCAAGGAAATGCCCTCGGCAGCCAGTGCGTCAACCAAGGCCAGCACACGAGCGAGCGCGTCGGCAAACGGACTGATGTCGGTCAATTGCGAACCGATATGGCAATCGATGCCGACCACCGCGAGATGCGGCAG